>DASQGK010000155.1:0-4747 GCA_035632655.1 Steroidobacteraceae bacterium | reverse complement strand
CGTGCCGCCGGCGATGCGATCGGCGGCCGCCACGTACGGCGCCGGATCCAGTCCCTCCGGCACATGAATCCAGCGGTCGCTCGGGGGCTCGCGGTCGCAGGCGGGCACGTGCGAGCGCAATGGCCGGAACGACCCGAGGTGTGCCGCGATCGTTCTGAATACCCGGAATGGAACCTCCGCCGGGGTCATGCAGCGCAGCCGATTGAGCCGCCAGCGCACCTGGTCGGCGAGCGTGCGCGCCGGAAGCTCTCGCGACGCGATCTGGGCTGCGTCAGACACCGGCGACATACCTGTCGATCCGCCGCGCGCACAGCCGCGTGTACACGTGCCCGAGTTGCACGGCCAGCCGGTCGATGGAGTAGCGCGCCGCGACGGTCGAGCGGCTCGCCTGGCTCATGCGGGCGAGGGCGGCGCGGTCGTGCGCAACGCGGCAGATCGCCATGGCCAGAGCCGGCGCCGAGCGCGGCTCGATGAGCAGGCCGTTGGTACCGTCCGCCACCACCTCGGGAATCGCGCCGACGCGCGCAGCTATCGCGGGCACGCCAGCCGCCATGGCCTCGAGCAGCGCATAGGGGAGTCCTTCCGCATAGCTCGGCAGCACCAGCGCGTCCGCCCACTCCAGCAACTGTGCCTTGCCCTGACCGCTGACCGGGCCGACGAACGACAATCCTTGCAGCCCATGCGCCGCGGCGGTCGAACGCAGACACCCGGTGGCGGGTCCGTCGCCGGCGAGGACCAGCTCTGCCGCGACGTTTTGACCGCGTGCGAGCTCCATGGCCTCGAGGAGCTCAAAGAGTCCCTTCTCGCGAACCATGCGGCCCAGATACAAGAGGCGCAGCGTCCGATGCGGCTCCGACCGCTCGCGCGACAGGGTCGCGTAATGGCGGCAATCGATGCCGTTGGGGAACGTCAGCACCGGCGGGGCGACGCCGAAGCGGCGAAACGCGTCACGCTCGGCGTCCGACAGCACCACGATGACGTCGGCGAGCCCCAGCGTCGCGCGCACGAACGCCGTCGCCAGGCGGTTGCCGCGGCAGAATGCCTGGGGCAGCGGACCGCCATGCACCTGGTAGAGCACACGGCTGCGGCACAGCCGCGCGACGATGACGTACATGAGATCGCGCCAGTAGCCGCGGACCGTCAGCACGCTGTTGACGTGCACGAGCGCGGCGCGGTTGACGAGCACCTTCCAGGCGAGCCGAAACGGACTCGCGAGCAGGCGCCCCATCCGCCGGAGCGGCCCCTCGTCGCGCCCCTCGCGCCCGACCTCGAAGTGCAGCAGATCGAAGCTGCGTCGCAGACCTGAGTCCATCAGCAGATTGACGTGGGTGCTCACGCCGCTGAGCGCCGCGCGCCGCGGCCCGGTCAACAGTGCCACCGGGCGCTTCACCGGCCCACCTCCATGAGCAGCTCCTCGTAACGATCGACCATGCGGCCTTCGCTGAAGCCGGCTTCGATCGTCTGGCGTGCGGCGCGGCCCAGCGCGGTGCGCCTCGCGCCATCGGCGAGCAGCAGCAGGCACTCGACCAGGGCTTGGGTGTTGCGCGCCGGAAACAGCAGGCCGTTATGGCCCGAGTCGATCAGCTCAGCCGCCCCGCCGACCTGCGAATGAATGAGCGGCCGGCTCATCGCCATGGCCTCGATTGCCGCCAGCGACAGCGCCTCGGTCAGACTGCAGACGCAGATCACGTCGCAGGCGGCGACGTAGGGACGGATGTCCTCCTGGAAACCGGTGATCCTGACGTGCGCGGCGATGCCGAGCGCCTCGGCCCGCTGCTCGAGCGCAGCGCGCGTCGCGCCGTCGCCGATGAAGAGCGCCTTGGCGGGCAAGCCCTGCTGGCGCAGCCTGGCTGCGGCCTCCAGCAGCTGTGCCTGGTTCTTCTCCGGCCGCAGCCCGCCGGCGACTCCGAGCACGTAGTCGGCGTCGGTGTATCCGAGCGCGGCACGCAGCGAGCGCCGCTCACCCGGCGTGGCGGCGTCGCAGAAGCGCTGCACATCGACGCCGTTGGGGATCACGGTGTTGTGGCGCGAGCCCAGACCGCGTCGCAGGCAATAGCGGCGCTGGTACTCGCACACGAACACGGCACGCTCGGCCGCCCACATGCACAGCCGGTATGCGGCGAGCTGCGCCTGCTCCTTGATACCGGGCGAGCGCGTCGAGTGGTAGATCACCACCAGCGGCACGCGTTGCCCCGAGAGTCGCCGTGCCAGCCAGGCATACATCAGGGCATAAGGGTTCGCCGCGATCAGTGCCGCCGGGCGCACCCGCGCGAGCACGGCGGCCAGTCGCCGCAGGGCGCGCAGGTCGAGATAGCGGGTCGCATCGAGGCAGAACACGCTCCCGGCGCCGCTCAGGCGCAGCCGGGCGAGCTGCGCCGATTCAGGCTTGACCCATCCCGCGTGGCATTCGTGTCCGCGCTCGGCGAGGCGGTTGGCGAGCGTGATCGCATGGTGCTCGGCGCCTCCGTAGGCCAGCGAACCGGTGAGAAACATGAGGCGCATCGCCGGGCGCGCCTCAGTCGTGATGCCAGAAGTGCCGCAGGGCCGACCACCAGTCACGGCCGAGACCGCACAGCGTGAGCAGGATGAGATACGCCGCCCCCAGCAGCACGGCGCCGACCACCGGCCGCGCCACGGCCTCGAGCTCATCGAGCGAGCTCACGACGCCCCACGCAAAAGCCCCGGCCACCACGGCGCACAGCAGCAGCAGTGCCAGAGCGCGCCAGTCCTGCACCCGGCGCAGCGGGATGCCGGTGCGCCGCGAGATGCGCCACAGCGAGGTCAGGTGCTCTGCGTAGATTGCAAGCACGCTGCCGGCCGCGGCGCCAGCCAGACCGAAGTAGTGCGCCGCGGTGAAGCTCACCGCGACCGAGACCGGCAGCACGACCAGGCCGACCCGCATGGTGAAGACTCCCTGCCGCAGGCACAGCAGCAGACTCGCCGGCTCGATGACCAGCGCGATCAGGCCGATGATGTAGACACGCATCACCGGCGCCGCCTCGACATACGCCGAGGTGTAGATCACCGCAACGATCTCCTTGCCGAAGACGAAGGCGAATGCCAGCAGCGGATAGACCAGCGTCGCGACCATGACGCTGGCGCGGCTGCTGAGCGCGAGCATGCCTCTCAGGTCTCCCGCCGCCTGCAGGCGGCTGATGCTCGGCAGAAACGCCTGCCCTACCGACTGGCGGCACAGGTGCACCAGCGGACCGAGGAGCGCCGCGATCGAGAACGAGGCGAACATGGCGACCGGGAACAGCATGCTCGCCACCCATTGGTCAGCCTGGCCCCGCAGGCCATAGAGCGCGCCGGCGAAGCCGAAGGGTGCGGACTGCCGCAGCTGCTCGGCGAAGGCCGCGCGCCGCAGGAAGGGCCCGCCCAGACCGTGGTGGCGTGCCACGTAGTGAAGCAGCACTGCCAGCTTGAAGCCCGCGAAGCCCAGCAGCGCCAGCAGAACCGGCTGAAGCTCGCGGGTGAGTATGGCGGTCGCCGAGAGTGCCACCGCACGCAGCACCGAGAGCCCCACGACCGTTCGAGCCTGCCAGGTCACGCGCTCCTCCGCGGTACCGATCAGGTCGAGCAGCGATGCCGCCACCCACAGCGCTACGAACACCGGCACGACCAGGTCGCTCCCGACCAGATCGCGGATGCCGGCCGGCAACCAGGGGTTGAGGCCGCTCACCGCCCAGGCGCCGATCAGGCCTGCGACGCCGAGGTAGAGGATTGCCTGGTTGATGTACAGCCGCTTGGTGGCGCTGTCGGAACGCGGCAGGAAGTAATAGAGACTGCCCGCCATCGCCTGGGTTACCACCGCCATCACGGTTCCGGTCGCGAGCCACAGCAACCGGTAGCCCCCGAAGTCCGCGGGCGAGAGATAGCGCACCAGCACGACGGGAAGCAGGAACTGTATGGCGTAGTCGAGAGCGTTGGCGACACCGAGGGACATCGCGCGCGGCGCCAGCTTCTCCGGCACCGCGGTGCTCGGAGTGACCGCGAACTCGCTGCGCGAGTTCATGCCGCGCCCTGCGGCGTGGCGGACACGCGCTGCGCAGGCGCGGCGGCCGGCGTGCGTGCCGGCCGTGCCTGCGCCAGAGCCGCACGCCGCGCGTACTCCCCGTACATCATGCCGATCGCCAGCCACATAAAGGCCTGCTCCGGCCGGGGCGCGAGGCTGCTGTCGGTGAAATCCGAGACCAGCATGGCCGCAAGCCCCGCGGCTGCCCCGAGATAGAAACCGCGCAGCAGCGGATCGACGCCCGCTTCCCGCGCGACCGCCCGCAGCCGCCGCCACACGTGCGCGAAGTAGCCGCACAGCAGGACCGTGCCGACGACACCGGTGTCGAGCAGCGCCTCGAGATAGGCGTTGTGCGGGTGGGTCACCGCCAGGACCTGCGCCCCGGCGCCGCGGCGCATCGCTTCCGACCACAGGATCGAGCTGATGCCATTGCCGAACAACGGGTGCCGCAGCACGTCCGGCAACAACGGCAGCCACAGCCCGTTGACACGCCCGGCGGAAATCGCATTCAGGCCGCCGCCCTCCCCGGTCATCAGCCGCTCGATCACCGCCGCAGGCGCCCAGGCCAGCGCCGCAACGACCAGCACGGCAGCGACCACCATGGTGCGGATGCTTCGTCCCCACAGCACGTACAGCACGTTGACCACGGCCAGCGCTACGAAAGCGCCGCGCGAGAAAGTCAGGACCAGTGAGATGGCCGTCAGTACGGCTGCGGCCAGCAGGGCACTGCGC
>DASQGK010000154.1:0-32533 GCA_035632655.1 Steroidobacteraceae bacterium | reverse complement strand
AGAGCGGCGTGCCTGCTGATCGGCACGCCGCTGGAGGCGTAGTAGAGGAGCGGGGTCTCGCGCGATGCGACCGGCGCGGCCACTGGCGCGGTGATGCTGCGGTCGTAGCGAACCTGCTCCAGGCCCACGGCGAAGTCCAGCGCGTCTTTCCAGTGCAGCGCATAGGCTGCGCCCCCGGTCCACTGCTCGATGTGATCATGTGTCGGCGGCCCGTAAGTGAAGCGGGGCTCGGGCACGACGGACTGAATCCCGAGGACCGCATCCGGCAGAGGCACCTGATCGTAGCCGCCGTAGCGCGCCGTCACATCGCGCGCGCGCAACGTGAGAGTCAGCTCCCATTGGCGGGGTCCGCTCGTAGTGAGGTGTGTCGCGCGCAGCTCACCGGAGGTCGAGCCGGTGAATTGATCCGGGTAGGAGACGTATTGCTGTGGCGCCGTAGCGGCGGGACCCGGGTCGGACAGCAGGTCCGACCCCGATCGAGGCTCATCGTAGATCGAGCGGAAGACACCGGCCCGCAGCGTCCAATGCGCGGGCGCCTCGAGAGTCAGCACGCCCCCGTAGTCTTTGAGCACGATGGTTCCCAACGCCCAGTCGGGAGCGGTACCCCGGGCCGCGAAGGGCTGCGGAGTTGCCGCCGTCGTGAGATAGAGCGTCGGGAGCACCGTCTGATGTGTCTCGGTCGTACGCCCGTAGAACAAGGTGACGCTGGACACATCGGAGATGCGGCACTCGCCGATGGCGCCGACATCGGTCGTAAACTGGGTGACCGCGGGTGCGAACTCGTCCCAGCGACGGGTAATTCCCGCGCCCACACCGCAGTGTCCATCGGCGACCGGTGTGTGTGCGTCGAGATCGAAGCCACTCGTGCCGAAGGGCCCGGCGTAGACCGTCGGACTCACCCCCGCGGTGCCGAGCGGACTGCGCAGGCTGAAATCGACGATGCCCGTGGGCGATGGGAAGGGAAAGCCGGCGGCAGCCGGCCCGACCCGAATCCGGATGTTGTCGATCAGGCGAGCCGGCAGCGGCCCGTAGGGAATCGTCGGCCCGTGCAGGTCGGCGTACATCCCCTCGATGCGCGCATTGCCAGCTGCAACGGGATCGAAGCCCCGCACCTGCCCGGGGCCGTAGAGACCGAGCGCCTCAACGCCGATGGTGACGCCGAAAGCATCGGCCGAGGCCGTGACGACGTTGGTGTCGCTGCTCTGGGCCGCAGCCTGTGCGCCGGCGGCCAGGAGCGTCAGCAGACACCACGGCCCTGCCCGGTGTCGTGTGTCGGTTCTCGGCGTCAGTCCGGTCTCTCAGGCCAGCGCGTAGAAATACTCCACGAACGACGCCACCGCCCCGTCGAGACCCTGCACCTTCGGATTGGTGGACTCGATCACGTAGTACTCGTCCGGCGCGTGTGCCCCGGTGCCGTGTCCCATGCCGAAGTGGCCCGCGGGAAGATTGAGCGGCGCAGTGGTGAAGAGGTATCCCGGCCACGACCCCGCCCCGCGCGGCCACAGCTGCGGATCTGCGCCCAGCTTGCGGTAAGTGGCGAGCTGCGTCTGGATCAGGCGGCTCTTCTTGTCCGTCGAGTTCGGATCGTAACCGCCCGACATGTTCACCTCGATATCGCCGTAGCCATGTCTGGCGAGGTGCGCCTTGAGCTTGGCCAGCGTGTCCTCGGCGGTCATGTCAGGCACGAGACGCATGTCGATCTTCGCTTCCGCCCGATGCGGCAGCACCGTCTTGCCACCGGGTCCCGTGTAGCCGGCAACCAGGCCCTCGATGTTGATCGTCGGCTGCGACTCGAGAAGCATCCGTGATTCGAGCCAGGCAGCATCGTGCACCCAGTGCTCGACACCGAGGCTCTTCTTGGCGCTCGCTTCGGAACTGCGGGCGACGTGGTCGGCGATCATCTTCTTCTGTTCGTCGCTGAGCGGCCTGGCGAGGTCGAAGAATCCCTCCACCGCCGGCGTGTGGCCGTCGGGCTTGATCAGCGTGTTGAGGGCCTGCACCAGGCGCCAGGTGGGCGAGTCGACCGCCGCTTCGAGGCTCGAGTGCACATCGTGCCTGGGTCCGCGCCCCCACTTCTCGCCCGAGGACACCAGCTGCAGCTCCACCACTCCCTTGGCGCCGAGGGACACGGTGACGGCGCCGTCGCGATCCTGCCCGGCTTCGGGCATGAAGACGCCGATGCACTTCTTCAGCTCCGCCAGCACCTCGGGTGCTCTGACCACCTCGCCGAAGTGCGGCGAGCCGATCTCCTCCTCGCCCTCGCACACCAGCACCAGGTTGACGGGCAGCGTGCAGCCGGCGGCCTTGAACGCCATCAGAGCGCTGAGGAGAGAATTCTCCGGGCCCTTCTGGTTGACCGCGCCGCGTCCCATGCAGACCGTGCCGAGTCCCTCGCGCTGCACCAGCCGCGCTTCGAGCGGCGGCGAGCTCCACTCCTCGGGCACGAACTGCTTGACGTCGTACATGAAGTAGAGACCTACGGTGGTGCGCGCGCCGGCGTCGATGCGTCCGAACACCCCGGGCTTGCCGGAGGTGGGCATGATCTTCACGCCGGTGAAGCCGGCATCCCGCGCGAGCTGCGCCATGTACTCCGGACCCTGCGGGTAGTTGCGGTTCTCGGCGGCGATGGAGGGCAGCGCGATCCAGTCCTGCAGTCGCCTGACGTTGGCGGCGTGCATCCTGGGAATCTGGGCGAGCACCGCAGCCTTGCCCGGGCACCCGGCGCCAAGCGCCGCACCCGGCAGGGCGCTCAGCAGCGCAGCGGAAACGGAGGCGTTGAGAAAATCGCGCCGGCCGAGGCGCGGATCGATCGCGTCAGTCATCGCAGCTCCCTTTCAGGAATCCGGTCTGAGCCTGGATTATGAGGGAACTGGCGTACAATTCACCCTGGGCCGCCGTAGCTCAGTGGTAGAGCAGCCGCCTTGTAAGCGGCAGGTCGTCTGTTCAATCCAGACCGGCGGCACCACTTTGGCCGGAAGCCCGCGGCGCCAAGACCTTGAAATTCAGTGTGTCCGCGTGCCGGCTGCCCTGTCGAAGGTCCACACGACCGTGCGCGAGTGAACGCTGCCGTAGCGCGCATTGCCGCGCAGATGCGGCACGCGCCAGAAGATCTGGCTGCCCCGGCGCACCAGGTGCCCGCGGACGTGGTGGAGCCTGGGACTCGAGCGGGCGCGGTACGGCTCCTCTCCCGAACGATCCCGGTATTGCGGCAGCAGCGGCGCATGCACCGCGATGTGATCCAGCAACGGCGCCTTCCCGCCGCGCAGGCGCCGGCGGTTGAGCTGCTCCCGGGACTGAGCGCTCTGCGGCAATCCGTTGCGCGTCGCGAGCAGCAGAAAGAACGTGAGCAGCATCGGGACATCGATCGCGATCGTGCCTACCGCATGCCGCCACAAGGCAAAGCTCCTCTCGCGCGACAGCGCCGCGCTGCCGTAGTACTCCGACCAGCTCTGCTCGTAGCGAAAGCGGAAGCAGCGCTCGAGAATATCCTCGGCGCCCGCGCGCGCGCTGTCGTGCACTCTTCCGGCGCATCCCGCGGCCCGATCGAGCGGCTCGGGCTCCTCGCCCGGTTGCGTATCGAAATCGCAGTACGCCTCGACGCTGCTGGCGAGCACCTCGGCACCGCCGGCGCTCCAGAAGGTGCGCAGCAACCCCGCGCGACCGTCGCGTGATGCGCGGATCCAGGCTCCCCGCCGGCCGACCCACTGCGTGCCGGCGGGGATCAGCGGAAAGCCGTACTGTTGAAGTGCGTCGTTCCAGGGTTCATTGCACCACTCGACCCACAGGGACTCGGCCGGCATCCGCAGCAGGTCGGCACAGGCCACGGTACCTGCGCCCTTGGAGTAAGCCAGATCCGCGCACAGCCGCGTGAGGTTGTCGCTCAGCACGTAACGCAACGGACAGGCGGCGACCGCAGCGGCGCAGTCGGCGGTGTTATTGAGTGCGGTCGCCCTGCCGCTCGAGTCGTCGCCCACGATCAGCGGCGTGCGGCACTGAGCCACGCTGTCGATGAGATTCACGCCGCCAACGTAGCAGCGCTGCCCGGAGGCTCTGCAAAAATGTGATGAAGGCGCGTGCTGCCGTGATGACGCCCGTGCGTGCGCTAGGAAACCGGCGCCGCCGTTCCGTCCGACCAGTGACTCACCGGCACCAGGAAAATCGACTGCGGCTCGGGAATCAGACGATCGTCGAGCACCACCGGGGAGCCTGCGACGTTGGCTCCCCAGCTCGCGGCCGGCGCCTTGGGAACGTGGAACATGAGGTGCGAGTGCCAGTGGCCCTGGGTATCGCCCAGGTTCCCGTCCCTGGACATCATGAAGGACATGGCGCCGGGCTCGGGCTGCGGCAGCTCCTTGCGCGAGAGCGCCGCGCGCACCTCATCGAGCATGGCCTGCTTCGAGCGGCCGGCGAGCGCCAGCCTGGTACGCCTGAGGGTGTACGTAAGGATCGACCGGGAGGCCGCGGGGTTATAGCAGATGGGTGCCCGCATCTTCGGATTCCAGAATTCCGGGCTGTCGAAGGGGGACATCCACGATCTCTCGACGATGCAGGTGAAACCGTTGGTCCCGTCGACGGCGGTCGCGTAGCCGTCGCGCCGCAGGGTGAGGATGGTGGCATTGCCCGAGATCGCAGCGGGCGCGGCGCTGCGCGCGAGGGCGATCTCGGCGTCCGGACTCATGAGGTACTGCTCGAGCGGCGCCATGCGCTCGTATGAGGTCCGGTGGCTCGCGCTGCCCGGAGCGGCGAAACATGCGCAAAGCGCCAGGCCGGCGGCCAACGCCCCGCCGTACCGCTGTGCCTGTTTTCCATTCATACGGACTCTCCCCTGTGTCCGCTCATCCTAGCGACCCGCAGCCTCGTTTTGTCTAATCCACCTGCTCGTCCCTCGAATTGCCACGCTCGTCCCCGCAAAGCGGGCGAGCCCGCAGCTGAACGCCGCTCTCATGGTGGTACGATTTGAGAGCCGTTGATCAAACCATGGTCGCGATTCCGTCCGCATTCAGGTCCTGGGCCGCTGTAGTAGTCGAGGACGAGGAGCACCTCCTCTCCCGCCGCAGCCTGCTGCTGCTCGCGAGCGTCTTCTGGGCCTACGTCACGCTCACCGACATCGTCTATCACGAGGCGATGCGCGTCGAGCTCGCCGAAATGACCCGCATCATGGTCTTCGTCCCGTGGCAGCAGCGTCTGATGCAGCACGTGCTGATGCTCCCGGCGCTGCTGCTGTGCTATCTCACGGCGGCCCGCATCGGCTGGCGGCCGGCCCGGCGGCGCGTGCCGCAGCAGCTGGCGCTCGCTCTGGCCTGTTCGCTCCTCATGTACTGGATGAGGCTTGCCGCCAGCCTGGTCACGCACGTGGCGTTCGGCTGGCCGGTCGAGCCCTTCGGCGTCTTCAGCAAGGGCGATTGGGCGGTATGGCTCTCGAGCACCGTAACGACCCTGCTGGCTTACGGTTGCGGACTCGCCTTGCTCACCGTGGTCTCGACCTATCGGCGTTACCATGAGTTGCGCCTGCGCAGCTCCGAGCTGCGGCGCGACTGGGCGGGCGCGCGCCTGGCGGCCTTGCGCACCCAGCTCTCGCCGCACACGCTGTTCAATGTCCTGCACACCATCCAGGCGCGCATCAGCGGCGAGCCGGAAGTGGCGGAGAGCCTCATTGCCTCTCTCGGCGACCTGCTGCGCGGGCTCCTCAAGGCCGGAGAGCGCGACTACGCGCGGCTGCGCGATGAGCTCGAGTTCGTCGGCCTGTACTTGGGTCTCCAGGTCGGGCGCTTTGCCGACCGTCTCACGGTGGAGGTGCAGGGCGGCGCTGACGTGCCCGCCGTGTGGGTGCCGAGCCTGATCCTGCAGCCGCTGGTGGAGAACGCGGTCGTTCACGGCCTCGCCGACCACAGCGGGCCCGTGCGGATCGAGGTGAGCTGGGATCTGTCGCCCTACCGGCTGCAGATCCGGGTCGCGAACTCGATGCGGGCCGGAGGCGCGGTGGGGAGCGGCGGTTTCGGACTGCGCAATGTGCGCGAGCGACTCGCGGTGCAGTTCGGCGGGCGCGCGGTGCTCACCTCGGGTCCGGAGAGTCCTTCGCTGTGGGTCGCCACGCTGCACTTGCCGGTGCTGCGCGAGTGGCGCGCGGGACCTGCGCCTGCGGCGGCGGACGGACCGGCATGAGAGCGATCATCGTCGACGACGAGGTCGCAGCGCGCAAGGCCCTGCGGGATCGCTGCGCAGGCGAGCGTGACATCGACGTGGTCGCCGAATACGCGGACGCCGAGAGTGCGCTGGCGGAGCTGCCGCAGCGCTCGCCCGATCTCATATTCCTCGACATCAGGATGGGCAAGCTCTCCGGCATGCAGCTCGCCGAGGCGCTCGGGCCGACGGCGCCGCTGGTGGTGTTCGTGAGCGCCTTCGACCGCTACGCGCTGCAGGCCTTCGAGGTCAACGCGGCGGACTTCCTCCTCAAGCCCTTCGACCGCGAGCGCTTCCGCCTGATGCTGCGGCGGGTGCGCGAGCGCTACGCGGCCCGTAATTCCGCCAGCTATCAGATCGCCGCAGCGACCCTGGCGGAGCTGCAGCGCCTGTCGCAAGCGCGACTCGAGGCGCGGCCCCGCCTGCTGGCCGAGACCGGCGGCACCATGCACATGGTCGACGTGGCGCGCATCGAGCTGGTCACCGCGAACCGCAACTACGTCCTGCTCACGGTGGGCCGGGAATCCTTCCAGGCGCGCAGCACTCTCATCCAGGCCGAGGAGGCAATGTCCTCGCAGCCGATGGTGCAGATCAACCGTTCCTGCCTGATCAATTTCAACCACGTGCGCGAGGTGAGCCGCACCGCCCGCGGCGACTACGTGTTCGTCCTGTCGGGCGGACTCACGGTGACCAGCAGCGAGCGTTTCCGTCACCGGGTCCGCGAGCACATCGGCAAATTCGTGGTCGGCGCAGCGCGGGAGTGACCGGGGACGACCGCAGGCGATTTGCGGACCACCGCGAGAAAACGCTCTGGACGGCGAGCGTGCCGGCGGTTGTGATAGCCGCATGGACCTTCTCATCGTCGACGATGAGCCGGCGGCGCGCTCGGGCCTGATCAGGCTCTGCGAGCGCTCGCAGGAGCTCAGGGTAGTCGGCGAGGCGGGTACCGGCGCCAAGGCCATCGAGGCGGTCGAATCACTGCGGCCCGATCTCACGCTCCTCGATGCGGACCTGCCCGACATGTCCGGCTTCGACGTGCTGCGGGCGCTGCAGCGCCGGCACAAGCGGCGCACCATCCTCCTCACCACGAGCACGCGGGATGCACCCGGAGCCTTTGCCGCCGGCGCCCTGGATTTTCTGGTGAAGCCGGTGAACGAGGCGGCCTTTTCCGCCTCGATCCTGCGAGCCCGGGCTCGCGGCCTGCCGCGGCCCCCCGATGCGGGCACGCCGCGAGCCCCGGGCACCTGCGGTGACAGAGTCCGTTCCCGGCCGCTGCTTCTGATCGGCGAGCGTGAGCATCGGCTCTATCCGCTGGATCCCTGCCAGATCGACTACGTCGAATCGGCCGGCAATTACGTCAGCTACCATCTGGCCGGCATCGAGTACATCGCGCGCGAATCGATCAAGCGGCTCGAGACGCTGCTCGCGTCCGCGGGCTTCGTCAGAATCGAGCGCTCGCTGCTCCTCAACGTACGCGCCATCGCCTACGCGCAGCCGATCGGACATGGATCCTTCGCCTTCACCCTGGTGTCGGGTGCGCGGCTGCGCTCCGGACACGCCTATCGCGACACTATCCTCGGCGCGTTGCCGTTGCGACGGCGGGCGCTGCCCGCGATTCCAGGGTCGCGCTGACGGGCTCAACTCACTGACAGGGTCCCGTGGGCGGACAGGGACCCTCGGTTTTCCTCCCGAGCCAGTCCTTGCTCTGCCGCGCTCCATCACGACAACCGATGCCTTCCTCACGCCGCGGTGGCGATTCGTCACATTGAAGCGCTGCAGCGGTTAGTGCCGTATATGTTCCATCCCCCTGGAGCTGCAACGAACGAAGGGGAGATGCACATGACTTGCACGCGCTTGATCGGCGCTCTGCTCGCTACGTTCGCGAGCGCATTCCTGGTCGACGGCTTCGCCCAGCAGCCGCCGGCCGCGGCACCGGCCGAAGAAGCGACTGCACCTCTGCAGGAAGTGGTGGTCACCGGCTCGCGAATTCCGGTGCCGGCAAACATCACGGCCACCAGCCCGACGACCATCGTCTCGAGTCAGGAGATCAGGCTCCAGGGCAATACCGACATCAGCGATCTGATGAATCAGCTCCCACAGAACATCATCGGAGCCAACGCCGACTTCGGTAATACCTCGAGCCCGCTCACCTCGACCGGCGGCTTCACGACCGTCGACCTCCGCGGCCTGGGTCCGCAGCGCACGCTGGTGCTCGTCAACGGACGCCGGCTGGGCGCCGGCGACCCGAGCACCGCCAATCAGAACGTCGCGCCCGATATCGACCAGATACCGGTACCCCTCATCGAGCGCGTGGATGTCGTCACCGGCGGCGCCTCCGCCACCTACGGCTCCGATGCCATCGCCGGCGTCGTGAATTTCATACTCAAGCGGGACTTCGAGGGCGTCGAGATCGATGGCCAGTATGGCTTCAGCCAGCACGACCAGCACAACAGCATGGTCCAGGGCCTGCTCGGCCAGGACGATCCCGATACCGGGTTCTCGGCGCAGCCCACCGTACCCACCGGCAGCATCCGCGACGGCTACAAGCACGACCTGTCGATCCTCATGGGCAAGAACTTCGACGACGGCAAGGGCAACTTCACCGGCTGGATGATCTACCACCAGCAGCAACCGATCACCGCCTCGGCGCGCGACTTCTCCGACTGCCAGCTGATCTCGAACGGGCTGGTGGCCTCACCCACTTTTTCCGGAGTGGAGTGCCTCGGCAGCTCCAACTCGAACCGCTTCACCCCGGAGGGAATCGCGCCGGGCGCCGGCACCCGCTATACCGTGGTCGGCAACCAGTTCCTCCCCTGGCCGCAGGCCGGCTCCAATCCGCCGGCAATCTTCGACTTCAACAACTTCGAATACCTGCAGCGCCAGGACAAGCGCTTCCAGGCGGGATTCATGGCGCACGACGAGATCAACGAGCACGTCCAGCCTTACATGGAATTCTTCTGGATGGACGACAAGAGCGTGGCGGTCGTCGCCCCGTCGGGCCTGTTCATCGGCGGCGATCCCTTCACGGCCGACAACAACGAGCTGATCAACTGCAGCAATCCGCTGCTGAGCGCGCAGCAGCAGGCGCTGCTGTGCACGCCGGCGCAGATTGCGGGTGACCTGGCAAACCCGGGCTCGAAGGGCAACAGCGCCGATGTCTCCATCGGCCGCCGCAATATCGAGGGTGGCGGCCGCACCTCCTTCTACGAGCACAACAACATCCGCGCGGTGCTGGGCACCCGAGGCGCGGTGGCCGACGGCTGGACTTACGACCTCTACACCTCCTATTACTACGTCACGACTTTCCAGAGCAATCAGGACTATCTCGACTACTCCAAGATCAACAATGCCCTGCAGGTGACGACCAACGCGCAGGGCCAGCCGGTGTGCATCAGCGGCGGCCAGTGCGTCCCCTGGAACATCTTCACTACCGGGGCAGTCACGCCGGCGGCGATCAATTACCTCGCCACGCCGGGCACTGCCTACGGCAACAACACCGAGCAGGTTACGCACGTCGACTTTACCGGCGAGCTCGGCAAGTACGGCATGCAGTTCCCGTGGGCGAACGACCCGGCCGCCGTCAATCTCGGCTACGAGCACCGCAAGGACACCGTGACCTTCAGTCCGGACGGCGCCGAGACCTCCGGCGATCTCGCCGGCTTCTCCGGCGCGTTGGTCAATATCAACGAGCATTACGACATCGACGAGGCGTTCCTCGAGCTGCGGCTGCCCATCGCGCACAGCCAGCCGGGTATCTATGACCTGACGGCGGACGTCGGCTACCGCTATTCCAACTACAACACCACCGGCTCGACCAACACCTACAAGTTCGAGGTGCAGTACGCGCCCATCCAGGACGCCCGCATGCGCTTCTCCTTCGACCGCGCCATCCGGGCTCCGAACCTGATCGAGCTGTTCGTGGCGCCCTCCTACGGCCAGGAGAACGTCGTCGGCACCGATCCCTGCGCCGGCGTACCGACCGCGTCGCTGGTGCAATGCGAGCACACGGGGGTCACTCCGGCCCAGTACGGCGACGGTGTGCATGCCAATAACATCACGCAGTGCGTGTCGGGCCAGTGCGGACAGGTGATCGAGGGAAACAGCCAGCTCAAGCCCGAGATCGCCGACACCTGGTCGCTGGGGCTCACCCTGACGCCGACCGCTCTGCCGGGATTCAGCGCCAGTCTCGACTACTACCACATCAAGCTCACGAACCAGGTCGGCAATTACCCGTTCGCGACGATCCTCAACGGCTGCCTGATCGATGACAACCCGATCTACTGCAGCCAGATCGTGCGCACACCGACCGGGGCGCTGACCGGCGCCACGGTAGCCGGCGGTGGCTACTTCCTGCAGCAGGACTTCAACCTCGGCGTATCCGTGGTCTCGGGCTTCGATGCAGCGATGGCCTGGCACCACGCGCTGCCGGGCAACTGGGGATCGATCAGCGCGAACCTGAACGGCGCGTACCTGTGGCACGACACCACCACTCCCTATCCCGGTTCCGGAAGCTTCGATTGCGCCGGCCTCTTCGGCAGCACCTGCTCGAACGGCTCGGTGAATCCCCGCTGGCGGCACAACCTGCGTATGAGCTGGGAGACGCCCTTTAACGTGCTGCTCTCGGCGCAGTGGCGCTTCATCGGCCCCACGACCTTCGACAACAACTCGGGCAACCCGCTGCTGCACTTCGCCGAGGAAGGTGCCTACGACCAGTACAACGCACGCATCCCCGGCTACAGCTACCTGGACGTGACCGCGGTCTGGCACGTCATGAAGCAGCTCGAGCTGCGCGCGGGAGTCAGCAACGTGCTCGACAAGGACCCGCCGATCATTCCCTCGCTCGACATCAGCGGCAACGCCGGGCCGGCGAACAGCTGGGCTGCTTACGACTATCTCGGACGACAGGTGTTCGTGGCCTTCACGGCGAAGTTCTGACGATCCAGCATCGCCGGGCGCGCATCGCACGCACACCCTCTTGAAGTTCGGGGTTGCGCTGCGGTGCTCGCCCGGCCCCCTGGCGGTGTCGGCCCTGCTGGCGCTCGCCTGCCGCGCCGCCTGGTCGCAGCCGCCGCCGGTCGGGTCACCCGCGCCGACGGCGCCCGGCGGCGCGCCGGCTCCTGAAGTGACGATCGAAGCGCCCGAGCCGCGCTTCGTGTCACCCACACGGCGCGATCGCATCGGGCGCATCTGGGCACCCGTGCTCATCGACGGACGCGGTCCCTTTCGAATGGTGCTCGACACCGGCGCGAGCGATTCGGCGATCACCGCGCCGGTGGCCGAGGCCCTGGGTCTCGCGGCGGATTTCTCGCACGCCGTGCTGGTGCGGGGCGTCACCGGCAGCGCGATCGTTCCGACCGTGCACGTCGACTCGCTCGTCGTCGGGGACCTCGATGTCACCTCGGCGACCTTGCCGATCGTTGCGGACGCGCTCGGCGGCGCCGAAGGCGTGCTCGGCACGGCGGGCCTCTCCGACAAGCGCATCGATATCGATTTCGTTCACGACCGGATCACCATCGCACGCTCGCACGGTCAGAGCGCGCCGCTCGGCTACATCACCCTGCCCCTGGAGCGCACCGGGCCCGGGCTGCTGATGGTTGCGGGATCGGTGGCGGGCGTGCGCGTACACGCCGTGATCGATACCGGAGCCGAGCGAACCATCGGCAACGAGGCGCTGCGGCGCGCGCTGGTGAGCCGGCGCGCGCAGGGGACGCCCGACCAGATCTTCGACGTCACGACCCACGTCCAGGGCGGGGAGATGTTCCCGAGCCCGCCGATCATGCTCGGCAGGATCGAGATTGCGGGCGCGCGCATCACCTACGGCGAGGTGCACATCTTTGAGCACTGGCACCTGACGCGTGAGCCCGCTCTGCTGATCGGCATGGACGCCCTCGGGCTCCTCGAGGCGCTCGTCATCGACTACCGCCGGCGCGAAATCGAGCTGCGCCTGCGCTGAGCGCTTACCGCGGCCATCTGGGCTACACTGGGACATCTGCTCGGGAGCTGCAGCTATGAAATCCGCTACGCTTTGGTTCCTGGCTGCGATGGTTCTGTCCGCGTCCGCATCCGCCGCGCCGGCCGCCTCGCAACCCTCGCGGGACGTGTTGCGGGCCATCGCGCGCGGCAACTGCGATGACGCCGTGCACCTGGCCAACGCCGGCCTCAGGTCCAACGATGCACAGACGATCTTCCTCATCGGCCGGATGTTCGCCGAGGGCGTGTGCATCGAGCCGGATGCCGCGGCCGCCACCAGTTATTTCTCGCACGCCGCCGGGCAGGAGCTCCCCGCTGCCGAACTGGAATACGGCCTGCAGGTCGGCCTCGGTGAAGGGGTCGAGCAGAGCTATGAGCGGGCCGGCGATCTGTGCCAGAAAGGCGGCCTCGAGGGGGGCAGCAGCTCGTCCCGCTACTCTCTGGGCTACGTCTGCACGGTGCGCGGACTCGCGAGTCGACAACTGCGCCGGACCCTGCCGGGCGGCGCCGTCCTGCCGGGGAGAGCCGCGCGTGTCTCGTTCAATCCCGCGAGCGGCATCATGCAGGTCCGCGCCACACCGCGCATCGCGAGCGTCGCGGACACCACCACGGGCACGTTCGTGCAGCGGCCGCTCGTCGATGCGCAGTCGGCCATCGAGAGGGCCTGGCGGGAGGCGATCACTGCCGTGCCCAAGCCCGACGCGGCGCGCCTGGAAAACGCCGGCATCGAGCTCAGTCTCGATCTCGATATGACGCTCCAGGGGGGCCGCAGCGCGCACCTGCTGCCGAACAGCGCCCTGATGCCGAACGACATCCCGGTGATGCGCCCTGGCGCCTCGCCCTTCGGGCGCTGACGGACGCAACGCGCTGGCGCCGGTCCTGACCGACCTGACGACCGCGCGCCTCGTGCTGCGCCCCGCGGCGCCCGCGGATGCCGGCTTCTTCCTGCGGCTGCTCAACGAGCCCTCCTGGCTCGAGAACATCGGCGACCGTGGCGTGCACTCACTCGCCGATGCCGAGGCCTATATCAGCAACACTATCCGCGCGGCATACCGGACGCACGGCTTCGGGTTGTACGCGGTGCAGCTGAAATCCCTGCCGCTGGTCGTGGGCCTGTGCGGGCTCGTCAAGCGCGATTTCCTCGCTTCCCCGGACCTGGGCTTCGCGCTGCTGCCCGAGTACGTGGGGCAGGGCTATGCCACCGAGGCCTCACGCGCGGTGATGCAGCACGCACAGAGCGAGTTGGGAATCGAGCGGCTCTGCGCCATCGTCAAGCGCGGCAACGCGCGCTCGGTCAGAGTGCTCGGGCGACTCGGATTTCGCCGCGAGGGCCCGTACCTCATCCCGCAAGGAGAGGAAGTCGAGCTCTACGTTACCGCCTGACGCCCGTTGCCGCCGTCACGATTGATGGCGCGGGCACCGGCGGGGCTGGCGCGGGGCAGGGCTGCACCGCGATCCTCGAGCTCACCCCCTCGGCGAACAGATCCTGGAGCGGGACCGTCGTCATGCCGGGCCGCGGCGTCAGGTCGATCCAGTAGACGGTCTGCGGCAGACTGTGCTCGGCGACCTCCGCCTTGAAGCCCGCCTTCTTCACCGCTGCAGCACGCTGCTCGGCGTGCGCGCGATCGCTGAAGAGCCCGAGCGATACGCGCCGCCCCGTCTCGGCGGTCGCCGGCATCACCAGTGCATCCCTGATGCCGCTCTTCTCGAGACCGATGCGCACCTTCTCCGCCTGAACATCGTCCCTGATGCCGCCGACGAACACCCAGAAGCCCGCGGAGCTACCGGCCTGTTCGGCGCGCTGCCGGGGCGCGAAGCCCCTGGCGGTCAGAATGCCCGCTGCCTTCGCGGAATTGGTGATATCCCCGAACGGACCCACGGACAGACAGGCGGGCGGCTCATTGAAGACAGTCCGGGTATTGGTCGCCGGACGCTGCCCGGGCGGAAGCTCAGATACGAGCTTCAGTCGCGGCAGGCGCGCCAGCGCGTCGTTGACCGCGACAGGCCTTGGGCTGTCCACCCAATGCGCCCAGGCGAAGTACACGAGGTTGGCGGCGACGAGCGCGAAGAAGACGTTGCGCACGGATCGTGATTGTAGAGCAAAGGCGCCGGGATGGCCGGCCGGAGGGTCCGGGTGGGCCCTCGGGACCCCTGCGCACCGCTTGCCACGCAGTTACCAGAAAAATGCCAGCCGCAAACCATGACTCCCTGCGGCCGTCCGGGCAAGGATTCGCCGGCCAGTCACCAACCTGAAAGGAAACGACCATGTACGAACGCATGCGCGGCGCAGCGATCGGGGCCTCGGCCCTGGCGGTCTGCTCGATTCTGGCTATTTCCCCGGCTCTTGCAGCCGACTTCCCCGCTGGAACCTATGGCGTCAAACAAGTCCCCTATACCGTGAGCTTCGATGGCCACGGGCAGTTCCATGTGCACCAGGGCAAGACGCTCCAAGTCTCCGGCAGTTACTCCGTGAAGGCAGGCGAGGTACAGCTGACCGACAAGAGCGGTCCCTGGGCATGCGCCAAGGCCGGCGAGGAGACGGGCACTTACGCCTGGAAATATGAGAATGGCGCGCTCACCTTCAGCACGGTCGCCGACAAGTGTGAGGCCCGGTTGAAGAGCCTGGTGAACCTCTCATGGGAGCGGCAGAAATAGCGCGGCAAGGGCGGACAGCACGGGCTGTCCCCCCTTTCTCGTTCCAAGCCCCGTGCAGCGCGCCTAGGCAGGCGCTCGTGCGAGCGCCGCCAGCCCCCGCAGCACCAGATCCGGCACCCCCACCGCGCTGCTGCGCAGTAAGGCTCGCACCGAGGGCGCACCCCCGCCCGTCAGCACCACGAGCGGCTCGCGCGCCACCAGCACGGACGCCTCCTCCACTGCCCGGTCGATGAGGGCCGCCGCGGCGTAGCGCGCGCCGCGCTCGATCGCAGCGCGCGTGGAGCGGGCGAAGAGGCCCGCAGCGCCGGGCGCACCGCCCCGCGCGCGGCGGCGGATGCCGTGGGTCTGCCCGAGAAGTGTCGCCACCATGAGGTCCGGGGCCGGCACGATGACTCCGCCATGGTGGCGGCCGTCCGCTCCCACGAGGTCGACGGTCATGGCAGTTCCCACCCCCACCACGCACACCGGCAGCGACGGAAAGAGCTCGTGAGCCCCGACGGCAGCGGCGAACCGATCGACCCCCAGGCGCCAGGGCTCCACGTAACCGACGGTCACGCCTGCCGCCCGCCGCGGCGTGGAGAGAAAATGCACGGCGGCGCCGGCGCGGCGTGCCGCAGTCGCTAGCGCCCCATTCACCCGCGCGCCCGCGACACTCGCCACCACTGCCCGCCCGGGGCTCCTTCCCGGCCCAAAGAGTCGTGCGTAATCCGCCGCGCCCCACTTCGCATGCACCGCGGCGCGACCTCTGGTCAGCCGCCCGCCTTCGAGGCGCGCCCATTTGATGCGGGTGTTGCCGACGTCGACGATGAGGACCGTCATCCGGCGGCTCGCACGGTGACTTCTCCGGAAATGAAGCGCCGTACACCCTGCGGTGTTTCGACCATGAGCGCCCCGTGCACGTCGATCCCGCGCGCGAGACCGCGCTCGCTCGACCCCTCGGTCGCCCTGACATCGACCGCCCGCCCGCGCAGCGCGTCCGCACTGTGCCATTCCGCGGCGAAAGCCCTGAGGCCGTGGCGCTCGAATTCGCCCAGCCCCCGCAGGCACTCGCCGATGAGGCTCGCCGCGATCTCATTGCGCGGCGGCTTCTCGAGTCCGGCGCTGGTGAGATCCGTCGCCGGCGTTCCGGCCCGCGCGATCTTCGCGAGCAGCGGCCCCCCGAGCGCCACGTTGAGGCCGATCCCGATCACCACGTGGGCAGGGCCGGCGCCTTCGGCGCGCAGGTCGATGAGTATCCCTGCGAGCTTGCGCTCGCCGACCAGAAGGTCGTTCGGCCACTTGAGCGCGGCGCTCTTCAGTCCCTGGGCGCGGAGCGCCCGCAATGCGCACACCCCGATGACGAGCCCCAGCGCGCCGAGGTCCGGCGGCACCTCGCGGAACGTCCAGCTCAGTGACAGGCAGATCGCTCCCCCCGGCGGAGCGAGCCATGTCCGCCCGCGCCGTCCGCGGCCGGCACTCTGGTATTCCGCGAGCAGCACCTCGCTGACGCCACTTGCAGGTCCGGGCCGCGCGAGCAGCACGCTGTTGGTCGAGCCGGTCGACCAGACGGTCTCCAGCTTGCCGACCTGGGCGCGCAGCCCGGGCGGCAGATGCTCCCTGATCCCCGCCGCATCGAGCGGGGTCGCCGGCCGCTCGAGACGGTACCCGCGATTGCGCACTGCCTGAAGCGGTACCCCGAGGGTGCGCAGGGACGTTGCCGCTTTCCAGATGGCGCTGCGGGTCACCTGCAGCCGTTTGGCGAGCGCCTCGCCGGAGTGAAAGCGGCCATCCGCGAGCTGCGCGAACAGGCGGGCGGCGAGCGGGCCAGCGGGCGCGGGCATCTAGCCCTGTCTCCGGCGCGCGCCGAGCAGCCACAGCCGCATGGCACGCGATTCATTGCCGGCGCGCATGCGCGCGATGTTGGCTCGATGCGTGAACACCACAAGGAGTGCGGCCAGCAGCCCGAACGCGAGGAGCGGTGCACGCGGCGCCGGGCTGGCAGTCCCGATGGCCGCTGCCACCGCCGCTGCGGATACCATCGATGCGAGCCCCACGTAGCCGGAGAGAACGACGACCGCAAGCCACGCGACCGCGAGCACCAGCACGAGCAGGGGACTCATGCCGAGCACGGCGCCCACGAAGGTTGCGAAGCCTTTGCCGCCCCTGAACCCGTAGCACACCGGATAGATGTGCCCGAGGATGACCGCGAGGCCGCATACCATCGCCGCCCAGGCGTGCAGGGCACCGGTCTCCGGCACGATTGCGGCCGGGAAGGTGAGCGGCGCTATCAGGCCGGTCGCGATCCAGCCTTTGCCGAGGTCGATGACGAAGACCGCGAGTGCCGCCGCCTTGCCCTGGGTGCGCAGCATGTTGGTGGCGCCGGCATTACCGCTCCCCATGGTGCGGATGTCGATGCCGCGAAACTGCCCGATGAGGAGACTCCCCACGATCGAGCCCAGCAGATAGCTCAGGCCACCCTTGACGATGAGCTCGATCAAGCGCGAAACACCTCCGCCAGCATGCAGCGCACGCTCCCTCCCCCCAGACGCTCGATGGTGGGGACCGGCACTGCGAGCACCGCGTCCGTGCAACCCGAGAGCCGCGCGAAAACCCCCGGCGCAAGCGCCCGGCGGGCAGCCTCGGACATGACGAGCACGCGCGCGTCCCCCAGTGCTTCGTCCCAGGTGGCGAGCTCGAGCAGATTGCCGGCGAACTGCGTCATTTCCCCCTGGCCGATCTCGATCACTTCGCGACCGCTGCCGCGCAGCCGCTCGAGCACCCGCTCCCGGTCCGCTGACGCTATCGCTTCGCTGCCGACGACCGCGGCCCGGGCCCCGATGAAGAGCAGGACGTTGGTGTGATAGAGCGGCACTCCGGCGGCATTGGTCGCGCTGAAGACCACGGGCTCGTAGCGCAGCTCCCTGGCCCACTCCGCGACCAGCGCCGGGTGCGTTCGCGGGGAAGCGCAGGCATAGGCCACACGCTGCGTGTGGTCGAGCACCAGACTGCCGGTACCCTCGAGGAACATCCCCTGCCCCTCGAAGTGCGTGAGATCGAGCAGATGCGACACCTTGAAGCCGAGCTGCCCGACGACCTGCTCGACCACTTCCTGACGGCGTTCGGGCCGGCGGCTGCCACTCTCCAGCGGATAAAGGACCAGCGTCCCATCCTCGTGAAAGGACACCCAGTTGTTGGGGAACACTGCATCGGGTTTGCGGGGCTCCGGCGTGTCATCCACCACGAGGACGCTCACCCCTTCGCTCACCAGGGCCTGTGCCAGCCGCTCGAACTCGGCGCGGGCCGGCTGCGCGGCGCCGCCCGGCGGCTCCGCGGGGTGCTGGAAGGTGTTGGTTCGAGCCGTGTCGGGGTTATAGCCGAAGGCTGCGGGGCGGATCATGAGCACCGCGTCGGCGCATTGCTGGCGGGGGGCGCTGGGCTCCATGGCCCATTCTCGCACGTCCCGCGCGCGGGCTGACCCTCAGGTCTTGATGAGGCGCAGCGGTCGCGCGTCCTGGGTACCGGTGGCCTCCAGCATCTCGAGCACCGGCAGGCGCTGGGTGAGATCGAGAGGCTCGCCGCTGAGGAAGCGCCTGCAGTCATCGGCCGTCACGGGACGGGCGAACAGGTACCCCTGTGCGTAGGAGCAGCCGAGCGCCCGCAGCTTCTCGAGCTGCTGCCAGCCCTCGATCCCCTCGGCGACCACCTCGATGTGCAGGTGCCGGGCCATGGCGATGATGGCGCTGACGATGGCCAGATCCGACATGTCGGTCACCAGATCGCGCACGAAGCTGCGGTCGATCTTGAGGGTGTCGACGCGCCAGCGCTTCAAATAGGAGAGGCTCGAATAGCCGGTGCCGAAGTCATCGATCGCGATGTGCACCCCGAGCTCGCGCAGCTTCGCCACCGTATCCTGCGCCGCCTCGTGGGCGCGCGCCTCGCGCCGCTCGAACACCGCGCTCTCGGTAATCTCCACCTGCAGCATGGTGGGCTCGAGCCCGTGCTGCTTGGTCAGCCGCGCGATGGATTCGGTGAGGTTGGCGCGCTGCAGCTGTACCGCCGACACATTGATAGCGACCGGGACCAGCTCGGCGCCCGTCTGCCGCCAGCGCACCATGTCCTCGACCGCTCGCTGCAGCACGAAGTCGCCGATCGGCACGATCAGGCCCGCATCCTCGGCGATGCGCACGAACCGTTCCGGCCGCACGAAGCCCTGGCTCGGGTGCTTCCAGCGCATGAGCGCCTCGAGCGCCGCCACCTGGTGCGACTCGATGTCGACGATCGGCTGGTAGTGCACCTCGAGCTGACCTGTCTGCAGCGCGGTGCGCAGCGATGCCTCGACCGCGATGCGCTCCTTCAGGCGCCGGTCCATGGCGGGACTGAAGAGCTGGAAGTTGTTGCGGCCCCGGTCCTTCGCCTGATACATGGCGGTGTCGGAGTGCCGCAGCAGCTCTCCCATATCGATGCCGTCACGCGGATAAAGCGCGACGCCGATGCTGACCGTGGTGACCAGGGTGCGGCCGTCGACCACCATCGGCGCCGCCAGCGCCTGGTTGATGCGCTCGGCGGCCTCGTTCACCCGATCGCTGTTGTCGAGGTCCTTCAGCACCACCACGAACTCATCGCCCCCCATGCGCACCACGACGTCCTGGGAGCGCATGGTCTGGCGGATGCGCTGCGCGACCGTCTTGAGCAGCTTGTCGCCGGTCTCATGACCGCGCGAATCGTTGACGTGCTTGAAACGGTCGAGATCGAGGAACAGCACGGCAAGCAGTGCGCCCTTCTCCTTCGCGGCGGCGATGGCTTCGGGCAGGTGAGCGGCGAGATACAGCCGGTTGGGAAGACCGGTGAGCTGGTCGTGGTGCGCCAGCTGCTCCAGATGCTGATGCCGCTGCAGGAGCTTGGTCTCGACCACGCGGCGCACCGTCACGTCGTGCACCGTCACGGCGAGCACCGGACGCTCATCCAGCATCAGGCGGTGAGCGGTGGCCTCGACGTTGAGGAACGATCCGTCCTTGCAGCGCTGACGCATCTCGACCGGCGCGCGCGAGGTCGAGTCCTGAAGGCGCGCGAGCAGCAGGCGCTCGTCGACGGCACCCTCGGCGCTGAAGAGCTCGGTGAACGGGAGTTTGAGGACCTCGTCGTGGCTGTAGCCGGTGCTGCGCAATGCGGCCGGATTGGCCGCGACGATCTCGCGCGTTGCGGGGTCCAGGACGAGCGCAGTGGTCGGCCATTGGTCGAAGACGGCAAGGCGCGTGGCGTTGCTGCCGGCGCCGCGTCTGCGGCGCCAACGCATGAGATACCACATCCCGAACACGAGAGCGGCACACCAAAGTCCGGCGAGGGCGCCGAGGCCGAATGCCAACTGGTTCACATTTTGTCCTTGGCCAGCCTGGAAAGTGTGGCGGAAGGAGATTGCCGCCGGTCGTGCGCGGTGCACATTTTGGGCGACCGCCGGCGCGCCGATGGGCAGTCCGGGAACGGTGCCCGGGCAGCTTCAAGCCTCGAAGCACACCTCGACCGGCGCGCCACGCCCGATCCGTTCGCCGGCCCCGGTCACCATAACGGCGTTCTCACCGAACATAACGCCGCGCAACTCCTTGCTGAAACGGAATTTCCTCAAGGCCGGGGTCGGATCGGTGGAGCTTTGGCCGGTGTGCTGGTCGATCGACGGAATCACGCAGCGCGTGCACGGCTTCACCAGACGCAGCGTCACCGCGCCGATCACGATGCTGTCGATCCGATCCTCCGCCCAGGCGGGCAGGCCACGCAGCACGATGTTCGGCCGGAAGCGCTCCATCGGAATGGGCTCGGGCAGGCGATCGTTCAGGTCTGCGAGTGAGGCTTCGTTGCACACCAGAATGGGATAGCCGTCGGTGAATGTGACCGGGGCAGCTACCGCGCCGGCGAACTTCGGGTTCGCGTGCCTGCCGGAGCCGGGCGGAACGCGGACCAGCCGCACGGCTTGTCCGACGGCACGGCTTATCCAGGCGTGTGCCTCGCTCCCCTGCTCGACGCCGACGCAGGCATCATCCCAGACACGCACGGGCACCGGGGTACCTGCGAGCCGCAGTGGCACGGTGAGGACCGCAAGCCCGGGGGCACTCAACAGCAGCGTATCGTCGCGCACCTCGGGCACGATGCGCGCCAGCTGCGGGTGCGTGCGCTGGCTGAGGAACGTTCCCTTGCCGTCGACCACCATCCATTGCCGGTCCCACTCGAGTCCGGTCGCGGTGAGGCTCGCGCGCGCGAGCGACGTCCCGCGCATCGACTTCACCGGATAGACATTGAGCTCCGTTACCTCGACCCCGGACATCGCCCTGCGGTCCTCGTTTTGGCAGATCCCTCAAGTCTGCCATATGCTCTTCACATCATGAGGTACACCAATGGCTGGATGGGCATCGCGATGACAGTCACCCTGAGCGCCAGCGCCGTCTTCGGCGGCCCCGCGGCGCAGGGCCGCACCCAGAAGCCACCGCTCTACGGGCAGCACTGGATGGCGGTTACCGGCAAGCCGATCGCTGCGAGCGCGGGAGCCAAGATCTTCAATCGCGGCGGCAATGCCGTGGATGCCGCGTGCGCCATGCTGGCGGCGGATGCCACCGCCTGGACGACGCTCTCCTGGGGCGGCGAGACGCAGGCGCTCATCTACAACCCGACGACGGGCAAGGTCATCGCCATCAACGGCTTGGGTGTAGCGCCCAGCGGAGCGACCCCGGAGTTCTTCCACAAACTCGGTATGAGGTACCCGCCGGAGTACGGGCCCCTCGCCGCCGTCACGCCGGGGACACCCGGCGGCCTCATGACGATGCTGGCCGAATACGGGACGATGAGCCTCGCCGAGGTGCTCGAGCCTGCCATCGAAATGGCCGACGGCTTCCCCATGGATCAGGCGCTCTCCGCGGTCATCGAGCACTACAAGGAGCAGCTCAAACAGTGGCCGGATTCCAGGCGCGTGATGCTGCCGCACCCGGGTGCCTCCCACGAAGGCCCGGCGCCCGGTGAGATCTTCCGCCAGCCCGATCTCGCCGCCACTCTGCGCAAGCTGGTCGCAGCCGAGCACGATGCTCTCGGACAGGGTAAGGACCGGAAAGCCGCGATCTACGCGGCCTACGACCGCTTCTATCGCGGCGACATCGCGAAGGAACTGGTGGCAGCGGTGCGCGCCCTCGGCGGACTCTTCACGGAAGCGGATCTTGCCGACTGGAGGGTGAAGATCGAGGAGCCGACGCACACCACCTACAAGGGGATCGAGGTCTACAAGCTCCAGCCCTGGGTGCAGGGCCCGGTGATGCTGCAGGCACTCAACATCCTCGAGAACTTCGACCTCCGGTCGATGGGCTATGACAGCACGCGGTACATCCACACGCTCTACCAGGCAATGAGCCTCGCCTACGCCGACCGCGACTTCTACTACGGCGACCCGAGCTATTCCCCCGCGCCGCCCATCAAGGGACTGCTGTCCAAGGAGTACGCGCGCGAGCGCGCCCGGCTGGTGCGCACCGACCGCAACGACCCGGACATCCGCCCCGGCGACCCCTACCCTTTCGAGGGCGGCAAGAACCCGTACCTCAAGTACCTCGCCGACTGGCATTCGAAGATGCCGGCGCAGCAGCCGGTCTCGATGGCCGAATTCGACCGCACCTTCCGCCTGGGCACGACCAGCATCCAGGCGGCGGATGACAGGGGTTGGGCCGTGTCCGTCACGCCGAGCGGCGGCTGGACGCCGGCGGTCATCGCCGGACACACCGGCGTCGGCCTGTCCCAGCGCATGCAGAGTTTCGTCCTCGATCCGCGCGACAATCCCTACAACGTCCTCGAGCCGGGCAAACGCCCGCGCGCCACGCTGACGCCGTCGATGGCGCTGAAGGACGGCAAGCCCTATCTCGTCTTCTCCGTGCAGGGCGGTGACACCCAGGACCAGAACCTGCTGCAGTTCTTCCTCAATGTCGTCGACTTCGGCATGACCATCCAGGAAGCGGCCGAGGCCGCCAACATCACCAGCTACCAGATGCGCGATTCCTTCGGGCAGCACGAGTCGTTCCCCGGCCGCGTCACGCTCAACAGCAGCACACCGCCCTGGGTGCGGGACGAGCTGGTGCGCATGGGGTACAAGCCCGAGTACGAAGAGCGCACCTCGGGCCCGATCACGGCGATCTTCGTCGACCGCAGTCACGGCACCTTCTGGGGCGCCGCGAGCAACTTCGGACAGGACTACGGCATCGGCTGGTGAGCCGCGGCCTCGCCGTGTCAGGGCGAGGAAGCCATTTCCAGGTCGCGCAGTCTCGGTCCCGCCACCGAGCTGAGCCGCTCCGATGCATCGTAGAGCACCCAGGCGAACGCGAGCAGCGCCACGCCGAGCGCCAGGAAGGCCCGCTTGTGCCGGGCCTCGAAATGCTCGATCGAGCGCGCGTAGGCAATGAGGGCGAACACCCCCGCCACCACGATCGTCGCATCGACGCTCGCACGCTGCCAGTAGCTGCCGCCGAGATGCAGCCACATGCCGAACTCATCGAAAGTGAGCGCCATTGCGATGCCGTAGACCAGGGCGGCGCGCCGCACTGCCGTCGCGCCTGGCCGGCCCATCAGCGTGAACGCGCCCACCGCGGCCAGCAGGAAGATGCCGTAGTTGAGGTGATGAACGTGCGTGGCGCTCAGGAACAGATAGAGGTTGGGGATGCTGCGCGCCATGATCAGGAACACGGTGATGCGCGCAAGGATGAACGTCAGCAGGAAGGCCAGCAGGGCGCGGCGCGCCAGCTCGTGTGGGTGCGGGTAAGGCCGGTGCGACATCGCGGCGTGCGTATAACCCGGAGCGCTCAGGCCCTTGTGTGACCGCCCGCACAGTTCCGCTACGGCAGGCGTCGCGGATACAGACCGGCCGTTATAGCGATCAGGGGCCCAAGTGCTACCATTCAGCCACAAGGAACGTAATTATGACCGACCCCAACCACTCGAAGCCCGGGCAGCGCCCAGGCAGTGGTGGGCCTGCGAAAGCGGCTCCGACCGCGCCAACTGCTCCCGGCGAGAAGGGCGCGTCCGATCCTTCCTCGGGCAAAGTCGTGCACGACTCCCGGGGCAATGCAGTCTGGCAGTGGGTCAAGGAAACCGGCCGCCATGCGATCGAGAGCACCTCGGCGCTGCTGAAGAAGCTCGAGGTCCCCGAGCTCAAGGTCGAGGACCCCAAGGACAACGAGCTCAGGCTCGAAGACGACGTCGATAAGGGCGGCGGCTACGATCCGTACGGCACCCGGGTGGGCACGCGCAAGCCGGTCGAGCGCAAGACTCTGCCGCCCATTCCCAACAAGAAGAGGTAGTCGCGCCGGGCGTGCGCCGCCGCCGCCTCGCTCAGTGGCGCAGCACCACAGCGTGCAGCTTCTGCGTATCCCCCGTCGCCTGGCGGATGCGCACTTCACGCCATTCACGCGGACTCAAGGGCATCCTGAGGATCGCGTGCCTCGCCTCGGTGACGCGGTGCTTGAGCAGGGGCTTGAGCGACTCCTGCGCGAGGCAGGCCTGCTTCTCCTCCTCGGTTTCGGCCAACGCCGTGTCGCAGTACGCATGGAAGTACTCCGCGTACCATTCCTCGTAGAGCCTGAGAGGCGCATCGAGCGCCGGATCGTGCATCAACTGCTCGGCGAGATGCTGGGTGGCGATATAGCTCGAGCTGCAGCGCACGAAGTTGCCGTGCTCCACCAGCAGCGCATTGGCGTAGTCGACGCAGCCGTAGAAAACGCCGAGCAGCTTGCGGCGCTTCGCCGCCGGCGGATGCCGGTCGCGCAGATACTCGAACAACGCCTTGCGGTGCACCAGCGTGAAGGCCGTGGTGCGCAGCGCCACCATCTGCTCCGTAAGCCGCGCCGGAGCGGAGACCGGTCGCATCAGCCGATCGTGGTGCGCCTCCCAGCGGATGAATTCCGCCGGACGCTCGAGAATTCGCGCGGCCACGAGGACGTCGACGGGCGAGTCGCAGCTTGCCGCTCTTTCGACTCGCGACTCAGATTCCTGCATGAGTCGCGCGTGCTTGTATGCGCGAAGGATCACGTGTCTCCTGCCGGCACGTACCGGGGCAGCTTCGAGGCTGCTGTGCTTTGTCTTAAGAGAGTGTCCGCTTATCTCTGGTGCGGTGCAATGACAGAATCCTGCCAGCAGGGTGTGAAGGCCATGCGTAGTCCCGGACTAAGTCCAGAACGTTGCTCGGACGCGACGGAACGGCTCACGGGCTGTGGTTCAGGGGGCGCGATGGCTGCCGCCAGAAAGGGAATCGTCCCCCTCCTCCCCCCCGCCGCGGGTTCCAGATGATCCCGGTCATCGATGCCGGGCCGCTCTTCGGGGGCGAGCCCGCCGCACAGCGTCGCGCCGATGCCCAGTTGTTCGCCGCGGCGCGGGAGGTCGGGTTCCTCTGCGTGCATGGGCTCCCTCGCGACCTGCCGCTGGGCGGCGCGGCGCGCGCCCGCCTCCTTTCTGTCTTCAGTCTCGGCGAGGCCGAGCGGCTGCGCCTGTACCGCCGCAAGTTCAGCCCCGCGAACCCGAACGTCTATCGCGGCTGGTTCCCGGCCCAGCCCGGGAATCTGACTTCCAAGGAAGGCATCGATCTTGGCGGCGACATCGCTCATGGACCCGGGCTCACGGTGCCCGCAGATCCGCTGCGCGAGCCGACGCCGCTGCCGCCGGAGGATCGGCTTCCCGGCTGGAGAGACGCGGCGGCTGCCTACTATGGCGCGATGGAACGGGTCGCCGGGGCGCTGATGCATGCGCTGGCGCGCAGCCTGACGCTGCCGCCCGATTTTTTCGATGCCGCATTCCGCCGCGGCCTGTCCACTCTGCGACTGATCCGCTACCCGCCCCGCAGCGCCGCCGAGCTCGCATCCGTCACCGACTCCTCGCTGTGGGTCGAGACGCCGTCGGGCCGGCGACATCTCGCCGGCGCGCCCCATAGCGACTCGGGGTTCGTGACGCTGCTCGCACAGGATCGGGTCGCCGGGCTGCAGGTGCGCGCGCGCGACGGTCGCTGGCTCGACGTGCCGCCGCTCGAGGAATCGCTGGTGGTCAACTTCGGCCAGGTGCTCGAGCAGTGGACCGCCGGGCGCATCCGCGCGACCGAGCATCGCGTGCTCGGCTCGCAGGCGGAGCGCTACTCGATACCGTTCTTTTACGAAGCGCGCGCCGACGCCACCATCGCGCCGCTCCCCATCGACCCTGCGGATCGCTTCGCGCCGTTCGAGTACGGCGATTTCCTGTGGCAGCGGATCAGCGGATTCGTCGAATTCCGGGGCATGGAGGCGGAGCGCAGGCCGCGCGCCGGATGAGCGGATCGTCAATCGTCCAGCATTTTCAGCAGCTGATTCGCCGTACGCCAGTTGCGCCCGGTTGCCGCCACGCCGAGACAGCGCTCCAGTCGCGAGCGGACCACGGAGTCCGGGAAACCGTCGGGGGTGTAGAGGTAGAAGACACCGCCCTTGAGCGCGAATGCCTCGCGTCCGAGATCGAGCTGCGCCAGTGATTCGAGATCGGGCTTGTGCGGGCGCGCGGACAGAAAGAAGAGGTGCAGCGACTTGTGGTCTTCCCGTGCCCCGGGGAAGGGATTGTCCCGCACCGCCTGCTCGAGCGCCCTGCGGCTGATCACCATCACCTGCGGCTCAAAACCGAACTTGCGGCGCACCAGCCGCGCGATCCGGGTCGACAGGGCGCGCGCGCCGCCCGCGGAGCTCCTGAAAATGACGTTACCGCTCTGGATGTAGGTGCGCACCGAGGCAAAGCCGGCGCGCTGCAGAGCCGCCGCCAGCTCCTTCATCGGCACCTTGTTGGCGCCGACCACATTGATTCCGCGCAGCAGCGCGATCCAGGTCCTCATGGGGGGTAAGCGTAGCGGGTATGCAGGAAAGACCGGAAGGGTGCACTCTATCCGCCGGAGCGACGCACGCGGAGCGGGACAGGAAATGAAGCCAATTCCAAAGGGCGCACAGGGCCATTATGTGCATCGTGTCGAGGCTGCACACCTGGCGAGCACCTTCAAGGACACCATCCTGCCGCCGGTATTCTCGACGCCCTATCTGATCCTCATCATGGAGAACGCGGCGCTGAATGCCATCCGTCAGTATCTCGAGGACGGCGAGACCGCGGTCGGTACGCGTGTCGACGTCCGCCATCTCCTTGCGACGCCGGTCGGGCGCGAGGTGGTGGGACATGCGGAGGTCGCGGACACGGACGGCCGCAGGGTGTTCTTCCGCGTTTGGGCGATGGATGGCGAAGAGACGATCGGTATCGGGACCCATGAGCGCACCGTGGTAAAAACCGCGCGCATCATCGAGGGGATGGCCGAGAAGTACGGGGCTGGTTGACTGCCGGGTGGATCGAACCCCGGAACGGGCTGTCGCGGCGGTGCCACGTTCTCTCGCAATATATGCAACGCTGCGAAGCGGCCCGCGCAAGCCTGCTCTAAGATCAGACGCGACAGTTGATGATTGCCGAGGCGCAGCAAAGTGATTCTCCGGCACATGCCACCGCTCAATCAGGAGTCGTTCCGCAGCTGGTTCTACCGCCACTGGGGCCGGGAGAACTGCGTGGTCTCCGCCCGCACACGCCACGCCGAATACCCGCTGTTCCAGCAGCGACTCTCGATCAAGGCGGCCTGGGATGGAAGCGAGGACTATTTCGTCGACGGGCGACGGGTCGCCGTCAACGAGGACACGTATCTGATACTCAACGACGGTCGTACCTATGGGAGTAGTCTGAGCAGCCACACACCGGTCAGTTCCTTCGCGATCTTCTTCCGCCCGGGTATGGCCGCCGAGGTGCTGCGCGCGCACACCGCGACTCCCGAGAAACTGCTCGAAGAGCCGCACGAAGTGACTTCGGGAGCGGTGGAGTTTTCCGAGCGCGTCCGCCCCCACGATCGGAGCATTTCCCCGGTGCTGCGCTTCATCTATCGCAACGTAGAGGCCGGCATCAGCGACGAGCACTGGCTCGAGGAGCAGTTATATTTTCTGCTCGAGCGCATGCACGTGCTGCACCTGCATGATATGCACTCGACTCAGCTGCTACCGAGCCGCCGTGCCAGCACCCGGCGGGAGCTCTTCCGCCGCCTGGGTCGGTGCGTCGATTACATGCACTCCCAATATCAGCGGCCGCTCGGCCTCGCTGAGATCGCTGCGGCCGCGCCGCTCTCGCGTTATCACTGCCTGCGCCTGTTCAAAGCGCTCCACGGCATTACGCCCGCGGTGTACCTCAACAATCTTCGGGTCCGGGTCGCCGGGCGGTTGCTGCGCAGGGCTGAAGTCTCGGTAGATCAGGCGGCCGCGCACGTTGGCTTCGAGAGCCGCACCACGCTCTTCCGCCACATGAAGCGGATTCATGCCCGTGCTCCCAGTGCGCTGCGCCTCCAGGCCGCCCCCGAGGGCCAGGACGAGGGCGAGGGCAAGTCTTAGACCGCTGCGGAACGCCAGCCACGAACAGCTGCCGGGCCAACAGGTCGCAGAGGCTACAGGTGTTCGCCGCGCCCCTCGCGATGGCGCCGGTGTCGAGCAGCAGCGGACCCTTGTCGAAACCATTGTTGAGGCCGGCCCGTATGGTGAGGACCATGCTAGCGAGCGGTTGCAGCCGCAGGGTTGCTGGACTTGCGAAGTTGCGCGCGATCCGCGCATCGCTCGTCAGGGTTTCGACGGCGTCGAGCGTGAGCTAAGGCCGCTGCTGATCAGGAACACGCGGCCCGAGTGATGACCGCGCACTCCGCTCCACGCCGCGGTGATGAGCAAGGCGACGGTACCGTCGTGGTCGACGTCTCCGAGACCCACGGCGTCGAAACCCAGCGTGTCGCCGGGGATGCGGTCGGTGTATGTCCGGAGGAGCTGGCCGGTGCGCCCCGAGTAGAGATACGCCCGGCCGCCGGAGACAGCTGCCTTGCCATACTGCCACGCGCCGACGATGAGGTCCGCACGGCCATCCCCGTCGACGTCTCCGGCAACCGAGGGGCTCGTTCCAAAGCCCTCGCCCTCGGTCTCCCCGGTCAGCGTCAGGAGCCGCGCGCCCGTGCGCCCCGAATGGACGTAAATGCGACCGGTCGAGACGCCGCGCGCATTGTTGCTCCAGTCGGCGGCATAGATGTCGGCGATCCCATCGCCGTTAAGGTCGCCCGGAATCGACACGAACATGGCACCGAGGGCGTTGCCGGTGTCGTCGGCGTCGATCACGAAGCTGAGGTTGGGTTTCGCGCCTGCATACACGTACACGCGACCGTGATGCGAAGGGCCGCCGCGCGCCGCGCCCACTAGCAGATAGTGGTCGCCGCCCCGCTGATAACCCGCGACGGTACTGCCAAACTGATCGCCGGGCCGCTCCCCCGCCAGGGTGAGGAGTAACCGGCCGGTCTTTCCGGAATAGACATAGGCATGACCGGGTGACTTCTGCTCTCCGTCCTTCCCGGGACTGCCGACGATGACGTCGGCGCAACCGTCGCCGTCGACATCACCCGCTCCCGACACATGTCTGCCGAAGGTCTCATCAGGATCAGGCGCCTCGAAGGTATGCAACACCCGGCCGTCGCGGCCAGAATAGATGTGAGCAATACCCTTGCCGGAGGGCCCGCTTGCGGCCACGTCGGGAATGCCATCACAGTTGCTATCACCGGCCGCCTCGACTCCGGTGCCGAGCTCATCCCCCGGTGCACCGTCGGCCGTCCATAGCAAGCGCCCCGATTTGCCCGAATAGACGTAGATGCGGCCGGCGTGCGAGTCATTCGAGCCATGGGTGGGCGCAGACACCACCAGGTCGTTAATGCCATCGCCATCGACGTCGCCGATATTGCGCGCGATCCACCCGAACTGGTCCTCGGCGGCCTCCGCGCGCCATTCGTGGATGATGTGTACCGGCTCGACGAAAGGTGCCTCGAAGTCCGCCGCAGATGGGAGCAGCGCGGCGAAGTCAGGATCCGCGCGGTATTGCGCGAGATTCACGTCGGCCGTGAGCTCGGTCATGTCGAAGCGATGCGAAGCATGCGCGCGCCTCAGCCACTCGAGCGCGTGAGCACGTTCGTGCAGTGACCCATAGGCGGCACCCAGTCCGTAGAGCACTTGAGGAGAGTCGGCCTCGAGCGCCAGCGCGTGCCGGTATGCCGCGATCGCCTCGCGTGCCCGCTTACGCTGCAGCTCGACGCGCCCGAGCGCGCGCCATACCCGGGCATCGCCCGGCTTCTCCAGGCTCAAATCGGTGAGCATCCTCGCCGCGCCGTCTGCGTCGCCGCCGCGCAGCGCATCGGTCGCTGCCTCGAGGGTCGGCGGCATCACTGGCCGGTGCAGAGGACCAGCCGCCGCTATGGGAAAGAACAGGACGCACGCGAGGCCGCGCAGGCCGACAGTCCAGGGGAGGGCGAAGCGCATCGGGGAATTCTATGAAACGGGCCGCAGGGCCTGGTTGCAGGTCTTGCGCACTGCCGTTGGGGCGGGGCGACAGCGGGGATGTGCCCGGCCCCATGCGAATCGTCAGAGAATGCCTTATCGCGGTGGCGCCGGGTAGTCGTACCACTCGCCGGTTCGGGCATTCTGGACGCGGAACGAGCCGTCGGTTCTGGCGACGACCTTGATCCAGAAGGCGGTGGTCTCATCCAGGTTGGCGATGAATGTGTCAGGAAAGTTGTCGGCCGCCGCTTCCGCCGAGGCATGCAGCTGAAACACGTCCTGCAAACCCGGGACCTGGGGCAGGATCTGGTAGGTGGTGCGCGCCCCGCCCTTCTTCACGCCATTGTTCATGACGGCAACCCGCGGCCTGAAAGCCGCGTACACACCGAGGTCTCCCTGGTCGCCGCCGCCGTGGTGGGAGACGAGGTAGATGCTGACCCGTCCCACCATGTCCTTCGGACAGGCCAGAGCATAGAGCGGCTGGCCGCTCAGGTCCCCCAGGTCGAGAAACCTGAACCTGCCGAAGCGGACGACGACTCCCGTCGAGCGCGGATTCTCGTAAGTGTCCTGCGCCGGGATCGCGCTCCTGCCGCAGCTCTCGTTGGTGGCACCTGCGTGCGGCAACGGCCGCCTGAGGGTAGCGCCGGCCGAGCTCACCACGATGGCCTCGATGTCGCCGAGAGGCAGCCGATCGCCGGGCCTGGGCTCGAGGTGCGGGCTGGCTCCGCGCACCTCGTCGTAGGCTCTGAAGGCGGCGGCCGTTTCGGGACTGCCGCGCACTGCCCCATCGCTCGGCGCCCCGTGGTCGATGAACATGCGGATGGGCATGAGCTGCGCGAGCTCCTTGACCCCGCCGTCGTGGTCCGGATGGAAGTGGGTGATGAGGAGCTCGTCGATCTGGCTGATTCCGGCGTCCAGCGCCGCGGCGAGGATCCGGTTTGCATCCCGCGCCTGGTGCGGGTCGCCCGGCGTGTAGCCCGACCCATCGCCGGCCCAGCCGGTGTCGATCAGCAGCGAGTGGTGGGCGGGGGTGACCACGAGGGTCGACTGGCCGCCCTCGACGTCGATGAAGTAGATCTGGAGACCAGCAGCCGGACTCGCATGAACGAGTGCGGTGGCAAGAGCCGCGATCGAGAGCAACCATGAAAGATAGAGCGTGCGCGAAATCACGGTCCACTTTGTTCTGACTGATCGCTGCGCAAACGGTCACCTGTTGTCCGGACCCAGGGCGTGAGCACAGCGGGCGGCGGCTCCGCCACTTCGCCGCCTAGCCGCGACTCCAGCAGTCCATTCAGCTTGAAATGCCGCTCGACAACGTCGGATGTGATGGTTCTCGTCTTTGAGTAGTTGAGATCACGAAACCGGTCGACACGCCGGCACAGCATCAGGAAATGCAGGGGGTCTGCCGTTGGCAGCGCTCCTAGTATCTCAAGCCCAAGGCTCACGTGCTCGCGCTTGAGCACCACATAAGGTTCTAGCTCGGTTAGCACCCGACGGACCTCATTCGCGCCAACGATCGTGTAATCGCTGATCCCGGTCCGGCGCTGACGAATCGACCCCGACACGAGCTGATCCTTCAGCCACTGCAGAATCCGCGCGTTATCGGTTTTCTGATAAAACGCGACCGATGCGCGGATCTGGAACCCAAAGCGATAGTCATGCTTGCGAATCAGCTGAAAAAAGATACTGCCGTCGCCATCCAGAAAGCCGGCAATATAGGATCGAGTGGTTGGCTCCATTTGGACCGTGCCTCCAGCACAAGAGCGGGCAGCCCGAAAAAAAGAAAAGCCCCCGAGACCTTTCGACCTCAGGGGCTTTTGTGTGTGAAGCCTGGCGGTGACCTACTCTGGCATGCCTGAAAGGCACACTACCATCGGCGCAGAGCGTTTTCACTTCCGAGTTCGGAATGGGATCGGGTGGTTCCCACTCGCTATGGCCGCCAGGCAAACTGTTTGAGGTTCATGAAGCCGGGCCTTGCGACCCGGCTTCACGCGCCTCCAATCCGGTTAGTTTCTGCTTCGACGCTCGTCGCGTTCACGATGGAATTGCTCCATCGGCATCAATCCTCTCGTGGTCAGACCACTTGAGGTTATATGGTCAAGCCTCACGGGCAATTAGTACTGGTTAGCTGAAGCCATTACTGGCCGTACACACCCAGCCTATCAACCACGTAGTCTTCGTGGGCCCTTCAGGGGAGTCGAGCTCCCAGGGAGATCTAATCTTGGGGGGGGCTTCCCGCTTAGATGCTTTCAGCGGTTATCCCGTCCGCACATAGCTACCCGGCAGTGCCACTGGCGTGACAACCGGAACACCAGAGGTGCGTCCATCCCGGTCCTCTCGTACTAAGGACAGCTCACCCT
>DASQGK010000153.1:0-14265 GCA_035632655.1 Steroidobacteraceae bacterium | reverse complement strand
TGTAGATCTCGAGCTGCGGGCGTACGTCGATCTCGGCCTCCGGGCCTGCAAGCAGTCCCCTGAGGGACTGCCGCGAGTCGGTGCCGTGCGCGCCGGCTGCGACCACGATCTTGCCGTTGAAGGCGACCCGCGCGCGCGCTGCCGCGATGCCGCGGAAGATCTGCTCGGTGCGGGCGCTGGGCGCTGCGTGCTCGACCAGCGCATAGGTGTCCTGAACCTGCTGCCGGTCCCCGAGAGCGGCCATTGCCTGGGTGAGCTCGGCGCGCTCGCCGGCGAGGCGTACTCGAATCGTCGTGCGCGCCGACTGGGCGCCGGTCGCAGCCCCGTACAGGCGGTAGGCGGCGCTCTGTCCGAGGTTCGCCGACAGCGTGTCGAACTGGATGCTGCGCGCGCTCAGGTCCTGCAGCCGGTAGTGGGTCAGGCTCGCGCCGGCGCCGAGTGCGACCGTCACGGCGCTGTTCACGAAGGCCGCCGCCTCGGCGGCGCTCAAGTGCCGCTCGATGAGGGCGAGGCTCGCTCCCGCCTCTACCTGCAGGTTCACGCGCGGATAGGAGGCGCCGTGGGCGGAATCCGTGCTGGCGATGAACAGCAGCTCGAGCCGCGCCGCGCCGGCCGCGGCGAGCCGCACATCGAGGGTCTGGACGGCGAAGGCGGCGTTGAGGAGCGCAAATCGCTCATCGGCCGAGGTGGCGTCGGGAGAGTCCGCGGCGCCATCGCGCAGGGCGAGCGTGGCGGCGGTCGCGGCCAGCGGCGCCGAGAGGCCGGGCACGAGCGCGCCGTCCACGAACACGTAGCGCGCGTAGTCCGGCAGCGCTGCGGGCAGCAGGGCGGCGGTCACGGGCGCGCCGCCGGCGCCGGCGGCGCTCGCGGGCAGGTAGCGCAGCCGCTCGAGGGGCCGCAGATTCGCGTACTTCCAGTTCTCATCGCGCGAGGTCGGCAGCCCCGAGGCCAGCAGCTTCCCGAGCGCGCGGCGCCGGCGCTCGGCGCTCGGCGCCGGCTCGGCGAGCGCGCTGGCTGTGCCCGCATGCTCGGCGCTGAGCCGCTCGGCGAGCGCGCCGCTGAGGGAGCTCATGCCGCCTCCCCCGAGAGCCAGTCGTAGCCGCGTCGCTCGAGCTCGAGGGCGAGCGTGCGATCGCCGCTGCGGGCGATGCGGCCGCGCACCAGGACGTGCACGAAGTCAGGAGCCACGTACTCGAGCAGGCGCTGGTAGTGGGTGATGAGGAGGCTCGCGCGCTCGGGCGAGCGCTGCGAATTCACGCCCGCGGCGACCACCTTGAGGGCATCGATGTCGAGGCCCGAGTCGGTCTCATCGAGCACCGCGAGGCGCGGCTCGAGCACCAGCATCTGCAGGATCTCGTTGCGCTTCTTCTCGCCGCCGGAAAAACCCTCGTTCACGCCGCGCGACAGGAAGCCGTCCTCCATGCGCATGAGCTTCATCTTCTCGCGCACCATCCCGAGAAACTCGAAAGCGTCGACTTCGGGCAGGCCGCGCTGCTTGCGTGCCGCGTTGAGGGCCGCCTTCAGCAGGTAGACGTTGTTGACGCCCGGAATCTCGACCGGGTACTGGAACCCGAGGAACAGGCCCGCGCGGGCGCGCTCCTCGGGCGCGAGCGTGAGCAGATCGCGTCCCTCGTAGAGCACGCGGCCCGCAGTCACTTCGTAGCCGGGGCGCCCGGCCAGCACATAGGCGAGGGTGCTCTTGCCCGAGCCGTTGGGACCCATGATGGCGTGCACTTCGCCCGCAGCCACCTCCAGGTTGAGGCCGTTGAGGATCTGCTTGCCCTCGACGCGCGCCTGCAGGTCCTCGATGCGGAGCAGTGTCCTGCGCTCGCTCATGGATCAGCCCACCGCGCCTTCCAGGCTCACCGCGAGGAGCTTTTGCGCCTCGACGGCGAACTCCATGGGCAGCTCCTTGAACACCGACTTGCAGAAGCCGCTCACGATCATGTTGACCGCGTCCTCCGCGCCGATGCCGCGCGACAGGCAGTAGAACAGCTGCTCGTCGCTGATCCTGGAGGTGCTCGCCTCGTGCTCCACGGTCGCGGTCGGGTTCCTGACCTCGACGTAGGGGAAGGTGTGCGCGCCGCACCCGCCGCCCATGAGGAGCGAGTCGCACTGGGTGAAATTGCGCGCGCCGTGGGCGCTCGGCAGCATCTTGACCAGGCCGCGGTAGGTGTTCTGTCCGAGGCCCGCGGAAATGCCCTTGGAGACGATGGTGCTGCGCGTGTCGGCGCCGATGTGGATCATCTTGGTGCCGGTGTCGGCCTGCTGGTGATTGTTCACCGTCGCCACCGAGTAGAACTCGCCGATCGAGCCGGCGCCGCGCAGCACGCAGCTCGGGTACTTCCAGGTGATCGCGGAGCCGGTCTCCACCTGCGTCCAGGAGATGTGCGAGTTGCGCCCGCGGCACTCGCCGCGCTTGGTGACGAAGTTGTAGATGCCGCCGCGGCCCTGCGCATCGCCCGGATACCAGTTCTGCACCGTGGAGTACTTGATGGAGGCATCGTCGAGCGCGATGAGCTCCACCACCGCGGCGTGCAGCTGGTTCTCGTCGCGCATCGGCGCCGAGCACCCTTCAAGGTATGACACGTAACTTCCGGCATCCGCGATGATCAGCGTGCGCTCGAACTGCCCCGTATTCAGCGCGTTGATGCGGAAATACGTCGACAGCTCCATCGGGCAACGCACCCCTTTGGGCACGTACACGAACGAGCCGTCGGAGAACACGGCGGAGTTGAGAGTGGCGAAGAAATTATCGGAGTAGGGGACCACGGTTCCCAGGTACTGCTCGACGAGCGCCGGATGGGTGCGCACCGCCTCGGAGAAGGGGCAGAACACCACGCCCGCCGCGGCCAGGCGTTCCCTGAAGGTGGTCGCGACGGAGACCGAGTCGAACACGGCATCCACCGCCACTCCGGCGAGGCGCGCGCGCTCGTGCAGCGGCACGCCGAGCTTCTCGTAGGTCTCGAGGAGCTTGGGGTCCACCTCATCGAGGCTCTTCGGGCCGTCGCTGCGCGACTTGGGCGCGGAATAATAGGAGATGGCCTGGTAGTCGATCGGGGCGAAGCGCACGTGCGCCCAGTGCGGCTCGCGCATCGTCAGCCAGTGACGCAGCGCCTTCAGCCGCCACTCGGTGAGGAAGGCGGGCTCGCCCTTCTTGCGCGAGATGAGCCGTACCACGTCCTCATCGAGTCCCGGGGCGACCGTGTCGGCGTCGATGTCGGTCACGAAGCCGTGTTGGTAGCCGCGTGCGAGCAGGCCCTCGAGCTCTTTGGCGCCCTCGCTCATCGCAGCGGCGCTCTGCCCGCGACGGCCTTCATCTCGCGCTCGAGCACCGGCAGGCGGGCCGGTGCGGCATCGAGCCCCGCGAGCTGGGCGAGGCTCACGTCGTACAGGGCGCGGCGGATGGCGAGATTGAGGCGCTGCCACACGCGGCTGACGCGGCAGCTGCCCTCGATCTCGCAGTTGCCGTGACCGGCGGCGCAGTCGGTGAGCGCCACCGGCCCCTCGAGTGCATCGAGTATGGCCGCAGCGCTGATCTGCGCGGCGGGACGCGCCAGCTGATAGCCCCCATGCAGGCCCCGCGTGGAAGTCACCAGTCCCGCGCGCTGCAGCTGCTTGAGGAGCTTGCTGACCGTGGGCGCGGCTATATGTGTCTGCTCGGCGAGAGCGGTGGCGGTGCGCACGCGCGCGGGCTCGCCCGCCAGTGCCGCAAGCAGCACCGTGGCGTAGTCGGTGAGGCGACTGATCCGCAGCATGGGGATCCCCTCCGGTGAACTAGGACTATTTTAGTACTAATTGCCCGGGGGAACCAAGCGGCGCCGGGAAGGGGCCTTAGGTTTTGCTATCCTTGGAGATTCAAATTCCCGAGTCAATTGTCGGGCTCTGGCGCCGCTGATCGCGGTGGCCGGCCGGTCGCCCGAAGGAGTGACGATGAATCTGAGTGAGCTCAACCGCGTAGCCTGCGCCATGGTCGCCAAGGGCAAGGGCATCCTCGCCGCGGACGAGAGCAGCGGCACCATCAAGAAGCGCTTCGACAGCATCAAGCTCGAGTCGACCGAGGAGCATCGCCGGACTTACCGGGAGATGCTGTTCACGGCCCCCGGGGCCTCGGAAGCGGTGAGCGGGGTCATTCTTTACGACGAGACCATCCGGCAGAAGACCAGGGACGGCACACCCTTTCCCCAGTACCTGTCACGCGCCGGCATGATTCCCGGCATCAAGGTGGACATGGGTGCGAAGCCGCTCGCCGGCTTCCCCGGCGAGACCATTACCGAGGGTCTCGACGGTCTGCGCGAGCGGCTGATCGAGTATCGGGGACTCGGGGCACGCTTCGCGAAGTGGCGTGCCGTCATCGATATCGGCGCAGGCGTACCCACCGGCTTCGCCGTCGCGGCGAACGCGCATGCGCTGGCGCGCTACGCCGCGCTCTGCCAGGAAGCCGACATCGTGCCGATCGTCGAGCCGGAGGTGCTCATGGACGGCGGCCACTCGCTCGAGCGCTGCCGCGAAGTGACCGAGCAGGTGCTCACCAGCGTGTTCGGCCAGCTGTTCGATCACCGCGTGCAGCTCGAGGGCATCGTGCTCAAGCCCAACATGGTGATCTCGGGCAAGAAGGCCGCCGAGCGCGCCCCTCCCGAGGCGGTCGCCGAGGCGACGGTGCGGGTTCTCAAGCGCCACGTGCCGGCGGCGGTGCCCGGCATCGCATTCCTCTCCGGCGGGCAGAGTCCGACCGAGGCCACCCTGCACCTGTCGCTGATGAACCGGCTCGGTCCCCTGCCGTGGGCGCTCACCTTCAGCTACGGGCGGGCACTGCAGGACACCGCGCTCAGGGCGTGGGGCGGGGCCCCCGCGACCTTCGCGGCCGGCCAGAAGGAATTCGCGCGGCGCGCGCACCTGAACGGTCTTGCCACCACCGGACGCTACGCTGCAGACATGGAGAGCCGGGCCGCCTGAGCGGCACCGCGCCGCCGTGACCGGCAAAGCCGCCGTCCCGGCCGCGTCCACCGCCACGGCGGGCGACGTGGTGGTGGCCGTCCGCGACGTGCACTACGCCGCCGGCGGGCGGCCGATCTTCGCCGGGCTCGACCTCGAGGTGCGCCGCGGCCGCATCACGGCCATCATGGGTCCGAGCGGCACCGGCAAGACGACGCTGTTGCGGCTCATTACGGCGCAGATCGCTCCGGATCGCGGGCGCGTGGAGGTCTTCGGCCGGGACCTGTCCCGGCTGCGCTCACGCGAGATCTACGCGGTGAGGCGCCGCATGGGCATGCTGTTTCAGAACGGCGCGCTGCTCAGCGACATGGACGTATTCGAGAACGTCGCTTTCCCGGTGCGCGAGCACACCGATCTCCCCGAAGTCCTCATTCGCCTCCTGGTGCTGACGAAGCTCCAGGCGGTGGGCCTGCGCGGCGCTGCGCACCTCATGCCCGGCGAGCTCTCCGGCGGCATGGCGCGCCGCGTGGCGCTGGCGCGGGCCATCGTGATGGACCCCGAAGTGCTGATCTACGATGAGCCTTTCGTGGGCCTCGATCCGATCTCCCTCGGTGTGATCCTGCGGCTCATCCAGCGCATGAATCAGGCGCTGGGGATCACGAGCGTCGTCGTCTCGCACGACGTGAAGGAGCTCGCCAGCATCGCCGACGACAGCTACCTGCTCTCGGCGGGCCGCGTCGCGGCGGCGGGCGCGCCCGCGCAACTGCGGGCGAGCGATTCGGCGGCGGTACGCCAGTTCATGACCGGCAGCGCCGACGGCCCCGTGCCGTTTCACTACCCGGCGCCGGATTACGCCAGTCAGCTGCTCGGGGCGGACGAGCGATGAACGCCGGACGCCCCGGCGCCTACCTCCTCGGCGGCGTCCGCCGGGTCGGGTCGGTGACGATTTTCCTGGTGCGGATGCTGATCCAGTGCCTGCCGGCGCTCGCGCGCCCGCAGCTGCTGGTGATGCAGGTCTATAACGCCGGGGCGCGCTCGCTCATCATCATCATGCTCTCCGGACTGTTCGTCGGGATGGTGCTCGGACTGCAGGGTTACGACCTGCTGCAGCGCTTCGGTTCCGAGGAGGCGTTGGGCACGGCCGCCGCGCTCGGATTGCTGCGTGAGCTCGGTCCGGTGGTGACGGCGCTGCTGTTTGCCGGCCGCGCGGGCACGGCACTCACGTCCGAGATCGGGCTGATGCGCGCCACGGACCAGCTCACGGCGATGGAGATCATGGCGGTCGACCCGCTGCGCTACGTGGCCGCGCCGCGCTTCCTCGGTGGCGTGATCGCCATGCCGCTGCTGGGGGCGATCTTCAGCCTCGTCGGGCTCTATGGGGCGCAGCTCGTGGGCGTGCAGATGATGGGCGTCGACCGCGGGGTGTTCTGGTCGCAGACCCAGGGCTCGGTGGATCTGCACGACGTGAGCGAGGGACTGGTGAAGAGCGTCGTGTTCGGTATCGCCTGCAGTCTGATCGCCGTACACGAGGGCTATCATGCCGAGCCGACGGCCGAAGGAGTGGGCCTGGCAACGACGCGCACGGTGGTGGCGTCGTCGGTGATCATTCTTTTGCTCGACTACGTGCTGACCGCGGCATTTCTCTAGAGGAACCAAGGACCATGCAGAGCAATCGAACCCTGGAGATAGGCACAGGACTTTTCGTGCTGTTGGGATTTGCAGCACTGCTGTTCCTGACGACGCAGCTGCCGGCGAGCGGGCTGAAGCTCAGCCCCCAGAAGGCCGGGTACCACGTGACTGCGGACTTCGACAACATCGGTGACCTCAAGGTCGGGTCCCCGGTCACGATGTCGGGTGTGCGGATCGGGGAGGTGTCCGGCATCCGCTTCGATTCCACGATCTACAAGGCGGTGGTCAGCATGCGCATCGATCCGCAGTACAACCAGATCCCCGAGGACAGCTTCGCCAGCATCCAGACAGAGGGGCTGCTGGGGGGCAAGTACGTCGGCATCAGTCCCGGCGGGCTCGATACCTATCTCAAGGACGGCACCAACATCGAGCAGACCCAGTCGGCGATCGTGCTCGAGAGCCTGATCAACAAGTTCTTTGCCAGCTTCGCCAGTCGCGGCGGCGACGGCGGCAGTCAGGGCCAGGCCCAGGGCGCGGCGCAGGCGCCGGACGCGCAGACCAGGCCCGCGGGCAAACCGGAGGCGAAGAAATGAGAATCGTAACGCTGGTGCTGAATGCAGTGCTGCTGGCCGGCGCCTGGGCTCCGGCGGGTGCAGAGACTCCGCCGCCTGCGGCGGCGGCGACCCACAGCGACCCCGCGGCCCTCGTGCAGGAAGCGGCACAGGGGATGCTCAGCGACATCGCCAGGAACCGCGAGGCCTATCGGCGCGACCCGTCGAAGATTGCCGCCGTGGTGGACAAGTACCTGATGCCGCACTTCGATACCGAGACCTCGGCACGGGTCGTGCTCGGGCAATACTGGCGCAGCGCGACACCCGATCAGCGCCAGCGTTTCATCAACGCCTTCTATCACTCGCTGCTCGGCAACTACGGCAGCTCGCTGATCGAGTTCACTCCCGACCGCCTCAGGATCCTGCCGTCGAAGGTGGAGCCCGGTGCGACCAGCGCCACCGTGCGCACCGAGGTCACCCGGCAAAACGGCGACCGCGTGTCGGTCAACTACTCGCTGCGCATGACGCCCCAGGGCTGGAAGGCGTGGGATGTCGTCATCGACGGCATCAGCTATGTGAAGAGCTACCGTGAGGACTTCGGTGCGCAGATCGAGAAACAGGGACTCGACACCGTGATTCAGCGGCTCGAGTCGGGCGAGAAGCCGGGGCAGATCGTCAAGCAGACCCATGGCTGAGCCGGAGAAGTTGCTTTGACCCCGCAGCCGCCGCCCGTATTCGACCTGACCTCCGGTCCTTTTCGGCTGGTGGCGGCGGGCAGCGGGCGCTTCAGCGCCGAGGGGCCCCTGACCTTCGCGAGTGCGCGCGAGGCTCGTCAACTCGGCCTCGAGGCGCTCGAGGGCGCGAGTGGCGGGCCCGTCGAGGTCGACTGCCAGGGGATCACGAGCTCCGACAGCGCAGGCCTCGCGGTGCTGCTCGACTGGCTGGCCGTCGCGAAGTCGCGCGGGCGCTCGCTGGCTTTCAGGCACCTGCCGCCGGGGCTCGCCGCTCTCGGCCGGATCAGTGAGGTGACCGAGCTCCTCGAGCGGGGCGTTCAGCCGCAGAGCTAGCGGGGCGGCGGGGCCGAGTCGGGCGTCGGCTGTTGTGGCGCGGGCGAATCGATGCCCGACTCCTCGAGCATCTTCTGCTCTTCCTCTTCCTCGCTGCGTGAGCTGGCGCCGCGCACCTTGAATTCGCGGTTCTGCAGGTAGGCATTGCGCAGGAAGGCGTAAGGATCGTAGGCGCTGTCGATCAGCTGGTCCTGGTCGAGGTAGCGCGAGCGCGCATCGATCTTCTCGACCAGGTAGGTGCCGTAGTTCCAGTAGGTGTTCCTGATGTAGGTGCGCGGCGTGCTGTAGGTGTCGGCGACCTTGCCGAAGCTGTCGCGCACGTCGCAGGGTCCGAGGAAGGGGATCACGAGGTAGGGGCCCGGCCCGATGCCCCACTTGCCGAGAGTCTGGCCGAAATCCCGGTCGTTCTTCGGAAATCCCATCGGCGTTGCGACGTCGAACAGGCCCCCGAGCCCGATGACGGTATTGACGAGGAGCCGGGCGGTGTCCGACACGAACGCACTCGGCTGTCCCTGCAGCAGGTCGTTCACCATGACGATGGTGGTGTCGACGTTGTCGAAGGCGTTGCGGACTCCCGTCTGCACGACGTGCGGCACGGCCTTCCTATAGCCGCTGGCCACCGGCCGCGCTACGCCCTTGTCGAACATGTCGTTGAAGCGGTAGGTGGCGCGGTTCATGCCTTCCCACGGATCGCGCGCGTCGCGGCGCGTCCCCGGCGCCGTGGCACAGCCGCCCGCGAAGCACAGGAGCAGGAGCGCGAGCGTGACGCGCAGCGTGACTTGCATGGCACCGGTGGAGCGAAAACGGGAACACATTGTAGCAGCCGGCCCGAGGGCCGCCGGTTGAGCGGAGCCGGGCTCTTGCCGGCGCTCGCTCAGTGGCCGCGGCCGCCGCCTCGGCCCTGACCCTGATCGCCGTTGTCGGTCAGACGCGGCTTGCGGGTGCTGAGGAGAAAATCGCGCACCTCTTCGAGGCGCGCCAGGTAGCGTTGCCGCTGGATCATGCTGATGTTGGGCGAGGCGAGCGCGAGCTGGTACTGCTGGACGGCCAGCTGCAGGTCGCCGTTGGCGAGCTGGTACTCACCCATGTAGTAGTACGCATCCCCGGGATCTGCGGCGGCGCTGGCGGCGAGGGCGGTGAGCCGGATCTGATCCGGGGTCGGCGGGACCATGTTGAAGAGATCGAGCAGCAGGGTATGCGCTTCGCCGGGACGGTTGTGCGTCATGAGCGTCTCGGCATAACGCACGGTGAGCGGCACGTTGCGCGGAAAGAGCTCCTGCCCCTTGCGAAAGACGGCGGTGGCCGCGTCCAGGTGGCCCGCCTTCGCCTCGGCCTGCCCCAGCGCATCGTAGAGCAGCGTGAGCTGCTCGTGCTGCTGCAGCAGTTGTCTGAGGATCGGCACCGCCCGGTCGGCATGATTGCCGTTCATCAGCGCCAGCGCCTCGCCGTAGCGGGTGCCAAGGGTGTTCTCCCCGTGCGCGATCCTTTGCGCGTACTGATCGGCCATGTCCACATCTCCGGTCGCGGTCAACACCCGCACGCGCTCGCGGATCAGCTGGAAGCTCAGCGAGTCCTTGCCCTTGCGCGGGGGAAACTGCGCCGCGCGCGCGCGCGCCTCGGCGATGCGGTCGCGGGTCACCGGGTGGTTGATCAGCATCGAGGGGATGTAGGTCTCGACCAGCCCCAGGCTGCGCCCGAGAGTCTCGAACATGTCGCCCATCGCGTTGGGGTCGAAGCCCGCGCCGTAGAGGTAGCTCATGCCGACCCGGTCGGCCTCCGCCTCCTCATCGCGGGTGAAGTTGATCTGCTGCTGCACCGCCAGGCCCTGGGCGGCGACGATGGCGCCCTCGGTGGCCTGGCCGCCGCCCGCCATCGCGCCGAGCAGGATGGCAGCGATCATGGCCGCGGCGGTGGTGAGGCTCTGCTGGCTCTGGGCGCGGATGGCGCGCGCGATGTGCCGCTGGGTGTCGTGCGCCGTCTCGTGGGCCATCACGGCCGCCAGCTCCGACTCGGTGGTGCTCGCGAGCAGCAGTCCCGAGTTCACGAACAGGTAGCCGCCGGGGACCGCGAAGGCGTTGATCTCGGTGTCCTTCACCAGGAAGGACTGAAAGCCCCTGCCGCCGTCGGCGCTCTGCGCGGCAAGCCGCTGCTCGACCGCGGTCAGGTATTCGCTGACCTCGGGGTCTTCGAGCAGTGCGTTCTGATCGCGCAGCTGCTTGGCCACCATGGCGCCGAGGCGAAACTCGTCGGTCTTCGACAGGATGGTTTCCGCCGGACTTCCAAGGTCGGGCAGGTCGGAGCCGGCCGTGGGGCCGGTGAGGTCCATCGGATTCGTGGTTGGGGGCTGCTGCGCGGCGGCGATCGTCGCCACCGAGAGACAAGTGCACAGCAGGCCAACGAAAAAAGCGCGCATAACCTTGCTTCGACCGCGCGGGGTGCGAGCGAGTTTCCTCATGCTTACATGGGTTTACATGCTTCGCCGTCCGCTCGACGGCGGCGACGGCTCAAGGGTACCGCGAAAGGGCCGCCTCGTGGGCCTGCTTTGACATGGGGGTGCTCAGAGAATGTCCGAGGCGTAGTCGGCGAGCCGCGAGCGCTCGCCACGCACCAGTGTGATGTGTCCCGAGTGCGCCCAGCCGCGGAAGCGGTTGACGGCGTAGGTGAGGCCCGAGGTCATCTCCGTGAGGTAAGGGGTATCGATCTGGGCGATATTGCCGAGGCAGGCGAGCTTGGTCCCCGGGCCCGCGCGCGTGATGAGCGCCTTCATCTGTTTGGGCGTCAGGTTCTGAGCCTCATCGAGGATCAGGAAGCGGTTGAGGAAGGTGCGCCCGCGCATGAAGTTCAGGGAGCGGATCTTGATGCGGTTGCGCAGCAGATCGTTGGTGGCGGCGCGCCCCCAGTTGCCGCCTTCCTGCGAGCCGGTGAGGACTTCGAGATTGTCCATCAGCGCTCCCATCCAGGGCTCCATCTTCTCTTCCTCGGTGCCGGGGAGGAAGCCGATGTCTTCGCCGAGGGGGATGGTGACGCGCGTCATGATGATCTCGACGAAGCGGTTGGTCTCGAGGGTCTGCATGAGGCCCGCCGCGAGCGCCAGCAGCGTCTTGCCGGTGCCCGCCGGTCCCAGCACGGTGACGAAGTCGATCTCCGGGTCCATGAGGAGGTTGAGCGCAAAATTCTGCTCGCGGTTGCGCGCCGTCACGCCCCAGACGTTGTGCCGCTCGTTGCGGTAGTCGCGTGTCAGCTCGATGGTGGCGGTGTCGGCGCTGATCTTGCGTGCGATGCCCTCGATGCCCTCGGGCGTGTCTTCGTAGACGCCCTGGTTCGGATGCCATTCGCGCACCGCGGGACCGGTGATCTCGTAGAAGGTGCGGTCGGCGTCCTTCCAGGAGCGCATGTCCTTGCCGTGCCGCTCCCAGAAATCCACCGGCAGCGCGGTCATGCCGCTGTAGAGGACGTCGGCATCCTCGAGCGTCTTGTCGCTGTAGTAGTCCTCGGCGTGCACCCCGAGCACCGCCGCCTTGATGCGCAGATTGATGTCCTTCGAGACCAGGATCACCCGCGCTTCGGGGTGCTCGTTCTGCAGCGCGAGCGTCTGCGCCAGTATGGCGTTGTCGCCGCTCTGGCCCGGCAGGCTCTCGGGGAGGGCACTGGTGAGCTGGCGTGTCTGAAAAAAGAGCCGCCCGCTCGAGGGGCGCTTGCCGTGATTGCCCGAGTAGCCGCTCGGGAGCTTCAGCCCCAGATCGATCTGCTCCTTGGTGACATCGCGCATCATGTCATCGAGGAAGCGGCTCACCTGGCGTACGTTGCGCGAGGCCTCCGACAGGCCCTTCTTGTGCGCATCGAGCTCCTCGAGCACCACCATGGGCAGGTACACGTCGTGCTCTTCGAAGCGGAAGATGGCGGTCGGATCGTGCATCAGCACGTTGGTGTCGAGCACGAACAGGCGGCGCACCCCGCGCGGCTTGCCTCTCACGGCGCGCGCTGCGCCCGAGGCGGACGTGGGACCGGGTTCATAGACTCCGCGCTGCTTCAAGCACTGCCTCCGCGTGACCGGGCACCTTCACATTGCGCCACTCCCGCTGCAGCTTCCCGGCGCCGTCCAGCAGGAAAGTGCTGCGCTCCACTCCCAGATACTTCCTCCCGTAGAGGGTCTTCTGCTTCATGACATCGAACATCCGGCAGACGCGCTCGTCGTCGTCGGCGAGCAGCGGGAACGGCAGCGATTCCCTGGCGGCGAACTTTTCGTGCGAGGCGACGCCGTCGCGCGAGATGCCCACGAGCTCCGCTCCCGCTTTGCGGAAAGCGGCATAGCGGTCGCGGAAGTCCTGCGCCTCGCGCGTGCAGCCGGAGGTCATGTCGCGGGGATAGAAGTAGATCACCAGCTTCCTGCCGGCCACGTCCTTCAGGCTCCAGGTACCGCCGCCCGTCGTGGGCAGGGAGAAATCCGGTACTTTGCTTCCGGGCTTGATCTTCGGCATCTCGCTTCAGGACTTGACCGGCTCGAGGATGGCATCGAGATTGAGCGAGTCACAGAACTCCATGAACTCCTCGCGCAGGTGCGCGACGTGGATGCGGCTCGGCACGTTGACGATCATCTGCACCGCAAACATGGGCGCCCCGGTGTGCGCCGCCGGGTAGCTGCGCGTCGACACCTCGGCGATGTCGATGCCGCGCGTGGCGAAGAAGCCCGACAGCCCGGAGACGATGCCGCTCTGGTCGAGGCACACCACGTCGATCGAGTACGGCAGCATGTCGGTGCGTGCCGTGCGCGGCTCGGTGCGCTTGAGGTGGATGCTGAGATTATTGGTCTCGGCGAGGCGTTTGAGCTCGGTTTCGAGTTTCGCCAGCGCATGCCAGTTGCCGGATACCAACAGCAGCATCGCGAACTCGTTGCCGAGATTCGCCATGCGGCTCTCGCTGATATTGCCGCCCGACTCGCTGATGACGCGGGTCAGCTCGTGGACCATCCCCGTGCGGTCGCTGCCGATCGCCGAAACGGCCAGGTGCTGCTTCATCTGCTGTGGGTGGCGGGGGTACTGGCTGGCGGTGTGCCCGGGTCCGAGTGTACCGGGAGCCGGCAGAGGTTGCGACTTCGTGTCCGGCGCGCGCCGGCGTGCCCTTGCCTGAACGCAACCGCCGCTCGTAACATCGGCTGCTTCCCCCGCGGACCTCCGGTTCCCCTATGTTTGTCGGCAGTCTGGTCGCCATCGTCACACCCATGCGCGACGATGGCGCGGTCGATTTCGAAGCCTGGGCGCGGCTGCTCGATTTCCACGCCGCCAACGGCACCGCCGGCGTCGTGGTCGGCGGCACGACCGGGGAGTCGGCGACGCTCACCGAGGCGGAACTGCGCGAGCTCACCGCGCGCGCCTGCGCGCAGCTGCGCGGCCGCGCCGCGGTGATCGCTGGCGCGGGCACCAGCAGCACCGCCACCACCGTGGCGCGCATCGGCTGGCTGGCGCAGCTGCCCATCGACGGCGTGCTGGTGGTGACCCCGGCCTACAACCGCCCCAGCCAGGAAGGCCTGTACCAGCATTTCGCCGCCTGCGCCGCGGTGGCGAGCAAACCTCTGCTGCTCTACAACGTGCCGTCGCGCACCGCGGTCGACATGCAGCCGGCGACGGTCGCGCGGCTGTCGCGCCTGCCCGGCATCGTCGGCCTCAAGGAGGCCGTACCGCAGCTCGAGCGCATCGGCCAGCTGGTGACGCAGTGCGCCCCGGGCTTTACGGTGCTGAGCGGCGATGACGCCACCGCGCGCGAGGCCATCGCCGCCGGGGCACAGGGGGTGATTTCGGTCACGACGAACGTCGCGCCGCGGCGCATGTCAGAGATGGTGGCTGCGGCCCGCGCCGGGGCGCGGCAGGCGGCGGCGCAGCTGGATGCGTCGCTGGCGGGTCTGCACCGGGAGCTGTTCGTCGAGGCCAACCCGATTCCGGTCAAGTGGCTGCTCGGGCAGATGGGCCTGATCGGCCCTGGGGTAAGATTGCCGCTTACGCCGCTGGCGTCCGCCTACCGGGCACAGGTCCGTGCGGCCGGGCGCGCGGCCGGTTTGTCGCTGTCTGAGGGGGCATGAAAGAGTGATG
>DASQGK010000152.1:0-44621 GCA_035632655.1 Steroidobacteraceae bacterium | reverse complement strand
GGTCGCGCGCAGGTTGCCGATCATCGCATTGATGTTGTCCTTGAGCTCCGAGACCTCGCCGCGCGCCTCCACCTGAATGGAGCGCGTGAGGTCGCCCTTGGTAACGGCGGTGGCGACTTCCGCGATCGCGCGCACCTGGTTGGTCAGGTTGGCCGCCAGCAGATTCACATTGGCGGTCAGGTCCTTCCAGGTGCCGGCCGCTCCGGGAACGTGCGCCTGGCCGCCGAGGCGTCCCTCGACACCGACCTCGCGCGCCACGCTGGTCACCTGGTCGGCGAAGATGGCGAGGGTGTCGGTCATGCTGTTGATGGTGTCGGCGAGTGCGTTCACCTCGCCCTTGGACTCGACCGTGAGGCGCTGCCGCAGATCGCCGCCGGCGACTGCGGTCACCACCTTGACGATGCCGCGGACCTGGCTGGTGAGGTTGTTCGCCATCACGTTGACGTTGTCGGTCAGATCCTTCCAGGTGCCGGCGACACCGGGCACCACCGCCTGGCCGCCGAGCTTGCCTTCGGTGCCGACCTCGCGCGCCAGGCGCGTCACTTCGGCCGCGAAGCTGTTGAGCTGGTCCACCATCGTGTTGATGGTTTCCTTGAGCTGCAGTATCTCGCCCTGTACGTCCACGGTGATCTTGCGCGACAGGTCGCCGCGCGCGATGGCGGTCGAGACCTCGGCGATGTTGCGCACCTGACCGGTGAGGTTGCGCGCCATGGAGTTGACGTTGTCGGTGAGATCCTTCCACGTCCCGCCGACGCCGGGGACGATGGCCTGGCCGCCGAGCTTGCCCTCGGTGCCGACTTCGCGCGCCACGCGCGTGACTTCCGCCGCGAAGCTGTTCAGCTGGTCCACCATCGTGTTGACGGTCTCCTTCAGCTGCAGGATCTCGCCGCGCACGTCCACCGTGATCTTGCGCGACAGGTCGCCGCGCGCGATGGCGGTGGCGACCTCGGAGATGTTGCGCACCTGCCCGGTGAGGTTACCGGCCATGGAGTTGACGCTGTCGGTGAGATCCTTCCAGGTACCCGCCACCCCGGGAACGGCGGCCTGGCCGCCGAGCTTGCCCTCGGTGCCGACCTCGCGCGCCACGCGCGTCACCTCGGCGGCGAAGCCGTTGAGCTGATCGACCATCGTGTTGATGGTGTTCTTCAGCTCCAGGATCTCGCCCTTGACGTCGACGGTGATCTTGCGCGACAGGTCGCCGCGCGCGACCGCGGTAGTGACTTCGGCGATGTTGCGCACCTGACCGGTGAGATTGGTGGCCATCGCGTTGACGGAATCCGTCAGGTCCTTCCAGGTGCCGGCCACCCCCGAGACGATGGCCTGGCCGCCGAGCTTGCCCTCGGTACCCACTTCGCGCGCCACGCGCGTCACCTCGGATGCGAAGGAGCGCAGCTGATCGACCATGGTGTTGATGGCTTCTTTCAGCTGCAGGATCTCGCCGCGCACGTCGACCGTGATCTTGCGCGACAGGTCGCCGTTCGCCACCGCGATGGTGACCTCGGAGATGTTGCGCACCTGGCCGGTGAGGTTGCTGGCCATGGAATTGACGCTGTCGGTGAGATCCTTCCAGGTGCCCGCCACCCCCGGAACCGCCGCCTGACCGCCGAGCTTGCCCTCGGTGCCCACTTCGCGGGCGACGCGCGTCACCTCGGAGGTGAAGGCGCTCATCTGCTCGATCATCGTGTTGACGATGTTGGCCGAGCGCAGGAATTCGCCCTTCAGCGGGCGGCCGTCCACCTCCAGGCTCATCGCCTGCTGCAGATCTCCCTTGGCGATGGCGGAGATCGTCCGCGTCACTTCCTTGGTCGGCCACAGGAGGTCGTCGATGAGGGTGTTGACGGATGACTCCATGGCACCCCAGGCCCCCGAACGCCGGTCGCCCGACATGCGGTGGCGCGTCTTGCCGTCCTTGCCCACGATCTGCCCGGCGCGCTCCAGCTCATGGGCCAGACGCTCGGTGGAGGTGACGATCTCGTTGAAAGTGTCGGCGATCTTGCCCGCCAGCCCCGTTTGATCGCCCGGCAGTCGGACGGAAAAGTCGCCGTCACGGACCGCGTGCAGGACGCGCAACAGCATGCGCTGGTCGAGACCGGCCTCAGGGGGCTTTTGCTCGCCGTTGGCCTTGCGCACCCGCGGCGCGCGTTCCTGTGATTGCATAGGTCTCAGCCCCCGGGAATCGCGAGCGCGAGCGACGACTCTAGTAGTCCCGATCCGGGGGCAGGTATCGGCGCGCTGCACCCGCGCAGGTAGGATGCGGACTACAGTTCCCGGGGGTCTGCGGGCAGGAATGCGCCACGCGGCGCGCGCCTGCGTAGGAGGCGGACTACGATCGGGCGTGTAAGATCGGGGTGACTATGCGCGGTACTCCAAGGACCGCTGAAGCGGGCGCGGGCACTACGAGAACACTTCGCGACCCGCTGGTACTCGCGGCCGCCGCGATTCTGCTCATCACCATGGGCGCGCGTCAGTCGCTCGGACTGTTCGTCGCCCCCCTCAACCGCAGCACCGGCGCAGGGATCGTCGCCATCAGCCTGGCGCTCGCAGTCGGCCAGTTCGTCTGGGGACTGGCTCAGCCGGTGTGCGGCGCCGTCGCCGAGCGTTTCGGCTCGGGCAAAGTGCTCATAGCCGGAGCACTGATCATGGCCCTCGGGTGCGTTCTCAGCACGCTCGCCTCGGGCGCGCCGGGGCTCATCCTCAGCATCGGCGTGCTGTTCGCCACCGGGGCGGCAGCCGGAAGCTTCTCGGTGCTGATCGGCGCCACCGCACGGCGCCTCGCGCCCGGCAAGAGAGCCTTCGCATCGGGCCTCATCAACGCCGGCGGAAGTCTCGGCCAGTTCCTGCTGGCTCCGATCAGCCAGCTCATCATCGGGGCGTTCGGCTGGGTGACGGCGATGTACGCCCTGGGTCTGGCGGCGCTCGCTACGGTGCCCCTGGCCAGACATCTGAGCCGCAGCCCCCCGGCCGCCGGGCTGTCCGCAGCCCGCGATGAGGCGGCCTCGCACCAGAACCCGCTGACGCTCGGCGAACAGTTGCAGCAGGCGGCTCGCGACCGCAGCTACTGGTGCCTGCACGCGGGCTTTTTCACCTGCGGATTCCACATCGCCTTCCTCGTCACGCACCTGCCCGGCGAGGTGAACCTGTGTGCGCTGCCGGCGAGCGTCGCGGCCGGCTCGCTCGCGATCATCGGGCTGGCGAACGTGGCCGGGAGCCTCGTCATCGGTTGGCTCGGCGGTGTGTACCGCATGAAGCTGCTGCTCTTCTGCGTGTATCTCAGCCGCGCGCTGGCCATCGCCATCTACCTTGCCACGCCCAGAACACCGCTGACCTTCTATGTGTTCGCGGCGGCGCTCGGTTTCACCTGGCTCTCCACCGTGCCGCCGACCGCCGGGCTGGTCGGCAAGCTCTTCGGTGTGCGCTATCTCGCGACGCTTTTCGGCCTTACGCTCCTTTCGCATCAGATCGGCGCTTTCTTCGGCGCGTGGCTCGGCGGCGTCGCGCTGGTGCGCTTTGGAGACTACGGCTGGATGTGGTACGCGGACATGACGCTCGCCCTGGTCGCGGCCTTCATCAACCTGCCGATCCGGGAGCTGCCCGTAGTGCGGCTGGCGGCAGCGGCGCCCGATCTGCGCTGAGCGGGCCCCTCCGATGCCAGGTCGTGGCGCGCTCGTAGGCACGCGCCAGCCGCAGAACGCAGGCTTCGCTCCCCGGCGGGCCGCTGATCTGCAGTCCGACGGGCAGACCCGCCGCGGTAAACCCGCAGGGGACGGAGACGGTCGGCAGCCCGAGGAAGTTGAGCGGCCGCGTATGGTGCAGCATGCGCAGCTCGAGCGGTCGGGCCGTGCCCGGCTCGGCGAGCTCGGCGAGCGCGTAGGGTGGGACCGGCATCGTCGGTGTGATGAGCAGGTCCACATCCGCAAAGAAACGGGCGCCGGCATTGCGGATCTGGTCGAGGCGGCGCCGGCTGTGCATATAGGCCGACAGCGTCACGTCCGCACCGCTGCGGATTCGCTTCAGCGTGGCGGCCTGGTACAGCTCGGGGCTCTTCGCCACGTAGTCGCTGTGAAACTCGTAAGCTTCGGCGGAGAGGATGGCGACGTACGGCTCCATGATCGATGCGTAGCCCGCATCCGCCGCCAGCGGCGGCACGTCGCGCTGCGTACGGGTCAGCCCGGCGAGCACGCCGAGTGCCGCCTGCATCGCTGCCTCGATATCGGGATGCAGCTCTTCATAGAAGAAGTCCCGCGGCAAGCCGAGGCGCAATTGCGACGTGGGCGCGTCGATCTGCGCCGTGTAGTCCGCTACCGGCTCATCGATGCTCACGGGATCCTGCGGGTCATAGCCGGCGATCGCCTGCAGCACCAGCGCCGCATCGCTCACCGTCCGCGTCATCGGGCCCAGGTGATCGAGAGACCATGAGAGCGGAATGGCGCCGCGGGTGCTGACGCGGCCGAAGCTCGGCTTGAGTCCGACGATGCCGCAGCAGGCCGCAGGCTCGCGGATCGAGCCGCCGGTGTCCGAGCCGAGAGCGGCGTAGCACATCTGCGCCGCAACCGCCGCTGCCGAGCCGCCCGAGGAGCCGCCCGGACTGTAGGCGGGGTTCCACGGATTGCGAACCGGCCCGAAGGCGCTGAAAGCCGAGCTGCCACCGAAGGCGAACTCGTGCATGTTGAGCTTGCCGAGCAACACCGCGCCCGCGGCTTTGAGACGGCGGACCACCTCGGCATCCTGCTGCGGGATGCGCTCCCTGAATACCGCACTGCCGGCTGTGGTGCGCACGCCGGCGGTATCGAGCAGATCCTTGAGCGCGATCGGGATGCCGTGCAGCGGGCCCTGCCAGTCACCCCGGCCGATCGCCTCTTCCGCAGCGCGGGCGCTCGCCAGCGCCGACTCCGCGGTGACGGTGATGAAGGCATTGAGGCCCGGATTCAGCTTCTCGATGCGCTCGAGGCACGCCTGCGTGAGCTCCACCGGGGAGACCTCTCGCTGGCGCACCAGCTCGGCGGCTTTCGTCAGGCTGAGCGACTCGACTCCCACCACGGCTCCACGATGCGCACGCGTCGGCGCATGAGTCTACACGCCCGGCATCTGGTGGCACGCGCCGCGCTGCCGCTATGATTTGCCGCAGACCTCCTCATGAATCATGCCCCAGTGTTCTTCTGCGCCCTGGCTCTCGGCCTTGCCGGTTGGCCCGCCGCGGCCGCAGCGCCGGCCGCACCCCCGGAGCCGGGCCAGCTCGAATCGGCCTACGCGGATTTCAACGACGCGGCCGGCGCCGTCGGGCTCATCGACTCAGACCCGACCCGATATGCAGCCGCGGGCTACGGCGGCCGCACTCGCGACCGCTGGGCGGAGCTCTATCGCACGACCCGCTCGCAACTGCTGCAGAGTCTCAGGCGGCCTGCGGTTTCGCCGCATTCCACCGCCGACCGCCGGGCGGTCACTCTCATGCGCGCCGCTGTCAGTGACTCATCGGCCGATCCCGAATCGCTGGCGCCGGCCGGACACTGCGCCGATGCGCGCCGCCGTGACCTGCCGCTGCGCAGCCACCAGCACGCGCTCTATGCCTGCTTCGTCGAGCTCGGCAACCAGCTGCGTTTCGAGAACGCGACGCTCACCCGGGCGGATGCCCTCGGGCTCCTCGCCAGCCTGCCCGAAGCCGAGCGGCGCAAGACGCTGTTCCTCACCTTCGAGCCGCTGTGGCACGCGCTCAACGGCAGTGACGAGGTCGACAGCCCCTACCGCCTGATGATCAGGCGGGCGGCGGCGCAGTTCCGCCACCGCCCTTCTCCGGTCGTGCTGGCCGCACGCACCCTTGGCGTACCTGCGGGGGATCTCGAGGCCTGGCTCGAGCGCATCCTCGACACCTGGCGACAGGTCAGCGGCGACCCGATCATGGAGCCGTGGGACTACCGCTTCCAGGTGGAAGCCGGAGTGCATCCGCTCGATGAGCTCATCACGGTGGCAAGCCTGCGCGGGCTCAACCAGCGTTTCTACCTGGATCTCGGTGCGGATCTCGATGCCGCGCACGTGATCTACGATCTGGAGCCGCGCGCAGCCAAGGCGCCGCTTGCCTACACCGACTTCGTGGTGCGCGGTCGCCAGCGCATGGGCGTATGGCAGCCCACCATCGTGCGTGTCTCAGCCAACTACACGCACGGCGGCCTCGGCGAGCTCAACGAGCTGGTGCACGAGAACGGGCACGCGGTGCACATGCTCGCGCTGCGCACCCGGCCGGCGTTCATGGATCTCGGTGACCCGCTCTTTTACGAAGCCTTTGCGGACGTGCCCTCATGGAGTGTGTACGAGCCGGCCTGGCAGCAGAAATATCTGGGCCGCAGTGTCGGCGAGCGTGCCTCGCTGCGGGCTCTTTACGGCGGGGTGATGCTCGATGTGGCCTGGGCACTCTTCGATATCCGCATGCTGCGCGATCCGGCCACCGACCCCAATCGGCTGTGGAGCGACATCACCCGGCACCACCTGAACATCCGGCCGCATCCTGAGTACTCCTGGTGGGCGGTGCGCGTTCAGCTCGTGGATGCGCCGGGCTACATGGTGAATTACGGCCTGGGAAGTCTCATCACCGCAGATCTGCGGCAGCGGATCGCGCAGGAGCTGGGGCCTTTTCAGACTGGCGATTCGCGCTGGTTCGCCTGGCTCAGCCAGCACTTGCTGGCTTCCGGCGAAGAGCACCCCACCCCGGAGCTGCTTCAGGAATTTCTCGGCCGTCCGGTATCCCCGGCAGCGCTCCTCGGGCAGCTGCGCAGGATCGCAGCGACCGATCAGTGACGCCTGGGCTTGTTGAGGCCCACGACGACGAGCACGCATCCCGCCCCGAGCAGCGCCCCGCCCACCCATCCCGGGAGCGGCCGCTGCTCCTTCACCGTAGCCTCGATATCACCCAGTTTGAGCACACTCTCCTGGTGTGGATAGGTCGGGGGCCTCAAGACCAGGTACAGGCCGGCCGCGGCCAGAATCGCGCCCGAGATCAGCAGAGTACGCATGCGGTCACGGCAGGTTGGCAGTCGTCGTCTGATCAGCCATGACCGTGATTCCGGTCTTGACCGGGCTGAACGTCACGCTGGCATCGGCCTGCGCCGGATTGTCGGCGGCCGCCTGGCAGGTGAAGGCCAGCGTATAGGTACCCGGCGGCAGTGCGCCGAACAGATAAGAGTACGGCGGCGTCGTGCTTGCCACTGGCTGCTGCGTCGTAATCGGCTGGTTGCTGTCCGTGGCTGGCGCCGCCTGATCGATGTCCTCCGGGGTCGTGACGTTGCCACTATAGAGATAGACACCGGGCGTACAGCTGCCCGTGATCAGCGAGCCGGCCACCGCACCGGAAATAGTCCCGAGCGTGATGTTGACCGTCTGGGTTGCGTTCGCCGACACCGTCGTCGTCCCGACGGGAATCAGGGTCACGGCAGGATCGGCCTGGTCAGGATTGTCTTTATCCGCCTGACACGTGAAGGCGACCGTGTAAGTGCCGGGCGTCAGGAAAGTGAACTGGTAGTAATACGGCGGCGCGGAAGTCGCGACCGGCACCCTGGAAGCCAGCGGCTGGTTGGTATCGGTGGAGGCCGCGCCGCTGTTCATGTCCTCGGGTCGCGTCACGGTGCCCGCATAGAGATACACACCCGGCATGCATGCGCCCGGCAGGGTGCTCGTGATCTGCCCCTGTATGTTTCCGACGGTGGTGTTGTCGACCAGGCGCAGTGCGGGCTTGAGGAGACACGCCGGTGCCTGTCCAGGCGGGCAGGTAATCGCCTGGCGCAGATCGAAGTCGATCGTGTAATCGACGACGCCGCTCGCCGGCACGGTGAACCCCGAGACGAGCTTGAGCCCCGTCTGCATCCCGCTCGGAATGATCAGCCCGTGCATCGACCCGTCGGCGAGCACGATGTAGGAATCGCTGGCGTTGCCGTCGGCGTTCACCATCAGGCGCACCTGCCCGTAGGAACCCGGCGGAATCGGCTGATTGAAGAGCTGCGCGGACGCGGTGCCGCTTTGCGTGACGAGATCGATGCTCTTGGGCGAGGGGAAAGTGATCGTAACCGGATTGCCGGCGTTGCCGGTCAGCTCGACTCCGGTGAACTGGACGACCACGTGCGGCGCGCCATCGGCCGGAGGCGCGTCTGCCACCGACAAGCGCATCTGCGGAGTGATGGGCGCCCCCATGCTCGATCCGCCGCGTCCACTACAGGCGCTGAGCCCGAGAATCGCCGCAACCAGCCAGGCGAGCATGCCCACAACCCGGGTTAACCGCGACATACCAACCTCCCCATCCGCAGACAGCCGTAAGCCAAGCCCCTGCTCGCGTCTGCCCCCCGGAATACGAGCTGCTCATTATCGCTCCGTGGCGACACACGCACGCATCCTGTCTTCGTACAGCGACAGCGTTGCCGCGTTTGGCCGTTGTTGCCCGTCGTGCTATTATGCAGTTGCATAATAAGCCGGCGACGGAGACTCATATGACGGCGACCCTGCGCCAGGCCACGGTGAGGGGCCAGGACATCGAGCTGACCTGGAGTGACGGGCGGGCCCCGGCGACGCTGCCGCTGATGTGGCTGCGGGACAACTGCCCCGCCAGCCAGCACCCGCAAACCCGACAACGTCTGGTCGATACTTTTGGTATCGACCCGGACATCGCGGTGCGCGCGGTCACGGTCGAGGATCACGGCCGCGGGCTCAAGGTCGAATGGGCCGCGGGGGACCACGTCAGCCGCTTCAACGCCGGGTTCCTCTCGATGCTGCGCGCCAATCCCGACGTGCTGCCGGTGACGCATCGCACCTGGAACCGGGATGAGATCGCGGAGCGGATCCCGTCCGTCTCCTACACCGCGTTCATGCAGGACGAAGCGGTGCTGAAGGAGTTCCTCGAGCTGGTCATGTGCTTCGGGTTCTGCTTCGTCGAAGGCACGCCCGCAACTCCGCAGGCCACCCAGGCGGTGGCTGCCCGCATCGCCTATACGCGCCAGACGATCTTCGGCGGCTACTGGGACTTCACCGCCAACCTCGAACACAAGGACACCGCCTATACCAGCCTGTCCATCGGGCCGCACACCGATGGCACCTACAGCCTCGACGCGCCCGGCTATCAGATGTTCCACTGCCTGGCGGCCGAGTGCACCGGCGGCGAGAACGTACTGATCGACGGCTTCCGGATCGCCGAAATCATGCAGCGCGAAGCGCCCGCGGACTTCCAGCTGCTCACCGAGCTCGCCATCCCGGGGCAATACATCGACCACGAGCGCGGCATTCATCTCATGGCACGCCGCCCCCTGTTCAGGCTCGATGATTGCGGCGCACTCGTTCAGGTCAGCTACAACAACTACGATCGCGCACCCTTCGCCCTGCCCCCCGCACGCCAGCGGGCCCTGTATCGCGCCCTGGCAACCTTCAATGCGCTCTGCAACGATCCGGCGCTCCAGCACCGCAGGCGCCTGCTGCCGGGCTCGGTGCTGTTATTCGACAACTGGCGCGTGCTGCACGCGCGCGATGCCTACACCGGCTACCGGCGTCTGGCCGGGGTCTATCTCAACAAGGAGGACGTCGAGAGTCGCCTGAGGTGCCTGCGGACGAAGGCCGGTGAGCCGATCTAGTCGAGCGGCTGAGCCGAAATTCCGGCGCCAATCACCCGCTGCGCGCCGCGAGGCGCTCATCGCGGCCACCCTCGCCTGCCTGAGTCGTCATGGCCATGAAGGCGTGTCGGTGCGGCGTATCAGCGCCGCGGCGGGCGTCTCGATGGGACTCATCACCCACTACTTCGCCGGCATCGACACCCTGATGGCCGCGGCCTACGAATCGCTGGCCGGGCGCCTGCTGTCGCGAAGCCGCGATCGGGCGCTCGCAGTTGACGGCGGGCCGCTCGAATCCCTGCGCGCGTTCTTCGCGGCGTCCTTCGAGCCCCAGGCCCTCGACCCGGCGATCTTCCGCACCTGGCTGGTGTTCTGGAGCCTCGTGCCGCACTCCAGCGAGCTGCGCGCCGTGCGTGACCGTGCCTACGCCGACACGCGCACAACTCTCGAGACGCTTCTCAGGCACCTCAGGCGTGAGGCGGGTGTGCCGGCCTTCAGGGTCAACGCAGCTGCGATCGGCCTGTCGGCGCTGATGGACGGACTGTGGGTCGAGCTCAGTCTCAATCCCGCGAGCTTCGCGCCGCAGCAGGCAGTGGCGCTCTGCGAAGACTGGGTGCACGCACTGGCTACGGGATCCTTCCCGGCGCTCTCAGCGAGACCCCGCCGGCCCCCCTGTTGATTTGCTCACTACTTGTGGAGGTCGTCGATCCAGCGGACCAGCTCGGGGATCTCGACCGGAGTGATATCGAGGTTGATCACCAGTCCCTGCTGCCCGCTGCGCGCGATGACGCAGTGCAGCTCGAGCTCGTCGCTCCCGTTGATCTCCTGGTGCGGCACGTAAGGTGGGACGTAAATGAAATCGCCCGCGGCAGCCTCGGCTACATATTCCAGACGCTCGCCCCAGCGCATGCGCGCCACGCCGTTGACGACGTAGATGACGCTCTCGAGATCGCCGTGGTGATGAGGCCCGGTCCGGGCCTTCGCATCGATCGTGACCGTGCCGGCCCAGAGCCTGGTGGCGCCGGTCTTCGCCGTGGTCACGGCGGCGCGCCGCCGCATGCCCAGTGTCTGCGCCGTCGCATCATCGAGCTCATCCGCGCGGATGATGCGCACGCCGTCGGTGCGCCAGCGCGGGATGTTCGGGCTCATCGGACCTCCACCGCCCTGCTGCGGGTCTGCACCAGGTAAATGCCGACGCTCAGCGCGATGAGCGCCGCCAGGCCCAGAATCTCCTGGCTCGAGCCGAGCGCGATCACCGCCAGCATACTGCCGCTGCCGACGACCATGGCAGCGGTGAGCTGCCGGAAGTGCAACGGCGGCCCGGCCAGCGCGATGCCGCGGCGTGCCAGCAGCCAGGCGGCCACGCAGCCGGCGGCATAGAGCGCCGCGATGGCGAGCGTCGACCAGACGGCCAGCCGGGCGAAGCTGCCGCTGAGCGCCAGTGCCGCGGCGATCGTCGCGTAGCAGATGATCGCGATGTGGGGTGCGTGACTGCGCGCGTGCAGCCGTCCGAGCGCTCCCGGCAGCAGGCCGTCGCGTGCGAAGGCGAACAGCTGCCGCGGGGTGCCGAAGATGTCACTCGCCACATAGCCGCTCATCGAGACCGCCGCCCCGGCCACCAGCAGCGCTCGCAGCGCCGGGTGGATGCGCGCCATGGCATCGGCCAGCGGCGCCTTCGACAGCGCGAGCGACGGACCGAGAATGCCCTGCGCTACGACCTGGATCGCCACGTACAGCGCGATGACGAACAACATCGCCAGCGCGAGCGCACGCGGTATGGTGCGGCTCGGATCGCGCACCTCCCCGCTCGCGCACAGCGGCGTCTCCATGCCGATGAAGGAGAACACGCCGATGACCAGCGCGCCCCGCAGCGCCTCGGCGTCCGGATGCGCAACCTGGGCGAAATTGGCGCCATGCATCGCCCCTGCGCCGGCTGCGACGAACACCATCAGCGGAATCAGCTTGGCGGCGGTCATGCAAGCCACCAGCCGGGCCCCGCGCGCCACGCCGCCGATGTTGACGAGCGCCACCGCACCGATGACGCAGACGATCACCACCGCGCGCACCGTCGCCGTCAGCTGCGGCGGAGCCAGGCTGGCGATGACGTCGGCCAATGCCGCCGCGATCGCGCCGCAGGCGAGCACGCAGCCCACCCACAGCAGCGTCCCGGCAACGAAGGCGACCAGCGGCCCGAACGCCGCTTCGGCCAATCCATAGATTCCGCCGCTGGTGGGAACGCGGCTGCCGCCCTCGGCAAAGCAGATCGCCACGGCGCCGACGGCGAGGCCACAGCCGAGGAACACCCAGGCCGCGTAGGAGCCGACGCCGGCCGCGAGCGCGGCGGGCGCGGCAAAGATGCCGCCGCCCACGATCATGCTCACGGCGCCGGCGGCCAGCGTCCACGGTCCCACCGCGCGGATCAGTCCGGCGTCTCGTTGCGGGTGCACAGCCTTACGCTAGCACGCTCAGGCGCCGCGCGGGCGGCGCGAGCGCCGTCCCGGATGCTCTCTCGGGACGCTCTCGCCGTGCGCTTCGACCGGTGGCAGAACCTCCGGCAGTGAATCGGGAGCGGTCATGCCGTGTCTTATGAGCTGCACCATCTCCGCGATGGCACGCGGATCGGTCGCCGGCGAGACGTAGGCGGCGAGGTGCCGCTCCACCTCGGCCTTGACCCGCTGCTCGAGGCCCTGGCCGCCCTCCTGCAGCCAGGTCTCGCGGCTCAGACGATCGAAAACGCGGCCCGGCAGATACAACTCCCTGGGCCAGTACCTGAGGGTATGCGCTGCAGTGAGCAGGTGTTTCTCGCCGAGGAGCTGGCGCACCAGCTCGACCGTCGGCAGATCGTCCATCACCGCCAGGTCGCGGCAGAAATGCAGCGCCTGACCGCACAGCTCGTCGTCGAACACCAGCTTCTCGAGACTGAAGGTCAGCACGTAATCCAGCATCCCGGGCCCCGATACCGAGTTGACTCCGGCGACCGCGGCCAGCAGCGCTCCGGCGAAGGATTCCGCTCCCGCCTGCGCGTCGAGAAACTTTCCCTCGCTGAGGGCCATGTACGCCTGGGTGGGAAGCTGCAGGTGCCTGGCGATCTCCACGTACGCCACGTTCAGGTGCAGCGCCTCGATGGCGGCCATCGGCGACATCGCCGTGCGCATGTGAAATGTCGCGGGGGCGCCCCCAAACAGCACCGGTGTGCCCGGCTTGATGATCTGCGCCATCGTCAGCCCGGCCAGCACGTCCGCCACGTGCATGACCGTGGCGCCCACCAGCGTCACGGGCGCGATCAGCCCCATGAGGGTCACCGGGACGATCTCCACCGGGATCCCGCACTCGGCGCAGTCCATGAGGTTCTGGCAGGAGTCCTCGCTGTAGCGATAGAAGCCCGTGGCGGTGACGGTGAAGATCGACATGGGCCGCGCGATGAGATCGGCGCGATCCCTGCGAAACAGCTGCATCATCGCGGCCATGCGCGGCACGCCGTGCTCGCTGAAGGCGCCCGACACCACCGGTCTCAGCGAGTTGCTGAGCACCAGATACAGTCGCCAGGCGTCCGACACCTGTGGCTCGATGTCGTTGGTGGAGAAGGCGGTGGCCAGATAGCCGAGATTCTTCAGCTGGTCGGCGACGCGCACGTACTCGATGAAGTCGCGGGTGTTGGAGTTGCGGGTCACGCCGCTGCGGTGGTCGAGCACGTGCAGACCGCTCGAGCCCGGAACGAAATGCACCTTGTCGCCGCCGACGTCGGTGTAGTGCGCGCCCGCGCGATCGTAGAGTGGAATGCTCTTGGGTGCGGTCTCGATGGCCCGATCGACGACCGCCGCCGGAAACAATACGCGCTCGGCGTCGTCCGCGGTACGCGCCAGCTTCAACCCATGATCGAGCAGTCGCTGGCGCAGCCGCGCACCGCGCACCTCGACCCCGATCTCCGCCAGGATCCTCTTGGCTTCGGTCAGGATCGGCGCAACCAGCTCATCGGAGACGACTCGCAGCCTCGGTCTCATCCTCGGCCAAGCCTACCGCGAGTACTTCCGCCACATCCAGTGCTTCCCGGTGTTACCCTGCGCGCCCAGGAGGACCCGGGTGCAGGCTGTTCCAACCGTACAGATCGATAACGACAGGGTCCGGGTGACTCTGTGGACCTTCGCGCCGGGAGCCGAGACCGGCCGGCACGTGCATGCGTACGACTACGTCGTCGTCCCCCTGACGAGCGGCGCGCTGCGGCTGATCGAGGCCGCCGGGACGCGCGATGCCGGGTTGACCGCAGGCGTCTCATACAACCGGCCGGCGGGCGTCGATCACAACGTCATCAACATCAACGCGTTCGAGTTCCGCTTCGTGGAAGTCGAGCTGAAGTAGCAGCCGCCTGCCCGGGCGGCCGCTGCCGGCTCAGCGGTAGAAGATGTGATTGCCGATGGTCGCGATCTCGCGCCGGCTGCGCGCCCAGTCGGGCCGCACGCTGGTCGCATGGTAATAGAGCGCGTGCGGTACCACCGTCGGGTGCAGATCGTCGTACACGGTGCTCGCGACCGTCATCGCCTGTTTCCAGGCGGGGCCGTCCGCGGGTGTCACCGGCCCGAGCTCGGTCCAGGAGAAATCGGCGATGTGACGGCGGCGCACCGGATCCCAGCGCATCTCGTGGACGACCGCGCACACCGTGTGCGGAAAGTGCTGGGCGCGGGTGCGGTTGAGCGTGACCTCGGCCACCGCATACTGCCCGTCGAGCGGCTCGCCGCGCGCCTCGAAATACACATTCTCGGCCAGGCAGCGCAGATCGTCCGCGCGCCGCTGCGCGCGCAGCTCCTGCCGTTGCAGAGCCTCGAGCCGCAACGGCTCGAAGCTCACCCCGTTGGCGCACGCGAAGTAGATGCCGCCCACCGCGCCCGCGATCAGCAGCGCGAGCAGCGCCACGAACATGAGCTGGCCGTGCGCCCCGTATTTCCAGAGAAAGCCGAGCCGGCGGCGCCACAGCACCGGCCAGATGCGGACTTCGTACAGCAATGATGTGCGCATGGTGGTACGTCCGGCAGCATCCGTGCACGCGGCGGGGCGCAGCGAGGGTGCGCGCGGCCGCTCGCCGCGTCAAACCCTCAAATTAGCTTGCCCCCCGGTTGCGGCGGCCCCGCAGAGACGACTTTTGCGAGTTGTGACCCGGCGCACAAAGCCGGCTGCCGGCCCGCGACTGACATGAGGTTCGCGTTGACAGCGGCAGGTCGCGCGCTCACCCTGATCGCGCATCTGTAGAGGCACACCTTTCGAAAGAAAGGGCCGCAAAGCCACCGGTCTAAGGGACTTTCCTATGACAGCGGGGTTGCCAGCACGAACGCCACGCACCGTTGGCGTGTCCCACCCGCCGCTCAGGACCCGAGGGCGCGCCGCATGAGGCGCGCACGAGTCTGATCGCGGCCCTGCCCGATTGCCAAGCGAGTACACCCATGTCCATGAGCAGCCTGTTGACGTTCACTCCGTGGCCGGCAGTGTCGGCGGCGATTCTGCTGATCCTGCTGGTGACCGCGCTTTATCTCGCGCGCACCACGGCCCATCAGGCAATCCAGGTGGCCGCCGGCGCGCTGTCGCGCGGACTGCGGATCGCCGCGCACTCGGTGATCCACGCCCAGGAGCGACTCGCGGCGCGTAACCGCCAGGTGCTGCTCGCGGCCGGCCGTGAATCCAAGGAGCGCGTCGTCGAGCGCGAATTCACGCGCGTCGCCGACACCGTGCGCAAGGATCTGGCCGGATATCCCGACATGCACCGCCGGCTGAGCGAGTCGATTCTGCGCATCGAGGAAGACCAGGAGAAGGCCGCCGAGGCCCCGCCCGAAGCGCCCGGCTGGGCGCAGGCGGTGAAGGTCGTGGCCAACCTCGATGCCCGGAATGCCGGCGCGGAGATTCTCTCCGATATCCACAAGTCGATGGTCAAGGCCCACGAGGAGGCGATGGACGACTATCGCAAGGCGAGCTCCGAGCGGCACGCGCTGCTGCGGCGCATGGCGCCCGACTGGCGGCTGATCCAGCAGGCCCTCGGCCACGTGCACAAGAGTGTCGAGAGCGTGATCGGGCGCTCCCAGACCATCGACCGCCACATGGAGGAGTACGAGGCGATCGTGCGCGGCGAGGATCGGGCGCTCTCGGTCCTGTCGTCCTCGTCGATCGTGTACTTCTTCATCTCGGCGCTGGTGCTCGCGGTCGCCACCGCGGGCACCGCGGTCAACTTCACCCTGATCGCGCGTCCCATGGCCGAGATGGTCGGCGGCACCAATTTCATCGGCGCCTTCCGCACCGCCGACATCGCCGCGCTGGTCATCATCATGGTGGAGATATCCATGGGTCTGTTCCTCATGGAGTCGCTGCGCATCACCAGACTGTTCCCGGTCATCAGCGCACTCTCGGACAAGATTCGCGTGCGCATGGTGATCATCACCTTCCTCATCCTGCTGCTGATGGCGAGCATCGAGGCGGGGCTCGCCTACATGCGCGAGGTGCTGCTGCTCGATGAGATGGCCACCAATGCGCTGCTGCGCGGCGACAACTCCGCGGCGCTGGTCAACTCGCATCTGTGGATCACGACCGCGGCGCAGATGGGCATGGGTTTCGTGCTGCCCTTCGCGCTCGTGTTCGTGGCGATCCCGCTCGAGACCTTCGTGCACTCGCTGCGCACGGTGGTCGGGCTGATCGGCATCGCGGTGCTGCAGGCACTGGCGCTGATCCTGAGGCTGCTGGGTAACGGCGCTCGCCATCTCGGCGCGCTCGCCTGCCGGCTCTACGACCTGCCGCTGTTCGGGCCGCTGTGGGTCGAGATCCGCATGCGCGAGCGCACCCGCAACGGCGCGGCGCCGCCCGCCGAGACGACGGCCTGGAAGGAGGCCTGAGCATGACACGCACGCTGTTGCTGCTGCTCGCTGCGGCGCTCGCGCTGCCGGCCTGCGCCCCGCCGCAGGCCCGTTCCACCGGGGTCTATCTGCTGATCGATACCTCCGGCTCCTATAACCGGCAGGTCACCAAGGCGGAGCAGATCACGCTCTATGCCCTCACCCGCCTGCAGTCCGCCGACTCCATTGCCGTGGCGCGCATCGACACCGGCAGCTTCACCGAGAAGGACATCATCGCCAAGGCGACCTTCGATGATCGTCCGAGCACCGCCAACGCGCAGAAACGCGCCTTCGCCAGCCGCGTGGAGAAGTTCATCGACCAGTCGCCGCCCGCGCCCTACACCGACATCACCGGCGGGCTGCTGCAGGCGATCGAGTTCCTGAACGAGAAGCGCACGGCGCACAAGGAGATCCTCATCCTCTCGGACATGAAAGAGGAGCTCGCCAAAGGCTACGTGCGCGACATCCCGCTCGACTTCAAGGGCTTCGATGTAGTCGCGCTCAATGTCACCAAGCTGCGCAGCGACAACTTCGATCCGCGGCAGTACCTCGGCCGGCTGGACGTATGGCGCGAGCGCGTCGAGAAGGGCGGCGGCCACTGGCGGGTGATCAACGACCTCGATCACCTCGAGGGGCTGCTGTAAGCGCTGCGGCGCGGCGCCGGCCTCAGGCTGCCGGGCGCCTGTCGAGCAGCGTCGTCAGCGCGTAGACGGCCTCGAGAGTCGGCACCGGCGTCTCCGTCATCCGCGCCAGCTCGACCACCGAGCCGAGCAGCGCCTCGGTCTCGAGCGCACGGCCCGCTTCGAGATCGTGCAGCATCGAGGTCTTGTGTTTGCCGACACGCTCGGCGCCGGCGATGCGCCGTTCGATCGGTACCCGGAAGGCGATGCCGAGCTTGCCCGCCACGGCCTGCGCCTCGGTCATCATGGCCGCGGCCAGCTGCCGCGTCGGCGGGTACTGACAGATCTCGGCCAGCGTCGCGCGCGTGAGCGCGCTGATCGGGTTGAAGGTGAGATTGCCCCAGAGTTTCAGCCAGATTTCCGCGCGGATATTGTCCAGCACCGGCGACTGAAAGCCGGCGCGCGTCAGGCATGCCGACACCGTCCGCACGCGCTCGCTCGCCGAGCCGTCGGGCTCCCCGACGGGGAAGCGGTCGCCCTCGATGTGCCGGATGCAGCCGGGCGCGACCAGCACGGCGGCCGGATACACCACACAGCCGATGACACGCTCCGGCACGATCTGCCGCAGGCACACGCCATGCGGATCCACGCTCGACAGGCAGCGTCCCTCGAACGCGCCGCCATGGCGGCAGAAGTACCAGTAGGGGATGCCGTTCTGCATGGTGACCACGGGGGTTGCCGGTCCGAGGAGCCTCGGCAGATCCGCGGCCACCGCCTCAACTTGATGCGCCTTGACGGCGAGAATGACCAGGTCCTGGGGGCCTGCGGCCGCGTAATCCGCCGTGGCCTGCACCTCGCTCGCCACGAGCTCGCGCCCATCGCTCAGCACCAGCTTGATTCCGGCGCGCCGGATCGCCTCGAGATTCGCGCCGCGCGCCATGCAGGTGACCTGCTCGCCGGCGAGCGACAGCATCGCCCCAACGTAGCCGCCGATCGCCCCCGCTCCGACGATCGCGATCTTCATGGGGTCACCGCCCGGTCACCAGGTTCTGCGGCCGACCCGCAACGTATGCCTCGATGTTGTCGACCAGCTGGTCGGCGAGCGCCTGCATCGCCCCCTCGCTGGCCCAGGCGACGTGGGGTGTAAGGATGAAGTTGGGGAGCTTGAGAGCCAGCAGCGGATTGCCCTCCGTGGGGGGCTCGCGTGTCAGCACGTCGAATCCCGCGCCGGCAATCAGCCCCTCGGTCAGGGCCTGCGCCAGCGCCGCCTCGTCCACCAGGCCGCCCCGCGAGGTGTTGATGAGCAGCGCGCTGCGCTTCATGCGGCGCAGCTGCTCCATGCCGATCAGGTTGCGCGTCTCGGCGGTGAGCGGCACGTGCAGGGACAGCACATCGCTCTCGGCCAGCACCTGATCGAAGGGCGTGAACTCCACTCCGGCCGCCTTGGGCGGAGCGTGGTCGGCGAACAGCACCCGCATGCCGAAGCCGCGCGCGATCCGCGCCGTCCCCTGCCCGAGCACCCCCTCGCCGACGATGCCGAGCGTCGCTCCGTGCAGATCGCGGATCGGGTGGTCGAAGAAGCAGAACTGCTCGCTCTGCTGCCATCGCCCGCTCTCGACATCCTGACGGTAGGCGAGCAGGTTGCGCCGCAAGGCGGTGATCAGGGCGAAGCTGTGCTCGGGCACGGTGTGCACGGCGTAGTTGCGAATGTTGGCGACCGCGATCGAATGGGCGGTGCAGTAGTCGACGTCGACCACGTCGTAGCCGGTGGCGGCCACGGCGATCATCCGCAGCTCGCGCAGCTGCCGCAGCGCGTCCGCCCGCAGCGGCACCTTGTTGGTAACGGCGACGCTGGCGGAGAGCAGCCGCTCCACCACCTGGTCCGGCCGCGTGTTCGGATAGTCCTGCCAGCTGTGGGCGAAGGCCGGGGACCGCACCCGGGCCTGCAGCGAGGAGCGATCGAGGAACACGATGCGCTGCGTCATGGCGGCATCCGGCGGACCGGCGCTCAACCCTGGATCGATCCGGTCGAATGCGCTTCGTAGAACTGCTGTTCACGGCTCACGCGTCTGCGCGGCACGGGATCGTGAGAGCGCCAGTACTCGCAGGCGGCGGCCACGCCGCTTCCCGGAGTGAGCTCGATACCGACGTCGAGCATCGCCATCTCGGCGCCGGCGATGGCCGCCATCAGCATCAGCTCGTTGAGATCGCCGAGATGGCCGATACGGAATACCTTGCCCGCCACCCTGGAGAGGCCGGCGCCGAGAGCCAGGTTGTAGCGGCGGAAGGCCACGTCGATCACGTGCGCCGCGTTGATCTTCTCCGGAACCACGATTGCGCTCACCGTGTCCGAATACCACTTGGGCGCAGCCGCACAGAGCTTGAGCCGCCATCCCTTGAGAATCGCCGCGCGCACGCCCTCGGCCAGGTAGCGATGGCGGAAGAAGATCTCCTCCAGTCCTTCCTCGAAGATGATGTTGAGCGACTCGCGCAGCCCATAGAGCATCGGCAGCGACGGCGTATAGGGGAAGTAGCCGCTGGCGTTTGCCTTGATCATGTCGGCGAGATCGAAGTAGCAGCGGCGCGATTTGGCGCCGGCGATCGCGCCCAGTGCCCTGGCGCTCACGCCGAGCAGACCCAGACCCGCGGGCAGCATCAGTCCCTTCTGTGAGCCGCTGACCGCCAGATCGACGCGCCACTCGTCCATGCGAAAGTCGATGCTGGCGAGCGAGCTGACCGCATCCACGCACAGCAGCGCCGGATGGCCTGCGGCGTCGAGCGCGCCGCGCACCCCGGCGATGTCGCTGGTGACGCCGGTCGCGGTCTCGTTGTGACAGGCGAGCACTGCCTTGATCTGGTGGCGCTTGTCGGCGCGCAGGATCTCCGCGTAGCGCTCGAGCGGCACTCCTTCACCCCACTCGACCTCGAGCGCCTCGACCTCGAAGCCGAGGCGCTGCGCCATGTCGATCCACAGGTGCGAGAACTGACCGAAGCGGGCGGCCAGGACCCGGTCGCCCGGCGAGAGCGTGTTGGTGAGCGCGGCTTCCCAGGCGCCGGTACCGGAGGACGGGAAGATGAATACCTGTCCGCTGCTCGTCTTGAAGACTTTCTTCAGGTCGGCGAGGACGCTGGTCGAGAGCTCCGGAAACTTCGATGAGCGGTGATCCTCCATGGCCACGACCATCGCGCGCTGCACGCGGTCGGGCACGTTGGTCGGCCCCGGTACGAACAGAAAATTTCTTCCCGGCATGCGGCGCTGCATCACGTGCTCCGATGAGTTCTTCTTTATGGACCTCGGACCTGACCCATGTCCCGCCTTATGCACGCTACGGTGCCCCGCGCCGGGCGGCAACTGTATTCTGCTTATGGTTCCTGTCGGTACTTGCTGATGATGGATTCACCGCTAAGATGCAGGGGCTCCAAGGGACACACTCTGGAGGTCGCACCATGAGTAACGACAAGACCGTCGCGATCCTGGGTAATGGAGTGGTGGGCAGCACTCTCGGCAAGGGCTTCGCCGGGATCGGTTACCGGGTGATCTTCGGCACTCGCAATCCGCGCAGCGACAAGACGCGCGAGGCGCTCGCCGGCGCCCCGGGCTCGAGAGCCGCGGCGCCCGATGAGGCTGCCGCGGCCGGGAGCATGGCAGTGCTGGCGCTGCCCTGGCTCGGGCTGGAGGCGGGAATTCTCACCGCCGGGGCGCCCAACCTCGCGGGCAAGATCGTCATCGATCCGAGCAATCCGCTCGATTTCTCAGGCGAGGTGCCGACGCTGGCCATCGGTACCGCAGGCTCGGCGGGCGAGCTGGTGCAGCATCTCCTGCCTGCATCGAAAGTGGTCAAGGCATTCAACACCGTCACGGCCGCGCACATGGTGCAGCCGCGGCTGCCGGACGGGACGCCCGACATGTTCATCGCCGGAGACGACGGTCAGGCCAAGGCCAGGGTGACCGAGATCCTCCGGGCCTTCGGCTGGCGCGAGCCGATCGATGCGGGTCCGATTGCCTCGAGCCGCCTGCTCGAGGCGCTGGCGATGCTGTGGGTGCTGTACGGCGTGCGCAACGACCACTGGACGCACGCGTTCAGTCTGCTCGGCCGCAAGAGCTGAGCGTCTCAGGGATTCGCGCGCAGCGGGACGAGCGAGGGACGGCAGGTACGCCCTTCGCACACGACACTCAGGCGGACGGCCGGCGGCCTGCCGGCGTGCGGCCGATCGAGCGCTTCGATGAAGCCGTCGAGCTCGGTGGGCATCGGCGGCACCCAGCCGACGATATGGCCGATCGTCAGATAGATGACGCGGCCGCTGCGGAAGTCCACCTCCTCGTCGTCGCGGTCATCCTGCGTCGGGTCGTAGCGGCGGATGTTCCAGTCGCACATGCTCAGCATATAGCCGACCGTATGCAGTCCCTCGTTGGCCATGGCGTCGGCCGGCGAGAAGAAGTCCGCGAAGGGCTTGTTGTGGATCGAGCAGATGTGGGTGTGAAAATCCGCCACCACGTCGGTAGCGTAGAACTCGCCCAGATCGACGCCGAAAGGCTTCTTCGAGCTGATCAGGGGCGAAGCCTCGAAGCCGTCGGGTACCCGCCGCACGACCCCGCCGCACTCGTAGCGCGGATCGCACACCGAGGCTGCATGCTTCAGCGCGGCGATGGCCGCCTCGTCCATCGTCGCGAATACTGCCAGAGCGAACAGGTTGACCATGCGAAGCTCCGGGACCAATTTGCACGAAGGAAAATCCGCGCGAAGGCCCCTACCTCTCGGTTTCGGCATGCACCTGCCCCCGCTAAGGGGAATCCGCGCGATTCGTGAGCCGAATCACACCGATCGGCGTACGCAGGACACCCCCTTGCGGGGGATGCGCCGCCCAGGCTCCGGCTGGTCCTCTTCTTTCAGGACTCCTGCGGCTGTGCGGCAGTTCCACGCCTCTCGCTTCCTCGGCCCGCAGCGACTACATTTATCCGCCAAGAAGCATGGCGAGGAGAAAATGATGACTCTCAAGATCGGCGACATAGCCCCGGATTTCCAGGCTGATACGACGCAGGGCCGGATGCGCTTCCATGAGTGGATCGGCGATTCCTGGTGCGTACTGTTCTCGCACCCGAAGGATTTCACTCCGGTCTGCACCACGGAGCTGGGCTATATGGCCAAGATCAAGCCCGAGTTCGAGCGCCGCAACGTGAAGATCGTCGGACTGAGCGTCGACCCGGTCGACAGCCACTCGCGGTGGGAGAACGACATCAAGGAGACCCAGGGCTACGCGGTGAACTATCCGATGATCGGCGACCCGGATCTCTCGATCTCGAAGCTCTACGGCATGCTGCCCGCGAGCGCCTCGGGCGACCCGGCCCAGCGCACGCCGGCCGACAACCAGACGGTGCGCAACGTGTTCGTCATCGGCCCCGACAAGAAGGTCAAGCTGATCCTGGTCTACCCGATGACCACCGGGCGCAACTTCGACGAGGTGCTGCGCGTCATCGACTCGCTGCAGCTCACCGCCAGGCACAAGGTCGCCACACCGGTGAACTGGAAGCAGGGCGAGGACGTCATCATCGCGGGGTCGGTGTCGAACGATGAGGCGGCGAAGATCTATCCGAAAGGCTGGAAGTCGCCGCGGCCATACATCCGCATAGTGCCGCAGCCGCGCTAGCGGGCGCGGCGCGCGAGGGGGCGCGCGTGATCTTCCGGCAGCTGTTCGACACGGCCTCGAGCACCTATACCTATCTGCTCGCGGGGCGCCGCGGCGGCGAGGCCTTGCTCATCGACCCGGTCATCGAAAAGGTGGATCGCTACGTGCAGCTGCTGCGCGATCTCGATCTGAAGCTGGTCAAGGCGGTCGACACCCACCTGCACGCCGATCACATCACCGCGCTCGGGGCGCTGCGCGACCGCACGCACTGCATCACCGTGATGGGTGAGCACAGCCGGGTCGATGTGGTCTCGATGCGCGTGGCGGACGGCGACCGGCTGCAGGTCGAAGGGGTGGACCTCGAGGTCCTCTACACGCCCGGCCATACCGATGACTCCTGCTGCCTGCGCCTCGCGGACCGCGTGTTCACGGGCGACACGCTGCTGATTCGCGGCACCGGACGTACCGACTTCCAGAATGGCGACGCGCGCGCGCAGTACCGCTCGATCTTCTCGCGGCTGCTCACGCTGCCCGATGAGACGCTGGTCTTCCCCGGTCATGATTACAAGGGCGATACGATGAGCACCATCGGCGAGGAGCGCCGCTGCAACCCGCGCCTGCAGGTGAAGTCGGTCGATGAGTACGTCGAGCTGATGGCGAATCTGAAGCTCGCCAATCCAAAGATGATGGACGTCGCGGTGCCCGCCAATATGAAGGTGGGCCTGCAACAGGAGCTGATCGCACAGCGCGGCTGGGCGGCCACCGCGGAGCAGGCCCTGGGCCTCGTCGGACAACCGGACGTGCTGCTCATCGACCTGCGCGAGCGCGCCGAGCGCGAGCGCCATGGCAGCATCGCCGGTGCCCTGCACCTGCCCTACCCCACCCTCGAGGCGAGCACCGGCGCGGGGGGTCTGTTGCACACGCTCGCCCGCTCCACCGGCAAGCGACTGCTGTTTTACTGCGCCTTCGGCGAGCGCTCGGCGATGGCGGTACAGGCCGCGCAGGACGCCGGTCTCCACGGAGCTTTTCACCTGCAGGGCGGCTTCGCCGCCTGGCAGGCTGCCGGCGGACCCGTCGTTCATCAGTAGCGGGGCAGCGCCTCCGGCATGCGCAGCCCGCGAGAGCTGCGCGCGGCCGACCAGGGGATGGAATATGAAATCATGAAGAGCTATGTGGTGCGGCAATTTGGCGCCGCGTTGGCGGAGGTGGAGACGGCGACTCCGGCTCCGCGTGGCACGGAGGTACTGATCGAGGTGCGCCATTGCGGCGTCTGCCACACCGACGTGCACCTGCGGGAGGGATCGTTCGACCTCGGAGGCGGCCGGCGCCTCAACGTGCGGCTGCAGCTGCCTCACGTGCTCGGACATGAGATCGAGGGTCAGGTCGTCGCGGCGGGCCCGGAGGCCGGCAGCGTGCGCATCGGCGCGCGCGCGGCCGTATTCCCCTGGATCGGCTGCGGCCGGTGCAGGGCGTGTGTCCGCGGCCAGGAGAACCTCTGTCTCGGCGAGGCTCGCCAGCTCGGATGCTCGAGCGGCTGGCCCGGTGGCTACGCAACGCACGTCCTGGTCCCGCACCCGCGCTACCTGCTCGACTACGGTGAGACCGAGGCGGCGCTCGCCGCCGCCTGCATGTGCTCGGGCCTCACGGCCTTCTCGGCGCTGAAGAAGGTGGGACGGCCGGAAGCCGACGACCCGACGCTGCTGATCGGATGCGGGGGCGTGGGTCTGATGGGCATCCAGTTCGCCCGGGCGCTCTTCCCGGGCGCCCCGCTCGCCGCCGACATCGATCCGGGACGCCTCGCCGCGGCGCGCGCCTCGGGCGCCAGCGCCACCTACGATGCCGCCGATCCCGAGACGCCGAAGAGGATCCGCACCGATACCGGCAACGGCGCGGGTGCAGGCGCGGTGGTCGACTTCGTCGGCTCCGAGGCCAGCTTCGCTCTCGCCAGCCGGGTGGTGCGGCCCGGCGGGCGAATCATCGTCGTGGGGCTGTTCGGCGGCGCCATGCACCTGCCGCTGCCGCTCGTTGCGCTGCGCGCGCTCTCGGTCATCGGTTCCAACACCGGAACCCTGGGCGAGGCCAAGGAGATGATGTCGCTCGTGCGTGCCGGTCGGGTGCGGGCCATTCCACTGAGCCGCCGCCCGCTCGCCGATGCCGAAGGCGCACTGAGTGAGCTGCAGCGCGGCACCGTCACCGGCCGGGTGGTGCTGGTGCCCTGAGCAGTCAGCGGGCGCCATGGCGGCGCAGGGCGCCGCTGATCCCGGGCTTGCCGGTCCTTTCTGCTGCTTGCAGCGGCGTGGTGCCGTGCGCGTCGGCGGCATTCGGGTCCGCCCCGTGGGCGAGCAGCAACTCGACGGCGTCCGCGCGTCCATTGACGATTGCCAGCATCAGTGCGGTTCGGCCCTGCTCATCGCGGGCATCGATGTCGCCGCTGCCCGCCAGCTGCGCATCGAGTGCTGCGAGGTCACCCGCTGCGGCCGCGCGCCGCAGGGCATCCGCATCGGCTGCCGAGGGCCGCCGCGCCTGCACGGCGCGCGCGCTTGTCGCCACTGATGCCGCCCCAGGAGCCGCGCTCATGTCAGCCCGCGGCTCGTTCACCGACTCTGCGCGCACCGCGGGCGCGGCCTGGCGATAGGTTTCTGCCGGGGGGCGGGCTCGCAGCAGTCCCGGCTGCGGCGCCGACGGGCGAGCGGTCTCTGCGGGTGCAGGCGCCTGGGCCGGCGGCAGGGACGTGGATCCAATCTTGGGTTCCGGGCTTTCGGGCGCACGCGGCACGAGGAACCGGGGTGCGACCAGTACGCCGACGAGCACAGCCGTCGCGGCCGTGCCCACCACGGCCGGTCGCAAAAGCATCCAGGGCCAGTGCGTCGCGCGCCGCGCCCGCCCGGCGGCGATGCGGGTCGCGTGAGACAGCACCGCCCGCCGCGTGGCCTCGCTCGGGCGGCTCGGGTCGAGACTCGAGGCACGCCGGTACTGCTCATCGGCGTCGTCGGCGGGATCCCGGGGAGGCGGCAGGCTGTTCATGCGTACTCGCTCAGGAGCTCGCGCAGCCGCGTGCGCGCGTAGCGCAGGCGGCTCTTCACCGTCTCGAAACTCGTGCGCGTGATCGCCGCGACCTCCTCGACGCTCAGATCTCCCTCCAGCTGCAACAGCAGGGCGTCGCGCTGCTCGGGCGGCAGTTGCGCCAGCGCCCGGCGCAGGGCGAGAGCGCGATCGTGCGCCTCCGCGGCCGCGAGCGGCCCGGAGCCCGGATCCGAGGTCAGCCGTCCGATCACCGCCGCGCCCTCGTGGCCCATCTCATCGAGGCTCACCTGCGGCCGCCTCGCCCGCACGGCATCGATCATGCGGTTGCGCGCGATGGCGAACAGCCAGGTCGTGAAGCGCGCGGTCGGCCGGTAACGCGCAGCTTCCCGCGCAACGGCAAACCACACCTCCTGCATCAGCTCCTCCGCCGCCGCGCGGCTGCCGACGTTGCGCTCGAGATAGCGCCAGGTGCGCAGCTCGTGTCGCCGGTAGAGTGCCGCGAAAGCCGCGGCGTCGCCGCGCGCGAACCGGCCCATCAGCATCTCGTCACTGGCGTCCGTGTCGCTCATTCATCGTGGCGGATCGGGCACGAAGCGCTGCGGCGGCGACTCGGGGAAGGGGTCGGGCTCGCGCGGCAGCGTGCGAGCCTTGCGGACGATGCCCATGGCGACCAGGTTTTCGAAGCTGTCGTAGCGGATGTGGATGATCTCGTTGGGCTGCGCCTGCAGGCGGCGAAACTGGGTATCCACGACGTAGGAGTACTCGCGCTCTCCGTGGCCGGTGCCGAGCCGCGGCGCGGGTTCGCCCGCCTGCCTCTGCGGCGCGGGCGCCGCGGTCGTGCCTGCCCGGTTCTCGGCGATCGAGCCGCTGGTATCCGCCGCAGGCGGCGCCGCCGGTGCGGGCGCGACTTGCGCCGGCTCGTAGACCGCTTGCGGTTGCTCGCGGTACAGCGCGATGCCGATGACCCCTACGTTGGCCGGCCGGCCGGTCCGCTCGGCATAGGAATCGCGCGAATCGGTGAAGGTAAAAGCTGCCACCTCGCTTCGGCTCTTGCGCCATCCGCTGATCTGGTAGCGCTCGCCCGCATCGAACACGTAGCCCGCCTGCCCGAAGCCCGCCGTATCGCCGGTGAGCACGTTGACACCGTCGACCGAGGTCACCGCCAGCAGCCGCCCATTGGCACAATTGCGGATCTCGATCGCATAGCGCGCGCCGGGCTCGCCGGCCACCCAGTACTCTCCCCGCGAGTAGTAGGTCCTGAGCGTCGCCCCGCTGTCCCTGTCGATCACGCTCACCCGCGCCAGCGAGCCGAGCGCTTCGGCGGCGGTACTCGCCGCGAGCGCCGCGAGCGCCGCCGTCAGAACGAGGTACTTCATCGATTGCCTCCGGTAGTGATGGAGCCAATACCTGAAGCGTGGCAGCCGCGGCGGCGGGGTTAACGGGAGCCGCCGGCTTGACTTAACCTGAACCGCGCCCTCGCCTACGCCGCCCTCCCCTCGCGATATGCCCACGCGACTATCACCCCGAGAATCACCATCAGAATGCTGTCGAAGACGATCTGCTTCGCGACCACATCCCCCGGCATCGGCTGAACGCAGTAGTAGATGAGGTAGGTCGGCACGCTCGTCAGGAGCGCGACCGCGATCCCGAAGCGCACGCCCTGAGAGACCCAGGGCTTTGATTCGACGCCGCGCGCATAGATCCATGCGAAAGCCCCCGCCAGCAGGACGTGGGCCAGGATCATCAGCGGGAAGTACTTCTGCGAGTCCGCGGGCGTGCGAAACAGCATGGAGAGCGCCATGTAGTCGCCGTTGAGCAGCACACCATGAACGATGTAGCTGCCGATGAACCAGGCGACGAAAACGACGATCCACGCGATGATGAATTTCCTGTTCATGCTCCCCCCTTCGAGTTGTGTGGCCTCACGCGTCGAGTCGCTTCTCGTAGGGAACGCTGTCCCCGTACTCGAGGTGTCGGCGCATGATCCGCAGGTACATCGCCCAGCAATAGCACGACATTCGCCAGTGCTGGTTCTCGCTCGGCCAGCCGCTGTGATAGAACCGCACGCGCGTCGACTCCCTGCCTTCGGGCACGAGCTCACAGCCGACGCGCGTCATCATCCAGTCCGGGTGCGCCTCGATGATCTCGAGCTCGAACGCCGTGTCGGGCGCGTAGCGGGTGACCCTGCCCCGCCACTGGTAGCCGGGGCCGAAGCTGAGAAGGTATTCCGCGCCTTCCTGGGTCTTGCCGGTGGAGGATTGCGTCCACCAGTGAGTCAGGCCCTGGGGCGTCGCCATTGCGTGAAATACCCGTGCCGGGGCCGACCTCACGGTGAACTCGTGAATGATGTCGGCCACGATTCTCAGTCGCCCTTGCGTGCTGCGTGCCCGGTCAGCCCACTATCCATCGCGGCGAGCGTAGTCCCGACCCCGGCGAGCGGCAAGTTGCGCCGGAACGATGCGATATCGACCGGGTCGAACTACCATGGAGATCATGGGTGCACTGCATCGAGCCCGCCGGCTGGCCATGTTGGTCCCGCTGCTCGCCGTCTTGAGCGGATGCGCCCCGTACCAGGCGTGGCGCAAGTGCGGTCCGGGCTGCCCGGGCGATGCCGAGCTCGCCGCCGCGGTGCGTGTGCGCCTGCACGAGCACACGGAATTTCTGGCCCCCAACCAGGTGGACGTGCGCGTCATCGACGGCGTCGTCTATCTCGGCGGCCAGGTGGCGACCGAGCTGCAGCGCGACGATGCGGAGCAAGTCGCCCGCCAGACTCCGGGCGCGCGCCATGTCGTCGACATCATCGGCCTCGCGTACCCCGGCTGGTAGCGCGGGCGCCCTGCGGTCTCTAGCTCTCCGCCGGATCGAGCAGTGCCGCGCGTGCCACCCGGCCATTCGCTAGCGGCACTCCCTCGGCCCGCAGCCGCCGCGTCTGCTCGCGAAAGGCGCTCGAGGTGCGCGGGAAAGCGATGCGGCCGCCCGCTCCCACCACGCGCTGCCAGGGCAGATTGAGCGAGTCCGCGGCCACCCGCAGGGCAAACCCAACCTGGCGCGCCCGCCCCGGGAGTCCCGCGGCACGCGCCACCGCCCCGTAGGTCGACACCCGCCCGCGGGGTATGGCGCCGACCGCCTCCCAGATCGCCTCGAGCGCCTCCCGGTCGGGCCCTGGCGGGCGTAGCGACGATCGCTCTCGCACCAGCGGCGCATGGAGCGCGGCTGTCATTTTCCGCGGACGCCTCACCCGATGCATACTACTGACATAAGAATGAGTGGAACAACCGCCAGCGATTTCATCCTCGAGACCCGCGGGCTCACCAAGGAGTTCTCCGGCTTCGTCGCGGTGAGCAACGTCGACCTCAGGGTGCGCCGCGGCCACATTCACGCGCTGATCGGTCCCAACGGCGCCGGCAAGACCACCTTCTTCAACCTGCTCACCAAGTTCATGGCTCCGACCCGGGGCGCCATCGTCTACCGTGGCACCGACATCACCCTGGAGAAACCCGCGCAGGTCGCGCGCCGCGGCATCGTGCGCTCCTTTCAGCTGTCGGCGGTATTTCCTCACCTCACGGCGCTCGAGAACGTGCGCATTGCGCTGCAGCGCTCGCTCCCCACCACCTGGCATTTCTGGAAGCGCGAAACCACGCTGACGGTGCTCGACGCGCGCGCGCGCGAGCTGCTCGCGCTGGTCGACCTCGGCGCCTTCGCCGGCGTGGTTGCCGTCGAGCTCCCCTACGGGCGCAAGCGCGCCCTCGAGATCGCCACCACACTGGCGATGGACCCCGAGCTGATGCTGCTGGACGAGCCGACCCAGGGCATGGGACACGAGGACGTCGATCGCGTCACCGAGCTCATCAGGCAGGCGGCCGCCAACCGGACGGTGCTCATGGTCGAGCACAACATGCGGGTGGTGGCGCGCATCGCCGATACCATTACGGTGCTGCAGCGCGGACAGGTCATCGCGAGCGGCAGCTACGCGCAGGTCTCGCGCGACCCGCAGGTGCTCGAGGCCTACATGGGCTCGGCGGACGCCGAGCTGCGGGAGCGGCACTGATGGCCGAGGAGGTGCTGCGCGTCGCCGGCCTCAACGCCTATTACGGCGAGTCCCACGTGCTGCATGGCGTCGACTGTCACGTGCAGCGCGGCGAGGTGGTGACGCTCCTTGGGCGCAACGGCGCCGGCCGCACCACGACGCTCAAGGCGCTGCTCGGCCTGGTGGGTAACCGCTCGGGGTCGGTGATCATCTACGGGCGCGAGACCATCGGGCTCAGTCCCCATCAGGTCGCCCGCCTCGGGATCGGCTACTGCCCCGAGGAGCGTGGCATCTACGCGAGCCTCTCCACCGAGGAGAACCTGCTCCTGCCGCCGACGCTCGCCCCCGGGGGCATGTCAGTAGACGAGATCTACGCTATGTTTCCCAACCTGGAGGAGCGGCGCGGCAGCCGGGGGACCAACCTCTCCGGCGGCGAGCAGCAGATGCTGGCGCTGGCGCGTATCCTGCGCAGCGGCGCGCGCCTGCTGCTGCTGGACGAGATTTCCGAGGGCCTGGCGCCCGTGATCGTCCAGACTCTCGGCCGCACCATCCAGAAGCTGCGCGAGCAGGGTTACACGATCGTCATGTCCGAACAGAACTTCCGCTTTGCCGCACCGCTCGCCGACCGCTTCTACATCATGGAGCGCGGCCGCGTGGTGGAGGGGTTCGCATCCGGCGAGCTTCAGGACAAAATGACGATGTTGCGTCAGTACCTGGGCGTCTGAGGTCTTCAATCGAGGAGCACACCCATGAAATTGCGGATGTTGACCATTGCGGCGGCGTTGGCGCTCGCGCTTTCGGCAGGCGGCCGGGCGCTGGCTGCGGATGAAGTGGTGATCGGCGACATCGACGACATGTCGGGTGTGTATGCCGACGTGATGGGAGCCGCGGGCGTCGAGGTCGTGAAGTGGGCGGTCGCCGACTTCGGCGGCACCGTGCTCGGCAGGAAGATCACCGTCCTGTCCGCCGACCACCAGAACAAGCCCGACATCGGCGCGGCCAAATTCCGCGAGTGGGCCGACCAGAACGGGCTCAACTTCCTGCTCGGCGGCTCGAACACCGGCGTCAACATCGCCATGGCCAAGGTGGCGGCCGTGAAGCACGTGCCGCTGTTCAACATCGGCCCCGGCGGTGCTTCCCTCACCAACGAGGACTGCACCGCCTACTCGGTGCACTACACCTATGACACGACCGCGCTCGCCAACGGCACTGCGACTGCCATCGTCAATGCGGGCGGCAAGACCTGGTTCTACCTCACCGCCGACTACGCCTTCGGCACGCAGCTGCAGGCTGCCGCCTCCAGGGTGGTGGAAAGCCACGGCGGCAGGAACCTCGGGGCGGTGCGCGTGCCGCTCGGGGCGGCGGACTTTTCCTCCTTCCTGCTGCAGGCGCAGGCTTCCGGCGCACAGGTGCTCGGTCTCTCGAACGCGGGGACCGATTTCAGCAACTCGCTGAAGGCCGCCAACGAGTTCGGCATCACCAAGACCATGAAGCCGGCGGCGCTGCTCGCCTTCATCACCGACATCCACAGCCTCACGCTGCCGACCGCGCAGGGACTGTACCTGACGACCGCCTGGTACTGGGACCTGAGCCCCGAAACGCGAGCCTTCGGCAAGCGCTTCTTCGCCAAGTTCAACCGCGAGCCGACCATGGATCAGGCCGGCGCCTACTCCGCCACCCTGACGTACCTCAAGGCGGTGAAGGCCGTCGGCAGCACCGATCCCGACAAGGTCATGGCGGAGCTCAAGAAGACCAAGATCAACGACATGTTCACCCATGACGGCTACATCCGCGCCGACGGCGCCATGATCCATGACATGTACGTGATGCAGGTGAAGACGCCGAAGGAATCGAAGTACCCCTGGGATTACTACAAGGTCGTGAAAAAGATGAGCGGTGAGGAGGCCTTCGGTCCGATCACGGGACTGTGCCCGCTGGCACCTGCGCCGAAGTAGCCTCGCGCCCGATCTGACCCCGACGTGACGAGCGTTTTCGGCATGCCGGTGGCCGTGATCCTCGGCCAGCTGATGCTCGGGCTGGTCAACGGCTCGTTCTACGCGATGCTGAGCCTCGGCCTGGCGGTGATCTTCGGCCTGCTGGGCGTGGTCAATTTCGCCCACGGCGCCTTCTACACCCTGGGGGCTTTTGCCGCGCTCCTCGGCCTGCAGTTGCTCGGCATCAATTACTGGTGGGCGCTGCTCGCCGCGCCGCTGGCGGTAGGCCTGGTGGGAATCGTGGTCGAGCGGCTGTTCCTGCGCCGCATGTACGCACTCGATCCTCTCTACGGCCTGCTGCTCACCTTCGGGCTCGCGCTGGTCGCCGAGGGCTCGCTCAACCAGGTGTTCGGGGCGACCGGGCAGTCCTACCCCGTGCCGGCGGCGCTCGAGGGCGCGGTGAACCTCGGGTTCATGTTCCTGCCGCTGTATCGCGCCTGGGTCATCCTGGTATCGGTGGTCGTGTGTTTCAGCACCTGGTTCGTGATCGAGCGCACCCGCCTCGGGGCGACCTTGCGCGCGGCCCGGGAGAATGCGGCGTTGCTGCAGGCCTTCGGCGTCAACGTGCCGCTGCTCATGGCGGCGACCTTCGGCGGCGGGGTCGCGCTCGCCGCGCTCGCCGGCGTGCTCGCCTCCCCCATCGTGCTGGTGAATTCGCACATGGGGACCTCGCTGGTGATCGTGGTGTTCGCCGTCGTTGTGATCGGCGGCATGGGCTCGATCCTCGGCTCGATCGTCAGCGGGCTGGTGCTGGGACTGGTCGAGGGATTCACCAAAGTGATTTATCCGGAGGCCTCCAACGTCGTGGTGTTCGCGATCATGGCGCTGGTGCTCATCGTGCGGCCCGCCGGACTCTTCGGCAGGGACTAGCCGCGTGCGCCTGCCGCTGATCCTCTACGGCCTGCTCACGCTCTTCGCGCTGCTCGTGCCGCTGCTCGGCATCTACCCGGTGTTCATGATGCAGCTGCTGTGCCTGGCGATGTTTGCCTGCGCCTACAACCTGCTGCTCGGCTTCGGCCGCATGCTCTCCTTCGGTCACGCGGCGTTCTTCGGCTCCGCCGCCTACGCCACCGGCTGGCTGGTCTCGGCGCACGGCTGGGGACCGGGCGCCGCGATCCTCGCGGGGGTCGTCGCCGCGGCGCTCCTCGGGCTCGCCATCGGCGCGCTCGCGATCCGCCGCCAGGGTATCTATTTCGCGATGATCACACTCGCACTGGCGCAGCTCGTGTACTTCGTGTGCCTCGAGGCGCCCTTCACCGGCGGGGAGAATGGCCTGCAGGGGGTGCCGCGCGGCAAGCTGCTGGGAGTGCTGCCGCTCAGCTCCGACCTGGTGCTGTACTACGTGGTGCTGGCGGTCTTCATCGCGGTCTTCGCCTTCATCCGCCGCGTGGTGCACTCACCCTTCGGTCAGGTGCTCAAAGCCATACGCGACAACGAGCCGCGCGCCACCTCGCTCGGCTATGAGATCAACCGCTACAAGCTGCTCGCCTTCGTGCTGTCGGCCACGCTGGCCGGGCTCGCCGGCTCGCTCAAGGCGCTGGTCTTCGGCTTCGTCACGCTCACCGACGTGCAGGGCTCGACCTCGGGCGAAGTGATTCTCATGACGCTGCTCGGGGGCACGGGCACATTCTTCGGACCGGTGGTCGGCGCCGCCGTCGTAGTCACGCTGCAGGAATACCTGTCGGATCTGGTCGGCGGCTGGGTCACCGCCATCATCGGCGCGGTCTTCGTGGTCTGCGTCATCGCCTTTCGCCGCGGCATCGTCGGCGAGCTGCTCGCCTGGCGGCCGCCGCGTCACACTTGATTGGCAAACTAACGCAACCTCGCGACCGCCACTGCCGTCGCGAGCGGGGTGTCCTCGAGGGCGACCGCACGCACGTCCGCAAATGCGTCCTTCACCAGGTTGCTGAGCACCGCTCCCGGCGGGGTCTCGAAGAAACGGCGGCAGCCGAGCTCGTACAGGAGACGCACCGAGTCGTACCAGCGCACCGTGCGCGAGACGTTGAGGATCAGGTCCTCGGCAATCTCCGCGGGCTCGCGCGTGAGGCGGGCACGGTGATTGCTCACGTAAGGCACGAGCGGGGGCCGCAGCGCGCTGCTTTGCATGGCCTCGCGCAGCCGTCTCGAGACGCCATCCATGAGCGGACAGTGCGAGGGGATGGTGAGTCGCAGCCGGCGTGCGGCCGCGCCCACCGCGCGGGCCTCCTCGGCCGCGAGCTCGAGGGCCGATTCCGAGCCTGACACGACCACTTCGCTGCGCGCATTGACGCTCGCGAGATAAAGCGGAGCGCGCGCCCCCACCCGCGCAATCAGCGCGAGCGCATCCCGCTCGGAGAGCCCGAGCAGTGCGCTCATGCCGTGCCCGCGCGGCACGGCCTGCGCCATCGACTCACCGCGCAGCTTCACCAGGGTGAGCGCCTCGGGAAAGCTCAGCGCACCGCTCGCCACGGCCGCGGCGAATGCACCGACCGAGAGCCCCGCCACCGCATCGAAGCCGAGACCTTCGGCACTTACGGCCCGGGCAACTGCGACCCCGGCGATGACGGTGCTGAGCTGCACGGCGGCGGTCGACTCGAGCGAGGCGGCACTGTCGAGCTGCAAGGCACCGGGCCCGAGAACGGCGACGGCTTCGGCGAGCGTGGCGCGCACCGCCGGGTGCGGGGTGAGGCGCCCCAGAAACCCCGGCGTGTGCGTTCCCTGCCCGGGAAAGAGCAGCGCGACCCGCATCAGCGAGCCGCGCCGGCCTGCGGCCAGGGATCGTGTACGAGACGCGGTCCGGCGGGCGTACGCAGCAGGAGCGGCGCGCACGCGGCCGCATACTCCGCCAGCGCCACCGCGCCATGAGGGAATTCCACCAGTACATCGACGCGCACCGCGAGGCGCGCGAGCGCGGTCGCGAGCTCCAGCGCCGCTGCATTCGCCAGCGAGCCTTCCGCGCGCAGCATCAGGTCGAGATCGCTGTCCGCCGTCACCGTGGCCACTCCGCTCGCCAGCTCGAACGCGACGCTGCCGCACGGACCCCAGCAGCACGCCAGCCGCCGCTCGCGCATGATCAGCTCGACTTTCTCGAGCACGGCGAATGCCGGCAGCCGCGCGCGGCGCGGCAGCAGGCGCCAGGCGCGCCGCGCCGCAAGCTCGGGCGGCGTGAGGCACTCGAGCACTGCCTCGGGTCGCAGCCACGCCGCGAGCCGCTCGCTGCGCCGCGAGCCGCGGATCCCGACCGGGATCAGCCCGTCGCGCGTGCCCACGCGTCGCACCACCGCCCAGGGAGCGCGCCGCAGCGCCGCCCAGGCCCAGGGCGGCAGGACTCCCGCGCCTTCGAGCGAGCGGGCATCGGCAATGCGCAGCAGCGTGTGCGTCTCGAGCTCAGCCTGCATCCCACTGCTCCGCGAGACGCGCACGCACCGCGATCGAGGCGGCACGCCCGGAAAGCGCAGCCGCGCAGCTGAGGCGCACCGTGAGATCGCGCGCTCCCAGGCGGGCGTCGGCCACGGCGCCGATGAGCTCGGCACGCACGCGCTCGAGGTCCGCCGGTCCCGGCCGCGCCGCGTTCACGCCGGCGATGAGTCGATGCAGGAGGCCGAGCTGCGCGAACGAGCGAATGTCGTAAGCCATCGGGGCGATGCGCTCACCGAGCTGCGCCAGCTCCTCCACCGTCCGGCGCGTCACGCGCGCGGCGGCCTCGCGGCTCATCGCATGGGTGAGCACCTCGGGTGAGTCGAGCGCGAGGATGCGGTTGGCCTGGTAGCCGTGGGTGAGGAACCCGCCCGAGATCGCCTTGCCGACGAGCAGCGCGATGAGCGGGTGACCGGCGAGACGTGCGCTCGCGTAGGCATCCACCGCGGCCGCTGCCGCGAGATGGATGCCGAGCAGCTCCTCGCTTGCGCCGTAAGCCTGGCTGGTGACGTCGACCAGCGCAATGAGCGGGCGGGGGCTTCGGCCCGAGTCCTCCGCCATGGCGCGGCGCACCTCGCGCGCAAGACCCAGAGCCTCGTCGAGCCCGACCTCGCCGTGCCGGGCGCGCGGGAAGCGATTGTCGGGATCCGGCACCACCGCGATGAAACGCGCCACCTCGGCACCGAGGGGCGCATCCGCCACGCGCACCGTGCGCGGTCCCCCCTCGACCAGCCCCACCGCGCCGGTGAGCGCTTCGAGCCAGCGCTCCCCGAGCGACGGTTGCCGCGGCGCGCTCATCGCGCCGCTGCCTCTGCCCACAGTGCGCGCAACGCGGCAGGCTCCGGCGAATGCGCGGCATCGATCGCAGCGAGGCGTTCGATGAGCCGCTCGACCTGCTCGCTACGCGCTGCGGCGCGCGCCTCGCAGGCGGCGCGCACCGCGCCGGCGATCGCTTCCGTGTCATCTTCCACCAGCACGTCCGCGAAGCCGGTCGCCCGACGCTGCTCGCCCCCCATGAGGCGAAAGACCAGCGCACGGTCGCTCGCATCGAGCTCCGCGAGTCCCGCTTCCTGTTCGATGACCTCCGGGCCGTTCATGCCGAGCCGTGCCTGTCGCGTCACGATCAGCCGGCTGCAGAGCGCCGCCGCGAGCGACATGCCGCCGAAACAGCCGACGATCCCGGCCACTACCGCAACGACCGGCACGTGGCGGCGCAAGGCGACGATGGCGGCGTGGATCTCGGCGATTGCCGCCAGCCCGAGATTGGCTTCCTGCAGCCGCACGCCGCCGGTCTCGAGCAGCAGCACCGGGCGCACCGGACGGCCGCGCGCGGCATCGCGCAGCGCGAGCTCGAGCGCTCCCGCGATCTTCGCCCCGGAGACCTCGCCGATGCTGCCTCCCTGGTAAGCGCCCTCGATGGATGCCACCACCGCCTCGTGACCGTCGAGGCGACCGCGTGCGATCACCACGCCGTCGTCGGCCTGGGCCACGATGCCCTGCAGCGGCAGCCATGGCGACTTCAGCCGCTCGAAGGGGCCGAGGAGCTCACGGAAGGTGCCCGCATCGAGCACGGCGCGGGCACGCTCGCGGGCGTTGAGCTCGATGAAGCTGTGTCGCGCGAGGAAGCGCTCGCGCTCCGTGTCGGCGCTCAAGTGCGCAGCGCCTCCGCCGCCTGCTCGAGCCGCAGCAGCACGACGCCCGGAGTGGCGCCGAAATCGTTGATCTCGATCGTGGCGGCTCCCTCGAAGCGGCTGAAGAACCGGTCGAGGACGTGCTTCCACACCGCGCCGAAGCCGTCGACGCTGGTGTTGACCGCAACATGCGCCTCGCCGTCGCCCGAAGGCTCGAGCAGTACCTCGAGGTCTCCCGATCCGACGACCCCTACGTGCACGCGGCCGGCGACCGGCGCGCGCGCCGGATAGGTGAAGCTCAGGCGTTCCATGAGATTCGACACTCCTCATCGATCAGCAGGCAGGCCGCCAGCAGGTCGGCGCTGCCTCCCGGGGAAGCGTTGCGGCGCAGGAGCTCGGCGTCCAGGGCGAGCAAGGCCTCGCGGCCTGCGGCGCTGCCGCTGCCGCCGAGGGCGAGCGCGCGCCGCGCGCCGCCGCGCGCCGCCTGCACCGCCGCCCAGCCGCCGCGATGCAGGAGACAGGTGTCATCGAGGCTCGACATGATGGCCAGCAGCGCATCGAGCTGCGCACAGGACTCGCTCGCGCCGCGCCGGCGCGCGGCATGCAGGGCCGGCAAGCCGACTTCGAACACGTGTGGGAAGGCCGACGCCGCCTCACCCCGTGCGCCGCCCACCCCGAAGGTGCGGCAGGCGCGCGCGCCGTTGCTCTCCAGCACCGGGGCGTAACGATCCGGCAGGCGTGCCAGGCGTGCCGCGGTTGCGGCGACCTCCGCGGCGGGCGGGTCGGCTCCGAGAAGCGCGAGCGCACCGACCAGCAGGCCCAGCACCCAGATGGCGCCGCGATGTGCGTTGCTCCCCCCGGTCGCTGCGAGCATCGCCTGCTCGCCGCTGCGGCCGAGCGCACCTAAGCGCTCGCGCAGGCGCACATCGGCACACGCTGCGCTCGCCGCGAGCGCCATGAGGTGAAACGTCTCGCGCAGCGCCCGCGCCGAGCGCAGCAGCCGCACGAGGTCGAGATCGCGATGCGCTCCGGAGCCGCGCCGATCGACCAGCGCGGGCTTCGGGGTGAGCAATGCCTCGAGAATCAGGGCGCGCACCGCCCGTCCGGCGAGCAATGCGGCGCGCCGCTGCGCGGCCGCGTGCAGCTCACGGTCCGGGGGAGATGCCAGGAGGGCGAGCGTCATCGGCTACCAGCTGCGAAATCGCGCGGGTGGCCGGTAGAGACCGCCCGACCAGGCCACCAGGTCCTCGATACTGCGTGCGGCGAGCAGTGCGCGGCGCGCCTCCGCGCGGCGCACACCCAGATCCTCGGGATAGGCGACCACGCCGCGAGCCCGCAGGCTCAGGGTTCGCTCCGCCTGCGCGCGCCGACCGATAGCGGTCGCTCCGGCGATGGCTGCGAGCGCCGCGCGACGCTCATCGAGTCCCTGGGCCTTGAAAAGATACGCGATGCCCTCCTCGCTCACCACGTGAGTCACGTCGTCGCCATAGATCATGACCGGCGCCACCGGCATGCGGCTCGCCTTGCCTACCTGCACCGCCTCGAGCGTCTCCACGAAAGCCGGAACGCCGCCGCGGTTGAAGGTCTCGACCAGCTGCACCACGAGTTTGCGCCCGCGTACGATGGGTGCATCGGCCGTGATGAGGCTGAGCCACGCGGGACTGGCATGACGCCGGCCATGAGGATCGTGTCCCATGTTGGGCGCGCCGCCGAAGCCTGCGAGCCTGCCGAGCGTTACGGTCGAGGAGTTGGCGTCGGCATCCATCTGCAGCGTGGAGCCGATGAAGAGATCCACAGCGTATTGTCCCGCGAGCTGGCACAGGAGCCGGTTCGAGCGCAGGCTGCCGTCGCCGCCGACGAAGAACACGTCGGGTCGCGCGCGTACGTATTCCTCCATGCCGACCTCGCCCCCGAAGCAGTGCACGCTCTCGACCCAGCCGCTCTCGATGGCCGGGATCAGCGTCGGATGCGGGTTCAGCACCCAATGACGGCAGATCCTGCCCTTGAGTCCGAGCGAGGCCGCATAGGTCGGCAGCAGCAGCTCGATCGCCGCGGTGTCGAAGCCGATGCCGTGGTTGAGCGCGGTGACGCCGTGCTCTGCGTACACGCCGCGGATCACCATCATTCCCATGAGGATCTGCAGCTCGCTGATCTGGCGCGGGTCGCGGGTGAACAGCGGCTCGATCGCGAACGGGCGATCCGCCGGCACGATCAGATCGACCCACGACCCCGGCACATCCACCCGCGGCAGCCGGTCGACGACCTCGTTCACCTGCACCAGCACGAGCCCAAAGCGGAAGGCCGCGGCCTCGATGAGGGTCGGGGTCTCCTCGGTGTTGGGACCGGTGTAGAGATTGCCGGCGAGGTCCGCCTTCTCGGCGCACACCAGCGCAACCTGCGGCGTCAGATCGACGAACATGCGCGCGTAGAGCTCGATGTAGGTGCAGATCGAGCCGATCTCGAGCTTGCCGTCCTCGAGCAGCTGCGCGACCCGCAGGCTCTGTGGCCCGGCGTACGAGAAATCCACGCGGCGCGCGATGCCGCGTTCGAACAGCGTCAGGTGCTCGGGACGGGTGATCGAGGAGATCAGCATGTGCAGGTCGTGAACCCGCGCCGCATCGACCTCGACGAGCGCACGCGAGAGGAAGTCCGCCTGCTTCTGGTTGTTGCCTTCGAGCGCCACACGATCGCCGGGCCGCAGCAGCGCCTCGAGCGCCGGCACGATGTCCGCGCGCCGCACCAGCTTGCCCTCGACGAAGGGAGCTACGCCCGCCAGCCGGCGCGCCTTCTCCTCGCGGCGCGCCGTCCAGGACCTCAGTTCCCCCTGCGGCGCGGGCGCTGTCGCCGGGCCCGTCACGCTAGCGGCTCTGCATCGCGAGGTTGCGCGCGAGGAATGCGTAGATGTCGGCGTGCAGGCCGATCGCGCGGAACAGGGTCTGGCTGCCGCCGTGGCCGGAGTTGAGCTCCACGTCGAGCAGCTCCGGGGCCTCGCCCGCCTGCGCCCACTGCAGCGCCGCCGCGAACTTGAAGGAGTGTCCCGGGAATACCCGCGTGTCGTGATCCCCGGTGATGACGAGCGTGGCCGGGAAATGCACGCCCGCGCGCACGCTGTGCAGCGGCGAATAGGCGTACAGCGCCTTGAATTCCTCCGGGTTGTCGGGAGAACCGAAGTCCCCTTCCCAGCCGGCGCCCTGCCCGAACTTCGGGAAGCGCAGCATGTCCATGACGCCCACGTCCGCGATCACGGCGCCGTAGAGATCGGGCCGTTGCGTCATGCAGGCGCCGACCAGCAGGCCGCCGTTCGAGGCGCCGTAAATCGCCAGCCGCGGCACCGAGGTATAACCCTTCGCAATCAGCCATTCGCCCGCAGCGATGAAGTCATCGAAGGCCACCTGGCGGTGGGTCCGGATCGCCTGGCGATGCCAGGCCTCGCCATACTCGCCGCCGCCGCGGATGTTGGCGACGGCGTACACCCCGCCCATCTCGAGCCAGGCGATGAGAGCGGCGTCGAACCTCGGGAGGTTGGGAATTCCGAACCCGCCGTAACCGTAGAGCAGCAGCGGATTGTCTCCGTCGAGCTTCAGGCCCTTGCGATAGGCGAGCAGCATCGGGATGTGGGTGCCGTCCTTCGCGGGGTAGAACACCTGCTCCTCGCCGAAGGCTCCCGGATCGAAGGCGACATGCGGGGGCCGCCAGCGTGTGCTGCGCCCCTGCTCGAGGTCATAGCGGTAGACCGTCGGCGGAGTGATGAGGTCGCGGAAGGAGTAGAAGGTCTCGCGATCACCTGAGCGCCCGTGGAAGCCCGCGGCGGTGCCGGGCCCCGGCAGCACGATCTCGCCCCGGGGCGTGCCGTCGAGGCCGTAACGAAGCACCCGGCTGTGCGCGTCGTGAATGGTGCGGACGATCAACTGGTGATCGACCAGGGTGACGCTGGGTGTGGTGAGGTCGATGGCGTCGGCACCCTCGGGGATCGTCGTGCGCCAGTTCGCCCGCTGCGGAGCGGTCGGGTCGATGGCGATCACCCGTCCGTTCGGGGCATCGAGCGTGGTGAGGAAGTAGAGCCGCCCGGCATCCGACCCGACGTAGTTATAGGCAGCCTCGAATCCCTGCACGAGCGCCGCTGCCGCCGGAGCGGTGGCATCGAGATCGAGCAGGTACACGTTCTCGAGCCCCTTGTCGCCGACCTCACCCTCCCCCGAGGTGACGGTGAGCCATCGCCCGTCATCGGAGATATGCGGCTCGTACTGCCAGTCCGGGTGGCCGGCGTCGTAGAGCACTCGGGCGTCGGCCGCGACGGGAGTGCCGAGCGCGTGGTAGTAGATCGCGTCATCGAGATCCCGCGTGCTGAGCTCAGCACCAGGCTGCGGTGCGGGGAAGGCGCTGTAGTAGAGGCCCTTGCCGTCGCGGGTGAAGGCGGGCTCGTAGTACTTGGTGAAGCGCAGCACGTCCGGCAGATCCTTGCCGCTGGCCAGGTCGCGGATGCGCCACTCGGCCCAGTCCGATCCCCCCACGGACACCCCGTAGGCGAGCAGCCGGCCGTCGCGACTCGCGACGTACCCCGTAACGATGCCCTCGGGCGTGAGCGTGTTCGGGTCCACTCCCGGCGACCCACGCGCCGCGAGATCGGCCGTGATAAAGAGCACCGCCTGGTCCTGGTGCCCGGAATTGAACGTATAGAAGTAGCGACCGCCTTCCTCGAAGGGCACGCCGACCGCCTGGTAGTCGTAGAGCGCCGCAATTCGCCTGGCCAGCCGCCCGCGCAACGGGGTCGCCGACAGGTAGCTCTGGGTCAGCTGCGCCTCGGCCTGCACCCAGGCGCGGGTCGCCGGCGAGTCCAGATCCTCGAGCCAGCGGTAGGGGTCGGCGACCAGGGTACCGTGATAGTCGTCGACCACCTTGCCGCGCGGGGCAGGTGGATAGACGAGCGCTGCACCCGCGAGTACCACAGCGCCAATCGCCGCAGCCAGAGCTCCACCGAAGAGCGCGGCCCGATGTGACCGTTGGCGCATAGGCTGTCACCTGCGAGTTCAATGGGGGCTGCGCATTGTGCCCTGCCAGTCACGGCGGCACCACGGTAAGATCCCCCCCATGGCGCAGCACATCGGCATTGTGGCCTGCTCCGCCGAGGGCGCGGCGCTCTGCTACCGTACGGTGTGTCTCGAGGGCGCACAGTTTCTCGGCGCCCTCGATCACCCCGAGGTCTCGCTCCACAACCACTCGCTCGCGCGCTACATGCGCTCGATCGACAGCGGCGACTGGCCCGGTGTCGCGGAGCTGATGCTGTCGTCGGCTCACCGCCTGGCGAGGGCGGGTGCGGACTTCCTCATCTGTCCCGATAACACGCTGCACCAGGCCTTCCCCTGGGTGATGCGCCGCTCGCCGCTCCCGTGGCTGCACATTGCCGAGGTAGTGGCGGCCGAGGCCGCCGGGCGCGGCTTGCGCACGCTCGGAATCACCGGCACCCGCTACCTGGTCGACAGCGAGGTGTACCCGGAGAAGCTCACGGCGCGCGGACTCGCCTTTCAGCGCCCCGACCCGGCCGAACGAGCCGAGATCAACCGGATCATTTTCGAGGAGCTGGTGTGCGGGGTGTTCAGGCCCGAGGCGGTCGGCTTCCTGCAGGGCACGATCGCGCGCATGAAGGAGGCTGGCTGCGATGCGGTGGTGCTCGGGTGCACCGAGCTCCCGCTCATCATCGACGACCGCAACTCCCCGCTCCCGACGCTCGACTCCACGCGGCTGCTGGCACGGGCGGCGCTGCGCCGTGCGACGCAGCACGCGGGCCGCTGAGGCTCCCGGCTACTTCTTGCTGCTCTCGAACTTGAACGAGACGTTGACGCGCGCCCGGTAGGCGCGCACCTTGCCGTTGGCGACCTGCATATCGAGCTCCTTGACCTCGACGATGCGCAGGTCGCGCAAGCTCTTCGCAGCCTGACTCACCGCCGCCGCCGCCGCCTTTTCCCAGGATTCGGGGCTGGTGCCCACCAGCTCGACGATCTTGTAGACGCTCTCCGCCATGGCCTGCTCACCTTTCATCCCCGGGCGGGGACTGCCGTTCTTTTCGCGGCAGTGTGCGCCTTCTTCACATGCCCCGCCAGAACGCCGGGGCGGCCGGACTCACACCGTGACGACGGGCGCGGAACGCTCCGCCCTGAGCGGCGGCCAGACCGGCCGGCGCACCAGGGTGCTCTTGCCGAACAGCGACTCGATGAGATCGACCGCGAGCACGGCGGTCTTGTTCTGCTCGTCGAACGCCGGGTTGAGCTCGACCACATCGAGCGAGCCGAGGCGGTGCGTGTCGGCGATCATCTCCATGCACAGCTGGGCCTCGCGATAGGTCGGTCCGCCGCGCACCCGCGTGCCCACGCCGGGAGCGATCCCGGGATCGAGGAAGTCGACGTCGAAGCTGACATGCAGGTGGGTGTCGTGATCGAGCCCGGCGAGCGCCTGCTCCATCGTGGCGCGCATCCCCATCTCATCCACGTGGCGCATGTCGAACACATCCAGGCCCTGCTCGTGAAGGAAGCGCCTCTCGCCCGCATCGACACTGCGCACGCCGATCTGGCGAATCCACGAAGGATCGAGGGCCGGCGTGCGGCCGCCGATGCCGGTGAGCGCCGCGGGACCGAAGCCGCACAGCACGGCGAGCGGCATGCCATGCAGGTTGCCGCTGGGGGAGAGCTCGCTCGTGTTGAAGTCGGCGTGCGCATCGAGCCACAGCACCCGGAGCTTGCGGCCCTGCTCGCGGCAGTGGCGCGCCACCGCAGAGATGGAGCCGATGCCGAGGGAGTGATCGCCGCCGAGGAGGATCGGCATACGAGCGGCGCGCAGCTGCCCGTACACCGCCTCGTGAGTGAGCTCGTTCCAGCGCACGACCTGGGGCAGGTGCCGGTAGCCCGCGTGCGGCGGCTCCCAGGGATTGCCCGGTCCGTTGAGATTGCCGGTGTCGATGACCTCGATCTCGCGCTGACCCAGGGCCGCCGCGAGACCCGCGACCCGCAGCGCCTCGGGGCCCATCGAGGCACCGCGGTCCGCCGCCCCTACGTCGGTGGGGGCGCCGATCAGGCTGGCGACCCTGCCACTCATGCGGGCATCCCGACGCGCGCCGTGGCCCTGGCGGGCGCCGCTTCCAGTACCGTGAAGAGATCCTTCGGATCCTCGAGATCCGGCACCAGGTCGATCTGGCGCCCGGCGCCGCGCTGCTCCTGGTGGATGCGCATCAGGTAGCGGAGCGAGGCGAAGTCCTCGAGCGCGAAGCCGACCGAATCGAAGATCGTCACCTCATCCGCGGCTGCCCGGCCGGGGGCACGTCCTGCGAGCACCTCGGTCAGCTCGGTCACCGGGAAATCCGCCGGCAGCTGCTGTATCTCGCCCTCGATGCGGGTCTGCGGCTCGAACTCCACGACCACGCGCGCATCCGCGCGCCGCAGAATATCGGCGTGCAGCTCGGTCTTGCCCGGGCAGTCGCCGCCGACCGCGTTGAGGTGCATGCCGGGGACGATCATCGCGGGTGTCAGGATGGTGGCGTTGCGCTTGTCGGCGGTCACGGTCGTGACGATGTCGGCGCCCGCAACGGCGGCTGCAGTGGATGCCGCGCGCCGCACCTCGAGGCCCGGCAGGCGCAGCCGTGCAAGGTTGCGCAGCAGCTTCTCGGTAGCCGCCGGGTCGGTGTCGAACAGGCGCAGCTCCCGGATCCCGAGCATGTGGTGAAAGGCGATCGCCTGGAACTCGCTCTGCGCGCCGTTGCCGATCAGCGCCATCACGCGGCTGCCGGGGCGCGCCATGCGCCGCGCCGCCAGCGCCGAGGTAGCGGCGGTCCGCAGCGCCGTCGAGAGCGTCAGCTCCGACAAGAGCAGCGGGTAGCCC
>DASQGK010000151.1:0-3972 GCA_035632655.1 Steroidobacteraceae bacterium | reverse complement strand
GAGCGCGGTTGCGGGGATGGTCAGCACCTGGTGGCGGGTCTGCGTGAGCAGGCGCACGTTCACGAACTGTCCGGGCCAGAGCCGCTCGCCGCGGTTCGGCAGGATCGCCTTGACGCGGATGGTGCCGGTGGCCTGATCGATCTGGTTGTCGATCAGCTCGACCGTGCCGCTGTCGAGCACCTGCTGATCGTCGCGCGAGAGCACGCTGGCCGCTACCGGCCCGCGCTGCAGCGCCGCGGCGAGCTCCTCGAAGCTCTCCTCGGGAAGGCTCAGCATCACCGCGATCGGCTGCAGCTGTGTCACGACGACCATGCCGGTGGTGTCGGTCGCGTGAACGATGTTGCCGGGATCGACGAGACGCACGCCGGTACGGCCCTCGATCGGGGAGGTGATGGTGGTGTAGTCGAGCTGGGTGCGGGCGTTGTCGATGGATGCCTCGTCGCCCCTGACCTGCGCGCCAAGCTGCGCGATCAGTGCCCGCTGGGTATCGACGGTCTGCTTGCTGGCCAGCTCCTCGGGGGCGAGCTCCTCGTAGCGCTGCATGTCGAGGCGCGCATTGGCGAGCAGCGCCTCATCCCTGGCGCGCGCCGCAAGCGCAATGCCGAGAGCTGCCTTGAAGGGGCGCGGGTCGATCTGCACGAGCAGATCGCCCTTCCTCACGTGCTGCCCCTCTTTGAACGCCACCTTCTCTATCTGTCCGTCGACGCGCGCTCTCACGGTGACGGTATAGAAGGCCTGCACGGTGCCGAGCCCCTCCTGGTGCACGGGCACATCCGAGCGGCGCACCGTCGCGACATCCACGGCGACCGGAGTGGGCTTCACCAACCCGGGTGGCCGCAGCCAGGGGCCGATCCAGTGCCAGGCAAGTGCCGCTACGACCACGAGGGCGGCGGCAGCCGCGAAGGCGACCCGGGGCTCGCGCAGTCGGCTCATGCGGCGCTGCGCTCCTGCCAGCCGCCCCCGAGCGCCTGGTAGAGCGAGACCAGCGCCTGAAGGCGCGCGTACTTCGCCTGTGCCAGCGCATCTTCGGCAGTGAAGAGGCTGGTCTCGGTATTGAGGAGAGTGAGGATGTTGATGGTGCCCGCGCGCATCTGTTGCTGCGCGAAGCGGTAGGCGCGCCGCGCCGTCTCGGCGGCTGCGCGCCGCCGCGCGACCTGCTCCGAGGTCTGCTGTACGGCGATGAGGGCATCCTCGACGTTTGCGAGCGCCGAGATCACCGCCTTGTGGTAGTCGGCGAGAAGCTCGCGGTAGCGGGCTTGCGTGTAGCGGTACTGTCCGGCCAGCGCGCCCCCCTGGAAGATCGGTTGCGTCAGGCTGCCCGCCAGCGACCAAACGCGGTTGGCCGGAGTGAGGAGCGTGGCGAGCTCGGAGCTGACATAGCCGCCGTCCGCGGTGAGCGAGATGCTGGGGAAGAGCGCGGCGCGCGCCGCACCGATGTTGGCGTTCGCGGCCATCAGCTGCGCTTCAGCCGAGGCGACGTCGGGGCGGCGTGTCAGGAGCTCGGAAGGCAATCCCGGCCGCACCTCGGGCTGTCCGATCTCATCGAGCGTGCCTGGCGCGACCTCGAGCGCCTCGGGTGTCGAGCCGAGGAGTATGGCGAGCGCGTCCTGGCTCTGGCGCAGCTGCTGCCTCAAGGGCGGGATGGCGGCACCCTCGGTGTCGACGATCGTCTGCTGTTGCGCCACGTCGAGGGCCGTCGCCAGCCCGGCATGCTGCTCGAGCTCGAGGCCGTGGAGCACCTGCTGCGCGTTGGCGAGATTCCGGTCTGCGATTTGTACCCGATCGCGAAGCTCGAGGACCTGAAAATAGCTGGTGGCGACTCCGGCGAGCACGCTGAGCTCGACGGTGGTGCGGTCATAGCGGCTGGCGCGTTCCGTCGCCGCTGCCGCCACGTAACCGGCGCGGTTCCTGCCCCAGAAGTCGAGCTCGTAGCTCGCGGACAGGAGCGGACTGAACACCTTTCCGGTCTGCGGCGCGGGGTTCCCGGGCACGATCTGGCGCGCGCGGGTGGCAGTGGCGCCGGCCGACAATGCGGGCAGCAGCGGGGCGAGCGCGATGCGCCGCTGCGCATCGGCCTCCTCGACGCGCGCGATGGCCGCTTTCAGGTCATCGTTGGCGGCTTGTGCCTGCGCGATGAGGGCGTCGAGGTCGGGGGAATTGAAGCCACGCCACCAGTCCGCGGAAGGCCACTCGGGAGCCTGCTGGCTGGCCGTGGTGCTCCATTGCGCCGGCGGCGGGATGTCAGGGCGGTGATACCGGGGTCCGACGCTGCATGCCACGAGCAGCGGGACCGCCGCGGCCGATGTCCACCAACGAGGCATACGAACGACGGTAACGCGTGCGAGGTTCCCCTGCGGTGGGCAAATGATTAAAGTCCGTTAATCCCGGCACCGGTTCACAGGGCGGCGAAGTTGCGCGCCTCGGCAGTCCAGGCGGGCGCGTGCTCGAGCGCCTGGGGCACTTCCTCGGGCCGTGCCACCACCTGCCACATGGTGAGGTGCCGGGGGTCCATGAAGCGCTCCTCGACGGCGCGTCCGAGAAGCGCCAGCAGCGGAGCGAAGAAGTCGCGGGTGTTCACCAGCACGATCGGATTCAGGTAGAGCCCGAGGCGCTTGAGGGTAATGGCCTCGAGCAGCTCCTCGAGAGTTCCCGAACCGCCCGGAAGCGCGATCGCCGCGTCGCTGCGCGTCAACATCAGGTGCTTGCGTACGCGCAGATCCTCGACGAGCTCGAGCTCGGTGAGTCCGCGATGTCCCCATTCGAGGTCGGCCATGAAGCGCGGCAGGATGCCGGTCACGCGCCCGCCCCTCGCGAGCGCGCCATCCGCCAGCGCGCCCATCGAGCCGGAGGCGCCGCCGCCGTAGACGATGCCGATGCCGGCCGTCGCCAGCACCTCGCCCAGACGCTGTGCTGCTGCGCGATATTCGGGGTCGGAGGTGCGGCTCGAAGCGCAGTAGACGCACACGGACCGCTCGCGCGGACGCGCGGCTTGAGTACTCATGGCGCGATTATAGGACGGTTGTGAATTGCGCCTGCGCCGCACGCGCCCGTAGAATCGCTCCGGCCGAGCGGGTGTAGTTCAATGGTAGAACTGCAGCTTCCCAAGCTGCTAACGTGGGTTCGATTCCCATCACCCGCTCCAATTCCAGCCAGGACCAGTGTCACAGTCCAACTCGCCCAACGCGTCGCACACTGCATCGAACTCCGTTGAGCCCAGTGCGCCGCCTGATATACCAACCGCCGTTCAGGAACACCCGAAACCCATGCTAGAAGTGCACGCGCCGCAAAACGATGTGCATAACTGGAAGAGTTTCTTCATCCACATCGCCACAATCGTCATTGGCCTCCTCATCGCAGTCGGTCTCGAACAGACCGTGGAATGGATCCACTGGCGCGAGAAAGTGGCGGAGGCGCGCGAATCAATCCATGAGGAGACCGCCAACAACGGGCGCTACTATGCCTTGCGCCGGGCCGCCCGCGAGTGCGTCTCCAGGCGGTTGGGCGAGCTACGCAGCGTGGTAGACGCGGTCGCCGCTCATCGTCCGGTCGAGCCGATCGGCACCACGAACCCATACGTTGGCCGACCGCTGGCCGACGCCATCTGGGAATCCGAGCGGGCGTCGCAGACGCTGACGCATTTTCCGCGCGGCGAGCTCGCCAGGCTGAGCATCATGTATGCGGCGCTCGTAAGCCTTCGGAGGTGGGAAGGACAGGAACTGAACGCGTACTCGAACATCAGGATCATGGAAGGCGATCCCAGCAGGCTTGGCGCCGAGGACCTGGCTCTGCTGCGCCAGGACATCGAGATGGCAGAGACGATGAACGACTACATTACGGCGGTCGGAAACCGGCAGCTCGAGCAGTTCGAGGCTCTCGGTATTCAGATGCCGATCGCGGACTCTGCGGTCGTCTCAGAAATCTGCCAGCCGATCAAACGGTCGGCACAGACCTCGCGAGAGGGCGCTCGATAGC
>DASQGK010000150.1:0-38655 GCA_035632655.1 Steroidobacteraceae bacterium | reverse complement strand
CCCCCCCCCCCCCCCCGGAAAACGACACCTGCTGAGTGAAGACTCACCGGGTCGCGGCGGAAATCCACGTACAAGAAGACAGCCTGCCCAATCTGGCTGAGGCGACGCCGACTGCGCCGGGCTCGTCTCCCGCCACTCAGAGACGTCAACCGTTACTTAGAATGCCTCCCCGAGAGACCAGGGCCTCAAAACCTGACTAACCGCGCCGCACTCGGGTCGTAGACGAAGTCCTTTATCGTTCCGTCCTTAATGCGGTCTACAGCTTCGTTCACAACAAAGAGTGGCACGAGAAACCATTCGCGCGGCTTCACCGGATTTCCGAACCGGTCCTTGATTTCGATATCGAGCTGCGCGGGGTCAAAGACCCTGTGAATCAGGTTCTCCAGCTTCACGCGATTGATGTTGTAGAGAACGTAGGTCGCAACGACTTCCACGTCCGCAAGTAGGAATGTCGGATCGAGTGCGGCGTTCCCGAGGCGCGCCTCCACCTTTCCGCCCGTGACGCCGATCTTGTGCAGGACATCCCGGTTGGTAGCTACAACAGGATTGTCCGACTTGCTGCGCAGGACGTAGATTGTGCCGCTGGCGAGGTCCTCGGCTTCGGGTTCGTCGCCAAAAAGCGGGCCTGCGGAAGGGTTGGTTATGAGCCGCGCCGCCGTGTCGCGGTGAAGCGCTCGCTGGAATGAGCGCTGGAGAACATCGCTCTCGGTTCCGTTGTCATAGATGACGCGCAATCGGCTGTCCTTGCGCTCGTACTGGGTCCGAATTTCTTCACCGACCTCAGCGATATAGGCAACCTGGCCGCCGACGATGAAGAACTCGCCGCTCTGAATCTCTGACAGGCGGATCTCGTCTAACGACTTGAAAGGGAGTGTCTGGCGAACGCCGGATTTCAATTCGCGCTTGACCTGCTCGAAGATCGGCCTGAACTTGTCAAAGTCCGCACAGGGTGTTCGCTGCGCGATCTCCTCGGCGGCCCGCTTTTCAACAGTCGCCCGCACATGACGAAGGGCGGTGATGTCATCCGCCTCCTGGCCATCCGACAGTTCAGCCATCAGCTCGTCGTCGTCGATGCCTTCGTCTAGAGCCGGCACACTCGGTGCGCCGGAAAGCAGTCTCTGTCTATCAAAGGGGGCAAGCAATGCACGGCAGTCCTCAAGCGAGCGCAAGCGGTCAAGACGCACGGCATAAAGGCGCTCGAAAATGCCGCGGTCCTCGCCGTGCATCGGGGGATGGCCATGGGTATCGACGAAGCGCTGAATCTCGTCAAATCCCGCGATCACGCGCTCGTCACGCGGCGGGCGACCGCCTTTCTGCTCCGGCTCTGCGAACTCGGCCAGCGCGTCGGCCAGTTCGTCGAGGGTGGGATCACTGTTCATAGCGTCCCTCTTTCTTGAATCGCATGAAGGCGGCGGCACCTTCAGCCATACGCCGTTCCCATGCATCCTGGGCATCGAGAGCGGGCGTCCGCCCCCTTTCCCGCTTGAACCGGACGGCGCGAACGGCAAGCTCCTTCGCGTCCTCCGGCGTCAGGTTTGTGCGCTTCGCAGAAATGGCAGCGGCGACCTGTTTCAGGCTCTCCTCGCTCATGCTCTTCGCGAGAATGGCGTAGGCCTCGCCGAACGGATTGATGCGGTCGATAAGATCGATATCGAGTTCGCGTACGTTAATGGCGAACCGGCGCACACCCTCAATAAGGGCGGTGTTCGCGCTCGACTGCCCGTCGCCGTCTTCGCCCAATGACAGCTGCTTGGCTTGCTGGGTCAGGTTGAGGGCGGCGATAGCGTGCTGGCGGACGGCTTCCTGGTCTTGCTCATCCAGTTCTGGGTATCGATCCTTGACGATCTTGCCCATGCGGACCTGCGTCAGTTCCTCGGGCACAAGCTCTTCATCGAACAGGCCGCGTTCAAGGGCGGTCTTGTCCTGAACGAAGGCGGCAATCACTTCATTCAGGTCCTCCTGACAGATGCGCGTGGCTTCCTTGCTCTTCGGCTCGGCGACGCCACGAATTTCAATCTGGAAGTGGCCAGTCTGGTGGTTGAACCCGATATTGCATTCGCCGGGCTTGTAGCCGCCGTCGCCGTAGTCAAAGCCCGGCGTCGGCACGTTGTCCGCGCGTTTCGGCCTGAACTCGAAGCGCGGAGCCAGCACCTGCTCCATCAGGAGGCTTGCGGCAATGGCCTTGAGGGTGTCGTTCACCGCTTCGGTGACGGCGTCCTCCGTAGCGTCCGGCTCGGCAATCAGATTCGTGAACCGCGCGCGCGTCTTGCCCGGGGCATCGCGGGTGGCCCGCCCGATGATCTGCACAATCTCGGTCAGGCTGGAGCGATAGCCGACGGTGAGGGCATGCTCGCACCATATCCAGTCGAAGCCTTCCTTCGCCATGCCAAGGGCGATGATGATGTCCACATGGTCGCGGTTCGCCTTCTGCGCCGGGTCCTTCAGCGCAGCGGAAACGCGGTCCCGTTTGTTCTGGTCGTCGTCGACGAGGTCTGCGATGCGCAACACGCGGCCCCCGGGTGTTTTCACAAGCTGGAAACCCGTCGCGGGGTCAATGCCCTGCCAATCACCCAGCACGCCAATGATGTGTTCCACCTCCCGTATCTTGTCCTTCGTGCTCTCCCTGGAGTTCACGTTCGGGATATGGATGATTGTCTTTTCGGAGGGATTGAGGACTTGCAGAATGTCTTCGACGTAGGAGCCGGAATAGAAGTAGTACCCGATGTCGAGATGCTTGAGGTGTTCGTAACCGTTTAGCTGCTCATAGTAGGTATAGGTGACAGTGTCGAACTTCAGTTCGTCATGCGGTGAAAGAACGGCTTCGGCGTCGCCCCGGAAATAAGAACCCGTCATGGCGACAATATGCGTCTTGTCCCGGGCGATGAGCTGCCCAAGGTAACGGCCCAGTATGTTGTCGTCGTCAACCGAAACGTGGTGGAACTCATCGACGGCAATCAACCGTCCGTCAAACTTCTCAACCCCGAACTTCTCGACCGCGAAACGAAAGGTCGCGTGGGTGCAGACGAGAATCTTGTCGGCACTGTCGAGGAAGGCTCCGAGAGAATTGACCTTGCCGCCATTGTCCGTACCCGGCGCGTCGCAGAGGTTCCATTTCGGCTCAACACGCCAGTCGGCCCAGAAGCCATAGGCGGACAAAGGCTCGTCATGGAAGCTCGCGCCAATAGACTTCTCCGGCACGACGATGATGGCCTGCTTTAAGCCCTGATGAGCCAGCTTGTCGAGCGCGATAAACATGAGCGCGCGGCTCTTTCCAGACGCAGGCGGCGACTTGATGAGCAGGTACTGCTCGCCGCGCCTTTCATAGGCGCGTTCCTGCATCGGCCTCATGCCAAGCGCATTCGACTTGGTCGATGCTCCGTTCCTAGCATAGGAAACGGATATCGAGGGTACTGACTTCTTGTCGTCGGTCATGCGCGTATTCCCTTCTTGATCTTTTTGCCTGCCGACCCTGCCGACGAAGTCATCTTGGTATAGAGCTCGAACAGCTTCTCCAGTCGCTCGGTATCGTTCTTGAATCGGCGACCGATGTAGATGCGCTCCATGACCTCGTCATTGCGGTCATGCGCATGGCGCAAGTCCTCCGGCATCGTCTCGGGGTCATAGAGGTCGGCAATCGACGCCGGAAAGTGCCTCTCACGGGCCAGCAAGATGCCTTCGGCGCAACGCGTCAGATCAGACTTGTTCTTATCAGTTAGCGTCGGAACAGGGAATGTGTTCCATCCAAGCGTATTGGAGTAACGATAGTCTGTCTTCATCTTTCCACAGACCGTACCGATCCATACAAGGTGAAGGCGCGATGCGATTAGGGCCAGATTCCAGAGCGGCGCATCGTAAACCGCGAAAGCGAGGTTGCTGACGGCCGAGCGATTATCGAGAAGCCCAACAGGAAGGTATTCCCGCGACTCAGATGAGACTCCCGCCAAGACTAGCGTGTGATAAGCCCCCTCATACATCTCTCGGAATTGATGAGCACGGGAAGCCATGTCCCGCGTGCCAGCATCCTTGCTGGCGAGGCGCATTGCTCTCGTTGCCTCGATGCGGCTTCTGATCGACTCAATGTTTCTGGCGTGCGCCAATTGCCCATCTGGTATCCAAAGGCAATAGCGAACAAGGCCGCGAATGAATTCCGCCGACCCATAGAGTCTTCTGATAAATAGACCTCTATCCTCGTCCGAAAGTCCAAGCGCTTCCGCTTCATCAGCGGACATCAATAGGTTTCCCCCGTCGACAGGCATGTTCCCGAAAGACATGTCTGGCAGACCGGCGATACTCTGACGTTGGCTTGTTACGACAACGTAATCCCCGATAGTTAGATAGGGGGTAATGTGTGCAGCCTCCCTTACCGTCACATCTCCCGCGGAGTTGGAATCAAAGAGGTACTTCTTAGCGCGTGGTTGGCGTGAAAGACCAACAATCGCAACCGTGACGCCCGCGTTGTGACTGGCGAGATTGGCCCACTTAAACGACGTATGCGCAAAGTGGATAGTGCAGCCGGTTCGATAGATCTCGGGCCAGAGAATCGGAACGATGCGACCTTGGCAAATTGAGTTCGTACTAACGAACGCGGCGTCCGCGACAGTATGCTGCGCGTACGCCGCTGCCTTCATGAACCATCCACCGACATAATCGATTTGCTTTGAAGAAATTCCGAGCGAATCAAATACGGCAGCAAGGTCTGATTTCTGCTCCTTGCTTTGTGTTTGACTTCCCTTGTAAGGCGGGTTTCCGCATATGTAAGTTTCTCCGCCTTCATTCTCGAAGTCGATCTCGGCCTGATTGAGCGGCTTGTGAAACAGGTCGTCGGCCTGAAACTTTACTTCCGTTCCAGTTGGTCGACAAATACTCAGCCAGTCCAAGCGCAAGGCATTCCCACAGGTAATCCAGTTTTCTGCCCGGAGTGGCAGAAACTCGGCCAGGGCGAGCTTTTGCCCTCGGTAGAGCACGTCGCACTGATACTCGGCAATAACGAGTGCGAGGCGAGCAATTTCTGCTGGAAAATCGCGCAGTTCAATGCCGCGAAAGTTTGTGAGCGGGATCTCGCTGCGAAGATTCTTCTCGCCGCGACGCTCGTTAATCTGGGCCTCGATGGCCCGCATTTCCTTGTACGCGATAACCAGAAAGTTACCCGAGCCGCAGGCCGGATCAAAGACGCGTATCTTCGCCATGCGCTTGCGAAGGTTGAGGAGCGAACGCAGATTGTCGCCAGCCTCCGCGAGCTTCGCCCGCAAGTCGTCGAGAAAGAGCGGATTAAGGACCTTCAGTATGTTCGGGACGCTCGTGTAATGCATCCCGAGCGCGCCGCGCTCCTCGTCCTCCGCGACCGCCTGAATCATCGACCCGAAGATATCCGGGTTGATTTTTGTCCAGTCGAGATTGCCGATATTCAGAAGGTAGGCGCGGGCAATCTTGCTGAACCGCGGAACATCCATATTTCCCGAGAAGAGACCGCCGTTGACGTAAGGAAACGTATCAGCCCAGCGCGGAATACTGGAAGCCGGTCGCTCTGCAGGGCTCAGGTTCATCGCGCAAAACAGCGTCTCGATGACCTCATGCGTGTTCGATGAATCTCCGGCGCTCATCTTTGCGATGGTGTCGGTGAACAGTCGCTTGCCGACGAAGATGTCGGTGTCCTCGGCGAAGAAACAGAAGATGAGGCGTGCCATCAACTGGTTCATGTCATGGCGGCGTTCGGACGTTCCCCATTCCGGGTTGTCCTTCAGGAGCTGGACATAGAGACGGTTGAGCCGGCTCGTTGCGCGGATGTCGAAAGCGTTCTCGGCGATTTCCCGGACGGTGGTGATGCCCGCCAGCGGCAGGAAGTAACCAAAGTGATCTGGAAAATCTTTGTACGCGCATGCGACGGGCGGCTCGCCACCGGTCAGTTCTTCGGCTTCAAAGTCGATGCCGTCGGTGGCGAGGATGAACTTCGCCTTCGCCTTGGCGGTCGCCGGACTTGCCTTAAGTGCGGCAAGCGTCCGCGATACCTGGCCTGCGTCGCAGGTCAGAATATGGATGTTATTCGTCTGGAGAACGCCGCCAAGGTCGGACTTGTTAGACGCTCCGGCGCGCAGGCGCTTGATTGTTGCCTCCTTGTTGCCGAAGGCTTCAAGAAAGGCATAGGGAAAGTTTGCGCGCTCGAACGGTTGTTCCGCGAGGTCGGTAATCGCTTGTTCTATCTCTACCGCGTTCAAGTCTTCGCCCCCTTTGGCGTGCCGGGGGTCTTTCGGCGCGGTTCTGCGGTTTCGTCGCTGTGTTCAGCCACGTACTCGCGCATGAATTGCCGAAGCACCTGAGCGGCTGGCGTGTCCTGGCGGCGGCAGGTTTCGAGGAACTCGTCCCGCAGTCCCTTCTCAACCCGGATGCGAACGCCCGCGTCTTTGAATCCCATAGCGCTAGTGTAGCTCCAATGGATACACATCTCCATTGGAGCCTAGATGTCACAGGGTCCTGACTTGCATCGGCGACGGCGCAGTCTTAGCCAGACTTTGTGCAAGTCGCTCCCGCTCGGTTTGAGGCGGAGCAAATCGCTCAACGAACGCGCCGACTCTGGCGGCCAGCCCGGCCTCCCCCTGGACCGCCAGCTTGTCCGCCAGGGCCCGCCACCCCACCATGATCGTCGCGCGCGTTTCCATGAGAGTCTTCTTCCCAGTGTCTCTGTCGAAACCACCACCGGACCGCACTCTTGCCACTGCTTCCGTCTCTGCACGGACGAGAGTCGAATCGCCCCGCAGGCTCGCCCGGTAGATGCCATCCTTCTTGGCACTGCGACTTTCTCCGCGAACCGCACGCTCGGTGGCATTGGCCGCTACCCCCTGCACCCGTAGGTGGCTCGCGAACTGCGACCGCCAGTGCCGCAGGGTCGCCTTCTTGATGTTGAGCCGCACTCCCTGCTCGCTCACCGCCTTGAGCACCAGATGCACATGCGGATGCGGCTCGTCGGTATGCAGCACCATCGCGTACCGATGCTGCCCATAGAACTCCTCGCGCGCGAAGTTGCGCACCGCCGAGAGGACCTTCTGTGGAGGCGTGCCTGGTGGCATCGAAAACATCAGTTTGTGGACCAGCTTCGGGGGAGTCCGTTTGCTCGCAGCCGCCAGACTCCCTTGCCGTCTCACGTCATCGACGTCGAGATCCCAGTCGTCCAGCAACGCATCTGCGACGCGTCCCTGCAGCCGCTCTCCGTCGTCGCCTTCCAGTTCCAGTTTCCCCCGCCGACCGATGTAGTCGATGTGCTTGCCGACAGCCTTCAGGTCGTTGCTGCTCCGGGGCAGTACCTTCACGACGGCCTCAGGCGCGCGGTTGACGGTCAGGCGGATCTGCTCGATCTGCGACGGCGTCAACCGGTCCGCCGCCCGCGGCCCGCCGCGCGCGTAGCTCGCGATGTTCAGCAGCGGCTCCTCCTTGGGGAGCCTAAACGTCGTCGCCATGCCCGCTCTCCCAGCTCGTGACGTTCGCCTTCAACAGCCCCTTGGTATTGTCCCGCAGCGCCTCACAGACCTTGAGCATCGCCCGGAACTCCTCGCGCGCCGAGCCGGGAAGGCGCCCTCCGTCGTTGGCGGCCCTGGCGATCTGGTTGAGGTTTCGGCCGATCGCCGCCAGCTCGCCGATGCTGCGCCGGAGCGCCAGCAATTCGTCCTTCGGCAGCGGCGCCAACCGTCGGAGGTGGCTTCGAGTGAGGACCGCGACATAGGTCGCCGGGCGCATCCCACGAGCCTCTGATCGCGCGTCTAGGAGCAGGCGATCCTCGGTCCGCAGCCGGATCAGGATTGGGCGCTCACAGGGACCGCCACGGTGTCCGTCATGTCGCCGCGCTGCCTCGCCGCGGCGCGGCGCAGGCTGAGTCGTACCCTGCCCGCGAGCCGCCCGCATCTCCCGGACGAGCAGGCGTTTCAGCCAGGCCGACTCGGTCAGCATTTCACGTGCTGCCGCCTCCGCGATCTCGCGCTTCGTCTCCGCAGTCACGCGCGCCTTGACGATTTCTGTACAACTCATGGGTCACAATGTGTCCCAACGCTAAGCCGCTGGCTATCCTGCGTTTCAAGCGAAATGACCCCCTAACCTCGCCGCAAATCTGTGGCCCCTCGCCACCGCTGTCTCCGCTTCCAGATTTCCACGCCTGCTGCTCTGCACCGCCGACCTTGCCACGTCGAAACGAAAGCATCAGCAGGGAGGAGCGACAACCGCCGCCCCTCCCCGCTCTCTCCGGCTACAGCACCCCGCGTTCCGCGAGCGACACCACCTGGTCGCCCGCCACGATCAGGTGGTCCAGAACGCGGATGTCCACGATGGCCAGGGCATCCTTCAGACGATGCGTGATCAGCTCATCCGCCTGGCTGGGTTCGGCCACGCCGGACGGGTGGTTGTGCGCCAGAATGACCGCTGCGGCGTTCTGCGCCAGCGCCTGCTTGACCACCTCCCGGGGGTGGACGCTGGCACCGTCGATGGTCCCGCGGAACAGCTCGTCGCAGGCAATCACGCGATGACGGTTGTCGAGCCACAGGCAGCAGAAGACCTCGTGCTCCAAGCTGGCGAAACGCAGGCTCAGGTACTGCCGCGTGGCCCTCGGGCTCTCCAGCCGGTCGCCCCGCACCAACTTCGTGGAGACGAGCTTCAGGGCCGTCTCGACGAGGGTGTCGTCACTGATGAGGGCGCCGGTCGCAGAGGACCAGCCCGTGCTGAACTTCGCCTCGGCGACGCCAATGGCGCCAGAGGCCGAACGGGTGCTGAGGGAACGAACGATGCGCTGCCGTGTTGTCATGGGAAGTCTCCAGACTGCGCAGGCGGGATTGCCTGCTGGGCGCTTCCCAACACGGCGCGCGGAGCGGTCAAGGATCGAAGACCGCCGCAGGCGGCGACCGCGTCCCCGCGGTCGTCCTTGACGGCGAGCACGGCGTGTTACGCTGAAAGCCCCTCCAGGCAATCCCGCTTTCTTCCTCTCGTCTCCTCGTCTCGGCGGGACAAAAAAAGGGAGAGAGCACCGAAGCGGCGCTCCCTCCCTAATCCCTCAGGCTGAGAGCAGCCCGGACGCCAGATCCCACAGGCCGCTGTTGATGCGCACGTCCTCGCGAATCGAACTGATGCGACGCGTACGGGTTAGACGGCCCGACGCTGACCGCCGGCTGAGGCCGCCACGCATCAGGTTCTCCTGCACGCGGTTCAGCACGCTCCACAGATCGGCACCCGCGTCATCGACGCGCCGCACCGCCAGCAACGCCGAAGGCTGCATGCCGGCCAACGCCGCGTCCTCGAACCGCAACGCCAACGCGCGGTCGGCGAAGTCGTGCTGCTCGTCCTTGAACAGCTGGCGATGCTCCATGCGCTCGACCTGATCGGCCAGCGACTCGAATCGCTCCGCGATGTTGAGTGCCGCAGCGACGACCTCATCCACGACGTTGCCGCGATGTGACACGCAGTAGGCCGGGAAGGCACCACGCGACACGATCATTCCGTTGGTGCAGACGACGCGGAACAGCCCCATGCGCAGCTGGTACGCGCTGCTGCCATCGTGACTGTTGAGGAAGACGATCTCCGGGATGCTGTCCCGAAGCTGCACGGTCTCGTAGCGACGACGCAACCGCAGGATGTGCCGCGCATGCACCGGACTGCCACGCCGCGAGATCGCCTGGCGTGCATCGACCGGCACGAAACCGGCGCTCATCAACCCCGACAGCACGCGCTCCGTCGGGATGAAGGTGTACTTCGGACTCAGGCTCTGGTGCGCCGCTGGCGCGAACACAGCAGGCACCCTGGCGCGCAGCGCGTCGAGCGACAGCGACCCCGTGAAGACACTGGACACGGTGGAGAACGTCAGCGAGTTGGAAACGGCATTCATGATTCGATCCTCGATTTGATCTGGGGCGGGATTGCCCCGCGCTCCCACCATCACGTCGCGCGCAGCGGTCAAGGATCGAAGACCGCCGCAGGCGGCGAGCGCGTCCGCGCTCGTCCTTGACGGCGAGCACGTCGTGATAGGCTCGCCACTCACAGACAATCCCGCCCTCCACGTCCTACCGATCGTTCGGCGCGTCGGTACGACTGGCAAAGCCAGAGCGCTGGGTCGGACTTGAACTGCGGACGCTTTGGACAGGCCTGCGTAACGGAGGGAAACGCCGGCCATGCCGCGACGCCCGGCCACCGTTGGCTTGAGCTCGAGCGCAGCGTGGATCGGCTCAAATGCTAAACTCCCCCTCCAAGCAAACGCGCGACTGGCGCCTTCAGGTACTCGTTAGCGGTTTCTTGGGCCTGCATCATTTCTGGCCAATGGTCTAATCGCCACGACGAGTGCAAGCAATGACGAGATCGCAATCGACGCCCACGCGAATCGCCTATTCGACAGAAGGCGTCGCTGCATACGTACGGAGAGTCGCGTGAAGGCGTGGCTTCTGAGACTCTTTCGTAGAGGCGACCCGAGCCCGGAGCCTCCGACCGTGCCCCCCGACCCCAAAGGCCCAGCAGCGCCACGCACCTATTCGTCAGATCAACCCATCAGTGGCCGGGAGCATGATCGCTTCGGTCGCTGGCCATTCGCGCGGCGCATCGCGGACACCATCGCATCGAGGGGAGACCCAAGCAGCCTTGTTATCGGTCTGTTCGGCGCTTGGGGCGACGGCAAGACTTCCACGCTCCGAATGATGGAAGAGGCCCTTCAAGAGCATCGGCATGTAGTGGTTGTTCGGTTCAATCCGTGGCACTTCGGCTCCGAGCAACTGCTTCTTAGGGGGTTCTTCTCCACTTTGGCCGATGCGCTTGGTCGCTCCTTATCGACTCGCAAAGAAGTGATTGGCGAAGCGCTAAAGAAATATGGATCAGTCCTTTCCATCGCTTCTGTCTCAGTGCCTGGTGTGCAGATTGGCGTTGGCGATGCGGCAGCGGGGCTCGGAGAGGCGCTCTCATCGGTGGAACTCGATGATCTCCGCGCTCGTGTAGAAGGGTTCCTGAAGGAAAGCGGAACGCGTGTTGTTGTCCTGATTGATGATATCGATCGACTCGATAGAGCGGAAATTCAAGCAACCTTCAAATTGGTAAAACTCTCTGCGGGCTTTGACCACACGTCGTATGTCCTTGCATTCGATGACGGAATGGTTGCCGCGGCACTGGGAGAGAAGTATGGCGAAGGTGGTCTAACAGCAGGTCGACGGTTCCTTGAGAAGATAATTCAGGTTCCCCTGCATCTACCCCCCGCGGATGTGATCGAGCTGCGGAAGCTGGCCTTCGATGGAGTTAATGACGCACTCTCATTGAGCGGCGTGGAACTTGCTGAGAGCCAAGTGCAGGCCTTTGTTAGGCACTTCGTTGACGGTTTGGAGCCGCAGTTGAAAACGCCACGACAGGCGAAACTGTACGGCAACGGGGGGTGTCAGAAATTCTGTGTGAGAGCCGGTTGCATTGATCAGTCGTTAAAGACGAAGCGTTCCCCGAACTGGATTGCCAGTTGCGCCCGCGCAGCTTGCCACGCCGGCGGCGGCCGCTTCCAGTTCTGCGTGATGTGCCGCAGGGCCAACCAGATCAGCTTGGTGGCGGCCTGATCGCTCGGGAAGTGGCCCTTGTTGCGCACGGCTTTGCGGACCGAGGCGTTCAAGCTCTCGATGGCGTTGGTGGTGTAGATGATCTTGCGCACTTCCTCCGGGAAGGCGAAGAACGGGATGACCGCGGCCCAGTTGCGCCGCCAGCTCTGCGCGATGGCCGGGTACTTGCGACCCCAAGGCCCGTCGTCGAAGGCCTGTAGTTCGCGCGCGGCGGCCTCCGCGTTGTCGGCCCGGTAGACGGACTTCAGCGCCGCGGCGATCGGCTTGCGCTCCTTCCACGAAGCGAACTGCATCGAGTAGCGGATCAGATGCACGATGCAGGTCTGCACCACGGTGTCGGGGAAGACGGCCGTGATGGCCTCCGGGAAGCCCTTCAGGCCGTCGACGACGGCGATCAGGATGTCCTGGGTACCGCGGCTCCTGATCTCGTTCATCACGCGCAGCCAGAACTTGGCGCCTTCGGTCTGCTCGATCCACATCCCGAGGACGTGCTTGCAGCCGCCGGCGTCCATGCCGATCGCCAGGTACACCGCCTTGTTGCGGACGAGGCCTTCGTCGCGGATCTTTACCCGCAGCGCGTCGAAGAACACGATCGCGTAGGACGGCTCAAGCGGGCGCGCCTGCCACAGCGCCACCTCCTCGATCACCTGGTCGGTGACGGCGGAGACGAGGTCGGGGGAAACCTCGATGCCGTAGAGCTCGCGCACGTGGCCCTGGATATCGCGCGTACTCATGCCGCGGGCGTAGAGCGCGATGATCTTGTCGTCGAAGCCAGGGAAGCGCCGCCGGTACTTGGCGATCAGCGCCGGATCGAAACGGCCGTGGCGGTCGCGCGGGATCGACAGCTCCAGCGGCCCCTCCGGCGTCAGCACCGTCTTCGGACTGGAGCCGTTGCGGTGGTTGGCAAGGCCCGCTTCGGCCTCGTTCGCCAGGTGCACGTCCATCTCGGCGTTGAGCATCCGCTGGGCGATCGCCTTCTTCAGGTCGGCAATCAAGCCGTCGGACGCCAGCACGCTCTTGGGGTCACGCCCGGCCAGCAGTTGGTCGAGCAACTCTGCAGAAAAGTCCTTGTCGTTCTTGGCCATACATCTTCCTCGCCCTTCCGGGCAGTGTATGGCTCTTCACACAAAAATCCTGACAGGCCCCGGCAACGCGCTTGCATTCGCCCTTCCTCTGCTCAAGGGCGAAGCGCACCCTGTTGACCTTATGCTCATTGAAGGGATCCGGATCTTTTATCCGAAGCTCTACGCCACTATCCGAGACAATCCCGACGAGTTCCTCAAGTCAGCTCCTGACGGCGGACGCCGCGACCAGCATCGACAACGCATTATTGATTTGATCAACTCTGCGCTGAATGACAGTGGCGTCGTCGACAAGGAACGCGTCCGAGATCGACTCGTTGAGGTTCTTTTCCCCCGCATCGGCAATATGGGCTACGGTCACGAGTGGGACGCAATCTGGGCAAAAGAGCAACACATCCGGTCGTCCGAGTACTTCCAGAGGTACTTCACGTATAGCGTGCCGCCAGGCGATGTAGGCGATGCAGAGACCGAGCGCTTTCTAGCGGATTTGCCCGCTCAAACCCCAGCACCAGATAGTATCGACATCCGTCTAAGGGGCCTTTCCGAAAGGCGCGCGATGCCTCGCCTCATAACTAAACTTCGCTACCGCGAAGAGGCGATGGCTCCTGCGAACGCGCGGCTGCTGGCAATCGCATTGGCACGAAACGGTTCACTTCTCCCGCGAGAAGATGGGATGTTTTCCATCGGTGGAACCTGGGCACAGGGAGCCATTCTAGTTTCCCAGCTAACAAAGACTATCGCTTGGGGCGAGGAGCGCGATCAATTCATTGGCGACGTACTCCAGATTGCATCCCCTTTGCCGTTCGCCGCTGAGTGCTTCCGCTGGGTGCGCCGCGGGTCCGATTCCGATGATTCCCAGCACATCGTCTCTGTGGATGGTGAAGCCGCCGCAGTGCGCAGACTTGCTGATCGCATCCGGGAACGCGCTCTGCACCTGCCAACCTGTATTGAGTTTGGTCAAGACGCTCCACACCTGCTTTGGATCTGGTCCAAAGGCAGAGGGCAAGACGAAGTGACGACAGGTCTCCGGGAGTGGCTCGATTCTAACGACGAGGCCGTGGACGCGCTCTTGGACGTTTATGTAGGTAAGGCTTGGGGAATGGAGAGCGGCCTCTCGCACCGATCAGACTTTCGGCGCGAGGCATACAACAGCGTTACCGAGTTGATAGACCCAGCGATTGTCATGGATAAATTGCGTGTCCGCTACGGGCAGCAACTTGACACGCCTCAGTTCCATCACGATCGCGATGTTCCCATCGCGACCCGCATCGCGCACCAGTTTTCGTTCATCCATCGCGCTGTTGTCGAGGAACGGAGGCAAGCGGCATCCGCAGGGTCCGCCAGCACGGCGAGCGACTCTGCTGTCGATGGAATAGCAAGCACTTGAAGCTAGCGGGGTCGACCTTCTCGACCACGCTTGATCCCGCTCGGCTCTCTTTGATCGGTGCTGGGATTCCTCTTTCCACTGGAATTTGCCAGCAGCGCCTCGATGCGTTGAACGAATAGTTCGCGGTCCGCAGGATCTCGGATACGCTCTGCCGCGAATTTCCGCGCGATTCCGAGGCTGATGAACGCGCTGCGTAGTTCGGGGCGCTCCGTCATGGCGCGCTTGTCCTCCAGACGGGACTTCACCGCGCGCTCTGCGCTTTGCATGGACTTGGCGAGATGGGTGACTTCCTCCACCCGCCAGCGCGCGCGGTAGAAGGTGCGCTGCTTATCCGTCTTGCGCTCTCCGTCCCGCGCCGGAATCGTCACTGGGTCTGAACCTACGCGCTGTACGCCTACGACGGCGCCGATCTTCGGCTGCGATTCCGATCGCACGATGGCGCGTTCGAGATCCGTGCCCCACAGCGTTTCTGGGCCACGACTGGTCAGCAGCGTCAGGTAGTAGGACGGGCTGCCGTCGGCCTGAAACTGATAGTTCGCCTTGCCGTGCTCTTGCAGGCGCCCAGTGATGATCTCACCGCGGCGGCCGCGCGGTGGCGAGCCTGCTGAACGCTGGTCGCCCACGGCAAGGCTCAGCGCGTGGGTTGGAAGTCCCGATCCTGGCTGCGCGGCGCGACGGTACGCTCGTCGCCACGCAGCATGACCGGATCAAGGGGCTGACCGAACTCGATGCGCTGCGCGATATGCGAGCGCAAATGATCCACGAACTGCTCGCGTTGCGCCTTGTCGCGGAACTGTTGCTCGGCGAGTGCGCGTCCCATCTGCAGCTGCATATAGGAGCCTTCCAGCTCGGGATGGCGACGGATGGCATCGGCCGCAGGCGTCTCCGTGTTTCGAAGCACTTCGGCCATACGCTGCCGTTCATCGAGGAAGTCCTTGCGCTCGACGATCCACTGATTGCGATGGGTGTCGAGCGGCGCCTGGCCGGTCTCGCGACCCTGGGCGTCGAGCTTCGGCGCGAGCACGGTGACAGGCTGCCGGCCGACAGAGCGGACGCCGATCTCGTCTCCGATGCCGGGGGTACTGAGCGATTGCCGAAACGCGCGCTCCAGGTCCACGCCCCAGATCTCGCGGTCACCGCGCGCCGTCTCCACCCGCACAAAATAGGACATCGGCTGCTTTGGATCATGCCCATAGGGTGCAGCGCCATGGTCGACCAGACGGCCCACAATCAGGTCGCTGGCCTGTGGGCGCGGCGCGGCCGCACCCCCGGACTCGGGGGCCCTTTCGGCGGGCCGCGGCTCGGCGGGCACCGCAGCGGCCTCAGGCGCCCCTGGATTGCGCCGCGCCGCGAGCGAGCGCGCCAGCCGCGCGCGCTCGAAGTCAGTGGGCTGATAGCCACGGACCTCCAGCCCGGCGAGGCTCGCCGCGAACCAGGCCTCCTTCTTGAAGAATTCCGTGCCGCCAACAGTGACCGGACCTTTGCCGTTCTCGCGCGCGATCGCCACCATGCTCTGGATGACGACGGAGTTCTCCGAGCGCGTGGTCAGGCGATTGCTGTCGTGCGTGAACGCTTCGGTGCCGTCCGGGAAATGGAACTTGTTGCCGATCTGGATGAAGCGCTCCTGGACGGAGTCGGGCACGCGCAGCTGGCGCGGGGCCTCTTTCGTCGCCTGAGCTGCGGCAACCGCTGGGCCCCGCCCTTCCTTGCGGTTCCTGTCGTCTTCCTGCTCACGTCCCGACTTCGCGGGAAGACTGATGGTGTTCTGCGGGCGCCCCGCCCCTTCGGTCGGCGTGAGCGCGATGAAGTTGTCGTCGTCTTTGGTGCCGGCGGCCGGTCCAGTCGGCGGCGCGACCGGTTGCGACGGCTTGCGGCCCGCTCTGGCGCGCTTGTTGTCCGAGGGAGAACCGGAGGAACTGGAAGGCGTCTTGGGCATTGATCGGTCCTAGCGCTCCTGAAGCGCGGAGAGAAAGGATTCAACGGCGGAATCGAGTTCCTGGGTGGTCAGTCGCTCGCCTTCGGGCTTCTGGGGCAACTCCACTCCGCTCAGATCGACGTCGAAGTCCTCCAACTTCATCTCGTCGATTCGCTCGATGTCCTGCGGCGTGGCGCGACGACTTCGGCGGCGCGGCGGACGCTGCGGCTGTGGCGTGGAATCGAGGCTGATCGAACCCACCTCGCCGGCGGACTCCGCTGACAGTGGCTGCACCGGCGCTGGCGGCGGCGGCGCTTTCATGCCGGGTGCGGCGTGTCGCGGTGGCGGACCGATGAGCCGCTTGAACCGACGCTCGCGGAAGTACCGGATCTTCGTGCAGCGGATCGGCCGGATTCCCTCGTAGAACACGATGGCCTGATCCGCACGCATGGCCTGCACCTCCTGCGGCAGCATCAGCGACCGGCGTTGCTCGCTGACGTTGACGCTCGGCGGACGGTGAGCCCGGCTGAACAGGTCGAAACCCGGTTTGGAAACGGATTGGGTCTTCACCGTGATCGTCCCCAGCTCCTCGGAGATCTCGCGTGCGTCGCTGTACTCGTCGGCACCAAATACTACGCGTGCAGCCAGATTTCGGAGGATGGTTTCCGCGGCATTTTGCCCATAAACCTCACGCAACTGGGACCGTGCCTGGATCACGAGTACCACCCGGATGTTGTAGCCACCCATCAATCCGATCGCTTCGGCGATGATCGGGATGCGCCCCAGCGAGGTGAACTCATCGAGCAGGAACATCACCTGGTAGACGAGCGCCGGGTTGTGCTCGGGCAGCTGGCGCGTCTGCAACGCAATCGCCTGCTGAAAGAACAGCGAGAGCACCGGCCGAAGACGGTGCAGGTCCTCTGGCAAGACCCCGACGTAGATGCTGATGCGCTTGGAGCGAAGCTCGCGCAGATCGAAGTCGTTCGCCGATGTGGCCCAGTCCAGGATCGGGTTCAACCACAGGTCCAAACGCGATGTGAAGGTCTTGCGGATGCTGGAGGCCGTGACCGGCGCAAGGTCGATCACATCGCAGAGCGCCCGGACACACTCGGGCGACAGCGGATACTTGCCGCTGCCGCGCCCCTCGATCAGCCGCTTCCAGTGGGCTCCGAAGCCCTCGTCGTCCGAGGCCATGCCCTGCCGCAGGATCTCGCCGATCGTTCGCGGGAGTCCTGGCGTCTCGAACACGTAGAGCCCGATGCCGAGGAACAGCGTGCGCGCCGAGGCAGACCAGAAAGGATCGACGCCCGGCGCCTCCTGGTAGAGCATGTCGGCGATGCGCTGCAGGCCGTTGATGCGCAGCGCCGGGTCGTCGGGGATATAGCCCAGTGGATTCCAGCGGGCCGTGTTGCGGGTTTCGGAGAACGGCGCGAACAGGTAGACCGCATGGCCACTTCGGGCGCGATGGCCGGCGGTGATCGTGTAGTTCTCGTGTTTCGGGTCCACGCAGATCAGTGAGTCCGGCCACTCGAACAGGTTCGGAATCACGATACCCGCGCCCTTGCCGCTGCGGGAGCGGGCAATCACCGCCACGCCCTGCTGACCGGGCAGCCGCAACAACCGCCGGCCCACTCGCGCCAGAATGATGCCGACCGGCGAAAAGAGTCCTGCGTGTCGCGCTTCCCCGCGCGTCGAGAATCGGGCACTGCCGTGCAGCGGCCGCGCGCGGGGGCGCAGCGCGAGGATCACAGGAAGCATGACCAGTGCGAGACCTGCACCGGAGCTGACCCACAGCTTTCGGCGGATATCCTTCCGCTCGCTGAAGTAATAGCCGTAACGCGCGACCGTCAGGGGCGTCGCCGTCTTCGGGTCGCTATGCACCCACTGCAGGAACAGGAACCCTGCCAGGTACTGCGCGGCAAGCACGACTCCGACCAGCAACAGGAGAGCCTTACATGCCAGCGCGACCCAGCGGTTCCTAACGCGCGGCCGCCAGCGTGCGGTGCTTGCGGTCGGGGTCATACCAGATTTCCTGAATGCAACGCTGCCGGTGCTCAACGCCGAACTGCACGACCACGTCGATCAGCAGATACAGCAGGTGCTTGATCTCCTCGCGCGCCAGCTCCTGGCCGGCGCGGCTTTGCTTCACGAGCAGCACCAGCTGCTCGAACGCAAGTTCAGCACTCGCGGCATGGATGCTGGTGATGGAGCCGGGGTGTCCGGAGTTCACGTTGCGCAGATAGTCGAACGCCTCCTCACCGCGTAGCTCGGCGAGCAGGATGCGATCGGGCTTCATTCGCAGGCAGCTCTCCAGCAGCTGCTTCGGACTCACGCGCGCGAGACCCTGATCGTCCTTGGAATAGAACAATCGCACGTGGTTGTCATGACGATCTAACACCAGTTCCTTGGCATCCTCGATGGTGATCAGTCGCTCGTCGGCGGGAATCTCGCGGATCAACGCCTTGGTGAACGTGGTCTTTCCGGAACCCGTGGGACCGGACACGAGGATGTTCCGGCGGCACTCGACGGCCAGTCGCAGGAACGCCTGGTAGTCCCGGGCTTCCAGAAGTCGCAGCAGCTCTGCTTCAGTCCCGTCCGGGCCCGTCGCAGCCCGCCGCGTCGTTCGAAACAGTCCGCGCTGCTCCAGCTCCTCGAGCGTCCAGACTTCATCGGCCGGCCGGCGGATCGTGATTGCAACCGTGCCGGGCGTCGTCGCGGGCGGCAGGACGATCTGGATGCGCTCACCGCCGGGCAATGCTGCCGACAGCAGCGGAGATTCGGCATCGACGCGCTGCCGCGTGGAATTGGCCACCAGCTTCGCGAGCGAGCTGCACCACTCGAAGGTCGCGAACGCGAGCGGCACGCACCGCCAGCCGGCGCGCGTCTCGATGTACGCCTCGCCGGGGCGGTTGATGCAGATCTCGGTGACTTCGCGGTCGGTGAGGATCGGACGCAGCGCCCGCAGCGTCAGGTCGAGCGCCGAGGATTCCGCCACGACCGGCGGCCGCGTGAAACCCGCTGACGCCACCGCAGCGACCGGGCCCGGCACAAGAACGGGCCTAACGACTGGCTGGTCGAAGCTCATACACACTCCGGAAATCCAGATCCCGCGCCACCAGTACCTGGATGCGATCACCCTGCGGCTTCACGACGGTCGGGGGAATGTTGATCGTCGAGCGTAGAATCTCGGTCATGATGTCCCTCGAACCGGACGGGTCCACGACGACCGTCGAGCCGTTCCCGCGCTGCGAGGCCACCTCCGCCTGGATGGCACCGTCGATCACGCTCACGAGGATCGCTGCGCCAAACCGCTCCATGAAGTGACGGTCGACGCGGCCCGGCAGACCCGCCCGCCCCAGCTCGTCCGTGCCCGGCGAGGCCAACGGCACGACAACGCCCTTGGAGGTGCGCGCCTCAGTCCACAGGACGTAAACCCGCGCCGAACCCTGCCGAACCTGACCCCGGGTCTCGCCAACGAGCTTGGTGCCCCGCTCCAGCAGCACGACGCTCCCGTCCGCGCTGAATGCATCGGTCGCCAGAATGCAGGTCGTCATCCCCGGCAGAGTCGAGTCGAGCGCCGTCTCCAGCGTGCAGTCGAGGAACGCGCCCTTGGGCAGCAGCATCCGCCGGGTCGGCAAGACCTGGGCCTGGACGGCCGGCGTCACGCTCGGGCGCAGCAGCGCATCGAGATCCCCCGCGGGTGCAGGACCGTCGGCGCCGCCACTTCCGACGGCCTCGGCGTCAACGGCGGCCGCAGTCCGATCCGCACTGGTGACGAACGCCCGTCCCGACAACTGCCTTTCGAGCCGCAGGTCCCGCGGCTCCTGTACGGGTGGCGCATAGCCGGGCGACCGGGTGGCCGGTGGATCTTCCGCCGGTCGTAGCCACGCTTCGGGGATGTCCTCCGGCGGGGGTTCCTCGGGCGCATCACCCAGCACGTTCTGGACCAGCGCCGGTGTGTCCACCCGCCCGAGCGGGCGCAGGTTGATCTCCCCTTCCGCCTTGCTCTTGGCCGACGATTCCGCTGCGGTCCGCGCAGCCGTGCGCGAGGTCATGACCTTGCCGTAGTACCAGCCGAGCAGCCCCAGCCCGATTGCCGCCATGAGCCCGAAGGCCAACAGATTGCTGACCCTCGACTGCAAAGACGGAGGCCGTTGCACGGCACTCGCGGCACGCTCTCCCTCTACCCCGGCTTCACCGGCTACCGAATCCGGAGGCGGTTCGGCGGGCGGCGTCCGGAAGCGGTCAAGCAGGCTCATGGCCGCGCCCCCTTCACATCGCGCTCGATCTGCGGCGACACCGTGCCGGAGTCCAGACGCAGACCCGCGCCCGCATAACCCTTGTTGACGATGCAGCCTGTCAACTTGCCCCGCCGCAGCACGAACCTGGAAGCCACGCGATGGATCACCACATCGCCGGATTCCATCGAGAAATTCAGCAGCGACTCGGAGCCGTCCTCGTTGCGCACAAAGATTGCCGGGATCTCGGATCGGTCGCCGAAGGTAATCCGCGTGTGCACGCCATCGTCGGAGGTCGCAACTGGCTGCAAGGTGCGGTTGCCGCAGTACCAGTAGTCGCGGTTTCGGGGCCGCGCGGTATCCGCGGCGGCGAGATCTCGCTCGACCCTTGCCTGCGGGTCCTCCCCGCTGGCGGTTCGCACGGGGGGATAGGTGAACCGCACGGCATACATGACCTCATCGGTCAGCCGGTTCGGAGCGCGCGCGGCGACCGTGTAGTCGAAGCGATAGGCACGCCGGTCGGTGAAGACAACGAGGTTCGTCGACACAATGGCTGCGCGCGGCTTCAGCAGGACCGAACTGCCATGCGCATCCACGGTCACGCCCTCCAGGTCACCACCACCGGTTCCGGAGAACCGCTCGCCGTCCTCGAAGATGAGTTCCACCGCATAGCCGACGAAGCCGTACAGCTTGTAGACCTGATCGGGGTTGTAGGCTGCGGTGCGCACCCGCGCGTCCACCTGGCCGCGCACTGGAATCGTCTCTGCGCGCGCGCCCGGTCCCGCCAGTAGACACGACAGCAGCACCCCGCTCGCCCACACGCCCACGGGCTTCACGGCGCACTCCCAGCCGTCCCCGTCGTGGCGGTCGGCGGGTTCGCGGGCTCCGGCTGCGTGGCCTCCGCCTCGGTCCGGATGTCGACGATCTTGAATCCCAGGGGATTCCAGCGGCGCATCCGTGGGTCCTTGGACGGCGCACCGTAGACGTACTGGACCGTCGCGATCCAGTAGCTGTGCTGCTCGTTGCCGTTGCCCGTGCGCAGCGCCTTCACGTACCGGACCTGCGCCAGATCCTCCGTGCCACTACCGCGCTTGAAGAAAGTGATCGAGCTGACCTGCACGCGCACGCTGGAACCGTCCTTGTGGCGGTTCAGTGGCGACTCCGGATTGCTCCGGTCCCACAGCGTCATCCACTCCTGATGGCGCGCCGGCCCGTGGAAACTCGAACACTCCTCGTAATCGCTCTCGGCGGTCGAGAAGTTGAAACGCTCACACACGGTCAGATAGTGGTCGAGGAAGTATCGGGTCACCACCTCCGGCATGGCCGCCTGGCCGGCGAACACGGGCACCACGTCCACGATGCCGGTTGCGTTGTCGACGCGGATCACGAACGGGTCCACACGCTTCAGCGGCATCAGCAACACCAGCGCGAAGATCGCCGCCACCGCGAGCACGCAGGCGCCGACAGCCACGCGCCACGCCGTGCGCACACTGCGCTCACTTGCTGCAACGCGATCCGCGTCCCAGGACGCGGCCTCCGCGAAGTACGCCTGCAGGGCGGCATCGCGCCTCATGGAGTCTGCTCTCTTGCCGGATTGACTGCGGCAGGCGCGCTCACCGGCACGGGTGCGTTGATCGGTCGCAACCGGCCGTCGCAGTCCACGCGCCGCGCCTGCGTGCTGCATCCAGTCACGAGTCCTGCCATGACGGCGGAAAGTGCGAGCGCAACTGTTGCCTTGATCCTTGGCATGGGGATCACCCGTACTTCAGTGTGTTCTGGCGCGGACGCTTCTCGCGGGCCATGCGGGCGCCGATGAGTCGCTGGCCTGCCTTGCGGGTCATGCTGTCCCAGCGGCTCTTGTCCTGGTCCAGGAATGCGCCCCGGGAGAACTCCCCCATCTTCCCTAGACCGGAGCGGCCCACACCCACGCCCATTCGCAGCACGTTGCCGACGGCACCGAAGCCCGAGAGCGCGATGCCGCTCGCCATGCCCTGCGCCATCGACGGCACCTGCCGCATGATCAGGAACGTGAGCGCCGCGGCCGCGCAGACCTGCAGCGCATTGGCGATGCCGATGCCCCCGCCAGCCGCGACCGCCGACTCCGCGGCCGTGGAGATCACCTGCAGCATCAGCGCCGCGACCAGGATCGTCAGGACGGCGAGGAACGCATAGTTGCTGAGCTGCGCGAGCCAGGCCTCGAAGAACCTTTTACTGGAGTCGAAGAACAGCAGCGCGAGGAAGATCGGCCCCATGGCAAGCAGCACGGCCAGCGCGATGCGGCTCATCGCAAGCAGGAACATGGTGTAAACGGCGGTGAGCCCGACGATCAGGTAGATCGCAAGTGCGCCGAAGTAGAAGACGATGTCCCGCCCGAATATCTCGCCCTTCTCCATCAGCAGCGTGGCGGCATCGTCCCCGTCGAAGAAGATCTCATCGACCACGGCAACGGGCTGGAACGCCGGCCCACCGGGATTGCGCGCGGCAATGATCGACGCCGCCAGTTCTGTTGGGGCGTTGAAGAACGTATCGACGAACACATCGTTGTAGAGCCACAGCTGCAGCGACAGCCCCAGCACCACACCGAGCGTCAGCAGCCGCTTCGCTCCCTCGATGAACGGCTCCTCGATCCTGCCAGTCAGCTGCAGGTATCCCCAGACGATGACGTAGAGGACGCCGAGCGTGACGATGACCGGCTCGAGGATTCCGGCGATCACGGCGAGGGTCTGCCCGATGTACGCGTTCAGGATGCCGGTCAGCCACGCGTTGAACTCGCCGAAGAAGCCCATGCCTCAACGCCTCCCGCCGGGATCGAGGCCCACCGGCCCCTGGTCCCGCAGCGAGCCGTGGCTTTCCAGCCGTTCGGCCTCTCGTGCATTGACGCAATCCGGCGTCTGGCCGACCCCGCCCGGATCGTTCAGGCACCGGGTGAACACATCGCGCCGCAGCGTCGCATCGGCGCGGTAGTCGGAAACAGTGTGCTCAGCGACGGGCGGTCCCGGCGCACAGGACACGGCCGCACCGACAAGCGTGGCCAGAAGGATCAACACGAGCATGCCGCGTGACATGGCGACCTACGGATTGAGGCCGACGGCGGGAAGGCGGCGCAGCGAGCCAAAGTTGCTGATCGCCAGCTCCCGCGCCCGCTGCTCCTGGGCGCGCTGCTCGGCCTCCGCCGCCTGGTTGAGCACCATCAGCTTCGTGTGCTCGTTCTGGAGCATGGCCTGCTCGGCGCCGATCCTCGCCTGAAGGTCAAGGACCGCTTTGGCATCAGTGGCCCGGGGGATGGCGTCGATCAGGCCCTGCAGGGAGGCGAATCGCTGGCTGCTGGCCTGAAGGGCTTCGCGACTGGTGGCCTGAAGCAAAGCCACGGAACGGCGCGCCGCTTCGAGCTGCTCAACCTGCTCCGGCGACATCCGCGCCATCTGCGCCGGGGTCAGTACCGTGACCTGCCGTAGCGCGGCCTGCATCTCCGCAGAGAGCGCCGCATAGCTGGCCTGTGCGCCGCGAAGCGTGGCTTCGAGCGTCGCCCAGTCCGCCGGCAGGTAGTTCCGCGTGACGCCCGAGAGCAGCTGCTCCATGCCGCGCTGCCCCGTCAGCGACTGGAACTGCTGCTGTGCCTGGGTGAGCTGGTTGCGCGCCGTGGTCAGCTGGTTCTGCAGGACCTGCAGCTGCTGTGCCATCTGGACAATGGCGCGAATGTCGATCACGGGCATCGCCGCGTGCCCGACCGACGTGCACAGGACGCACGCGAGTGCGCCGACAAGTACGTTGGACTTCTTCACGATGACTTCTCCGGTGTGAGAAATGAGGGCAGCCAGTGGCGCGGATCGGGACCGGTGCGCGCGATGAGCCGTTGCAGCTCCTCGACCGTGCTCGCCCGCCCCGAGATGACTTTCAGCTCGGCGTCGAACCCCTTGAGGTCGAGCTGGCAGACCACTGAGTAGTGGCCCTGCTTGATGAGGAACTGCCGCGTGCCGGGTTCGATCTGCTCTTTGATGAGCTTGAACTCCCGCTCCGACAGGCCGAATCCTTCGATGTACTCGGCTGCGTTGGCATCCGGATTCGGGAACAGGATCTTGGTCGGGGTCTGCTCGATGATCGTGCGGCTGATCGGGCTGTCGAGCACGTCGCTCGCGCTCTGCGTCGCGAGGCACATCACGCCGTTGAGCTTGCGCCAGGTCTTCGGGCCGTCCTTGGCGAACCCCTCGAAAGAAGGATCGGACAACAGCTTCCAGAACTCGTCCATCCAGCAGACGAACTTCCGGCCATCGAGCAGCTGGCGGATGACGTGAAACAGGTAGAGCGTGACCGGCGCGCGCGTCAGCGCGTTGTCAAGAAACTCGGTGACATCGACTCCGAACAGGCTGGCCTGCGCGAGCTGGCCGACGAGGGAGTCCTCCGCATTGTCGAACACCCAGGCATAGTGTCCCTGCGTGCTCTCGCACCAGCGGGCGAGGCGCATGTGGATGCCTTCCGATCGCGTTGCGTCGGTGAACTCGATCAGACGCGACAGCCGGCGCGCTTCCGGCTCAAGCGCAAGGGTGCCCATCAACGCCGCGTCGAGATCTCCCTCCTCGCGGATCGTCAGCGGGACGGCGCCGCGCACCAGCGCACGCAGCCAGACTTTAAGGAACTCGACGGTCTCGGCCGTCGGGGGAAGTTGCAGCGGATTGAAGCCGGTGGGGACGCCATTTCGGAGCGGCAGGTAGGTTCCACCCAGCGCCCGCGTCAGAATGTCGAGGCCACGGTCCTTGTCGAAGATCACCTGCGTCACGCCCTGCCGCGCGAGCAGCGTCACGAGAAAGCCGATCAGTACGGACTTTCCCGATCCGGTCGGGCCACAGATGAATGTGTGCCCGGTGTCCTTGCGGCTGCCGCCGTCCGGGTCGTGCGGATCGCTGGCGTGCAGCGAGAAGTAGTAGGGAGAGCGGGCACTGGTGACCAGCAGCGCCAGCGCGTCTCCCCAGTGATTTCCGGTCGGGCGTCCCGCCGGAAAGTTGTGCAGCGGCGCCATCGCACAGAAGTTACGCGAGGTGATCGGCGCCTTGCGCGGCCGCATCGGAAAGCAGGCAGGAAGCTGCGCCCAGAATGCCGCCTCCAGCGCCAGATCCTCGCGCGCGGTCGTCATGCCGGTGTCGGCCAGGATCGCCCGCGCAAGCGCCACGTCGTCGTTCAGTGACTTCAGGCGCTGCTCGTTGGAGTTGCCGGTCTGCCGATCCACGAGGGGCGTCAGCACCTGCAACGTGAAGTGGTGATCGCCCATCACGAAATCGTTCGAGGTCAGGTCATCCAGCGCGTCCTTCAGCTGCTCGGCCTGGCTCACCGCGAAGTCGCCGGCGTTGGCCATCTGGTTGTACTGCCGCTGCAGCAGGCCTTGCCCCGCCGCCTTCGTCAGGAACGCGAACGACTGCGTGAGCACGAACTCGAACGGCGCAGAGAGCAGCACGTTGTACATGCCGACCGTCGTCGGCGAGGCGTACTCCTTGATGCCGAGAATCGCGCCGAAACGCGTCTGGGTCGGAAGGCGGTATTCGATGGTCTCGCTGCCGAAGATGATCCGCGTGGTTGCGAGCACTTCGTCGAGCGGTGCCGTGGGCAGCGGCACGGGCGACAGGTCCGCATTCACCAGTTGCCCGAAGAACTCCAGCGTATGGGAGTACAACCGGCCGCCAGACTCGTACACGCCGAGCCGCTCAGGGTCGTATCGGGCGAGTGAGGACACCACGGTCTGGGCGAGCTTCTCGCAGGCATCAAGCGCATCCGTATGCTCTGCGAGCCGGTGTTCTCCCGCCTTCGCGCTGATCAGGCGGGCCACGAGATTCGGCGCAGCTCCCGCAATCGGTCGGTAGGCCACCGACAGGTACAGCTCGTTGACCATCAGCGTCTCGGTGGACAACCGCGCCTGGTAACGGGTTGAGAGCCGCTCAGCGAAATCGGCCGCCGCTGTGTCGTCGGGTCTCGCCGAGGCAACCCGCTCGCGACGCCGGATGACATGCATCCACAACGCGACGTTCGGCGCGGCGATGTTCCGCCACAGCACGTTCAGCCGTTCGTGCCAGTTGTTCAGAACCTCGTCATCGGCGGTCTCGAAGCTCGCGCCGTCGAGCCGGAACACCTGGACGTAGTCACCTGCCTCCGTCCGCACGACGTGCGGTGAGAGCTGGACGCGATACGGGATGCGGAATGCCGCCGGCATCTCACGTCTCAGGGCGGTCGCGCGCTTCATGACAGCCTCACCGTCGCGATGGCCTTGCGCCGACCGCGGCGATCCGGCAGATCGAGCAGCAATGGGCTGTAGCTAGCGCCCCTCCAGAATCGGATGCTGCTGAAGTACGCGAGGAGTCGCGTCTTGGCCCACATCAGGAGCAGGTCGAAGTAGCGGGCGTCACGCGCGCACAGCAGCATGCAGATGCCGTGGACGGGCAGCATCAGCAGCAGCACCAGCAGGTTTTTTGTCAGGAGGAACACCTCCATTGTGAAGGCTGCGTTGAGCAGCAGCGCCGCGTAGGTCACGCCGAAGCGCATCGGCGGGCGCGTCACCCCGACGAAGAGCGGATCGGCAGTGACCCCGGCATTGCGCGGTTCCACGGCCGATGCCCCCTACACGCCGAACAGCGTCCGAATCCAGGCCACGATCTGCGGTGCGCCGAAGATCGCCGCGATGCCGATCAGAGCGCCGATGACCCAGCCCCAGGAGATCCGGCCCACGGCGGCAGCGATGGCGAGCGCGATGACGATCAGCACCGCGACGGGCGTCGCGATCGTCAGGGCAAAGGTCACCAGTGAATTGGCGCCAGTGTCGAACGGAGACGCCTGCGCGAAGGCCGCGCCAGGAGTGAGGAGCGCCGCTGCGGCGGCGAGGCGGACGATCCGTTCGTTGCCTCGGCAAGACTGGGTGCGCTGGTCCACGAGTCATCCCCTCCTTCCCCTGGGGATGTCATCGAATCACGCGCAACGAGCGGCAAAGCAGTACAGGTTTCAGGGGAAATCCAGCTGAAACCCCGCATAACCGAGGGTTTCGGCCAGCAACTCTATTGTCATTCCTCCTGCGCAGCGTCCATCCTAGTCTCAGAAATCAACGGGATGGGGGCGCCACCGGCAGGTTGGGCATGGATCAGCTCTCCGCAGAAATGCAGCTTCGCCTCGCGTCGGAGCGCCTCCAGTGCGGCGTCGTCCGGCTCTCGTGCTGCCAGCAGGAGATCGCGCCACAAGCGCGGATGGTTGTCCCAGCGCAGGCGCAGGGATTTCGCACTCTCGACTGCGAGTGTGCGCACCTGCTGCATGGTCAGGGTGGCGATGCAATCGGCCACGGGCGGCGGCATCGCGAAGATCATCGAGGCCACGCTGCGATCCTCGCGGGCCACCTGCCAGCCGAACATCAGGGTCTCGAGGGCGAGCCAGTCCCAGCGTGTCGTGGGCGCTGCGCCGTTGACGTGACTGCGCGCATGCGCGCCGTTGCCGACTGCCATTCGCCACCACGCTACGTCGCCGAATCTCAGGTCGACGATCACGAACGGAAAGAGCGACAGGCGTTGTCGCGCGACCGGATCGAGGTGGCGCCAGATGTCCCGGTACGACGCGACGACCGGGAACGGATGGCCCGTAGCGCCGTCGAGCGAAAGCTCCCAGCAGAGTTCGATGAACTGCTGGTTCAGTTGATGAGCGAGGCCTATCGACCGGGCGCCCTTCCATTTGTGTTGCGAGAGCTGCTGACCGTCCGCCCCCTCTCCGTCGCCAGAATCTTTCGTGCGCACCGTCGCCAGATCTCCCACACAAAATGGCATTGTTGGGAGCCGTCACGGCGGAAACGCCCTCAGGTTTCTGGGGCATTTATGGCAGAAACTTCAGCAGGTTGACCTATGGACACCACCAGCGGCGACGCGCGGTTCGACCGCTACTACCGGAGGATTCAATTGGGCCTGCGGCTCTTGTCGCACGGTGCCCGTGCGCAGACCGCTTGTGATTGGAGCGGACTCACGCCTGACCGGCTCATCACGCTCAAGCGGCGCTGGCTCCCCGATGCCGGCGACGGATTCCGCGGACCCGCACCGACTTCCTTTCAACCGTTCTTCCGCTCCTCCGTGCGTCTCAGTCATGCGACCGTATTCACCAGCATTCATCAGGCCCTGTGCCAACGCTCCATGTCGCATGGCAAGTCGTGGGACCTTCAGCCGGGGCTGGAGAACGGCGAGCGGCTGTGCACCGCCTACGAAATCTTCCGCGAATGGGAGCCAACCGCGGACATGGAATTCGACCAGGCCGCGCTGCTGGCGCGGGGGGCGGCCAGTTCAGAGGACATCGAGTTGTTTCGATGCCTCCACTGCCAGAGCGCCATGCTGATCGACAAATGGGCGCGGCGACGCGAAGTCTGTTCGGGTTGCCGGGGTCGGCGCTCTGCTAGTCCCTGACGAGCACCATCAGCGCGAGGTGGTACAGGGCGGCAAACAGTCCGAACCCCAGCGCCATGCCGGCGATCGCCAGGAACGGGAAGCGCGGACCCACGGCGGAAAGCTCGAAGGCAACGGCCGCCACCAGACCGAAAACCAGCACGAAGGCGCAGAGGGCGTCCACGATCGGCTTCAGCAGCAGCAGGCCGGCAATCAGCGGGAAAGACACGACTTTCCAGGTCATTCGGGCCGATGCGCCCAGGGCGGGATGAATTTGCGCCATGCCTGCCTCCCGGTTCGAATACCACGCAAAATAGTCACTAATAGTGACTATAAATCACATTCCATAAACCTCGACTTGTCAATGGTTTACGGAATGCATAATTTAGTCACCATGGGTGACTCAAAAAACGAAAAGCTAAACCGCCTTCTGGAGACCCTCGGGGACACGACCCTGGTCTCCAGCCGGTGGCTGCGCGCCCACGGTTACCCGAGCAACCTGGTAGCCCGCTATATGGCGGGCGGCTGGCTGCAGTCCCCCACGCGTGGACTCTACCTCCGCAAGGGCGGCAAACCGACCTGGGAAGGGCTCCTGCGAGCCCTGCAGCGCCTGGACCAGCTGCCGCTCCACGTCGGCGGCCGATTCGCATTGGCCCGCCAGGGTCATGAGCACTACCTGCGCCTTGGAGAGTCCGCGACCCTGACCCTGTATGGCCCGGCGAAGCTGCCGGCCTGGGCAAGCAAGCTGCCGCTCCCCGAGCGCGTTCAGGCATGCGGCAAAGGGCCATTCGACTGGCCGGCGCTCTCGTTCGGCGCTGACACGCTTGATGGAATCTTGAATGCACAGGGGCTCGAACGCGCGACGGACGACACGAGCGCGGCCGGCGTCGTGTTCTCCACTCCCGAGCGGGCCATACTGGAACTGTGCGACGAGACACCAGACAGCGCGCTGGTTCACGAGGTGAATGCCCTGCTGCAGGGACTCGCCACGCTCCGGCCGCAGCTCGTCAGCGCATTACTGCAGCACTGCGGAAGCATCAAGGCAAAGCGGCTGTTCCTTGCCCTCGCCGATCGGCATCGTCACGCGTGGCTCGCGCATGTGAGCTTGCAGGACGTGGACCTCGGCAGCGGCAAGCGCGTCCTCGTCCAGGGCGGCAAGTTGAACGCCAAATATCAGATAACGCTGCCTGCCGACCTCGATGAACAACTGGGATAACCGCTACGCCGAGCGCGTGAAGCTACTCGTCGAGATTCTGCCGACGCTGGCGAAGGAGCAGCGCTTCGCGCTGAAGGGCGGAACGGCGATCAACCTCTTCGAGCACGATCTGCCGCGCCTCTCCGTCGATATCGATCTGACCTGGCTGCCCGTCGGCGATTTCGCGAGCGATGTGCGCGATATCGCCGCGGCGCTGGAAGGCATCGGGGAGCAACTACGCTCCGGGCCGTTGCGGCTGCAGGTACAGACCAGCGGAACCGAGGCGACGGGCGTCCATCGCCTGATCGCAAGCCGCAACCGCGCGCGCGTGCAGATCGAAACGACACCGGTGATGCGAGGCACCGTCCATCCCGTTCGAACCATGCGCGTACGCCCAGGAGTCGAGCAGAACTTCGGATTCGCCGAAATGCAGGTGCTCGACTTCGCGGATCTCTACGCCGGCAAGCTTTCCGCGGCGTTGTCCCGACAGCATCCCCGCGACCTCTTCGATTTGCAGCCGCTACTCGATGAAGGCCGACTTGATGAACGGCTGTGGCGAACGTTCCTGGTGTATCTCACCTGCAGTTCCAAGCCAGCTGCGGAAATGCTGTCGCCGCAGGAGCCACGAGAATTCGACGAGATCTTCCGGGCACACTTTCAAGGCATGACTGCGGCGCCCGTCACCGCGGCCTCGCTGCTCGAAGTGCGCGCGCGACTCCTGCGGCGCATTCTGGAATTGCTTGATGCGCCCTCACGCGCGTTCCTCGACTCCGTTGAGCGAGAAGCGCCGGACTTCCGCCTCATCGAACTCCCGCATGCCGCTGACTTGCCCGGCGTTCGTCGCAAGCTAACAAACCTGGGGCAACGCTCCGCCGCGAAGCGAGCTGCCGATTACGAGCAACTCAAAGCGATTCTCGACGTACGACGCTCGCAGTAGATTTCCAGGCGGAACCGCGAGGTTTCCCCGGCGGTTCACCTTGAAACCCCATACGCGATCCGCGCGCGACTCGGATTGTCGTCGTGTTTTGTCCATGTCTCCCCTGAATCCGTGCACTGCTTTTCACTCGCCGCATAAGCACTCTGTGTTCCATCAAGTCATCTTGATGGAACAACGCAATGAACACCCGCCCCCTTACAGAGAATGCCTCTCCCGATGCAACGATCAGGCGTACGACGCATGACATTCAACTGCCGCGATGGGTGAATGAGCCGCTTCCGGATCTCCGCGCAATCCTGAGTGGCCGTGAGATCTCTCGCCTGACGCGTCGCCCGCGCTGGCTTCTGCTGGGCCTTGCGGCACTGGGTAGATTCCCGAAGCGGCGAACCCATTGCGGAAAGCCGGTAGGCTGGCATCGCGCTGACGTTCTCGACTGGCTGACCCAGAACATGACGATCGAGGCCGATGCCTCGTCGACACCGCGCTCCTGCCGAAAGCACCGCCCGAGCCAGGCGTGCCTGCCGCTCGATATCGGCATGCCGCAAGAACTACACGGCCACCCACGCTACCGCCGCCCCGATCAGGGAGTCCGCCAGTGACTTCCATTGCGTCCGCGCAAGCCACCGAAGCAGCCAGCACCTGCCAGCGAGCCGTGCGTCGCCGCGAGCTGCGAAAAATCGTGCCGCTCGCGGACACCACGATCTACGAGATGGAGCGACGCGGTGAATTTCCGCAGCGCTTCTATCTGACTTCGAAATGCGTGGTGTGGGACCTGGATGAAGTCGAACGGTGGCTGACCGCCCGGCGTGAGGCCAGCCACGCCGGCATGGTCCAACGGGCGCCGAATCCCGATGTCCGATGCCGCCGGCACAGGCCCGCAGGTCCGAAGAAGTAGCACGACTGCACGAGACCGAACTCCGCCTGAAATTGACCTCAAAGACGGCGCTATTCAATCTTCTTGAAGTTCTCCACTCTTAGAACTACCTCGACAAAACCCCGGGCATTCGAGTGAAATCCTGCGTCACCGCCATGCTCGCGCGCGACTTGCCGTACAATGGCGAGCCCAAGTCCCGCGCCGTTCGATTGCGATGACAGCTTTCGGAATCGCTCGAACGCTGCATCGCGCAATGACTCGGGAATCCCCTCTCCTTCGTCGGTAACGGCGATGGCGACGCAGGCGACGCCGCCCTTGCTCGCTTGCCGCATGGTGGCCCGGATTGCACCTCGCCCGTGCTGCAACGCGTTGTCGAGGAGATTGCGCAGCATGTCGCCCAGATCGTCTGCCGCGCCCTCCATCAGGACCTGATCGGGTGCTTCGATTTCGATTGTCCTACCCGCTTCCTCTGCCAGCAGTAGAACCTGGGCGGCGGCCTCGCGCAGAACCCGCGCGAGATTCAGCACTTGCCGGTCGGCTACTCGGCTCATCGGCTGCTCGCTGTCCCGGCGGGCCAGGCCGAGCAACTGAGAGATGACACGCTGCAGACGGCCCAGATCCTGCTCGATCAGCGGCCAGTCCACGGCGCCGTTGAGCTTTGCCGTCTGCAGCCGCATCTGCAGCACCGCCAGCGGTGTGCGCAATTCATGTGCAGCGTTGGCCGTGAGCCGTTGCTCCGCCTGCCAGGCGTCAGAAAGGCGTCCAAGTGAGCCATTTACCGAGCGCACCAGTGGAATGATTTCACTGGGCAATCCGGCGGTGTCCAGGCGCGCATCCATTCGTCCCGCATCGATCTGCTCCGCGTGCTGCGACGCGCGGCGGATCCCGCGCAGACTCCAGTGGGTCATGAGCAGAATCACGCCGATCGCGGCGATCGAGAATGGCACCAGGATGAACGCCAGGAACTCGAGGTCCTCCTCCACCATCTGGTCCAGCTGAATCGCCACGGTAGTGCCGTTTGCAGGTGCCTGATGCAGGCGCTGCTGGAGATCGCGCAGCTCCCAGCGATAGAAGATCGCCGTCGCGGCGATGCCGAGGACAAACACTCCGAGCATCGAGAGCACCAGCCGCCGCCGCAGACTGAACTGTCTGCTCATGAGTCGCTGCCCGCGCGCAGGCGATACCCGATGCCGCGGCGGGTCTCGATCCGTACGGCAGCGTGAGCCTGCGTCAACTTGCGGCGCAGCCGCGAGATCAGCGCTTCGAGCGCATTGGGCGTGACCGGCTCGTCAGACGAGTACAGGCGCTCTTCAAGTACGTCCCGGACGACGACCCGATCGGGCGCGCGCAACAACACTTCGAGGCAATCCATCTCACGGCGCGCGAGGTCCACTTCAACGCCATCGACCTCCGCCCGGCGCGCAGTCGTATCCAGGCTCAGATTCTGGAGCGTGAGCCGGGGCGCGCGTCTTTCGCCGGGTCGTCGCAATACTGCGCGCAGCCGCGCCTCAAGCTCCGTGAGGTCAAAGGGCTTGACCAGATAATCGTCCGCTCCGGCATTGAGCCCCTGCACTCGTTGCCCCACCGCATCGCGGGCAGTCAGGATCAGCGCAGGCACCGTGCTGCCTGTCAGACCGTGCGCCTGCGCCAGCACTTCCATGCCATCCATGTCGGGCAACCCGAGGTCCAGGATCAGCGCGTCATACCAGGTCGACCGGATTGCGGTGAGCGCCTGACCGCCACACGACACGGCATCCACCGCGAACCCTCGCGAGGACAGATAGTCCGCCACCATCCGGCGCAGATCGCCGTGATCCTCGAGCAACAGCACACGCATGGTGCATTCTCGCGCAGATATTGGCAGGGAAGCAGCAACTTTCCCGAAGCAGCGGCGACGCCAGTCAGGCAAGTCGTAGGTCCCGTCAGGCTATGGTCAGGCAGAACCCCCACACTGCCTGCACTTTATCACCACGCTGCCGAAGGCGACTGAGGGAACTCGATCATGGCGATTTCCGTGCTGGGAATTCGAAAGTGGCATCGCTGGCTCGGCTGGGCCGCGATGATCTTTCTGCTGTCGGTCAGCGTCACCGGCATCATCCTGCAGGGCCAGCACCTGTTCGGTGAAGAGGAGGCCGAAAAGGAGCGGCTGCGGGACACGACCTCGGCCTACACCGTGGGCGTGGCACTGGCCGATCTGCCCACGACACTGGGCGCGGCGCAGGCGGCTGTTCGCGATGTGGCGGGCAACGCGCCGCTTGATCGCGTCCTGTTCAACCTCAAGGGCGATCACCCGACCATCGAGCTGACGACCGGAGGCGCCACACCCACCCGGTTTTTCATCAACGCGATGACAGGGGTCATCGAGCGTCAAGCTCCGGCCCAGGACGAGTCGTTTCTGCTGCGACTGCATACCGGCGAGGTGCTTGGCGATGGCGGGGTCGTACTCGGACTGTTGTGGGGCATCGCCATGCTGCTGATGACCCTGACCGGGCTCTATATATATCTGAAGATGCACCGCCCGAACGGCCAGGGAATCAAACGCATCTTCTGGGTAGTGCCCCTGCTCATGCTGACAGGGCACGGACCGCCGGCACGTGCCGCCGGGCTGACCGGCCAGTACCTGACCACCGGAAATATCTCCACGATCTCCGAATCGCTTCCGTCGCTGAACAACAGACTGTCCCTGAACTACGCGCCGTCCCGAATCCCGGGCGCGTTTGACGCCCGCGTCGAGTTCTACACCGAACCCTCCTTTCATTCCGCCGACAATCAGATTGTCAATGAACACAAGCGCGAGTTGCAGCTCAACTACAGCTACCCGCTGTTCGATCATCTGGCGTTGATCGCTGGCTATCTGTACCACGGGAACCGGACTTTTCGGGACAACTACTCCTGGGCAATCGCGGGCCTGAGCGCGAGCGGCGATGTGTTCGCTGACACACCGGCTTCGATCAGCGTCCTGGCCGAGAGGCGCAACAAGAGCGACCGGATCTTCTTCGATTTCTCAGGCTCCATCGAACGCAGGTTTCAATCGCGCTATGGCATCTTCGCCAGCGCCCATGTCTATCAGAACATGGGCGAGTTCGATCCGAAACCCACCCACAAGCGTGAATATGAGGTGGGCACCAACTGGTATCCGGACAAGCGGTTCTACGCCGGTCTGTCGTACTTCAAGCACACCCAGCGCGACGATGCCTATGATCGGTTCTCGCTCGTCAAGCTCAAGGTTGGCATCACCTTCTAGTTGCCGGCTACCGCGGCACATGTCGGCTTGCGGATTTGCGGCGTGCGCCCGAGGTCAGGATCGGCCCGCCGCGCCCACGTTCCCGGCTGCGTTCACAAACGCGAGCGTGCCGAAGCCCATCAGCAGCGCCGCAAGAGCGAAGGCCGCGACGGGTGATACCGTGGTCCACAAGACTCCCACCGTAGCGCTCGAGACGAACTTCGCCGCGCCATTGACCGCACCCAGCGCGCCATACCCCGTCGTGATCTGGGCTGCGTCCACCATCTCCGCGCTGACAGTGGATTCGAGCGCCTCCTGGAATGCGGTGTACAGACCGGCAATGAAGAACAGTCCAGCGAGCAGCGCAATGCTGCCTGTTCCCAGCCAGAACGCGAGTGCTGTTAGTGCCGCGGTGAGAACTCCGAGGCCATACCCCGCGACCAGCATTCGCGCGTGCCCGAATCGGTCCGCCAGATACCCTATGGGATAGGATGTGACGACCTGAACGAGATTGCGGCCCACATAGAGCAGTCCCGCCATCTGTGCAGCTCGCACCACTCCCAATGACGGTGTGAGCAGCGTTGTGGACGCCAGGATCAACAGGCTGTGCGAGAAATCTCCGATGCCGAAGAGCCCCACCGCGCCCAGGTATCGCCTGAACCGTTTGGGCAATCCGGCCAGCGACTGCAGCAGGCGGCGGCCCGGGTTAGGCGAAATCTGGGGATCGTCGACCAGCAACAGGAACGCGAGCACCGCCAGCACACCGGGAATCATCGACAGCACCAGCACGATCCTGAAGGCGCCGGAGGGACCACCCCAGGCGAGACCCTGCGCCCACCCGAGCAACGCGACGCCCAGCAGTGGACCCGCCACGGCGCCTACCGTGTCCGCTGCTCGATGGAAGCCGAACGCGCGCCCTCGCGTCGCAGCTGAGACGGACTGAACCACGATGGCGTCACGCAGCGGTCCGCGCAGGCCCTTGCCGAACCATGAGACGACGCGGCCGAACAGGATGAGCGGCCAGCCCGACGCCAGCGCGATCAACAGCTGACCGACCGGCGTCAGCGCGTAACCCAAGGCCACCAGCAGTTTGCGATGTCCGAGTCGGTCCGCGATGTGTCCGGAGACCATCTTGGTGAAGGCCGCCACCGCATCCGCCGTGCCTTCGATCAAGCCGAGCGCGGCCGCGGGAACGCCGAGCACGGCCAGAAACCCCGGCAGCAGCACGGTCGTCGTCTCGTAGCAGAAATCCCCCAGCGCACTGGTGACTCCTGCACCGGCGACCGTGCGGTTGAACCAGCCTCCGGTCATGAACGGTCTTCTGCCGCGGACCGCCTGCCCACCCGGCCGAATTCCACCGGCACTTTCACATAGGCCAGATCGATGTCCTCCTCCGCCAGCGCTGCGAGCAGGCGCTGGCACGCGGCCTCGTCGACCGACATCGTAATCTCGAGCGGCCGGTCCGACATCTCGACGAAGCCGATGGAGTGGAACCGACCCTTGTGGTCGTACCCCTCGGCTGCGCCGATCAACGTGCTGCCCACGGCACCGTGATCCTTCGCAAACCCGAGCAGCCACTCCCCGAGCGGCTTTTGTCCGTGCCTGCGATCCTGCTCGGTGAAGAACGTCAATTGATAGCCTTTCATGCAGCACCTCCTCTCTGGACGTGAATCAGACTGACGCCGGCCAATGACTCCTCAGGAGCATGACCGTTCCGATGCCGGCGAACACCATCACCACCGATCCGACGAGATGGGCCATTGCCGCCCCCGCGGCCCAGGCGAGCCTCCCCTGCTGGAGCAGCGTGACCAGTTCCGCGGAGTAGGTCGAGAAGGTGGTCAGTCCTCCGCAGAATCCGGTGATGACCAGCAGTCGCCACTCGGGTGCCAGCGATGGCAACAGGGAGAACGTCGCCATGGCGATGCCGATGATGTAGCCCCCGACAAGGTTCGCGACCAGGGTGCCCGGGGGCAGAGCGGGAAACAGCGCGTTGAGCGAGGTGCCCAGAAACCAGCGCAGCAGCGCGCCCGCGCTTGCACCGATGGAAACTGCGATGACGGATTTTGCGATCACGACCTGTCCTTGTAAGCCATGAGGACAGGCGCCAGATAAAGATGCACGCCTCTCCGTTTTAGCGAAGCGTAGGCATCATCAGCTGCGGCAGCAGCGGTTCAAGGAAGAATGCCATCTCCTGACTTGGGACATTGTAGTAGTTTGGCACAACCTTTCTCATAGCCCGCCTGAAGCATGCCCCATCAGGAAAAGAATAGAAGGGCCGGGGAATTAGGTCAGCGCCTGCGCCGCAATCAACTTCATTGACGAAGGCAGGAGTACCGGCGTGTGCGTCTTGCCGGCTACCCACGCGTCGATCATGTCCGCCCATTCCTGCAGCATGTGCCGCCGCTGCTCGGCGTACTGGGCGCGATTGTAGGTGCCGCGCGAAGACTCATTGCGCTCGTGCGCGAGCGCCTTCTCGATCCAGTCGCGGTTGAAGCCCATCTCGTTGAGGATCGTCGAGCCGGTCCGGCGCAGGTCGTGAACCGTGAACATCTCCAGCGGCAGATTCTCCGCCTTGGCCTTCTCGGCAATCTGCGACGTGACGCGGTTGAGCGTGCTCGCGGCGATGTGAACATCGGCGTCATAACGGGAAGGGAATACGTACGGCGAGCTGCCCGCCATCAGCTTCAGCGCGGTGAAGATCTCCAGCGCCTGCCGCGACAAATAGACACTGTGCGGCCGGCGAGCCTTCATGCGTTCCTTCGGGATCGTCCAGACGCCTTTGTCGAAGTCGACCTCACTCCACATCGCCTTCGCCAACTCGCTCTTGCGCACGAGCGTCAGCAGGATCATCCGCAGCGCCAGGCGGTGGATATGGGCGAACGACACCTTGTCGATCAGCGTGAACGCGATCCGGATCTCATCTGGGCTGAGCGCCCGTTCGCGCGGCTTGAACGTGGCAATGGATGTCGGTGCCACCTCGTTGGCCGGGTTCGGCACCTTGTGCCCGTGCAGGTTCGCGAAGTTGTAGATGCCCTTCACGATGTCCCGGACGTGGATGGCCGTCGCGGGCGACCCCCGGTTCTTGATCTTGAGGCACAGGATGCGCACGTCGTCCGACGAAACCTCAGGCAGCAGGCGGTTCGAGAGTTCGGGTTCGACCTCGCGCCGGTAGATGCCCTTGCGCATGGTGCGGGTGCTCTCCGCCATCGGGCCCTCGTCCAGCCACTTCGTGGCGAACTGGCCCAGGGTGTGGGCGGCTGCCAGCTGGCGCTTCTCGCGCTGCTTCACCCGGGCCGGCGAGTGCCCCTGGGCGAGCGTGTTCCGGGCAGCGATGCACTTCTCGCGGGCGACGGACAGGGATAGCCCCGCCGGACCGTAACGACCCAGGGTGAGGGTCTCGCGCCGGTTGCTGATCCGGTAGTCGAACCGGAACGTGATCGTCCCGGCCGGCGAAACCGTCACGTACATCCCATCCCGGTCCGTCACTTTGTACGGCTTTTCCCGGGGTTTGAGCTTCTTCAGGGCGATGTCGGTAAGCATGGCGGGCCCCCGTTTTGGCGCGACCCCGATTTTACCGTCAGAACCCTATTCCGCTCAATCCGCGCCGCGGAAACTAGGAGTTTCTGCCATTTTTCCCCTGATATTCTGCGGTTTCTTTGTTCGCCCTACCGTCGACCGTATGACGGTAAAAATCAGGTCATTCTGATGTGCCAGAAACCCATACCGTCAGTTTTACCGTCAGACTGCCCCGCTTGGTGCCGATAGATGGCGAACGATCCGGAGAGAGTATTTGTTCTTATTCAGTGAGTTAGGTTCACATTTCGCGTGATGCCAATAGGCCGCGAAAGGCACCTAATCACTCCCACTCGAT
>DASQGK010000149.1:0-2129 GCA_035632655.1 Steroidobacteraceae bacterium | reverse complement strand
AACCTCGTTCATGAGCGCCACGAGCCGCAGCGTCGAGAGCGGTGTGAACGGCGAGGGCTTGATGACCACGGTGCAGCCGACGCGCAGCGCCGGCATGACGTGCCAGGCGGCGATGATCAGCGGCCAGTTCCAGGGCGTGATGGACCCGACCACTCCGACCGGCTTGCGCCGCATGACGATCTTCTGCTTGGCGTCATCCTGGATGACCTCCTCGGGCAGCTGCAGCCCCGCGGTGACGCGGGTCCAGGCGGCCGTTCCGTGCACCTCGAAGTTGGCACCCGGTCCGCTCTGGGTCTTGCCCTGCTCGCGCGTCACGAGCTCGGAGAGCTCGTGGTGGTGCTTGTCGATGAGATCGGCGATCGCCGTGAGCTTCGCCACCCGCTCGCTGTCAGGGAGCGAGGACCAGCCGGGGAGCGCCCGGCGGGCGCTCTCGACCGCGGCGTCGACCAGTGCCGTGGTGCCGAGCGGGCAGGCTGCCACCAGGGTCCCGTCGGCGGGATTGATCACATCGAAGCTGCCCGAGACGGGGGCGGCCTTGCCGTTGATGGTGAGTGGGTAGGCGGACATGGAAACCTCCGGCCGATCGTCAGTCAAAGCATTGTAATCGCTGCTCGCCCGTCGCGGCGATCCGCCCGGTGAGGCGGGCGCAAGCCGCACCGTTCCCGTCTATATTAGCGTGGCGCGCGGCGCGGGCGGAGCGGGTGGCGGCGTCCATGATCTGGCACGAAGGTAACGGGGAAGGCACGCGCACGGTCCTGCTGCTGCACGGCGTCGGTGCGACGGCGGCGGTGTGGCACGGCCTCGCGCGGCAGATCGAGGCGCGCGGGCTCGCACGCTCACTCGCGGCCGACCTGCCCGGGCACGGCGGCTCGGACTGGCGGCCCTCGTACAGCGTGGGTGAGATGGCGGGGGAGCTCGCGGAACTGGCGCGCGGCGCGGGGGAGCTCTACATCGTGGGGCATTCGCTCGGTGTCTATGTGGCGCTCGCGCTCGCGAGCGGCTGGTTCGGCGTCAGGGTGCGGGCCACCCTCGGCATCGGTCCGAAGATCGCCTGGCCGGATGCGGACCTCGCCGCCGCCCGGGAGCTGGCGGCGCGTCCCGTGCGCCACTACCCGAGCGCCGAGGAGGCCTGGCTGCGCTACCGGCGGATCGCCGGGCTCACGACCGAACTTGCGCCCGGGGAGGATGCGCTCGCGCGCGGCATCACCCGCGATGGGGAGGGTTGGCGGCTCGCGCAGGACCCGCGCACTTTCGCAGTCGCCGGAGCACCCTTCGCATCGCTCGCGGCGAGTGCTGCAGGACCGGTGTGGCTGGCACGCGGTGAGCGCGATCCGCTCGTGTCGGCCGAGGAACTGCGCCGGCACGGCAGCCGCAGTTGCGAGATCGGCGGCGCCGGCCACAACGCGCACCTCGAGCAGCCGGGCGCGATCGCCTCCCTCCTCGAGGAGCTCATGGCGGGCTAAAGCCCGCCAGCCTCATCAGGCGTGCGAGGGCACCCGCTGCTCACTCGCCGCCGCCGCCGGCGGCTTCTCGCCCGCCTGCTCGGCCTCGATCAGCTTATCGAGCACGCGGCGGAAGTGCGCGAGCGGCGCGTCCGAGAGGATCCCGAGCATCTGGAAGCGCGGATCCTCGTCGAGCGTCTTCTGCTGCTGCTCGATGATCGCCTTGTCCTCCATGAAGCCCTCGATGAGGCTGTCGAGGAGGGACCTCGAAATGTTGCTGTCCTCACCCTCGAAGTTGTTGAGGTAGTTCCAGAAGAAGTGCGTGGTGCGATCGGTCTCCGGAGTCATGTACTGGCAATTGCGGTACTCGCGCGTGCCGGGGACCGCGATGCCCTTCTCGGCGCCCTGCCCGGCCGGCGCGAACATCGTCTCCATGTAGAAGATACCGGGGACCAGCATGTTCACGTGATTGCGGCGGTCGACGCGCGCCTCCCGGTCGCGGATGACTTTCTTATGAAAGGGCGGCGACTCGCTGTTCATGTGCCAGCGCTCGACGCGAAAGCCCCGCTCCTGGCGCTCGATCACCACGGGCTTGGTGACGTAGGCGTATTCCTCCGAGCCGCCCAGGGTATGGGTGTGCACGAAGGCGAGGTGCGCGAAGTCGCTCAGGTTGTCGACGATCAGCAA
>DASQGK010000148.1:0-9717 GCA_035632655.1 Steroidobacteraceae bacterium | reverse complement strand
GGCTACCTGACGCGGCGTCTGGTCGATGTGGCGCAGGACCTGGTCGTGACCGAGGAGGACTGCGGCACCGACAACGGCCTCAACATGACGCCGCTGGTCGAGGGCGGCGATGTGGTCGAGGCGCTCGGCGAGCGGGTGCTGGGGCGCGTGCTGGCCGAGGACATCCCCACGCCCGGCGGCAAGGACACGCTGATCGCCAAGGGAACGCTGCTGGATGAGAAGCTGGTGCGGCTGCTCGAGCACGAGGGCGTGGACCAGATCAAGGTGCGCTCACCCATCACCTGCAAGACGCGTTATGGCGTCTGCTCGCACTGCTATGGGCGCGACCTGGCGCGCGGCCGGCCGATCTCGATCGGCGAGGCCGTGGGCGTCATCGCGGCGCAGTCGATCGGCGAGCCGGGCACGCAGCTCACCATGCGCACCTTCCACATCGGCGGCGCGGCATCCCGTGCCGCGGCGGCGAGCTCGGTCGAGGTGCGCAACAAGGGGGTGATCCGCTTCCACCACGTGAAGACCGTGCAGCACGAGAAGGGGCACCTGGTCGCGGTGTCGCGCTCGGGCGAGCTCGGCGTGGTCGATGACTTCGGCCGCGAGCGCGAGCGCTACAAGATCCCCTACGGCGCGGTGATCAGTGCCAAGGAAGGGGCCACCGTGGCGGCAAGCCAGGTGGTCGCGACCTGGGATCCGCATACCCACCCCGTGATCACCGAGGTCGCGGGCTTCGTCAAGTTCCAGGACTTCGTCGACGGTCTCACCGTCACCTCGCAGGTCGATGAGGTCACGGGACTCTCCTCCATCGTGGTGCTCGACACCAAGCAGCGCGGCGGCAAGGAAGTGCGCGCCACCATCAAGCTGGTCAACGGCAAGGGCAAGGAAGTCACCTTCGCCAACACCGAGATTCCGGCGGTGTATACGCTGCCGCCGGGCGCGCTCGTCAGCCTGGTCGACGGGGCGCGGGTGTCGGTGGGCGATGTGATCGCGCGCATCCCGCAGGAATCCTCCAAGACCCGCGACATCACCGGCGGACTCCCGCGGGTCGCGGACCTGTTCGAGGCACGCAAGCCCAAGGACCCGGCGATCCTCGCCGAGAAGACCGGCACCGTGAGCTTCGGCAAGGAAACCAAGGGCAAGCGGCGCCTGATCATCACCGCGGACGAGGGCGAGAAGTACGAGGAGCTGATTCCCAAGTGGCGCCAGCTCAACGTGTTCGAGGGCGAGACGGTCGAGCGCGGCGAGGTGATCGCGGATGGCGAGCCGAACCCGCACGACATCCTGCGTCTGCAGGGCGTCGAGGCCCTCGCCAACTACCTGGTGCGCGAGATCCAGGACGTGTACCGCCTGCAGGGCGTGAAGATCAACGACAAGCACATCGAAGTGATCATTCGCCAGATGCTGCGCAAGACCGAGGTGCAGGAGGCCGGCGAGACCACGCTGCTGCGCGGCGAGCAGCTCGATCGCGCCCGGGCCCTGGATGTCAACGACCGCGCCGTGCAGGGCGGCAAGAAGGGCGCACGGCTGCAGCCGGTGCTGCTCGGCATCACCAAGGCGAGCCTCGCGACCGAGTCCTTCATTTCCGCGGCCTCCTTCCAGGAGACCACCCGCGTGCTGACCGAAGCGGCGGTGCGCGGATTGAAGGACGATCTGCGCGGACTGAAGGAGAACGTCATCGTCGGACGCCTGATCCCGGCGGGCACCGGCTTCGCGGCCCATGCATCGCGGCGGCGCAAGCTCGAGGGAACCGAGCGCCGCAGCTTCATGGACGTGGGCGGCGGCTTGCCCGAGGCCGAGGAGGGGGCGAGCGTCGGCGAGGAGTCGGAGAGCGCCGCCGGCTGACGGCGGCCTGAAGCCAAAGGCTCAGAGGGCCGGCGACGATCGCCGGCCCTTTTTTTTGGATCAGCTCCCGGGCCGCACGCCGAGGTAGCCCTCCGCCGCGCGCACGTAGTGCCACATCTCGTTGGGATTTCGCATCATCGCCTGGCTCAGCAGCTCCTCACCCTTCTCGCGTTGACCCATTCTCAGGTACCACGCACCGATCGCCGCTCTGCCGCTGTCGTCCTTCTGCTTCTTGTCGGCGGCCAGCATCTTTTGAAACAGCTGGTCGGCACTGGCGGTCTCGCCGGCCTCCGCGTAGATCTCCCCGGCTCGCTGCCAGTCGCTGCCCTCGGCCTTGCCGCCGAGCACCCGATCGATCAGCGCCTGGCCGTGGCTCTTGTCCCCGGAGAGGTAGTAAACGCGCGCCACCCCGAGCAGTTCCCAGGAGCCCGAGCCAGCGAGTATCTCTGCTTGCTGCAGCGCCGCGAGTCCTGCCTCCTTTGCGGGCTTGCCGCGCATGATGTCCATGCCCGGGGGCTTTTCCTTTGCGGCGTACCCGATACCCATACCAAACAGCAGACAGCCCGCCGCGAGCGCGGCCGCGAGACTCGCTTTCATGTCGCTCTCCTCCCCCCAGACGTTAGAATCAGGCGATGTCGAACAATGACGTCGTCATCGAGGCGTGGAATACGGTCCTGTACGACAAGTTCGTGCGCTTCAAGCACCTGCTCGTCGGAGGACTCGCGGGCCACAGCGATGAGCTGCTGAAGCGTAATCTCTATCCGCAGGGAGCGAAAGTTCTCGATGTCGGCTGCGGCTTCGGCGACAGCACCGTGAAGATCGCGCGCGCCGTGGGGCCGCGGGGTGCCGCCTTCGGCGTCGATTGCGCGGAGAAGTTCGTGCGCCTGGCGACCAGCGAGGCGGCAGCAGAGGGCGTGCCCAATGCACACTTCTTCCGCGCCGACGTGCAGAGTGAGGATCTGCGCGGGCCCTATGACTACGCGTTCTCGCGATTCGGGACGATGTTCTTCAACCTGCCGGGGGTTGCGCTGCGGAACATCCGCGCTGCCTTGAAGCCGGGCGGAGTGCTGACGCAGATCGTCTGGCGCAAGCGCGAGGAAAACCCCTGGCTGCACGATGCCGAGCTCAAGGTGCGCGAGATCGTGCCGGTCGTCTCCCACGAAGACACCGATCAGGTCCACTGCGGCCCGGGTCCCTTCTCGATGGCCGGACCCGACATGGTGAGCTCGATGCTGAAGAGTGCCGGGTTCAGCGGCATCGCCTTCGAGAGATTCGATACGGACATCTGCATCGGCCGCGACCTGGACGATGCCATCGAATTCGCGACGGCGCTCGGGCCGGCGGGCGAGATCATCCGCCTGGCGGGGGCCGAGGGCGAGAGGCTGCGGCCCGTGGTGGTCGCGGCGCTGCGCCAGACGCTGGCGCGCTACGTGCGCAGCGACGGGGTATGGGCCCCCTCGAGCACGTGGTTCGTCACCGCCCGGCGGCCGGCCTGAAGTCGTGGGTCCCGCCGTGGGGAATGAGGCCGTCGTTCTGAGCGGCAGGCACGTGCGCCTCGAGCCGCTCGCGCGCACCCACGTCCCGGGACTGGTCGCGGCCGCGGCCGAGGATCCCGGGCTCTACCGGTGGACGCCGCTCCCCCTCGATATCGACGGCATGACGCGCTACGTCGATACGGCGGTTCGCTGGCGCGAGCAGGGTACGGCGCTCCCCTTCGCGACGCTGCGCCGCGACGGCAAGGTGATCGGCTCGACGCGCTTCTTCCTCATCGAGCGGTGGGACTGGCCCGCGGGCCACGCCGCAGCGGACCGCGAGGGACCCGACGCCTGCGAGATCGGCTACACCTGGCTCGCCGCCTCGGCGGTGCGCACCGCGGCCAACACCGAGGCCAAGGTCCTGATGCTCGAGCATGCGTTCGAGCGCTGGCGCGTACACCGCGTATGTTTTCACACCGACATGCGCAACGAGCGCTCGCGGGCCGCGCTGGCGCGCATCGGCGCGGTGTTCGAAGGAACGCTGCGGGCGCATCGGCTGGCGAGCGATCTGATTCCGCGCGACTCGGCACGCTTTTCGATCATCGCGCGCGAGTGGCCGGGTGTCCGCCAGCGCCTCGAGCAGCGGCTCGCGGCCTGACCGATCCGCGGCGCGCAGCTCGCCGGCCTACTTCCGCTCCCAGATCCTGAGCAAGTCGGGCGAGCCCTGCGCCCGCACCCCGTTGTCGGTAAGGATCTGCTCGGTGGATGCGAGCATGTCCGCGCGCCGGAAAACCAGCGCTTCGCCCAGGCGCCCGTCGAACTCGAAGGTCACGAACTCGTCCTTGAGGTCGCGCAGCCGCGCCACCAGGTCCGCCAGGCTGCTGATCGCCGCGCCGTTCACGGACTTCACCACCGCGCCCGCGGGCGACCCGTATCCCTTGGAGACGCGGTGCGGGAAGAGCGGCGCGGGCACCACCACCAGCTCGCTGCGCTCGGGCTGCGGCTGCTCTCCCCACAGGGTCATGAGAGGGCTGCCGGTCGCGAACATCAGCCCGCCGAGATCCTTGGCGCGCGCTCCGAGGAAGTCCTGCGAGGCGGCCTCGAACACCAGCGGCCCGTAGATGAAATAGCGGGGGTAGGTCCCCTGCAGCGCGCTGATCATCAGCGGGTAGTGCACGGGCACGGGCTCCTCGACGTGCAGCGTCTTGCCGGCACGCACGATCGTGAGCGCCAGCATGCCGTCGTGCGCCTTCTTCTGCACCAGGTATCCGGCCGAGAGACGCAGCTCCGGGGCGATGTTGATCATTCCCTGGTCATCGACCGGAACGTCCGCGATGTGGGTGACGACGTCCCACTGCCGCAGAGCCGACGGCGTCCCGGTCTCGTGGGTACGGCGCACGACCAGGCCATGCACCGCCGGGTCGAGTCTCAGGAAAGCACGCAGCGCCGGGTTCTCCAGGGTCTGGAACTCATCGCGCAGCGCCGGCTTGCCGGTGTAGCCCCCGGCGGCCACCTGCCGCAGGAATCCTTCGATCTCCTCGTCGGGGATGATGTAGCCGATGTTCTCGGAGTTCGAGAGGCGGCTGAAGGCGAGCCCGATCATCTTGCCGTCGGCGATGGCGGGGCCGCCGCTGTTGCCGGGATTGATGGCTGCATCGATCTGGATGCGCAGCCCCGAGGTTGCGAGCTGGTAGGGCACGAACTCGATGCGCGAGACGATGCCCTTGGTGATCGAGAGCGAGCTGCCGCCCGTCGGGAAGCCGTATGCCAGCACCGGATCCTTGATGTGCGGCAGCGTGGGGGCGCGCGGCAACGGCGGGTGCGAATCGAAGAACGATTCATCGTCGAGCTTCAGCAGCGCCAGGTCCATCCCCGGCGCCACCGCTGCCACCGTTGCCGAGACCTTGTCGCCCGCCTGATTGGCCTGAATCTGCAGCTCGCTCGCGTAGGTCACGACGTGGGCGTTGGTGAGGATGCGCCTGCCCTCGATGACCACTCCCGAGCCGCTGATGTCCGCCGGCGGCTGCTTGGACCAGGGCCGCGAAAGATCCGGTGTGCTCAGGGTGGCGAACACCTTGACCACGCTGTTGTCGGCCTCGTGTGAGGCGGGCGCGGCGACCTCGCGGGGGGCGGCCGCGGACGGAGCGGGGGGCGCCGCGGAGCAGGCGCACAGAGCGGCGAGGAGCATCGGGCGGCGGAGATGGCTGAGCATGCGGGCCCTGCGTGGCTGCTGGTATTGGATGAGGGGTCCGCGGACGATTCTGACACAGAAGCGGAACGCGACCTTGCGGTGCAACGCCATGGCGACGCGCCGGGACGATGGTGGCGGCAGTCGCGCTCCTGCTAGAGTGGCGCGCCCTACGGAGCCAACGGCTCCTTCCTCCAGGAGGCGATCCATGGAACGTGCAGCGATTCTTGCCACCGCAACTCTGCTGAGCGCCGCGCTCGTGGCCCCGGGCGCCTACGCCGCCCGTCACGCGGACATTCCGCACTACATCACCGAGGCGGTGGCCGAAAAGGCGCGGCCGGCGGCCGATACGGAGCGGGACGCCAACCGCAAGCCCGCCGAGACACTGGCATTCGCCGGCGTCAAGCCGGGGAATGCGGTCGTCGAGCTGGCGCCGGGCAAGGGCTACTACACGCGGCTGCTGAGCGCGGTCGTGGGCCCGAAGGGCTCGGTGACCACCGTGTCCGGAGTGCCGAAGCCCGACGCCCCGCCGCCCCCGGTAAAGGCGATCGCCGAGGACCCGCATTACGCCAACGTGCACCCCACGTTCCAGAAGCTCCCGGAACTGACACTGCCGTCGAACTCCGACGTCGTGTGGACCACGCAGAACTATCACGACTTCCACAATATCGCCGACATCAACGTGGCCAGCCTCAACAAGAAGGTGTTCGAGGCCCTCAAGCCCGGCGGCATCTATTTCGTGCTGGATCACGCCGCCGAAGCCGGCTCGGGCACCCGCGACACCAACACCCTGCACCGCATCGACGAGGCAACGGTGAAGGAGGAGGTGAAGGCCGCGGGCTTCGAGCTCGCGGGCGAGAGCGACGAGCTGCGCAACAAGGACGATCCGCACACCGCCAAGGTGTTCGAGGGCGCGATCCAGGGGCACACGGATCAGTTCATGCTGAAGTTCAGAAAGCCTAAGTAAGCAGTCTGAGCGTCAGCGGATCGGACTCACCGCCGAAGTACTTCGCCAGCGCCTCGCCGAACAGCCGCTCCTCCGGCGAGGCGCTGGCGAACAGTGTGAGGCAGGAGCGGAGCTTCAGATCGTCGGGGCGCCCGAAGATCTGGTGCGCCGAGCGCCCTTCGAGCGCGAGCACCGCCGCCGTGCATTCCCGCAGCCGCGCGCCGAGCGTCGGATGGTCGAGGTAGGCGCGCGCCTCAGCGAGCCCGGAGACGGCGTAGCGGCGGGCCATCGGGCTCGAGCCGAGACCCCGCAGCTGCGGGAAGATGAACCACATCCAGTGACTGGTCTTCTCGCCGGCGGCGAGCTCAGCCAGCACGCGCGGATAACACCCGGCCTGCGCCTCGATGAAGCGCCCGAGATCGAAGGGGTCGTCCACCGGTCCCGACGCGGTTGCAGCGGCCGCAGGCCGCTCAGCGGCGCTTGTGGAACACCATCACGAAGCGGTCGGTCTTGCCGAGCATCGGGCCCTTGTAGGTGAGCTGATCGCGCGCATCGTCGGGCCGGCGCAGCACGTCGCTCGCTGCGACGAACTCGAAGCCATGCTTCTCGAAGTCGGCGCGCGCGTACGCCTCGTCGATCCGGTGGAGACTGCCGGCGTGCTTGTTGCCGCTGCCCGGCCTGGCGGAGTGGTCGACCAGCAAAAGGATTCCGCCGGGCTTCAGCACGCGCGCTATCTCATCGAGCACCGTCTCCGCGTTCATCTTCGGCCACGGGCTCTTGGGGTCGGGATCGAACCAGTAGAAGTCGTGATAGACCTTGACGACGATCTCGGCGTCGAGCGAGCTGTCGGCGAGCGGCAGGTGCTCCAGATCGATGGTGCGGTGCTTGACGTTCGGCAGGCGGTGGTTCGCCAGGCGCTTCTCCCAGTAGTTGTCGCTCCAGTAGTCGGTGGCGCGGTTGTTGAGCATCAGCACCTCGCCTCTGGGTCCGACGATGAAGCTCAATAGCTCGCTGTAGTAGCCGCCCGCGGCCAGGATGTCCCCGACCCGCATGCCGCGACCGATGCCGGAAAGGCGCAGTACCTCGGCCGGATGATCGATGGGGTCGCGCCTGAGATCCTCCGGCGGGCGGCCCGCGTGCGCGACGGCCGCGTCATAGATATCCGCGCTGGCACCCGCAGCGGCGAGCACGCAGAAGACCACGGAGGTCGTGAGGAAGCACAGGCGACGCATGACCCACTCCTTGCACGGCCTGGCCGTGCCGCGCAGCCGCAAGTATGAATGAAGCGCGACAGGGCCGACAGCAGGTCCGGGATCGAGTCGCCCGCTAGGACGCGGGGTGTTGCCCGGCGAGGGCCTTCTCGAGCAAGCCGTACCCGGCGCGGCCGCGGTAGCCGCGCCGCGTGTAAAAGGCCCGTGCGGCCTCGTTGTCGACCCCGATCTGCAATTGCAGCCGCACATAGCCGCGGGCCGTCAGCGCGGCTTCCGCCGCTGCCAGCAGTCGCGCGCCGGTCCCGCGCGCGCGTGCCTCCGGCAGGACGAAGAGCTCATCGATCTCGGCCATGAGCCCACCGTGCTCGAGGCTCAGCACCGTGGCCGCCACCAGATAGCCCAGGATGCGGCCCGACTCTTCCGCCACCCACACGGCCCCGAGCCGCGGCTCACCCAGCAGCCGCTGCAGCAGCATCTCGATCCGCAGGGCATCGAAGCCTGCGATGCGCTCGAACTCCCAGTAGCGTCTTATCAGGGAGAGCAGCTGCGGGATGTCGCGGGGCGCTGCGGCGCGGACGTTCGGGGGCGTCACCGCCCTCATGCTACGCCGCCAGCGCGTTCGCCTGGTGCACCTGGTTACGCCCCGAGCGTTTCGCAGCGTACTGCGCGGCATCGGCCTGGGCGATCAGGTGCTGACCCCATACCCCGAGTGTGTCGCTGCTCGCGATCCCGATGCTGCAGGTGAGGCGGATCGGCGCACCAAAGCCCTCGACCCGGACTGCGGAGACCCCCTGGCAGATGCGCTGCGCCACCGGTGCGGCGGCGTTGGCATCCGCCGCCGTGAGCACCACCACGAACTCCTCCCCGCCGTAGCGGCCGACGATGTCCGACTGGCGCAGCTCCGCCTCGATCGGGGTGACCACCGCCGCGAGGCAGGCATCGCCCGCCGCATGGCCGCGGGTATCGTTGATCTGCTTGAAGTGGTCGAGATCGATGAACAGCACCGAGAGCGGCAAGCCACGCCGTTGCATGCGTATGCACGCCGCGTCGAACCGCTCGATGAGTGTCGAACGATTCAGAACGCCCGTGAGCGCGTCGGTCTGTGCGCGGCGCTGCGCTTCGGTCAGCGCGACGGTCTGTGCCCGCATGCGATCGGCGACCCCGAGTGCGATGAGCACCGCGGCCGCCACCATCGAGGGCGCGAGCCCGTAATAGAAGAGGGCGTCGGCGTTATCGGCGCGCCCGTAGAGCAGCCACATCACCGCGGCGATCTGGAACGTGCTCATCAGCGACCAGGCGATGAGGAACCAGCCGGCCGCGCGGTTGCCGCGCCGCCAGGCGAGATAGGAGACCACCAGCGTGAACAGCAGGCCGCCGAGGAACATGAGATTGCCCGCTGCCGCAACCAGAGGCGCAAGGCCGAAGAGGCGCAGCACGTTCGAGGCCGCGAGCACGAGGAAGGCCAGCGCGAGCCAGCCGAAGGCGCGGTAGACGCGCTCGGAGAAGAGGCGCAGGTTGGCGAACTCGCGCACGAAGAGCGATGCGGCCGCGCCATTCACCGCCACCGGCACGTTCCAGGCGTAGCTGCCGAGGGGGCGCGCGAGCTCGAACAACGGCCAGCTGAAGGCCTCGCCCGATCCGTAGGCCAGGTAGAGGGCGTGCAGCGCAAACAGCGTCCCGTAGAGCGGATAGAGAGCCTCGCTCAGCACGAAGCGCACCAGCAGTGCCGAGAGCGCCATCGCCATGAGCGCTCCGAAGGCAAAGGTGATCATGCGGGAGTGATCGGCCGCCTGCGTCAGCGTGCGCTCCAGGGTCGCGGCGGAGAACTGCAGATCCGTGGTCGTGCTGCCGGTGCGGGAAATGCGGGCGTACAGCGCCGTACCCGGATCGAGCGGCGGGCTGAGCGGAAAAACCGTGTCGTGAGCCCCGCCGAATTTCGGCACCACGGCCGCCGCCTTGAGCGGCACCACGGCGCCTGCGCGCCGGCCATAAGCCTCTACCGGCTGGTCCATCCCGGAGCGCACCAGCAGCACCGGGGTCTCGCCGGCCGGGGCTGCGGCGGGG
>DASQGK010000147.1:0-12843 GCA_035632655.1 Steroidobacteraceae bacterium | reverse complement strand
CGGTGAGCGAGATGCCGCACGGCGGCTTCAAGCGCTCCGGTTACGGCAAGGACCTGTCGGTGTACGCGCTCGAGGACTACACCGTGGCGCGGCACGTGATGGTGAAGCTGTAGTGCCGCAGGGCGCCGGGCGACTCGCCTGCGCCCTGCTGGCCGGCGCGCTCGCCGTGTCGGGGTGCGGCCGCGCACCGCGCGGCGGCGAGGAGCCGGTGCTGCATGTCTACAACTGGGCCGATTACATCGGCAAGGACACCATTGCGGACTTCGAGCGCACCACCGGCATCAGGGTCGAGTACGACACCTACGACGCCGACGAGACGCTCGAGGCGAAGATGATGGCGGGGGACTCCGGCTACGACGTGGTGAGCACCTCCACCGACTATTTCGCCCGCCAGATCAGGGCGGGCATCTACCGGACACTGGATCGCAGCAAGCTCCCCAACTGGCACAACCTCGACCCGCACGCGCTGGCGATCGAGGCCGGCGCCGACCCCGGCAATGCGCACGCGATGCCGTATCTGCATGCAGTCAACGGCTTCGCCTACAACGTGAGTCTGATCAGGGCGCGCATGCCGCAGGCCCCGGTGGACAGTCTGGATATGATCTTCAAACCGCAGGTCATCGCGCGCTTCGCGGACTGCGGCGTGTCGTTCCTCGACTCGCCCGAGGATGTGCTGCAGCTGGCGCTCAACTATCTGCATCTCGATCCCAATACGGCCCGCGCCGAGGATTACGCCCAGGCCGAGCGGCTGCTGCTCGCGGTGCGCCCCTACGTCAAGGCCTTCGACTCCTCGGAGTACATGAACGGCCTCATCAACGGCGAATTCTGCATTTCCATGTCGTGGTCGGCGGACTACTCCACCTCCCGGGCGCGCGCGCTGTCTGCCGGCGTCGACGTGCCGCTCGCCTTTACCGTCCCCAGGGAGGGCGCCAACGGCAGTTACGACGCACTGCTGATTCCGCGGGATGCGCCGCATCCGCAGAACGCCCTCAGGTTCCTCAATTTCATCCTCGAGCCGCGCGTCATCGCCGCCATCACCAACGAGATCCATTACGGCAACGACAACCGCGCTGCCGACGCATACGTCGACCCACAGATCCGCAACGACCCCACGATTTACCCGACCCCGGCGATCGAGGCGCGCCTGTACCACTCGCGGGAAGCGGCGCCGGCGCTCGAGCGCCTGCGCACGCGGACCTGGACGCGCATCAAGACGGCGTTATAGGACGCTCACTGCTCGGCCAACTGAATCTCCAGCGCGCGGCGCCGCTCGGCCCGTCCCATGAGCCAGCCCGCCGTCAGGATCAGCGCACCGACGGCGCACACGATCAGGCTCGCCAGGGCGTTGATGTCCGGGCTGACGCCGAGCTTCACCTTGGAATAGATGACCATCGGCAGGGTGCTGGCTCCCGGGCCGGAGACGAAACTGGAGATCACCAGGTCGTCGAGCGACAGCGTAAAGCACAGCAGCCAGCTGGAGACGATCGCCGGGGCGATTATCGGCAGCGTGATCTCGAGAAAGGCACGCGCCGGGCGGGCGCCGAGATCCATGGCCGCCTCCTCGAGCGAGCGGTCCGCGCTCTGCAGCCGCGCCTGCACGGTGATCGTGACGTAGGCGGCGCAGAAGGTGATGTGCGAGATGACGATCGTGGTGAAGCCGCGGTGCGGCCAGGAGAGCAGCTGCACGAGGGACACGAACAGCAGCAGCTGCGTGATGCCGGTGATGATCTCCGGCATCACCAGCGGCGCGTTCACCATGCCGGTGAGCAGCAGCCGTCCGCGGAAACGTCCGAATCGGACCAGCGCGATGGCGGCCAGCGTGCCGAGGATCACGGCGCCCGAGGAGGCGCTCACCGCCACTTCGAGCGACAGCCACGCCGCCTCGAGCAGCTGGCGGTCGTGCCACAGGGCTCCGTACCAGCTCGTGGAGAACCCGCCCCAGACGTTGACCAGCGGCGAGGCGTTGAAGGAGTAGCCGATGAGCACCAGGATCGGGATGTAGAGAATGGCGATGCCGAAGCACAGCACCGAGAGCAGGAAGAACGACGGCCCGCGCTCCATTCAGGCCTCGAGCTGACGGACGTTGTAGTGCTGGTAGACGGCGATCGGCCCGACCAGCAGCAGCAGGAAAGTAATCGCGACGGCGGCGGCCACCGGCCAGTCGTGATTGGCGAAGAACTCATCCCACAGCACGCGGCCGATCATCAGGTTGTTGGGTCCGCCGAGGAGCGAGGGGATGACGAACTCGCCCACCGCCGGAATGAACACCAGCATCGAGCCGGCGATGATCCCCGGCACCGACAAGGGCAGGGTGATGTCGAGGAACGCACGCCACGGGGTGCTGCCGAGGTCGGCGGCCGCCTCGAGCAGCGTGCGGTCGAGCTTCTCGAGCGTCGCGAACAGCGGCAGCACCATGAAGGGGAGATAGGAGTAGATGATGCCGAGGTATACCGCCAGGTTGGTGCGCATGATGCGCAGCGGCTGACTGATCAGCCCCAGGTGCAGCAGCAGCGTGTTGAGCAGGCCGTTGTCGCGGATGATGCCCTCGAGGGCGTACACGCGCAGCAGAAACGAGGTCCAGAAGGGCAGCATGATGACGAGCAGCAGCACGCTCTGGGTGCTGCGCGGCGCGCGCGCCAGCGCGTAGGCCATCGGGTAGCCGAGCAGGAGACAGATCAGGGTGGAGAAGAAAGCGGTACGCAGCGAAAAGAGATAGGCGACGCCGTAGACCTCGTCGGTGAACAGGTAGCGATAATTGGCGAGCGTCGCCGCCAGGTGCAGATGGTGCTCGCGCGTGACCGTGACGACGTCGGTGAAGGGCGGCACCCGGGCGGCGGTCTCCGCCAGGCTGATCTTGAAAGCGAAGGCGAAGGGGATGAGGAAGAACAGCAGCAGGAAGATGAACGGCGGCAGGATGATGAGCCAGTGCGACAGCCTCCCGGTTCTTCTCATGACGCGCGCTTCGTCGCCGGGTGCGGTATGACTAGCGCCGCCCCGCGTGGCGTGAGCGCTGCGGCAGTGGTGCGGGGAACTGCCCCGGAAAGACCGAGCGCAGGTAGGCGAGGGCGCGCGCCACCAGTGCGCGGCGATCGATTTTCTTCTCGCTCTGGAAGGCGATGCCCTGCCACAGCACCTCCAGAACACCGATGAGGCCGAGGGCCACGCCGTCGGCGTCGAGGTGGGTTGCCCCGGTCTGACCGATCAAGGTAGCGATCAGCTCGCGCACCAGCGCGGCGAAGTCCTCGTCCTTGCCGCCGCAGATATCGAGGTACTCCTGGCGCGAGCTCGCCTCGCCCCAGAACGAGTACCACACCGACACCTTGCGCGGGCTGGCGATCTCGGCATCGAGATAGAGCTCGACCAGCAGGCCGAGCGCCACCACCGGGGAGTGCTTGAGCGCCGCCACCGGCTTCAGTACCCGCTGCTCGAATTCCGTGGCGAGGAATTCCAGCGCCGCCACCAGCATCGCGGCCTTGGAGTGGAAATAGAACCGCACGATCCCCGGGGAGAGGTCCGCGAGCGCCACCACCCGGCTCACCGTGGTGCGCGAGGGTCCATATATATGCAGCGCCGAAATACAGGCTTCGATCAGGCGCTGCCGGGCACGGACGCGACCGGGCCGCGGACTGTCTGCGGGCGCGGCGCGGGCCGAGGGCGAGTCCTGCATGCCGGGGCGCGCTCAGGCGAAGCGCGCCGGCGCCTCGGCGAGGCGCGCCTCGGGAATGCGCGCGCGCAGCAGGTTGTGAAATTCGAGCATCCAGGTTTCGATCTGCGACAACGGCCCCGGCCGGTAATGGCTGTCGGCGATACCCCGCTGCAGCCGCTCGCACAGTCGCCGGTCCTCGTCGTTGACCTGCATATTAATCCGGTTGCCGAGCCAGCGGATGAGGCGCATCTCGCGTCTCTCATCGGGCAGACCGAAGGAGGCGCTGCGGATCAGCGCCTTTCCGGGGCCGCGCGGCAGGACCTGGAAGAAATCGATCTGCTCGGGGAAGACGTCGATCCCATGATTGGGCAGATAGCTGTAGAAGCGCCAGCTGCGGCGCTCGCGCTCCGGCAGATGCGCCGCCGTCACTGCGCCGACGTACTTCTGGTAGATGCGCTCGCTCCAGCGGGGAGAGGGCGTGTCCCGCATCCAGCTGATGCCGCGGGCGATGCCGGGAACCCCGCGCTGATCCTCGTAGTCGGGCGTGAACATGCGGTTGAGCCCGGGGTGCCCGATCGGCACGTGATAGGACTCGAGATAGTTGTCCATGGCGATCTTCCAGTCGACGCTCCACTCCTCGGTGAAAAGGGGCTGGGTGGGCACGAGATCCTCGAACCGGTAGGGGGCGAGCTCACCCAGGAGCGGCGCCCACGTCTGTGAAGGCGGCGGCGGGGCTTCGCCGCCGAGGCACACCCAGACGAAACCGAGCGCGACGTCGATCCGCACCGTCCCGAGTCCGTGCTGGCGCAGGTCGAGGTCGGGAAAGCTCTCGCGCGCCGGGGTGGCGAGCAGCGAGCCGTCGTAGCGGTAGGTCCAGCCGTGGTACGGGCAGGTGATGCGCCCCGCGCAGTGTCCGCTCCCCTCGAGGAGGCGCGTGCCGCGGTGGCGGCAGACGTTGCGCAGCGCACGCACCGCGCCCTCGGCGTCGCGCAGCACGATCACGCTGTCGCCGCCGAGCTCGAAGGTGACGAAGTCGCCGGCTCGCGGAATCTGGCTCACATGACCGGCGATCTGCCAGCTGGGCTTGAGGATCCGCTGGTACTCGAGACGGGTCATCTCGGGGTGGTTGTACACCCAGGCCGGCAGCGACTGCGGAGCGCGGGTCGGGCCGGCCTCGAGTGGGCGGGCGATGGGGGAGGTCATGGGGCGCCGTCCGGTGGATTTATATGATCGTTTAATTTTAGCCCATAAAACTATATGATCATATAGGTAAGTTGCCACCGCGTCGCCCGGGAGCCGAAAGCCATGGCCAGAAACATGACCAGGAACCATGAGCACTTCCGGCGCGCCCTCACGCGGCTGCCGCTCGGCGTCGCCTCCAACTTCCGCTACTGGGGCGAGGACCGGACCATCTACGTGAAGGAAGGCCGCGGCGCGCGCCTCACGGACCTCGACGGCAACGTCTACGTCGACTACCGCATGGGCTACGGCCCTTCGATCCTCGGCTACGCCGAGCCGCGCGTGGATGCCGCGGCGCGCGAGGGCATGAAGGTGGGCGGAGTGTTCGCTCTGTCGACGGAGGCCGAATACGAGGTGGCGCAGCGCATCGCGCGCATGGTGCCGGCGGCGGAGCTGGTGCGCTTCTCCAACTCCGGCACGGAGGCGGTGATGGCGGCGCTGCGGCTGGCGCGCGCCTACACGCGGCGCGACGACTACGTGATCCTCGAGGGGAGCTACCACGGTCTGTTCGATGCCGCCATGTGGTACACGCCCATGGACAAGTGGCAGCAGGTGGGCGAGCCCGAGGTGCATCCCTACAGCGAGGGTGTGCCGCTCGCCACCCGCCAGTTCGCGCACTTCGTCCAGGCGAACGATGCCAATCAGCTCGAGGACGTGCTCAAGCGCCACGGCTCGCGCATCGCCTGCCTGCTGGTCGAGCCGATCATGGGCAACTGCCTGGGGATAGCCGCCGAGCCTGCCTACGTGCGCGCGGCACGCGAGCTCTGCGACCGCCACGGCGTGGTGATGATCATCGACGAGGTGAAGACGGGATTTCGCGTGGCGCGCGGCGGAGTGCAGGAGCTGTACGGCGTGCGAGCGGATCTGTGCACCTTCGCCAAGGCGCTCGCCAACGGCTATCCGATCTCGGTGCTGGCGGGGCGCGAGGACATCATGCGCAAGCTCGGGCGGGGAGTGGCTCACGGCGGCACCTACACGGCGCACCCGGTATCGCTGGCCGCCGCCGCCCGCACGCTGCAGATCCTCGAGGATACCGATGCCCTCGAGCGGCTCGCCGACTACGGCACGCGGCTGCGGGGCGGCATGAGCTCGATCCTCAAGGCGCGCGGCATTCCGCACAGCTTCGTCGGACACCCGTCGATGAGCGGCCTGTACTTTGCTCAGGATCCGCCGCGCACCTACCGCGACTGGAAGGGGAGCGACTACACCTTCTACGACGCCGCGGCGCGGGTCCTGCACGATGAGTGCATTCTGTGCGAGCCCGACTCGCGCGAGCCGTGGTTCGTCTCCGCCGCGCATGACGACTCGTGCCTCAGGGATACGCTCGCCGCCTTCGAGGTGGCCGTCGACCGTACTCTGGACGCTTTCCCGAATACGCGGCGGGGCGAGCCGGCTGCATGAGCGCTGGCGCCGACAGGCGTCACGACGCCATCGTAATCGGCGCCGGGCACAACGGCCTGGTGGCCGCGTGCTACCTGGCGCGCGCGGGACTGGACGTGCTGGTGCTCGAGCGCAACCCCTACGTCGGCGGTGCGGCGGTGAGCCGGCAGCTCTACGACGGCTTCACCTATTCCAACTGCTCCTATGTCTGCAGCCTGCTGCGCACCGAGATCATCCGTACGCTCGAGCTGCCGCGCTTCGGGCTGCAGATCATTCCCTACGAGGGCGGCTGCACGCTGATGCGCAACGGCGGGTATCTGGCGCTTTATGACAATCACGATGCGCTGCGGCGCGAGATCGCGCGGCACTCACGCCGCGACGCCGAGAGCTACGATCGCTTCGTGCGCGACATGCTGCGCCACTGCCGCTTCATCAAGCCGCTGCTCATGCGCACACCCCCGGACCCCACCTCCTTCAGACCGCGCGACCTGAAGGAGCTCATGTGGCTCGGCCGGCATTTCTACCGTCTGGGCGAGGCGCGCCTCTGCGACCTCATGCGCTTCTTCACCATGAGTTGCGCAGACATGCTGGATGAGTACTTCGAGAGCGAGATCGTCAAGGCACACCTGGCGGGGAGCTCGATCATCGGCACCGCGCTCGGGCCGCGCTCGCCGGGCAGTGCCTACGTGCTGCTGCACCACTACATGGGCAGCATCGACGGCGCCGTGGGAGCCTGGGGCTTCGCGCGCGGCGGCATGGGAGCGATCACGCGCTCCCTGGCGGCGTCGCTGCAGGCGAGCGGCGGCGCGGTGCGCGCCGCGGCTGCGGTGGAGAAGATCCTGGTGAGCGGCGGGCGCGCCACGGGGGTCGTGCTCGCGGGAGGCGAGGAGATCCAGGCGCGGCTGGTGGTGTCGAATATGGACGTGCGGCGCACCTTCCTCGAGAGCATCGAGCCGCAGCACCTGCCGGGCGATTTTCTCGCCCAGGTGCGCAACTTCAAGATCCGCGGCTCCTCCGGCAAGCTCAACATCGCGCTCGATGGACTGCCGCAGTTTCCCGCGATCCCGGCCGGATCGCCCTGCACGCGCGGCGACATGCACGTCACCGATACGCTCGACATGCTCGAGCGTGCCTACGACGACTGGAAGGACGGCCGCTGGTCGCGCGCCCCCTATCTCGACATGCTGATCCCCTCGCAGATCGACCCGACGATGGCGCCCGACGGCAAGCACTATATGTCGGTATTCGTGCAGTACTGCCCGTACCGCCTTGCGGACGGGGAGTGGACCGCGCAAAAGCGCCAGGCCTTCGGCGACACCGTCATCGACACGATTGCGCGCCACAGCCCGAATTTCCGCGACCTGATCCTGCACGCCGAGATCCGTACGCCCTGGGACATCGAGAACGAGGTGGGACTCACCGAGGGCAACATCTTCCAGGGCGAGCTCACCTTCGATCAGCTGCTGTTCAACCGCCCGCTGCCGGGCTATGCGCAGTACCGCGCGCCGCTCGGCGGTCTCTACCTGTGCGGCTCGAGCACCCATCCGGGGGGCGGCGTCATGGGCGCGCCGGGCGCGAACGCGGCCGCAGAAATCCTCCGCGACCTGGGCGGGCGCGCATGAGCGGCCGCTACGACTGCATCGTGATCGGCGGCGGCCACAACGGGCTGAGCTGCGCGGCATATCTGGCGCGCGCCGGCCGCTCGGTACTGGTGCTGGAGGCGGCCGGACGGGTAGGGGGCGCGGCGGTGACGCGCGAGTTCGCGCCCGGGTTCCGCGTCTCTGCCTGTGCGCACCTCCTGCACCTGATGCCCGACTCGCTGGTGAAGGAGCTCAACCTGAGCGCGCACGGACTCGAACTCGCCGCCGGACGGCTGCCGAGCGTGGCGCTCTCGGCCGATGGCGCCCATCTTCCCCTCGACGGCGCGGCGGGCCAGGCCCTGGCAGCGCGCTCGCCCGCCGATGCCGCGGCCCTGGCCGGCTACCGCGAGCGGCTCGAGCGGCTCGCAGCAGCGCTGCGTCCGCTGCTCAGCGCGACCCCGCCGCGCCTCGGCCGCCCCGGCTGGGACGACCGGCGGACGCTGTTCGCTCTCGGCTGGCGGCTGCGCTCGCTCGGGCGCAGCGACCTGCGCGAGCTTCTGCGCATCGGCGGGATGTGCGTGTACGACCTGCTGGATGAGCATTTCGAATCGCCGCTGCTGAAGGGCGCGCTCGCCTTCGATGCGCTGCTCGGCGCCAACTACGGGCCGCGCTCGCCGGGCACCGTGTTCACTCTGCTGTATCGCCTGGCGGCCGCGGAGGGCGGCGGGCTCGCCCAGCCCCTCGGCGGCCTCGGCGCCGTCTCCGACGCGCTGGCGCGCGCAGCCGCGGCGGCCGGCGCGGAAATTCGCACCGGCGCGGGGGTCGCCCGCATCGTGGTGCGCGATGACCAGGTCGCAGGCGTCGTGCTGCAGAGCGGTGAAGAGATCGGCGCGACCGCCGTGGTCTCGAGCACGGACCCAAAGACCACTTTCCTGCGCCTGCTCGGCAGCGAGCACCTCGACGCCGGCTTCGTGCGGCGCATCGTGCAGCTGCGCTCGCGCGGGCTCGCCGGCAAGCTCCACCTGGCCCTGGCGGGCGCGCCGCAGTTTGCGGGACTTCCTGCGGGTGCGTTGCGTGGGCGGCTCCTGTGGGCGCCCTCGCCGGATTACCTCGAGCGAGCCTATAACCACGCCAAGTACGGCGAGTTCTCGGCAGCGCCGATGCTCGAGATCACCGTGCCCTCGGCTGCCGATGCCAGCCTGGCTCCGCCCGGGAATCACGTGATGTCCGTCATCGTGCAGTACGCGCCCTATGCGCTGGCCGAGGGCTGGGCGTCCGGTCGCGCGCGGCTGACGCGCGTGCTGATCGACATGCTCGGTACGCTCGCGCCAGGCATCGCCGAGCGCGTGCGGCACGCGGAGCTGCTAGCGCCGCCCGACATCGAGCGGGAGTTCCGCATCAGCGGCGGCCACTGGCATCACGCCGAGCTCGCGCTCGACCAGTTCTTCATGCTGCGGCCGGTGCCGGGCGCGGCGCAGTATCGCGGGCCCGTCGGCGGGCTGTTCCTGTGCGGCGCCGGCTGCCATCCGGGCGGTGGGGTGATGGGCGTCGCCGGCCGCAACGCCGCCCGCCAGGTAGTGAAGCAGGCGGCCTGAAGATGCTCAGCGACAGCGAACCCCACTACCTGCGGCCGCTCAAGGCCACGCCGTTCCACGAGCGCGCGCGGCGCTTGAGCCAGGTCGACAGCTTCATTCCGTGGGCGGGCTACACCACGGTCGACGTCTTCACGACCGTCGAGCAGGAGTACTTCGCGATTCGCAACGCCGCCTCCGTCTACGATCTGACGCCGATGGTCAAGTACCGGATCACGGGCGCCGGCGCGCTGCCGTTCCTCAACCGCCTGATGACGCGCGACATCGGCAAGCTGCGGCCCGGCCGCGTGGCCTACGGCGTCTGGTGCAACGACGCGGGGCAGCTGATCGATGACGGCACGGTGTTCTGTCTCGCCGACGGCGAATACCGGCTGTGCACCGCCGAGCGCCAGCTCGACTGGCTGCTCGACTCGGCGCTCGGCTTCGAGGTCACAATCGAGGAGGTCACCGAGGAGGTGGCGGCGCTCGCGCTCCAGGGGCCGACCTCGTACTCGGTGCTGCGCAAGGCGGGCGTGGCCGGCGTCGGGCTGCTGAAGCCCTTCGAGCTCGGCTCCTTCACCTTGCCCGCGGCCGGGGATGCGCGGCTGCTGGTGTCGCGCACCGGCTTCACGGGCGATCTGGGCTACGAGTTGTGGATGGAGCCGGACGCCGCCGGCCCCGTGTGGGATGCGCTCATGGAAGCGGGCCGCAGCCGGGGGATCCGCGCCGTGGGCTCGCGCGCTCTCAACATCGCGCGCATCGAGGCCGGATTCCTGCTGCCGAACGTCGACTTCGTGCCCGCCGAGCGCGCCGTGTTCATCGGCACCGAGCGCTCGCCGCTCGAGCTCGGACTCGCGTGGCTCGTGGATTTCCACAAGGGCCATTTCACCGGACGCCGGGCCCTGCTCGAGGAGCAGCGGCGTGGCTCGCGGCGGCGCCTGGTGGGCCTCGACGTCGATGGCACCAAGCCCGCGCTCAACGCGCTGCTGTATGCCGACCGGGCGCTGCGCCGGCAGGCCGGCAGCGTCACCTCCGCGGCCTGGTCGCCGACCACCAAGCGAAACCTCGCGCTCGCGATGCTGGACGCGCCGCACTTCGACTCGGGTCGGGCGCTGTGGGCCGAGATCTATCTGAATCGCGAGCTCTCGTGGGAGCGGCGGGTGGTGCGGGCTCAGGTCGTCGAGCGGCCGTTCTTTGCGCCACAACGGCGGCGCGCGACCCCGCCGGCGGAGTTCTAGAATTCGCCATGACCGCCACCCAGCACAAGCAGCTCGCCGACCGGCCCTGGCTCGATCCGGCCGCGGTGCCGCAGATCGTCCTCGAAGGCGTGAGCAAGACTTACGGCGGCGGCTTCCTGGCGGTCGACGACGTCAGCCTCAACATCTTCCGCGGCGAGATGTTCGCGCTGGTCGGCGCCTCGGGCTGCGGCAAGACGACGCTGCTGCGCATGCTGGCGGGCTTCGCCGAGCCTTCGGGCGGCCGCATCCTCATCGACGGGGTGCCGATGAGCGGCGTGCCGCCTTACGAGCGGCCGGTGAACATGATGTTCCAGTCCTATGCGCTGTTCCCGCACATGACGGTGGAGCGCAACGTCGGCTACGGCATAAGCCGCATGAAGATGGATGAGGCTACCCGCAGGAACCGCATCCACGAGGCGCTCGAGATGGTGCAGCTCACGCAGGTGGCGGGCCGCAAGCCCCACCAGCTCTCCGGCGGCCAGCGTCAGCGCGTGGCGCTGGCGCGCGCGCTCATCCGCCGGCCCAAGGTACTGCTGCTGGATGAGCCGCTGTCGGCGCTCGACAAGAAGTTGCGCGAGCAGACGCAGTTCGAGCTCATGGATCTGCAGTACCAGGTCGGGATCACCTTCATCGTCGTCACGCACGACCAGGACGAGGCGATGGCGCTCGCCACCCGCATCGCGGTGATGGATCACGGCAAGGTGGTGCAGGTGGGCACGCCGTCCGAGATCTACGAGTTTCCCGCGAGCCGCTTCGTCGCGGACTTCGTGGGCACCGCCAATCTGTTCGAGGGGACCGTGACGTCCTGCGCCGCGGGACTCATCACCGTGCACTGCGCCGAGACCGGCTGCGACCTGCTGGTGGATGAGAGCGGCCCGTGCGCACCCGGGCAGCGGGTCTGGGTGGCGCTGCGACCGGAGAAGGTCCGGCTTCTCAGGGAGCCTGCCGCGGGTGGGCGCCTCAATCAGTTGCGCGGAATGGTGTGGGAGCTCGGCTATCTCGGCAACCGCTCGATCTACCGGATAAAGACCACGAGCGGAAAGATCATCAGCGCCTTCGCGCAGAACGAGCGGCGCAGCGCCGAGATGGCCATCGACTGGAGTGACGAGGTGTTCGTGAGCTTCAGCGCGGATGCCGCGGTGCTGCTCAGGTCATAGTTTCGAGGCTTCAGGGGAGGGGTTGTCATGATGAAGATCAGGCACGTGCCGGGCACGTTACTCGTGCTGCTCACTTCGCTTGTTCCACTGCGGGCGCTCCAGGCCGACGAGGCCTCCGCGGCCGCCGAAGGTCCGCCTGCGTCCTCCGCGGCCAGGGCGCCGGGCGAGGCGGAAAGGGCACAGCTGCAGGAGGTGGTGGTCACCGCGAACCGCCGCGAGGAGGCCATGAGCAAGGTGCCGATCAGCGTGTCGGCCCTGACGCAGGACGCGATGGACGATCGCGGCATCAAGGACTTCCAGGACATCGCGCGTTTCCTGCCCGGAGTCTCGATAGACACCTCCGGCACCAATGCCATCTCGATCCGCGGCATTTCCTCCTCCGCAGGGGCGGGAACCACGGGCATCTACATCGACGACACGCCGATCCAGATGCGCAGTATCGGCTTCAACCCCGATGACACGCTGCCGAAGACCTTCGACCTGCAGCGCGTCGAGGTGCTGCGCGGTCCGCAGGGAACACTGTTCGGCTCGGGGAGCGAGGGCGGCACGGTGCGCTATATCCTGACTCAGCCGGGCCTGACGGGTTCGAGCACCTACGCGCGCAGCGAAGTCTCCTACACCTTGTACGGCCAGCCGAGCTACGAGCTCGGCATCGCGCACGGCGAAGCCGCCGTCGACGGCGTCTTCGGCTGGCGCGCCAGCGCCTGGTATCGGTGGGATGGCGGCTGGGTCAATCGGGTCGACCCGACCACCGGAGCGACGCTCGAGCACAACGTCGACCGCTCGAGCGTTCTGGTGCTGCGTCTCGCCGGTGTCTGGCAGGCGGCAAGCAGCCTGACGGTGACGCCGAGCATGCTGTTTCAGAGCCGTCAGAAGCACGACGAGGGGACCTACTGGCCGGCCTATTCCAATCCGGCCGCGGGTCAGTTCAACACCGCGACGCCCGAGCGCATCCCGGACCCCGACAAGTACTATCTCCCGGCACTCAAAGTGCAGTGGGACCTCGGCAAGAGCCAGGTGATTGCCAACGCC
>DASQGK010000146.1:0-68638 GCA_035632655.1 Steroidobacteraceae bacterium | reverse complement strand
CAGCGCCGCATTGATACGGATGTCCTAATGGCCAGCCGCCCTTTACCCGACGCCCCCTGCGCTTTCTGTGGCTCAAAGCGTGAACAAGTTCGTCAGTTCGTCGCTGGGCCGGCGATTCTGATCTGTGACAAGTGCCTCGGTGACGCGGCGAAAGCGATGGCAACAGCCGAACCAGCACCAACCGCGCAGGAGCGCTTAGAGACGTTCTCGCGCCAGACGGGCGACTACTGCTCGTTCTGCGGCAAGTCGGTTCAAGAAGCCAAATGCCTGCTGCATCGATGGGCCGGTTGCATCTGCGATGAGTGCGTGCGGACCAGCCTCGACATTCTCGTTGGGGACGGCAGTCGCCAGCCGAAAGTAATCGCGTTCTAAGCACTAGGCATCGGGCAGGAGCCAAGTATGGCAGTGGGCGCCGCGCGTCGCTTTCTACCAGACGCTTTGTTCGCGAAGTTCGAGGCCATCCGCAGACAAGTGACTGACGCGGAATTCTTTAATAGCCCCAAGCACCAGCGCACTAAGGATCTTTGGTGCGCGGCTCATTTTGCGCGAGGGTACGAGCACGGCATTGGGGAGTGTGCAGTATGGTTTGACGAGAGCGGAACTGACTCGGATGTGGACTTCGAGCTGGAAGTGACCGGAGCGCGCTACCCGTTCCAGACGACGATGGTGCAAAGGCCGGGACGACGCATGGGGGACGAGTACAAACTGCCCATGGCCAGCAGGCCTCAGCATCGAGATCTCAGTGTTGGAGCGTCGCTCGGACCCAGGTGGGTACTCGCTGGGATCGAGAAGAAACTACACAGGTATTCGAACGTAAGCGGCTTGAGCCTGCTGGTCTATCTCAACTTTCCGGCATGGCAGCAGGATTATCGGACGTATCGGTCGGCCTGTGGGCCGGTGACTGGCCGCTTCGCGTCGATGTGGTTGCTCAACGGTAATGCGATTGCCATGATCGAGCGACACAAGTCTCTGCCCGCGTTCGACGGTTGGTTGCAAGTCCCCGAAAGTTCGATCCAACCCTAGGAGAACGCCCTCCGGCTGCGCTGCGAGTTATGCCGAGGACACAGATGCGCAATCTGGATCTTAGCTCGCAGTCACGGCCTTCGTGCTTGGCGGATTGGCATAAAGAATACTAGGCCAAGAGCGACCCCCGTTAGGAGTCCACCGACGTGAGCAGAGTTGTCGATACCCTGTGACGCGGCACCTATCAGGAGATTGAACGCCACAAAGATCGCGATGCCGGGCAGAAGCCTCGCTCTCACCGGAAGAAGCTTCTTGTCTCCCATAGCCAGGTGCACAAGGAGCATTGCGAAGAGTCCAAAAATGGCTCCCGATGCGCCGACGCTCACTGTTGCCGGGTGTATATAGGCGCTCGCAATACTGCCTCCCAGGCCGGCAAGCAAATAGCAGGCGATCAAGCCTGCATTTCCCGTGATCGGCAGCAGGAAAATGCCGGCCACAACAAGGCCATATATGTTGTTGACCAGATGCAGCAGCCCGCCATGGACAAATTCGCTGGTCAGTAGGCGCACATAGCCTGCGCCGTGAAGTGCGGGCCGATAGTTCGCGCCCCATTTGAGTAAGTCGTCGGAATCGAACGACGCCACACCGAGGCCCGAGAACACCATCGCCATGTAGACCAGGACATTCACCGCCACCAGCACTTCAAGACCGTACGCGCCCCTGATGAATGCCAAGGCGCGGGCGCGCGTCCGCTCTGAGTCTTCTTCGTCCTCTCCCGTGAGCCATTTGCGATCCTTCGACGGACTCAGGGGAACGAGGAGCACGATCCCAAGCCATAGGGCAGCTCCGATCCCGAATGACGCAAGCATCCACTGAAGTTGGTGGCCGGTTCGGTCCGAGAAGCGTTCCGTATGGGGAATTAGGAGCACCGTCGAAGGGGCCTCCAGATCAATGCCGGCACGGCTAAGAAGTGCTGCGAAATCCTTTCGATACGGAGGCCGACCCAGCCGCTCAAAGAATGGGTACGCGCTGGGATCCCGGTCATTCAGAGTGGTAAGCCACTCTCCCCAAAGCTCCCGGTAGGCGGCATCCTTTTCCGCAGGCGAGAGCGAGGTGTCGACACGCTTGTGGAGTTGGTACCCGATCCAGATGGAATCAGACGATTGAGTTCGGTCCGACCGGCACAAGGGGACTACCGCATACACGTAGAAGTTCAGATTCCCTTTGTAGGTACGAGCCTCCGGCTGCGTCCACGCGCGCGAGCGATCAAGACAAACGTGGTCCACCGCGTAGTACTTCGCCGCGGCGACGCCTGAGATCTGCGCCAGGGACTCCACGTGACTAAGGTCTCCCGTCGCCGAACGGATAAGCGCCTGAGCGATGATCGTCGGAACAGCGACAAAGGCGCCAGCCACCAGGTAGTACGGAGCCCTTCCCCTTTTGGGGCTCTTCAGGATCCGGAAAGCCCGCCGCATGGTGAGGATCACCAAGAGAAAGGCCAGGACGAACGGCAACCAGTACCCCGCAACGTCATCGCCCAGCGGTAGCAGGTTGCCGCGTACGACAAACAGCCAGTCCAGCGTTGAGTAGACAACGCAAAATCCCAGCGTCAGCCCGACGAGCGGGACAAAGACATGCCGAACCTTGAGGTAGAGGTGACTCGGCCTCACGGGCTCTTAAGTCCTTGCCTTCCACGAATTTGGGTCACGACTACCGTGAAAGATACCGACGACCACGGCTTGATCGGGCTCAACGCAGTAGAAGATTCCGAATGGGAAGCGTCGGAGCACCGCCCGCCTGGCGGTTCGATGCACCAACTGGTAGGCCAGTGGACGCTCGGCAATTGCCGCGAGCGTCACTTGCGCCTCATCGAGAAAACGCTGCCCGAGTCCCGGGCGCTGCTCCTCGTACCAGGCCGCAGCATCAGCCAGGTCTTGCTCCGCCTCCGGCCGAAGGCGGACCACAACGGTCATAGCTTCCGGCGGATATCCGCGAGGGCCTCCGTCGCGGGCCTCCCGGGGTTCTTGTCGATCTCGTAAGCATCCAATCGTCGGTCGAGCTCTTCGCGCTGCGCGGACGTCAGCGGCAGGGCCTTCTGTTCGGCCGCAATGCTGTCCCAAAGGTCCTCAACGAGCTTGATTCGTTCGTCGAGCGGAAGTTCTTTCAGCTTTGCATTCATTGTCAGCTCACTAGTTTCAAATGTCCGCGAATATCGCTCACCGATAAGCAGGTGCCCATCCAGTTAGGTCGCAGTTCGCCGCGGTTGTCCGTTGAAGAAGCTCACAAGGTCTCGAACAGTCTGGACCTTCCCGTAGTACGGATTCGAGCGGCTATCGTCAAAGGTCCTTCCAATCCGCTTCGAGATGCGAAGTGCAGAGTCCTCGAGATCTTCGGGGTCTATCAGGAGATCCTCGACTACGCTGTCGTCGGCCCTAATTGGAAACGATCGCTTCGCATCGGGGAGGTAGCGCTGCAGCTCTTCATAAACCGCCCGAATGATCCACGTGTCTGTATTCCGAGTATCAAAAGATCGAGCGAACTCACAAATGCCCTCTTCGCGTCGCTCTTCCTCGAGACGAAGCAGCTTTTTGCGACGCCTCTTGCCCTCTACGATAGCAGCCAGCACAAGTACTGCGAGCACTGCGCCCGAGGCATAGGGATATGTCCAGAACAGATAGCCCAGAGCGCACAGGAATACGGCAGCGAACAACCATCCGATCAGGCCGGCTGGGCCGGATGGCGCTTTTGGCATCGATCTCGAAGGCTTCTTCATATTCACCCGCTCCGTAGATAGAACCACCGTCTTCGCGCTGTCGAACGCATGCTCATCTTTGGCCCACGGCGCGCTTTCTGATTCCAATGACTCTGGCCCCGGTCCGCAACCCGTCCAGATAGTCGGCCCAGGCCTGCATCTTCTTCCGGCGCTCGGGCAGCCGCTGCGCTCTGTTGTACGCGGCCCGGACCTTGTTGTGCTCCGTGTGCGCGAGCTGCAGCTCGATCACATCCGGCGGGTAACCCTGCTCGTTGAGCAATGTGCTCGCCATGCTGCGAAACCCGTGTCCCGTCTGCTCCTCACTCGTGTAACCCAGTCGTCGCAGGGCGGCCTTGATGGTGTTGTCGGACATCGGCCGGTCCCGCGTGCGTAGCGACGGGAAGAGGTATCGCCCTCCGCGTGCGAATGGCTCGAGCTCACGGAGAATCGATAGCGCCTGGCGAGCGAGGGGCACGATGTGCGACTCCCCCATCTTCATTCGCTCGGCCGGGATCCGCCACTCCGCATTGACCAGATCGAACTCCGTCCATTCGGCGGCGCGAAGCTCACCCGGTCGCACGAAGACCAGCGGGGCAAGCCGGAGCGCGAGTGCTGTCACAGGCTGGCCTGTGTAACCATGGATTGCCCGCATCAGCTCTCCGACTCTCACCGGGTCTGTCACCGACGCAAAGTTCTTTGATTTGACCGGAGCCAGAGCGTCCCTGAGGTCCGCCACAACGTCGCGCTGAGCACGTCCCGTCGCCACCGCATAGCGAAACACCCTCGCCGCCAGGGCACGAACTCTGTGGGCCGTCTCGTGCCGGCCGCGCGCCTCGATTCGCTTGAGCGCGACGAGCACCTCCTGAGCCGTGATCGCGGCAATTGGGCGGCTGCCGAGGTAGGGATAGAGCGCACTCTTAAGGCGCGCGCCGAGGATTGAGATGGTCTCTGGCGCCAGGGACTTGCTCTGTAGCTCGAGCCACTCGTTGGCCACATCCTCGAAGCACTGTGCGAGCGCGGCCCGCTCCGTCTGCCGCTGGGCGCTGGGATCGACCGCATCCGCGATGAGCTTGCGCGCAGTGTCGCGGCGGTCACGCGCGCGCTTCAGCGAGACATCCGGGTACGCGCCGAGCGAAATCAGTTTTTCGCGCCCGTTAATGCGGTACTTCAGGCGCCAGAGCCGACCACCAGGCGGCGTGACGAGCAGATACAGCCCACGCTCATCGAAGAGCTTGTAGGGCCTCTCACGCGGCTTGGCGTTGCGAACCTTCGTGTCGTTGAGCATGGCGACCTAACACTTGCGTACCCCCAAGGCCGGACCGTACCCCCAATATGCACCCAACACAAATTGCGTCATCAATAGACGCCCTCAGACGGCTGCAGACGAGCAAGGACTTATGCTTCAACAACTTAGGGAGAGGAAAGGCGCGTCGAAGGACGCAAACAGACGCGCCGAAACAGGTGATTGGAGGCTAGGGTCGGAATCGAACCGGCGTAGACGGCTTTGCAGGCCGCTGCATGACCACTCTGCCACCTAGCCATCGGGGGCGGACGCGCCTCAGGCGCCGCATTCTGATAGTAAAACGCCCCGTGCGGCTTGTCGCCGGGCGGGGCTTGCGCCGAGTGAGGCTCTAGCTCTAGCCTAACAAAAAAGCGAACCAAGCGTCGATTGCACATCCCCCGGCCCGTCGGCGCAGTCCTCGGAGCCGGGGTAACTCCCGCTGGGCACTACAGAACACAGAATAAGGAGCGAGGAATGTCCGCAGCGAACGTGAGCTCCCTCAGTCTCTTCGACAAGCAGCGCTACATCGCGAAACCAGGCTTCAACCGCTGGCTGGTTCCACCGTGCGCTCTGGCGATCCACTTGTGCATCGGCATGGCTTACGGCTTCTCGGTGTTCTGGCTGCCACTGCACAAAGCACTCGGAATCACCAAGGCCATCGACTGCCCGAAGGACCTGCCGTTCTTCGACACTGTCTTCACCACCACCTGCGACTGGAAGATCTCCATGCTCGGGTGGATGTACACGCTGTTCTTCGTGTTCCTCGGAACGGCATCGGCGATCTGGGGTGGGTGGCTCGAGCGCGTGGGTCCGCGCAAAGCGGGGTTCGCCGCCGCCTTCTGCTGGTGCGGGGGACTGCTCATCTCGGCGTTCGGGGTGACCGTGCACCAGATCTGGCTGCTGTGGGTAGGCTCGGGGATCATCGGCGGCTTAGGTCTCGGACTCGGCTACATCTCACCGGTCTCGACCCTCATCAAGTGGTTCCCGGACCGGCGCGGCATGGCGACCGGCATGGCCATCATGGGCTTTGGTGGCGGCGCAATGATCGGCGCACCGCTCGCAGACCGCCTGATGAAGTTCTACGAGACCTCCACTTCGGTGGGCGTCTGGCAGACGTTCATCACCCTCGCCGCCATCTACTTCATCTACATGATCTGCGGGTCGCTCGGCTATCGCCTGCCGGCGCAGGGCTGGAAGCCCCGGGGCTGGGAACCGAAGGCGAGCAAAGCGCTGATCACCACGCGCAATGTGGGTCTGAACGTCGCCACCGGGACGCCGCAGTTCTGGTTCGTGTGGGGGGTCCTGGCGCTGAACGTGACGGCCGGCATCGGCATCATCGGCATGGCTTCCCCTCTCCTGCAGGAAGTCTTCGGTGGCCGGCTGATCGGGGTCAACCTGCCGTTCGAGCAGCTGACTCCCGCCCAGCACGCATCGATCGCGACGCTCGCCGCGGGCTTCACCGGACTGCTGTCACTCTTCAACATCGCCGGGCGGTTCTGCTGGGCGTCGGCCTCCGACTACCTCGGCCGCAAACTCACCTACATGGTGTTCCTGTGCCTCGGCATCGTGCTCTATGCCTCGATCCCCTGGACCGCAGCGACCGCCAACCTGGCGCTCTTCGTCGGCTTCTTCTGCATCATCATCTCGATGTACGGCGGCGGCTTCGCCACCGTACCGGCCTACCTCGCCGACCTTTTCGGAACGCGGGTGGTCGGCGCCATTCACGGGCGGCTGCTCACCGCCTGGTCGGCGGCCGGCATCTTCGGGCCCGTGATCGTGAACTATATTCGCGAGTACCAGCTCAGCCACGGAGTGGCCCACGCGCAGGTTTACACCATCACGATGTACATCCTCGCCGGGATCCTCGTGATCGGGCTCATCTGTAACATCATGGTGCGACCGGTGGCCGAGAAGCACTTCATGACTGCGCAGCAGGAAGCGGAGCTCGATGCGGCCGAGAGGCACGGCACCGGCGCCGCGGCATCCGCCGGGACGGCGGGGGACGGGGCGCCTTCACCCGGCTGGGTGGTCACGGCGGCGTGGCTGGCGGTCGGCATTCCGATCGCGATCGGGGTATGGGTGACGCTCAAGCAGGCCGCAAAGCTGTTCGGCATTACCTGAGGCATCGGGGAGAGATGGAGCGGGCTAACGGGTTCGAACCGTCGACCTGTACCTTGGCAAGGTACCGCTCTACCAACTGAGCTAAGCCCGCGTATCTGTCAGAGGGCGGATTCTATGGACAGACCCTCGGAAGTCAAGACGAGCCTTCCGATACAGCGACTTACATAGACCTCTTGATATTGTGGATCAAGCGGTCAGCTGGCGGCCTTGAGTCTCGGCTGCGCGGGGCCGGCGACGGTCACGAGGGGGAGCTCGCGCGCATCAGTCGACCCTGACTCGACGCTCGCCAGCTCCTCCTCCGAGTCGAAGCTCAGGGTGCGCGACAGACCGGTGGCACGGTTGCGCCCACCCGACTTCGACTTGTAGAGAAGCAGGTCCACCAGGTTCACCAGCCGCTGCCAGTTCAGCGTGCGCGAGCCCACCATGACCGGCAGCCGCGCAAAGCCGGCCGATACGGTGACGAAGATGTCGCCATTGCCGACCGCGACGGGGGTCCCCGCGACAGAGCTCATGATGCGCGCCACCACCGCCTCGAGCGTACCGTGCGGCACCGCCGCCAGCAGCACCAGGAATTCCTCACCGCCCCAACGCGCGATGACGTCCGTGTCGCGCAGCGCCTCACGCAGACGGCTGGCGACGGTCCGCAGTACGATGTCGCCCGCCGCGTGCCCGTAGGTGTCGTTGATCTGCTTGAAGCGGTCGATGTCCGCGAGCACCAGAGCCTGGTGCCGGGGCGCCTGCGGATCTGCTCCCGGCTGGGAAAGCAGCGTTTCGATCCGCTCCGCGAAGGCGCTGCGGTTCAGGAGCCCCGTCAGGGAATCGCGCCGACTCTTGAAATCGAGCTCGCGATGGCGGGCGCGCAGTGCCCGATAGGAAATCGTCGCGCGCCGATAGAGCAAGGCGATGCTCGCGAGCCCGAGCACCGCCAGCGCCGAGGCCAGCCAGGCGATGCGCTGCTCGAGCCCGCGACGCTCGAGCGCGGCGTTCTTCAGCTGATTCTCGTCGCGCAGCTGCACGTTCTGCCGCTCGAGCCGCTCGGCGGCGAACATCTCCTGCAGCTCCAGAACCCGGTTGCGGCGGTCGCTGCTGAGCACCTCATCGGAGATCTTCTTGTACGACTGCATCGCGATCCAGGCTCCGCGGTAGTCGCCGGTGGCGGCCAGTGTGTTGGCGTAATCGAGATACACCGAGGAGGCAAGGGGCTTATCCGCCGCGGAGAGTAGTCCCAACGCCTGCTCCACGTCCTGCTGACCGGATCGCTGATGGAGCCGCAGGCGCGCGAAACCCAGGTTTGCGAGCGCGGTGGCGTAGGCGCTGTCATTGTGGACCGACCGGGTGGTGCGGCTCGCCATGTGCAAGGCCTCGATAGCCGCCGCCGCGGCCTCCTGGTAGCGGCCGGACTGCAGCAGGAAATCGGACAGATTCACCTGCATCACCAGCTCGCGGGACGCATCGCCCGACTGGCGTGCAAAGTCGCGCGCCTGCTGCAGGGCCCGGAAGCTTTCCGGCGAGTCATCATCCGGCAGGCAGTAATACTTGGTTGCCCAGGCGAGCGCCGACAGCTGCGGGTCGCCGGTCTGCGCCGCACGCGCGATGGCGCGATCGGCCGTTTCGGCCGCGCGCTGGTTCTGGTCGAGATGGTGATAGAGGCGCGCCATTTCGGCATCGACCCTCACCTGATCGGCAATGCTGCCCGCAGCCTCGGCCGCGGCCGCCGCTATGCCGAAGCCCTCCATGGCGCTCGCGAATTCATTATTGCGCTCGGCGATGTAACCGAGCATGAAGCCGCTGTAGTAGCGGCTTGCCGCATCGCTGTCCTCACGAACCCGCTCGAGTGCGCTCTTGGCGGCGCGCAGGGCGAGCAGGCGCTCGCCGCGCTCGAACTGCAACTCGGCACGACAGCTCGCAGCGTCGGCGGACGCGGCGGCGGCGCTGTGCCCGGGCGCGGTTGCCGCCAGCTGCGTCGCCGCGCGCTCGGCCTGCGTTTCGTCGTGCGCGAGACTCGCGACGTGGCACAGTTCCCGGTAGAAGGGCAGGCGTCCGGGCGAGTCCGCGACGCTGAACTGCGCCTCGAGGGCCAGGGCGCGGGTCAGGGCCGGGTCGGCTGCCGTCTCGGCTCGCGAATGCAGATCGGACAGCATCCGCTCCCAGGCCGCGGGCGCCCGCGCCTCATCAGCCGCATGAACGCGCCCCACGGCGAGGACGCTGGCAGCGAGCAGCAGACGGTAAGCGTAGCGAACGGCCATCGGCACGCGGATTCCGGGGTGCGATGCCGGGGTTATCGGCCGCCCGTGCCGTTACTTGACCTGCTCCCGTGATCGGCCGCTCAGGTCTGATGCCTCAGATCGGGCCAGGCGGCGCGCAGATACATGACCATCGAGAGCAGAGTGGCAGCCGCCGCCACCTCGGTGAGCGCCACCCCGGGGCCGTAGGTCGGCAGCCCGAAGAGCGGCGTGCGATAGAGCATCAGCGACAGCCCGACGATCTGCAGAATGGTCTTGTATTTCCCCAGCTGCGAGACGGCCACCTTGCGCCGCGCACCGATCTCCGCCATCCACTCGCGCAATGCCGAGATGGTGATCTCACGGCCGATGATGATCGCCGCGGTCAGCACGATGAGCCAGCGCGGGTCCTTGCTGATGATCAGTACCAGCGCCACCGCCACGATCAGCTTGTCGGCAACCGGATCGAGGAAGGCGCCGAGGCGCGAGGTTTGCTGCAGACGGCGGGCGAAATAGCCATCGAGCGAATCGGTAACGCCAGCGGCCGCGAACAACAGGCCCGCGGCCGGGTCCGACCACGGGTAGGGCATGTAAAAAAGCAGCACGATGAGCGGGATGGCCGCGATCCGCAGCCAGGTCAGTGTATTGGGTACGTTCCACGCCATCTCATGAGCCCGGGTGCAGGTGATCATAAAGGCTTCGCGCGAGCGTCGCGCCGATTCCGCTCACCTGGGTGAGGTCGGCGATGCCGGCCCGCATGACTCCCTGCAGCCCGCCGAAGTGCTTCAGCAGCGCGCGGCGCTTGGCGGGACCTAAGCCCGGGATCACTTCGAGTACCGACTCGTTGTAGCGCCGCGCACGTTTGCGGCGGTGCCCGCTGATGGCGAAGCGATGGGCTTCGTCGCGGATCCTTTGCACCAGCCGCGCCGCCGGCGCGTGTGCCTCAGGGGTCACCGGGCGGTCCGCGCCGTAGACGAAGAGCCGCTCCTGTCCCGGCCTGCGGTCGGGCCCCTTCGCCACCCCGACCAGCACCAGGTCGGCGAAGCCCAGCTCGGCGAGTACCTCGTGTACCTGGCTGATCTGGCCGGCGCCACCGTCGATCAGCAGCACATCGGGAGCCGGGACCTCGCCGGCGCGCACATGGCGGTAGCGACGCTCGAGCGCCTGACGCAGCGCCCCATAGTCGTCGCCCGGCGTGACGCCCCGGATGTTGAAGCGCCGATACTCCTTCTTGAGGGGACCCTCGGGTCCGAACACCACGCAGGAGGCGACCGTACCCTCCCCGCCCGTGTGGCTGATATCGAAGCATTCCAGCCGCGCCGGCGGCTCGGGCAGATCGAGCTCGCGGGCCAGGTCGAGCAGCATCTCGTCCACACCGCTGCGCTGTGCGAGCCGCATGCGCAGGGCCTGCGTGGCATTGTCCCGCGTCAGCTCGACCCAACGCGCTCCCAGACCCCGCGCCGGATGCCTGACCTCGACGCTGTGCCCGCTGCGTGCGCTCAGCGCCTCGGAGAGCGCGCGCGCCTCCTCGAGACGACTGCCGAGCAGCACTTCCTCCGGCACCTCGGGAGTCGCGTAGTACTGCATCACGAAGGAGGCCAGCGCCTCGTGCGGCTCGGCGAGCAGGGCGCGCGGGAAATAGCTGCTGGTGCCGAGATTGCGCCCGCCACGCACCCGCATCACGCTGACGGCGTAGTCGCCCGCTGCGCCGACGATTGCGAACGCATCGGCATCGCGCTCGCCTTCCGACATCACCACCTGCTGTGCCTGGACGCGCTTGAGCGCGGCGAGCTGGTCGCGCAGTTGCGCCGCGCGCTCGAACTCGAGGCGCCCGCCGGCTTCCTCCATGCGCGCCTGCAGCTCCGCACTGACCTCATCGCTGCGTCCGTCGAGCACCTTGACGGCGGCGGCGATGTCCTGGGCGTAGGCCTCGGGGCCGATCAGCCCGACGCACGGCGCCGAGCAGCGACCGATCTGGTGCTGCAGGCAGGGGCGGCTGCGATTGGCGAAGAAGCTGTCGCGGCAGTTGCGGATGCGGAACAGCTTCTGCAGCTGGTTGAGCGTATCGCGCACCGCGCCGGCGTTGGGGAAAGGGCCGAAGTAGCGACCGGGAGCGCTGCGCGCGCCGCGATAGAACTCGAGCCGCGCGAATGGATGCTCCACGTACAGATGGATGTAGGGGAAGCTCTTGTCATCGCGCAGCACCACGTTGAAGCGCGGCTTGTGCGCCTTGATGAGGTTGTACTCGAGCAGCAGCGCCTCGGTCTCCGAATTGGTAACCGTCACCTCGATGGCGCTCACCTGCGCCACGAGCGCCTGCACCTTCGGGTCGACGTTGCGCGCGGAGAAGTAGGTGGCCACACGGTCCCTGAGACTGCGCGCCTTGCCGACGTAGAGCAGCTCGCGATCTTCGCCGTACATGCGGTAGACGCCCGGACGGCGCGGGAGCGAGGCGATGAAATCCTTGTGATCGAATTTGCTCAAGCCCCATCCACCTGCCCGAGACCGGCACGCTCGCGGGCGCGCGCCACCACCGCGCGGAACATCGCCGCCGTCAATCGCCGGGTCTGCGTGTTGTAGCGGCTGCAATGATAGGAGTCGATGAGCCAGCGCGTCTCGCCGAGCGGGTGCTCGCGCCCGTGGGCGAAGGGATAGTGCGCGCGCTTCAGGCCGTGCGCGAGCAGCACCGCCTCGTGAGCGATGTGCCCGAGCGCCAGGTAGACCCGCACCCCCGGCAGCGCCGCGAGCTCCTCCTTGAGATAGCCGTTGCACCGGCGGATCTCCTCCGGCAGCGGCTTGTTGGCGGGGGGCACGCACTTGACGGCATTGACGATGCGCGTGTCGATGAGCTCGAGCGCATCGCTCGCGCAGGACGATTCGGGCGCGCTCGCCAGCCCGAGCTCGTGCAGCGTGCGGTACAGAAGTATGCCGGCGAAGTCGCCGGTGAACGGCCGGCCGGTGCGGTTGGCCCCATGCATGCCGGGAGCGAGGCCTACGATCACGATGCCTGGGTGTCGCGCGCCGAAGGACGGCACCGGCCGCGCCCAGTAGCCCGGGTGAGATCTGCGGGTTGCGGCGAGGAAACGCGCCAGGCGCGGACAGCGGGTGCAGTCCGGGTCGTAAGCGATGCTGCGCCTCACGGGCAGCCCCGCACCTCAGGCGCGCTTGTCGGCGCGGCGGCTCTGGCTGCGCTCGGCGATCAGCATCGCGAGCTCGAGCGCCTGCTCGTGATTCAATCGCGGGTCGACGCTCGAGCGGTAAGCCCGCGCCAGGTCCTGCTCGGTGAGGCCGCGCGCCCCGCCGGTGCACTCGGTGACATCGTCGCCCGTCAGCTCGATGTGCACACCGCCGAGATAGGAGCCGAGCTCGCCATGGATGCGGAACGCGAGCTCGAGCTCCTGGAGAATATTCTCGAAACGCCGCGTCTTGATGCCGCCGGTGGTCGTCTCGGTGTTGCCGTGCATCGGGTCGCAGACCCACAGCACTGTCTGCCCGGTCTGGCGCACCGCCTCGATCGCCTTGGGCAGCGCCGTGGCGATCTCCTTCGCCCCGAAGCGATGGATGAGCGTCAGGCGCCCGGGCTGGTTCTGCGGATTGAGGGTCGTCACCAGGCCCTGCAGCCAGGCTGCATCCATCGCAGCCCCCACCTTCACGGCCACCGGATTGGAGATGCCGCGGAAATACTCGACGTGCGCGCCGTCGAGGGCCGCGGTGCGCATGCCGATCCACGGCATGTGGGTCGAGAGGTTGTACCAGCGGTTCTGGCGCGGGATGAAGCGGGTCTGTGCCTGCTCGTAGTGCAGGTGCAGCCCCTCGTGGCTCGCGTAGAACTCCACCAGCGTCGCCTCGTGCACGCGCCGCCCGCTGATACCCTCGAAGAAATCGAGCGCATCGCCGATCGAGCGGACGATGCGCTGGTAGGCGTCCTTGAGCGGGGCGTGGTGGACGAAGCCGAGATCCCAGTACTCGGGGTGATGCAGATCCGCGAAGCCGCCCTCGACCAGGGAGCGCACGAAATTCAGCGTCAGCGCTGCGCGCTCGTAGCCGCGCAGCAGCAGCACCGGATCCGGCGCGCGATCCGCTGCGGTGAACTCCGGGCGGTTGACCAGATCGCCGCGAAAGCTCGGAAGCGTCACGCCGTCACGCGTCTCGGTGTCGGCGGAGCGCGGCTTGGCGTACTGCCCCGCCATGCGACCGACACGGATGATGGGTTTCTTGAGGCCGTGCAGCAGCACCAGGCTCATCTGCAGCAGGATCTTGAGCTTCTTCGCGATAGTGTCCGACTCGCACTCGGCGAAGGTCTCGGCGCAATCGCCCCCCTGCAGCAGGAAGGCCTCACCCCGCTGGGCGGCGGCGAGCTTGGCGCGCAGCGCCTCGATCTCCCAGGAGACGACGATGGGCGGCAGCCGCGAGAGCTCGGCGACGACGCGCTCGAGCGCCTTCAGGTCGCTGTACACCGGCTGCTGCTGCGCGGGCCGGCTCTGCCAGCTCGCGCTGTGCCATGAGGTCGTTGTCTCGGGCGAGCGCATAGCGATCGATCCTAGCACGCGTTTCCGGGGCCTCCGGCGGTGGCTGGCGTTGCAGGCGCGGCGAGGGCAGAATGCGCCCCTTTTCCGGGGGCCCTCATGCATCGCGTACTCGTCCTCGGCGCCGGCAAGATAGGCGCTTTGATTTCTGGATTACTTGCAGAATCAGGTAGTTATAAGGTTCAGCTGGCCGATGTGGACGGGGCGGCTGCGGAGGCCGTGGTGCGCGCTCACGGCGGCTCGCAGGTGACCCCGTACGCGCTCGATGCCAGCCACCCGGAAGTGCTCGAGCGCCACCTTGCCGCGCACCCCGCGGATGCCGTGATTTCCGGCCTCCCTTATTACTGCAACCGCGGCGTGGCCGAGGTGGCTCGCCGTGCGGGGATTCATTACTTCGATCTGACCGAGGACGTCGAGGTCACGCGCGCCGTGCGCGCCGTCGCCGCCGGTGCGAATGAGGCCTTCGTGCCCCAGTGCGGCCTGGCCCCGGGCTTCATCAGCATCGCGGCGGCCGAGCTCATTACCCACTTCGATGAGCTGCGCGCGGTGAAGCTGCGCGTCGGCGCCCTGCCCCAGCATCCGAACAACGTGCTCAAGTACTCGCTCACCTGGTCCACGGAGGGGCTCATCAACGAGTACGGCAATCCGTGCCAGGCGGTGAACGATGGCCGTCTGGTCGAGGTCGCCCCGCTCGAGGGACTCGAGGAGATCGAGATCGACGGCATGCGCTACGAGGCCTTCAACACCTCCGGCGGCCTCGGCTCGCTCGCCGAGACGCACGGCGCGCACTGCGAGACGATGAACTACAAGACCATCCGCTACCCCGGACACTGCGAGCAGATGCGCCTGCTCATGAACGATCTCAAGCTCAATCACGACCGCGGTACGCTGAAACGCATCCTCGAGAACGCAGTGCCGCAGACACTGCAGGACGTGGTCATCGTTTATGCGGCGGTGACCGGCAAGCAGGACGGGCAGCTGCGCGAGGAGAACTACGTCAACAAGATCTATCCGCAGGTGATTGCCGGAAGACTGTGGTCGGCGATCCAGGTATCGACCGCCGCCGGCATCGCCGCCGTGGTCGACCTGGTGCTCAGCTCACCCGAGCGCTATCACGGCTTCGTCGCGCAAGAGCAGTTCCGGCTCACTGAAATCGTCGCCAACCGCTTCGGGCGCTACTACGCACCAGGCGGCAGCAAACACGTTTCCGGGGAGGTCGTCGTGGCGGGCAAGACCGGTCAGCAGCGTCATCGCAAGGTGGCAGTCCGATGAGCACCATCGACGTCAGCGCCCTGCTCGCGCGACTCGGCCTCGCGGCCGTCAACCCCGGCGCCTGGTCGGGTACGCGCGGGTGGTCGAAGAGCACGGCAGCAACCCTTCTCAACGTGAAGAATCCGGCCACCGGCACCCTGATCGCCCAGGTGCGCCCGGCCACGGACGCCGACTACGAGGACGTTCTCGCGAGCGCGAGTCAGGCAGCCGCTGCCTGGCGCGATGTGCCGGCGCCCAAGCGCGGCGAGGCGGCGCGCCTCCTCGGCGAGGAGCTGCGCGCGCACAAGACCGACCTCGGCACCCTGGTATCGCTCGAGAACGGCAAGATCCTCGCCGAGGGGCTCGGCGAGGTGCAGGAGATGATCGACATCGCCGACTTCGCCATCGGGCAGTCGCGCATGCTCTACGGCCTCTCGATGCACTCCGAGCGTCCGCGCCACCGCATGTACGAGCAGTGGCATCCGCTCGGGGTCGTCGGCATCATCTCCGCCTTCAATTTTCCGGTGGCGGTCTGGTCGTGGAACGCGCTGCTCGGTGCGATCTGCGGCAACGCGTGCGTGTGGAAGCCCTCCCACAAGACGCCCCTGAGTGCGCTCGCCGTACAGCACCTGTGCAACCGCGTCATGGAGACGGCAAAGCTCCCGCCCATCTTCCAGATGTTCATCGACGGCGGCACCGGCCTCGCCACGCGTTTCGTCGAAGACCGCCGGGTCGGGCTGATCTCCTTCACCGGCTCCACCGAGGTGGGCCGCAAGGTCGGCGAACGCGTCGCTGCGCGGCTCGGCAAGAGCCTGCTCGAGCTCGGCGGCAACAACGCCATCGTCGTCGACGAGACCGCCAACCTCGATCTGGCGGTTCCCTCGATCGTGTTCGGCGCGGTCGGCACGGCCGGGCAGCGCTGTACCAGCACGCGCCGCGTGCTGGTACACAAGTCGATCGCCGCCGAACTCGAGAAGCGTCTGGTGCACGCCTACCGGCAGGTGCAAATCGGCGATCCGCTCGACCCCGGCACCCTCATGGGTCCGCTGATCGACGGCAAAGCGGTGGAGAGCTTCAGGGCGGCGCTCGATGCGGCGCGCGCCGCCGGCGGCGAGGTACTGTGCGGCGGCAAGGTGCTCGAGCGCGCCGGCCACTTCGTCGAGCCGGCGATCGTGCGTGCCCGCAACGACTGGCCGATCGTGCAAACCGAGACTTTCGCGCCGGTGCTGTATCTCATTCCGGTGGATTCCCTCGGCGATGCCATCGCTGCGCAGAATGCCTCGGCGCACGGCCTCTCCTCGGCGATCTTCACCGACCGCCTGCAGAGCGCAGAAACGTTCCTGTCGGCCGCCGGCAGCGATTGCGGCATTGCCAACGTGAACATCGGTACCTCGGGCGCCGAGATCGGCGGCGCCTTCGGCGGAGAGAAGGACACCGGCGGGGGACGTGAGTCGGGGTCGGATGCCTGGAAAGCCTACATGCGCCGCCAGACCAACACCGTCAACTGGAGCCGCGAGCTGCCGCTGGCCCAGGGAATCGAGTTCAAGGTCGAGTAGCCGGACCCAGGCACGGGGGCGAGGCGCAGAGCGCCCTCGGCTATTTCCCCGGCAGCCGTACGGTGAAGCGCGCGCCGCCGAGTGGCGACTCGTCCACCTCGAGCTGCCCGCCGTAGAGCCCGACGGTGTCGCGCACCATCGCGAGCCCGAGCCCGTGCCCCGGCACCGTCTCGTCGGCGCGCACGCCCCTCTGCAGCACCCGCGGCCGGTCCGCCTCCGGGATGCCGGGGCCATCATCCTCGACGGTGACGACGAGCCGCTCGCGTGGCCCGGCGTCGAGATCGGTGCGTGCCGAGAGCCTCGCGCGGCTGTGGCACCACTTGCATGCGTTGTCGAGGAGATTCCCCAGCAGCTCGGTGAGATCGCCCCGGTCGCCGACGAACAGGCTCTCGGGTGCGATGCTCAGCTCGAGCGACAGATCCTTGCCGCCGTAAACCCGCAACAGCGCTGCGCGCAGCTCGACGGCGACCTGCCCCACATCGACCGGCGCCTGTCCGATCAGCGCCCCGCCCGAAGCCGCCGCGCGCTTCAGCTGATGCTCGATGATCCCCGTCATCTTGCCGATCTCGGTGCCGATGGTTCCCGTCTGCGCCTCGCGCGGGAGGCTCGCGCGCATCACCGCGAGCGGCGTCTTCAGGCTGTGCGCGAGGTTGCCAAGGGTGTCGCGATAGCGCACCACGCGCTTGCGCTCGCCGGCGAGCAGGGCGTTGAGATTCTTCGCAACGCCGGAGAGCTCACGCGGGTAGCCGGCTCCGATGGTATCGGTGCGCCCCGCTTCCACCTCGTGAATTTCCCGTTCCATGCGCCGAACCGGCGCGAGCACCCAGCGCAGCAGCGCCGCCAGCACCACCAGCAGCAGCGCCATCAGCCCCGCGAACCAGCCGAGCATCTCCTGGCGGAAGCGCGCCAGTTGCTCCTCGTAGGGGCTCAGGCTCACGGCCACCGAGAAGGTCAGTCCGTTCGGCTCCTCCGGATCATCCTGGAACTGGATGGCGCGGCTCTCGATCGCGACGCGGTTGTGCCCGAAGACGGCCTCCGTGACGCTGCGCTCGCCCCGTCGCAGCAGCGGCCCGAAGTCGCTGGGCAGGCCGGCCGTCGAGGGCGAGCGCCACACGTGATGGAGCGAGCGGATCTGGGAGTAAAGACCCGAGCGCGGCGTCTCGAAGCGCGAGTCGAGCGCGTTGGGGGCCGGCGCGTAGCCGCCGTTCGGCTGCGGCTCGGCCGCGGCGATCAGCGCCACCATCTGCGAATCCAGCACCTTCTCGAGGGAGCGCTCGGACAGGGCGCGAAAGCCGGTGTCGAGCACCCACATCATGCCGCCCGAGAACAGCGCCAGCGGCACCGACACCGAGACGAGCAGCCGCCGGCTGAGTGAATGCATGGTGCCGTGCACCCGTCAGGGTGTCGGGGCACGCGCCAGCGCGAACCGGTAGCCGCGCCCGCGCAGGGTCTCGATCGGATGCAGCTGCTCCTGCGGATCGAGCTTGCGCCGCAGCCGCCCTACCAGCACCTCGATGACGTTGCTGTCGCGCTCGAAGTCCTGATCGTAGAGACGCTCGGTGAGCTCCGCCTTGGAGATGACATCGCCGGCGCGCAGCATCAGATGCTCGAGAATCCGGTACTCGAAGGTGGTCAGCTCGACGGCCGAGCCGCTCACCTGCACGGTTTGCGCGCGGGTGTCGAGCACCACCGGGCCGCACTGCAGCAGCGGGCTGGCCCAGCCGCCCGCGCGGCGCAGCAGCGCCTGGACGCGCGCCAGTACCTCCTCGAAGTGAAAGGGCTTCGCCACGTAGTCATCGGCCCCGGCCTGCAGCCCCTCGACCTTGTCCTGCCAGTTATCGCGCGCCGTCAGGATCAGGATGGGATAGGTCTTGCGCGCGGCCCGCAGCCTGCGGATCACCTCGAGCCCCGAGACTCCCGGCAGCCCGAGGTCGACGATGGCGACATCGAGCGGGTACTCGGTGCCGGCAAACAGCGCCTCGTTGCCGTCGGCCGCCTGGTCGACCGTGAATCCCGCCTCGACCAGGCGCGTGCGCAGAGTCTCGCGCAGCGCCGCCTCGTCCTCGACCACCAGTACGCGCATGGCTGTTCCCGCGGATGCTACTGCGAAACGGCGCCGCTCACGGCATCGACGCGCACCGTCCATACGCGGCCCGCCTCGTCCAGCAGCCGTAATACATAGAACACGTGTCCGTTGTCGCGCTGCGTCTCGGCCTTCACCACCCGCGCGTGGTAGCGCTGCTCGGTCATTCTCACCGCCTCATCCATGGTCAGCGACGCTGCAGCGAGCGCGGTGGGAGCCGGCGGGCTGCCGGCCGCAGGCGCGGGATGAGCGGCGGCTGCGCCGCCTGCAAGCAACAGGGCTGCAGCCGGGATCAGTCGTTGCAGCTTCATGTCTGCAGCGTAACGCATCCGCTCCCCGCCGGGCACCTCGGACAACGTCTGCGGCTGCTTCAGCGGGCGTTCAGCTTCGCCTCCGTCCAAAGCTCGTCCCACTGGTGCGCCGTGAGCCGCTCGAGCGTCAGCCCGCGCTCCCGCGCCAGCGACTCCATGCGGCTGAAGCGGGTCTCGAACTTGGTGTTGGCGGCACGCAGCGCCTCCTCGGCGTCGATCTGCAGGTGGCGGCCCAGGTTTACGATCGAGAACAGCAGGTCGCCGAGCTCCTCCGCGACGGCCTGGTGTGCGGCCGCCGGCGCCGCTGCGGCTGCCTGCGCGGCGTCGAGCTCGGCGAGCTCTTCATCGATCTTGGCGCGCACCGCGGCGGCCTCGGGCCAGTCGAAGCCGACGCGCGCCGCACGCCTGCCGAGCTTCGCGGCGCGCATCAAAGCCGGCAGTGCCCGCGGCACTCCCGCGAGCGCCCCTGCCCCGTCGGCGGCGGCCGCCGCGCGCTCGCGGGCTTTCTGCGCCTCCCACTCGCGTGGCAGCTCGTGCGCCTCGGTGGCCGCCCCGGCAAATACGTGCGGATGGCGGCGCACGAGCTTGGCGTGAATGGACTCGGCCACCTCCGCGAAACCGAACCAGCCACGCTCCTCCGCCATGCGCGCGTGGAATACCACCTGGAACAGGAGATCGCCGAGCTCCTCGCGCAGCTGCCCGCGGTCGTCGCGCTCGATCGCGTCGGCCACCTCGTAGGCTTCTTCTATGGTGTAGGGCGCGATGCTGCGGAAGGTCTGCTCGCGATCCCATGGGCAGCCGCGCGTGGGATCCCGCAGCCGGGCCATGAGTGCCAGCAGCTCCCCGAGCGCCTGTCGGGGGTCGCTCATGCCGGTTCCCGTCCGCCGCCTGGCGCTCGCCCGAAGGGCAGCGGTCCGACGCACAGTCGGTAGAGCGTCAGCAGCATGCCGGCGGTGGCACCCCAGATGGTGCGTCCCGCGAACGGAATGTCGCAGAACTCGACCTCCTCGCCGCTGCGGATCAACCGTCGGCGCTCCCAACGGAAGTTCGCGGCATTGAATATATAGTCGAGCGGCACCTCGAAGGTGCCCTGTACTTCGGTGCGGTCGAGCCGCAGCTCAAACCCCGGCTGCACGAAGCCCACCACCGGCGTGATGCGAAAGCCGGTGATGACGATGTGATCGGGCAGGAAGCCGGCCACCGACACCAGCCGCTCCGGCAGGCCGATCTCCTCGCGTGTCTCGCGCAAGGCGGCGGCTGCCGGGCTCAGATCGCTCCCCTCGACGTGTCCACCCGGGAAGCTCACCTGCCCGGCGTGAGTGCGCAGGCCGGGCGCGCGCTCGGTGAGCAGAACGGTCGGCCGCTCGCGCTCGATGAGCGGCACCAGTACCGCGGCCGCAACCGGGGTCGCCGGAAGCGAGCGGCGATAGATCCGATCGCCCTCGGGCGACAGGCCCGGCAGGATCCAGTCCTGCGGGTCGTGGCGCGGAGCGGTACCGGCGAGCCGCTCGCGCACGATCGCAGCCCAGTCGCGCTCGGGTGCGGCGCTGTCGCCCTCTTCAGCCACCGCCGCTCGTGCCGCCCTTGATGCCCCCGCGCGTCAGCGCCGCCGGGTCGAGCAGCCCCGCCAGTTCCGCAGCCGACAGCTGCGTCATCTCCCGGGCCACATCACGGATCGGCCGGCCCTGCGCGTAGGCCGCCTTGGCGATTGCCGCGCCCTTCTCGTAGCCGATCACCGGATTCAGTGCCGTCACCAGGATCGGGTTGCGATCGAGCGCTTCGGCGATGCGCGCGGAGTTCACCTTGAAGCCGGCGATGGCCCGATCGGCGAGCAGCCGCGACACGTTGGCGAGCAGCGCGATGCTCCCCAGCAGGTTGTGGGCGATCACCGGCAGCATGACGTTCAGCTGGAAATTGCCCGACTGTCCCGCGACGGTAATCGCGGCATCGTTGCCGATGACCTGCGCCGCCACCATGGCCACGGCCTCGGGTATCACGGGGTTCACTTTTCCCGGCATGATGCTGCTGCCCGCCTGCAGCGCCGGCAGCGAGATCTCGCCGAGGCCCGCGAGGGGTCCGCTGTTCATCAGCCGCAGGTCGTTGGCGATCTTCATCAGGCTCACGGCGATCACCTTGAGCTGCCCGGAGAGCTCCACCGCGGTGTCCTGCGCCGACAGCGCCTCGAAGTAGTTGGCGGCGGGCCTGAAGGCCACGCCGGTGATCGCGGCGAGCTCCTGGCAGAAGCGCCGGCCGAATTCGGGGTGAGCATTGATGCCGGTGCCGACCGCCGTTCCACCCTGGGCGAGCGCGAGCAGTCGCGGCTCGACGGCCTCGACGCGCGCCTTGCCGTGCTCGACCTGTGTCCGCCAGCCCGACAGCTCCTGTCCGAGCGTCACCGGCATCGCGTCCATCAAGTGCGTCCGCCCGGTGGTGACGGTGCCGGAGAGCTCGTGCTCGCGCGCCTCGAGCGCCTGGCGCAGATGCGCCAGCGCCGGCAGCAGCGCCGCGCGCACCGCGAGCGCGGCGCTCACGTGGATGGCGGTTGGAATGGAGTCGTTGCTGCTCTGCCCCATGTTCACCTGGTCGTTCGGATGCACCGGGCTCTTCAGACGGCGGCTGGCGAGGGTCGCGATGACCTCGTTGGCGTTCATGTTGGTGCTGGTGCCGGATCCGGTCTGGAAGACATCGATGGGAAAATGCGCATCGTGCCTGCCGGCGGCCACCTCGGCAGCCGCGGCGTCCACCGCCTCCGCCACCTGCGGCTCGAGCAGCCCGAGGGCGCGATTGGCGCGCGCCGCCGCCTGCTTGACCAGGCCGAGCGCTGCGATGAAGCCGCGCGGCATCGTGAGCCCGCTCACGGGGAAATTCTCCACTGCACGTTGGGTCTGCGCGCCCCACAGCGCATCCGCGGGCACCTTGAGCTCGCCCATGCTGTCCCGCTCCACCCGGAAGGAAGTCGTCATCAGTGCACTCCTCTGTCGGCCGGCCGGGCCTGCGACCCAGGCGGCAGGCCCGTCGGGCGCGCTCGCGCCCGCCGATCAACATGCGGTTGCAGCCGCGACGCCCGGCCGAACGGCCGTATGCGTTATGATACCCGGTAACGCATGCGCGGAAGTCCCAGCGACGCTCTGAGCGCCCTCGACGCACTCTCGCCCGTCGACGGTCGCTATGCCGCCGTCACCGCCCCACTACGCCCCCTGCTGAGCGAAGCGGCGCTGATTCGCGAGCGCGTCGCCGTCGAGGCGCAGTGGCTGCTGCAGCTCGCGGCGGCGGCGCCGCAGCTGCCCGGCGCCGCGCTCAGCCCGAAGGTCCGTGCCCGCGCACAGCAGCTCGCCGCCGCACCGGACACGGCTGCCGCGGCCGCGGTGAAGACCATCGAGGCGCGGATCAATCACGACGTCAAAGCCGTCGAGTACTACGTGCGGGAGCAGCTCGCCGCTGCAGGCGCCGGCCCCGCCACTCTCGAGCTCGTGCACTTCGGCTGCACCTCCGAGGACATCAACAACCTGAGCTACGCGCGGCTGCTGCTGCGCAGCCGTCCGGTGCTGCTCGCGGTGCTGCAGGCGCGCACCCACGAGCTCGCCGAGCTGGCGCACCGGTACGCGGACGCCGCGATGCTGGCGCGAACCCACGGGCAGGCCGCGAGCCCGACCACGCTCGGCAAGGAGCTGGCGAACTTTGCCGCCCGGCTGATGCGGGCGCAGAACCGCTGGTCCGCCGTCGCCATTCTCGGCAAGTGGAACGGCGCCGTCGGCAACTTCAACGCGCACGTCGGGACGCTGCCCGCGCTCGACTGGCCTGCCATTGCGCGCGCCTTCGTCGAGTCACTCGGCCTCGAGTACAACCCCTACACCACGCAGATCGAGCCCCACGACTGGATCGCCGAGTACTGCGATGCCGTGGGTTCGGTCAACGTCATCCTGGTCGATCTGTGCCGCGACATGTGGGGATACGTCTCGCTCGGCTATCTGCGCCAGCGCGCGGTCGCCGGCGAGGTCGGCTCCTCCACCATGCCGCACAAGGTCAATCCCATCGACTTCGAGAATGCCGAAGGCAACCTGGGAGTGGCGAACGCGTTGCTGCGACACTTCGCGGAGAAGCTCCCGGTCTCGCGCTGGCAGCGCGATCTCACCGACTCGACCGTGCTGCGCAATCTCGGTGTGGCCCTCGCACACACTCTCATTGCCTGGACCTCGCTCGGTCGCGGCCTCGAGCGGGTGGAACCCGATGCCGCGCGCATGGCGGCCGATCTTGCGGAAGCCTGGGAAGTACTCGCCGAAGCGGTGCAGACAGCCCTGCGGGCGGCGGGCGAGCCCGGCGGTTACGAGAAGTTGAAGGATCTGACCCGCGGCCGGCCCATCGATGCGCGCGCGCTCGGTGAGTTCATCGAGAGCCTGCCGCTGCCGGCCACGGAGAAATCGCGGCTGCGCGCGCTGCGGCCGGGCGACTACACCGGGTTGGCTGCCGCCCTGGCACGCGCGATCTGAAGGATTGCTCGACCTGCAGCGGGGCGGCAGGACTGTCGCCGCTACACGACATAACGTCGCTGCAAAAGTGCGAACTGCGCCGCGCTTTTGACTTACTGCAACTGAGGTCCCCGGTCAAACCGTGATCTGTTCGGCAATGGAATGCCGGGCAGGATCACTAATATCCCCGGCAGCCTGCACGCGATGCGGGTCAAGGGTGGGCGCCACTCGTGGCAATTTCCGGGGAACTCGATCTGAAGAACGGCTGGGCACAGCTCGCCAACGCGCGCTATGCACCCGAGTCCGTGGGCGCCGGCGGCGGCCGTGCCACCTCGCGCCACGGCTCCGCCGAGACCCTCACCGTCCTCACCTCACTCGCCGAGGTCCGCGCTGCCGTCAACGAGATTGCCGCGACCGCGCAGCGGCTCATCTCTATCTATACGCCCGATCTCGAGCCCGACCTGTACGACCAGACGCCGTTCCTCGAGGTCATCAAGCACTTCGTGCTGACACGCAGCTTCTCCAAGGTACGGGTCCTGCTCGCCGAGCCGACGCGGGTCATGCGCGACAGCAACCGCTTCGTCGCCATGGGCCGTCGCCTGTCGAGCTGCATCGACATCCGCTACGTTGCGGCACACTCCCCGCAACGCGCCTCCGCATATCTGATTGCCGACGACCGCGCGATCGTGTACCGGCTGCGCTCCGACAGTTGGGACGGGGTCGCCGACATCAACAATCCGCTCGCGGCGAAGCAGTACCTCACGGAATTCGACCAGGTCTGGAACGCCAGCGCGGCCGAGCACGGACTGCGCGCCGCCCGCCGCGGCTGATCACTGCCTCCGCCGGCTGAGCGGACCTCGGGCGGGGTACAATCCGCCGATGGCCGCCGTGCCTCTCACCGCCTCCTCCCGCGTCATCGTCGCCCTCTCCGGCGGGGTGGACTCCGCCGTCGCCGCCCTGCTTCTCAGGGAACAGGGCTGCGAGGTGCAGGGGCTCTTCATGAGCAACTGGGAGGAGGCGGATGACGACATCTGGTGTACCGCCGCGCAGGACTTTCAGGATGCGCGTGCGATCGCCGAGCGCCTCGCAATCCCGCTGCATCGTGTGAGCTTCGCGCGCGAATACCGCGCGCGCGTCTTCGAGCATTTTCTCGCCGAGCATCGCGCCGGGCGCACCCCGAACCCGGACGTGCTGTGCAACCGCGAGATCAAGTTCGGGGTGGCTCTGGCCCATGCGCTGCGCCTGGGCGCCACGCATTTCGCCACCGGCCACTACGCGCGTCTCGTCGAAGGCGCGCGCGGCATCGAGCTCCACAAGGCGCGCGATCCGACCAAGGACCAGAGCTACTTCCTCCATGCCGTCGCAGCCGCGGAGCTCGCCCGCACCGTGATGCCGCTCGGGGATCTCGAGAAGAGCGCGGTGCGCGAGCGCGCCCGCCGGGCGGCCCTGCCGGTCTTCGACAAGCCCGACAGCACCGGCATCTGCTTCATCGGCGAGCGGCCATTTCGCGAATTCCTGGGACGTTATCTGCCCCACTCCCCCGGCCCGATCGAGTCCCCCGAGGGCGAGCGGCTCGGCACCCACTGCGGGCTCGCTTTCTATACCCTCGGTCAGCGCGAGGGCCTGCGCCTCGGCGGACGTCCGGGCCGCGCGGAGCAGCCCTGGTATGTCGCGGGCAAGGATGCCGTGCGCAATGCCCTCATCGTGGTACAGGGGCACGACCACCCCCTGCTCGCCAGCCTGGCGCTCACCACCGGTCCCTGGCACTGGCTGAGCGCGCCGCCGCGTGCACCGCTGCGCTGCTCGGTGAAGGTTCGCTATCGCCAGGCCGACCAGCGCGCCTTCCTCGAGCCCCGGCCCGACGGGAGCGTGCGGCTCAGCTTCTTCGAGGCGCAGCGCGCCGTCACCCCCGGCCAGTATGCGGTTGCCTATGACGGCGACCGCTGTCTCGGGGGTGCGGTCATCGAGGCGGTCGCACCGGCCGTGTCCGCCGCCGCCTGACGCGCAGCGTTCCGTGAGGCCCGGCAGCGGGGGCCCGCGCCCGATATAATTCGCGCAGCCAGCGGAGATCAAGGCATGACCAACAGCTTCCGGGCGCGCTCGACGCTCAAGGTGGGCGACCGTTCCTACGAGATATGGAGCCTCGCCGCACTGCCCCAGGACAAGGTCGCTCGCCTCCCCTACTCGCTCAAGATCCTGCTCGAGAACCTGCTGCGCTTCGAGGACGGTGTGAGCGTCACCCGCCCCGACATCGAGGCGTTGCTCGACTGGGATCCCGCCGCCGCGCCCGCGCATGAGATTGCCTTCACCCCCGCTCGGGTCATTCTCCAGGACTTCACCGGGGTGCCATGCATCGTCGATCTCGCCGCCATGCGCGATGCGATCGTCCGTCTCGGAGGCGACGCCGAGCGGGTGAACCCGCTCAATCCCGCCGAGCTCGTCATCGATCACTCCGTGCAGGTCGATGAGTACGGCAGCCCGCAGGCGCTCGCCGCCAATACCGCCATCGAATTCAGCCGCAACCGCGAGCGCTACGCCTTCCTGCGCTGGGGCCAGACGGCCTTTCGAAATTTCTCCGTGGTGCCGCCCAACACGGGCATCGTCCACCAGGTGAACCTCGAGTACCTCGCGCGGGTGATTTTCGATGCGGAGTCCTCCGGTGCGCGCCGCGCCTATCCCGACACTCTCGTCGGCACCGACTCCCACACGACCATGATCAACGGCCTCGGGGTGCTGGGGTGGGGAGTCGGCGGCATCGAAGCGGAAGCTGCGATGCTCGGACAGGCGGTCACCATGCTGATACCGCAGGTGATCGGCTTTCGCCTCGAAGGCCGGCTGCAACCCGGCGCGACCGCCACCGACCTCGTGCTCACGGTCACGGAGATGCTGCGCAAGAAGGGCGTGGTGGATAAGTTCGTCGAGTTCTTCGGCGACGGCCTCGCGAATCTGCCGCTCGCCGACCGCGCGACCATCGCCAACATGGCGCCCGAATACGGCAGCACCTGCGGCATCTTCCCCATCGATGCGGAGACCATCCGCTACCTCGAGCTCTCCGGGCGGGCGCGCGAGCGCATCGAGCTGGTCAACGCCTACGCCCGGGCGCAGGGCATGTGGCGCAACCCGGGCGCGACACCGGCCCGCTATACGGATGAGCTCGAGCTCGACCTCGGAAGAGTGGAGCCGAGCCTCGCCGGGCCGAAGCGCCCGCAGGACCGTGTGCCCCTGCGAAGCGCCAAGAAGGTTTACGAGGCCGCAGCCGGGAAAACGGCCGAGGAGCGCGCCGCGCGCAACGGCCCCAACGGGGTCGCCGCCGCGACCCTCAACGGACAGCGCGTCGATCTGAAGGACGGCGCCGTACTGATCGCCGCCATCACGAGCTGCACCAACACCTCCAATCCCTCGGTGATGCTTGCCGCGGGCCTGCTGGCGCGCAAAGCGCGCGAGCGCGGGCTCACGGCGAAGCCGTGGGTGAAGACCAGCCTCGCGCCCGGCTCGAGAGTCGTCACCGATTACTTCAAGAAGGCCGGCGTGCTGGACGACCTCGCGGCGGTGGGATTCGATCTGGTGGGATATGGATGCACTACTTGCATCGCTGCCGGTACTCCGGTCCTGCTTGCGAATGGCACGAGTCGCCCGATCGAGCAATTGCCGGTGGCGGGTGGCGCGCGGGTTTACGGCCCGACCCCAGACCGCCGACTGCGGATGGCAAGCCAGACGGAAATGATGATCCAGGGTGAGCGCGAGTGCGTGTCGCTGGTCCTGCAGGACGGACGAAGTATCGTGTGCACCGAGGACCACAAGGTCCTGTGCAGCGACGGGCGCTGGGTGGAAGCAGGCAAGCTGCGCCTGAAGCACGATCGTGTGGTGACGGGGCTCGAGGCTCCGGTCGACAGACCCGGACCGGATGAGGCCGGTTACCAGTTGGCCGCCGGGGGTCTGACCCTTAACTTTGCTAACGAGCGCGAACGGCAGCGTACGCTGGCTTTCGCGCGCCTTGTCGGTCACCTCATCAGCGACGGCTCCATCAGCGTCTTCGGGCAGGGTCGCATGCACCTTGGCCAGGCTCTCGATCGGGAGGCGGCGCTGGATGACATCGAGCTCCTCACTGCCAAGAGGCCGAAAGCCAGGCGGTACGACGAGCGAAAATGGACTGTCGTCCTGCCGGCGGAGCTCACCGCTGCTATCGCCTCCCTTGCCGGTGTCAGCCGCGGCCGAAGGATCACTCAGCAACGCACGCTTCCCGAGTTTGTCCTTGATCCGAAGTGTCCCGTTGCAGTCGTGCGCGAGTTCACAGCGGCGCTTTTCGGTGCAGATGGACACGGTCCGGTACTGCGCCGACAGGGCGCTAGAAAAGAGAAGGCGGTATTTGGACCGCCGGCTTACACCCAAAGCGCCATGCCCGAGCACGTGGACGCACTGCAGGAGGTGATGCGACAGATCATTGGCCTGCTCGTGCGATGTGGCGTCAAAGCTCGCGGCGCGAACATCTACACGTATCCCACGCGGCGTTCTCGCTCAACGTATCCCGTCCCACGTGACGGCGTGCAACGCATCGAAGTACGCCTGGTTCTTCCCGAAGGGTTGTCGTTTGTAGAGCGAGTCGGTTACCGCTACTGCGTCGAAAAATCCCTGCGCGCCAGCGCAGCGGCCGTCTATTGGCGCACGATCGACACCATCAATCGCCAACGACTGTGGATGACGGACCGAATTGAAGCCATGCGTAAGGACTGGGCTCTGTCATTTCAGCAATTCCGCCGGATCGCCGCCGCGGAGCTCATGACGTACGAGACCGTGGCGTTCCCGCACTACGCGCTTCTCGAAGGTTATGACCGATTTCAAGGACTCCCTTCCCCTGAGAGCAGGCGCTTCCGGGCTCTGCATCGGGAGCTTTGCGACTTTCCCTCCCCCGTCGAGATCCTCGAACAGATCGGTGCACGAGAATGGTTTGCGCGGCTCGAACCTCGCACTACGGCACAGGGACCTAAGCGCTATTGCACCGACAAAGAGTCCCTTAGCTTGCCGACACTGTCGCTGGAGGTGGTCGATCGCCGCCCGGCAGGCCACCAGCGTGTGTTCGACATTTCGGTGAACGAGCTCCACGCGTTCGTCGCCGGCACGCTAAGTGTGCATAATTGCATCGGAAATTCCGGTCCCCTCAAGCCGGAAATCTCCGCCGCGGTGAAACAAGGCGACCTCACCGCCTGCTCGGTGCTCTCCGGCAATCGCAACTTCGAGGGGCGCGTGCATCCCGAAGTGCGCATGAACTTCCTCGCCTCACCGCCGCTCGTGGTGGCTTACGCGCTCGCCGGCTCGCTCGACGTCGATCTCACCACCGAGCCGCTCGGCACGGATCGCGACGGCAAGCCGGTGCGCCTCGCCGACATCTGGCCGACCGATGCCGAAGTGCAGGAGGTGCTGAAGCGCTCGATCGACTCGCAGATGTTCCGCACCAGCTACGCCAGCGTGTTCCAGGGCGACGAGAACTGGGCCGGCATCCAGGTGCCGGCGGGCAAGCGCTACAGCTGGGACGAGAAGTCGACCTACGTGAAGAATCCGCCCTACTTCGAGGGCATGACCATGACGCCGGCGGCGCTCGCCGACGTACGCGCAGCGCGCGTGCTGGCACTGCTCGGTGACTCGGTCACCACCGATCACATCTCGCCGGCAGGCAACATCTCGCGCTCGAGCCCGGCCGCCCGCTACCTCGTCGAGCAGGGCGTGCAGCCGAAGGACTTCAACTCCTACGGAGCGCGCCGCGGCAACCACGAAGTCATGATGCGCGGCACCTTTGCGAATATCCGGCTGCGCAACCTCCTGGTGCCGGGCGTCGAGGGCGGAGTCTCGGTGCATCTGCCCGACGGCGAGCAGGGCTCCATCTACGACGTTGCCATGCGCTACCAGCGCGAAGGCACGCCGCTCGTGGTGATCGCCGGCCGCGAGTACGGTACCGGGTCTTCGCGCGATTGGGCGGCAAAAGGCACCATGCTGCTGGGGGTCAAGGCGGTGATCGCCGAGAGCTTCGAGCGCATACACCGCTCGAACCTGATCGGCATGGGAGTCGCGCCGCTGCAGTTCCAGAGCGGGCAGAACGCCGCCTCCCTCGGGCTCACCGGACGCGAGCTATTCGATATCGCGGGGCTCAGCCGCGGCGATGCGCGCGAGGTCACCGTCACGGCCACTCCCGCGGACGGGAAACCGAAGCAGTTCACCGCACGCGTGCGCATCGATACGCCGAAGGAGCGCGAATACTTTCGCCACGGAGGCATCCTGCAGTTCGTCCTGCGCCAGCTCGCCGCAGGCGCCGCGGGCGGGTAAGCCGGTCTGCCGGAGCCCGCGGGCACCATGGCGGCGACGGGCGCGACGGCTTCGGCCGAGGGCCGCGCCCTGGCGCTCTTCGATCTCGACGGCACGCTCACGCGCCGCGACACGCTGTGGCCCTACGTGCACGGCTTCCTGCATCGCCATCCGCTGCGTGCGCCGGGAGCGCTGCGGGTTCTGCCGGAGCTGCTGCGCTTCGCCGCCGGCAGGTCCGATCACGGCGGCGTCAAGTCGGCCTTCATCCGGGCTACGCTCGGCGGCTGCACGCGAACCGAGCTCGGCGCGTGGACCGGGCGCTTCGTGCCACGCCTCATCGCGCACGGCCTGAGGGGCGATGCGCTCATGTGCCTCGACGCGCATCGCGCCCGCGGCGACCACCTGGTGCTCATGAGCGCCAGCGTCGATCTTTATGTCCCCGCCATCGGCAGCGCGCTGGCATTCGCCGAGGTACTGTGCACCCGAGTGCAGTGGAACGGCGAGCGGCTGGACGGCGCGCTGGCCGGACCGAACCTGCGCGGCGCCGCCAAGGCGCGCGCGCTGCGCGAGCTGCGCGAGCGCCACCCGGGGCTGCGCATCACGGCCTATGGGAACGGCGCGAGCGACCTCGGCCATCTGTGCCTCGCGGATCGGGGCGTTCTGGTAAACGGCTCCCGTCACGTCCGGGCTGCCGCCGCGCACCTGGGGCTCGCCTGCGAAAGCTGGCGTTGACGGCCCGCGTCCTTCTTGCTTAGCGCTTCCCCGCGGTGCAATAAATGGACCACGCGGGAGGTCCTTTGGTGTGACGAACCCGTGCGCCTGGAGCCTGAATGACCCTTGCGGTACTCGCGTTTCTCGGTGGTGCGCTCACCATCCTGAGTCCGTGCATCCTGCCCGTGGTGCCCTTCGTGCTGGCGCGTACCGAGCAGCCCTTTGCGCGCAGCACGCTGCCGCTGCTCACCGGCATGGCGGCCACATTCGCTGCAATCTCGACGCTGGCGGCCGTCGGCGGCGCGTGGGCCGTTCACGTCAACAATTACGGTCGCATCGCGGCGCTGGTGCTGCTGGCCGTGTTCGCACTGGCACTGCTGTCCCGAGGCTTTGCCGATCGGGTCACGCGCCCGATCGTAGCGCTGGGTGCCCGCCTCTCGGAGCAGCGCGGCGAGGCCGGTACCGGTGTGACCTCCTCGTTCGTGCTCGGTGTCGCCACCGGCTTTCTCTGGGCGCCGTGCGCCGGGCCCATTCTCGGCCTCATCCTCACCGGCGCGGCGCTCAAGGGTCCAAGTACGCAGACCACCGTACTGCTCCTGGCCTACGCGCTGGGTGCCGCGGCCTCATTATCCGTGGTGGCCGCCGCCAGCACCCGCGTAATCGCCGCGCTCAAGCGCACCTTCGCCGCGGGCGAGTGGTTGCGCCGCGCGCTGGGTGCTCTGGTCATGCTCGCGGTGGCGTCGATTGCGCTCGGATGGGATACGGGGATCCTCACGCGCCTTTCGGCGGCGGGCACCAACGGTCTCGAGCAGGGCCTCATCGCCCGAATCGATCCGCGAGCAGACGGCGCAGGCACGCAGGGCCCGATGCAAGGCGCCATGACGGGAAGCATGACGGCCACCATGAGCGGTGCGATGACCGGGCGCCCGGCGGGCGAGCCGCCGGTCGAGGGCGAGCTGCCCGCCCTCGCCGGGGCCGTCGCCTGGCTCAATTCTCCACCGCTCACGCGCGCGGCGCTGCGCGGCAAGGTGGTGCTCATCGACTTCTGGACCTACTCCTGCATCAATTGTCTGCGGGCGCTGCCCTACGTAAAGAGCTGGTGGGAGCGCTATCGCGCCGCCGGGCTCCTTGTCGTCGGGGTGCATGCGCCCGAGTTCCCGTTCGAGAAAGAGCCCGGCAACGTCACCCGAGCCGTGCACGATCTCGGCATCACGTATCCGGTCGCGCTCGATAACAACTACGCCATCTGGCAGGCGTTCGGCAACGAGTACTGGCCGGCGCACTACTTCATCGATGCGCAGGGAAGAATCCGCGGGCACCATTTCGGCGAGGGTGATTATGCGGACTCGGAGCGGCTCATCCGCCAGCTCCTCATGGAAGCCGGCGCCGCGAACCTGCCCGGAAATGGCGCGCCGGCGCAGGGCAGCGGAATCGAGGCCGCGGCGGATCTCTCTGCCGTCGGTTCTCCGGAAACCTACGTGGGATACGAGCGCGCGGAGAACTTTGCTTCCCCCGGCGGTGAGCGGCACGACCAGCCGTACGGCTATCGCACCCCCGCCGCGCTCGATCTCAACCAGTGGGCGCTCGCGGGCAACTGGCGGGTCGAGCCTCAGCGAGCCGTCGCGACGACTGCCCCGGCTGCGATCGAGTTCAGGTTCCGCGCGCGTGACCTGCACCTGGTCCTCGGGCCCGCCGCGGCCGGCCAGCCGGTGCGCTTCCGTGTCACCCTCGACGGCCGGGCCCCGGGCGCCGATCACGGCGTCGATGTGCAGGCCAACGGTACGGGCCGCGTCACCGGGCAACGCCTCTACCAGCTGTTGCGGCAGGCAGACCCGCGGGGCGAGCACACCTTCAGGATCGAATTCCTCGATCCCGGCGTGCAGGCGTATTCTTTCACCTTCGGATGAAGGGCTAACGGAGACTAGCCATGCATCATCCCCGCCCCATCAGTGTCTCGAGGCGCGAACTGCTCGGCTGCGGCCTCGCCCTCGGCGTGGCCGCGATTCATGCGCGCCTCGCGGCAGCCACGACGGCCGCTACAGCCGGCACCGACGGCGTGACCATCGAGGCCTTCGGACCTGACGGTCGCAGCAAGGGAACGGCGAGCGTCCGGCGGATCGTCAAGACCGACACGGAGTGGCGACAGCAGTTGTCGCAGCTGGCCTACGAGGTGACGCGCCACGAGGCGACTGAGCGCGCTTTCAGCGGCGCTTATGACGGTAACCATGCGGATGGCCTGTACGCCTGCATCTGTTGCGGCACGATGCTGTTCGATTCGCGCACCAAGTTCGATTCGGGCACGGGCTGGCCCAGCTTCTGGCGGCCGATCTCGCACTACAACGTAGTGGAACGCGGCGACACCACTCTTGGTCTGCGGCGCACCGCGGTGGCGTGCAAACGCTGCGACGCGCACCTCGGTCACGTGTTCGATGACGGACCTCGCCCCACCGGCCTGCGCTATTGCATGAACTCCGTAGCCCTCAACTTCCTTCCGCGAGCCTGATGCCATGAATTACCGAAGCACCTGGGTGTTCGCCGGCTCGCTGCGGCGCCGCGCCCTCCTCGTACTGGCGCTCGTCGCCGCCCTCTCCGCGTGCCTGCCGGCGCCGGCCGATGCGCCCCCCGTCGCACTGCCCGCCCCCACAGTCGACAACCCCAAACAGGCGGGCCGCCCGCAGACCGCGGTATTCGGCGGCGGTTGTTTCTGGGGCATGCAGGCGGTATTCGAGCACGTACGCGGTGTCCGCGGGGTGCTGGCCGGCTACTCCGGCGGCTCGCGCCGCACCGCCGACTACCAGGACGTCGAGACCGGCAGCACCGGGCACGCCGAGTCGGTACAGGTTACCTTCGATCCGGACCAGCTGAGCTACGGGGAGCTGCTGCGGATCTACTTCTCGGTCGCCCACGATCCCACCGAGCTCAACCGGCAGGGTCCCGATACGGGCACGCAGTACCGCTCGGTGATCTTCTACGCGGACGACACCCAGCACCACATCGCCGAGAGCTACATCACGCAGCTCACGCAGCAGCACGCGTTCCGGCAGCCCATCGTGACTGCGCTCGAGCCGCTCAAAGGGTTCTACCGCGCCGAGTCCTATCACCAGGACTATTACCTGAAGAACCCCGACGCTGCGTACATCGTGGTCAATGACCTGCCGAAGATCCGCAACCTCCAGACCCTGTTCCCGGCCGACTACCGCGGCTCGCCGACGACAGTGGGGGCGCTGTAGAGCAAGCGGCTACATCGAGGTCCGGATCTGCCACAGCTCGGGGAAGAACTTGAGCTCGAGAGCCTTGGCGAGATAGGACACGCCGCCGGTCCCGCCGGTGCCGGCCTTGTAGCCGATGATGCGCTCCACCGTCTTGAGATGGTGGCAGCGCCACAGCTGGAAATTATGATCGAGGTCCACCAGCCGCTCGGCGAGCTCATACAGGTCCCAGTCCTTGTCGGTGTTGTGATAAACCCCGAGCCAGGCGCCCGCGACCTGCTTGCTGGCAACGTAGGGCTCGCGGAAGTCCCGTGACAGATATTCCTGCGGAACCTCGTAGCCGCGGCGGTTGAGCAGGCGCAGCACCTCGTCGTAGAGCGACGGCTCGGCCAGCGCGCGCTCGAGCAGTGCGAAGGCCTGCGGGTCGCGCTGGTGGACCGCCGTCATATCGGCATTCTTGTTGCCGAACAGGAATTCCAGCAGCCGGTACTGCACCGACTGGAACCCCGAGGAGCGTCCCAGGGCATTGCGAAAGGCGGTGTACTCGAACGGCGTCATGGTCGAGAGCACGTCCCAGACGGCGATCAGCTGGTTCTGCGAGCGCGAGATGCGCGCCAGCATCTTGAGCGCCGGATCCAGGTCGTCGCGGCGCACGCACGCCATCGCCGCGGTCAGCTCGTGCAGCATCAGCCGCATCCACAGCTCCGACACCTGGTGCACGATGACGAACAGCATCTCGTTGTGCTCGCCCGTGAGCGGATGCTGGGCATCGAGCAGCTTCTCCAGCTGCAGGTACTGTCCGTAGGAGAGCGAGCTGCCGAGGTCCCAGTGCACCGCCTCGTCCGCGAGCTCGACGCGCTCGGACTTATCATATTTTCGTGTGCTCATGCGGCTGATGGTACACGGCACGTACCGCCCGGCAAGGCTGCAGGCGCCCCCGCCCCGAATCCGCTAGGATCGCGCGCCAGTCCGACAGCTTTGCCGCCCCGCACCGTGAGCACCGACCTCCTCGAAGTCCGCGATCTGATCAAACGCTACCCGGCGACGACTGCCGTCGACGGCGTCAGCTTCAGCGTCCCCGAGGGCGTCTGTTTCGGGCTGCTGGGCCCCAACGGTGCGGGCAAGACCACCACGGTCGAGGTCATGGAAGGGATCCTTCCGCCGACTGCGGGCGAGGTGCGCTATCGCGGCGAGCCCCTCGGCGCGCGCTTTCGCGAGGAGGCGGGAATCCTCTTTCAGAAGACCGCGCTGCAGGACTTCCTGACGGTACGTCAGTGCGTGGCGCTGTTTCGCGGGCTGTACGCGCACGGCCTCGAGGTCGATGAGGTGCTGCGCATCTGCGCGCTGGAGAAGCTCGCCGCCCGCGAGGCGCGCAAACTCTCCGGCGGCCAGCAGCAGCGGCTGCTGCTCGGCATCGCCCTGGTCAACGATCCGGCGGTGCTGTTTCTCGACGAGCCCACCACCGGCCTCGATCCGCAGGCGCGCCGCAATTTCTGGGAGCTGGTCCAGTCCATCAAGGCGCGCCGCAAGACGATCATCCTCACCACTCACTACATGGAGGAGGCCGAGCTGCTGTGCGATGAGATCGCCATCATGGACCGCGGGCGCATCATCGCCCAGGGTCCGCCGCGCCGGCTGCTGAGCGAGCACTTCGCCGAGGTGCTGCTGGAGCTCCCGCGCCAGGAATTCCCCGACTCGGCGCGCGCACTGCCTCTCAAGATCTTCGACACCAGCGATCGGGTCGAGATCACTACCCACGACCTGGAGGGCACGCTGCGCTCGCTGCTGGCGGCGCACGTCCCGCTCACCAATCTGCGCATCCGGCCGCCCAACCTCGAGGATCTGTTCCTCGAGCTCACCGGCAAGGAGCTGCGCCCGTGATCGCCAGGCTGCTGTCGGTATTCCATGCGCGCAACCTCGAGTTCCTGCGCGATCGCGGCACGCTCATTTTCACGCTGCTGCTGCCGGTGATGCTGGTGATCGGCATGGGCTTCGTCTTCGGGGGCCCGCCGCGCCCGCTGTTCAAGGTTGCGGTGCTCGGGCCGGCCGCCGACGCGCACGCGCACCCCTTCCTCGCCGAGCGCTACGTGCAGTTCGTGCCGCTCGCCGGCGAGAGCGAGGCGCTGCGCAAGCTCACCCATCAGCAGGTCGACCTGCTGGTCGACTTCGCGCCCGGCACCCGTTACTGGGTCAACACCGACTCGCCCAAGGGCTACGTCGTCGAGCGGCTGCTGCTCGCCGCCGAGCCCGGCGCACGCCGCCAGCCCGTCACCGGCAAGGCCGTGCGCTACGTCGACTGGCTGTTTCCGGGCATCCTCGGCATGAACATGATGTTCAGCTGCCTGTTCGGCGTGGGCTACGTGGTGCTGCGCTATCGCAAGAGCGGCTTTCTCAAGCGGCTGCACGCCACTCCCCTGACTGCCTTCGAGTTCCTGAGCGCCCAGGTGCTCTCGCGCCTCAGCCTGATCGTGTTCGTGACGCTGGTGCTGTACCTCGGGATCGGTGCCGTCATCGGCTTCCACTCTGCCGGCAATCCGCTGCTGCTGGCGCTGCTCGCCGTGCTCGGCGCGCTGTCGATGATCGCCCTCGGCCTCACGATCGCGGCGCGCTTCTCCAGCGATGAGCTGGTCGCCGGGCTCCTCAATGTCCTCACCTGGCCCATGATGCTGCTATCGGGCATCTGGTTCTCCCTCGAGGGCTCGCCCCGCTGGGTGCAGTGGGTCGCGCACATTTTCCCCCTCACCCACCTGCTCGATGCGGCCCGCGCCGTGATGCTGGACGGCGCCGGCCTCGCGCAGATCGCCCCCAACCTGTTGTATCTTGCGGTCACGACGCTCGTGTTCCTGGCATTCGGCGCCTGGTCCTTCCGCTGGCGCATCGATTGAGAGCTGCGTGACGAGGAGCTGCGCCCCTTGCGATTCTTCAGCGATAACACCGCAACCGCCTGCCCGGAGATTCTCGCGGCCATCGAGCAGGCCAATCACGGGCTGGCGCGCGCCTACGGCGATGACGAGTGGACGCTGCGCCTGGATGGCGCGCTCAGCGAGCACTTCGGCACGCAGGTGCGCGCCTTTGCGGTGACCACGGGCACCGCCGCCAACTCGCTGGCGCTCGCCACCCTGAGCCCGCCTTACGGGGCGATCTTCGCGCACCACGAGGCCCACATCGCGGTGGATGAATGCGGTGCGCCCGGTTTTTTCTCCGGCGGCGCGCAGCTGCAGCTGCTCCCCGGCGCGCACGGCAAGCTCGACGCGGCGACCGTCGCCGCCGCGCTCGAGGCGCACCCCCGTCACGTGCACAGCGTGCAGGCGGCGGCGCTCTCGCTGACACAGGCCACCGAGCTCGGCACCAGCTATCGACCCGACGAGGTCGCGCAGCTCGCCGGCCTGGCGCACGCACGGGGACTCAAGGTCCACATGGACGGCGCGCGTTTCGCCAATGCCCTCGCCTTCCTCGGCTGCCATCCCGCCGAGGTGACCTGGCGTGCCGGAGTGGACGTGCTCTCCTTCGGCGCCACCAAGAACGGCGCGCTCACCGCCGAGGCGGTGGTGTTCTTCGACGGCGCGCTGGTGCGCGATTTCGAGCTGCGTCGCAAGCGCGCCGGACACCTGCTGTCGAAATCGCGTTATGTGGCCGCCCAGCTGCTCGCCTACGTGGAATCGGGCCTGTGGAAGCGCAACGCCGAGCGCAGCAACCGCCTGGCCGCGCGCATCGGTGCGGCAGCCGGCGCGGCGCTGCTGCATCCGGTCGAGGCCAACGAGATATTCCTGGGGCTCGGAGAAACGCGCCGCGAGACTCTGCGCGCCGCGGGCTTCGAATTCTACGACTGGGGAGCACCGGGCGCCGGCGAGGCGCGCTTCGTGGTCTCCTGGGATCAGCGCGAAGCGGACGTAGCCGCGCTGTGCGCGGCGCTCGCGCGCCTTTGACCGCGCCCGCGTCTACTGCTCGCGCAGGCTCACCGTCACCGGCAGCCGCGCCGCCCGCAGTGCGGGCAGGAAGCCGCCCACCATGCCGATGACCACTGCGATCACCAGTCCGCGTACCACGAGCTCCGGTGTTACCTTGAAGCTGAAGACCACCTGGGTGAAATTCTGTCCCAGGGTGGATACCGAGAGGTTGTTGAAGAGCACGTAGGCGATCAGCGCGCCGAGCACGGCCCCGGCGAGAGCCAGCAGCAGAGCCTCGATCATCACGGACACGACCACCGGCAGACCGCCGAAGCCGAGCGCCCGCAGTGTGGCGATCTCCTTGCCGCGCGCCGCCACCGCTGCGTACATGCTGTTGAGCGCGGCGAATATCGCGCCCAGTCCCATGATGACGGTCACGACACTCGCCAGCACGCCGATGGTGCGGCGAAACTGCCGGGTCTGACTGCTGAAATAGTCCCGCTCGACCAGCACGTCGAGCGACAGGCGCGGATCCGCAGCGACCGCGCTCTTGAGGCGCGCCAGCCCATCCCGACCGTCGAGCGCCGCCAGCACGGAGCTCGATCCGGAGCGCCCGAAAGTCGAGCGTGCGACATTGATGTCGGTCCACATTTCGCTGTTATGCGAGTCGCCGCTGTCGAACTCGCCGACCACGTGCCACTCCGAGCCGCGCATGCGCACCGTCTGGCCGATGTCGGCGCCCTGGAATTGCGCCAGCACGCCGCGCCCGACGATCAGCTCGCGCAGGCCCGGGGTGAAATTGCGGCCCTTGATGATCGTGAGATGCGGCCGCAGCACGAAGGCGGCCGGCTCGACGCCGCGCAGCGTGATGTTGGCCCCGCTCCTGACGTCCTCGCGGCGCACCAGCTCGGCGATCACCATCAGCTCCGCGGAGGCGAGTGGCTTACCGTCGGCGTCGGGGCGGATACCCGGCTCCTGCTTGATGATGTCGGTCGACTCGCGGTCGAAGGCGGAGTTGAGCTCGGCATCCGAGCCGCCGCGCAGAATCACGACGGCATCGCTGCGCCCGGTCGCCTTGAGCGTGCTCTCGAAGCCGGCCGCCATCGCCAGCAGCGCGGTGAACACCGCCACCACGCCCGCGAGTCCGACCACGATGACCAGCGAGGGCGCCCAGCGCTCGGGCACGCTGCGGATGCTGATCCCTGTTATGGCGAGAGCCTGTCGCAACACGATCTCTCCCCCTCAGCGTCCGGCCAGCGCGTCGACGATCTTCAGGCGACGGGCGCGCAGCGCCGGCAGCAGCCCCACCGCCAGGCTCATCAGCACGATCGCCACGATGCCCAGGGACCACACCCAGCCCGTGAGCGACAGCAGGAATTGGCCGCCGGTGCCCTTCTCCACCATCGCCCCGGCGAGCGAGGCCAGCACCATCCCGACCAGGCCCCCGCACAGCACCAGCGCGAAGGCCTCGGCGAGCACGAAGCCGAGCACGCTGCCATCGGAGAAGCCGAGGGTCTTGAGCACCGCGAGCTCCGGAATGCGCTCGCGCACGCTCTGCGCCATGGTATTACCGACAACCAGCAGCAGCGTGAAGAACACCGCGAACAGGATCCAGCGCACGATCAGCCCGATGTCGCCGATCTGCTTGACGAAGCTCATGTTGAACTCCTTCTCCGTCTGCGTCTTGGTCTCGTCCGGAGAATTCTCGAACATGGCATCGACCGTCTTGCTGATCGCCTCGGCGTTGGCTCCCGGCGCGAGCTTGAGGATGAAGAAATTGGTTCGTCCCTTGATGCCGAACTGGTTGGCCTCGTCGAAGTAGTCGCTCTGGATGAAGGCGAGGTTGGTGCGCTTCTGCCAGTCCTCGTCCTTGCCATCGAAGATGCCGACGAGATCGAACTGCCAGGCCTTGCTGCCGTTCTTCTGCGGCCAGATGTTGGAGGAAATCGGGATCTTCTGGCCGATCTTCCACCCGTACTGCTTGGCGAGCTGGCGGCCGACGATCAGCCCGGTGCGGGTGTGCGCGAACGCCTGCCACTGCGCATCCGGCATCACCCACTCGGGGTAGACATCGTGATAACGCTGCGGATCGAGCGTAAACATGATGAGCGGCGTATTGGTCTGCCACACGCCGCCGAACCACTGCTGGTAGGCGACACGCGCGACGCCGGGGATGGCCTCGAGCTTCGGCACCATGCTCACGGGGAGCGAGGTGGTGAAGGACACCCGCGCCTGCACGAAGAGCCGCGTCGCGCCGACGAAGTCGGCCCCCGAGCTGAAAATCGAATTGACCGACTGCAGCAGTCCGAACAGCAGGAACGCCATGATCACCGACAGCAGCGTCAGGATCGTACGGGTGCGCCTGCGGAACAGGTTGGCAATCACGAAACCGGTACGGGTCATGCAGCTTGCTCGAGCAGCTGCCCTTTCTCGAGGTGCAGCGTGCGGCTGGCGAATTCGGCGGCCTTGGGGTCGTGGGTGACGATCACGATGGTCTTCTTGTGCTCGCGATTGAGCACCTGCAGCAGGCCGAGGATCTCGTCGGCGGTCTTGCGGTCGAGATCTCCGGTCGGCTCATCGCACACCAGCAGCTGCGGGTCCGACACCAGAGCGCGCGCGATCGCCACCCGCTGCTCCTGGCCGCCGGAGAGCTCGCGCGGCTTGTGCTTGGCGCGATCGGCCAGGCCCACCACCTCCAGCGCCACCGCCACGTTCTTGCGCCGCTGCGCCGCCGACAGCCTGGTGAGCAGCAGCGGCAGCTCTACATTGCCCTCCGCAGAGAGCACCGGCATGAGATTGTAGAACTGAAACACGAAGCCTACGTTGTGGGCCCGCCAGCGCGCCAGCGCGCCGCTGCCGAGCTCATCGATACGCACTCCGCCGACGCGCACCTCGCCCGAAGTCGGCTTGTCGAGGCCGCCGATGAGATTGAGCAGCGTGGTCTTGCCGGAACCGGAAGGCCCCATGAGCGCCACGAAGTCGCCTCTGGGAATCTCGAGCGTGAGGCCGTGCAGGACCTCGATCTGCTGCTTGCCGCGCTCATAGACCTTGGTGACGTTGCGAACCTCGACCATGGGTTCTGACATAGAATTCCTCTCGCTCATTATCTGACTTCGGTGACGGCTGCGTCGTCCTTGAGGCCTGCGGGCGCATCGATGATGACGGTCTCGCCCGCACTGAGGCCGCCGAGCACTTCGCGCGAGTCGCCGCTGACACCGCCCGGCGTCACGGCGCGTCGCTGCGCCCGGCGGTCCTTGACGACGAATACCACGTCCTCGCCGCCGTCCTTGCGCACCGCCGCCGCGGGGACCAGCACGCCGCGCCGCCGCTGCGCGGCCGCCGCTCCGCTCGGCGCTTTCTCCTCGAACGACACACGCACCCCCATGTCGGGCACGATGCGGGGATCCTTGACGTCGAAGCCGATGCGCACCTTTACGGTCGCCTTGGAGCGATCGGCGGTCGGGATGATATTGATCACGTGGGAAGGAATGCGCCAGTCGGGATAGGCATTGAGCACCGACTCGACCGGCTGACCCGGCTCGACGCGATTGATGTACGCCTCATTCACGTCCACTTCGATCTCGAGCGAGTCCATGTCGACCAGCGTGCCGATACCGGTGCGGGTAAAGCCGCCGCCGGCGGAGAACGGCGAAACGATCTCACCCACCTGCGCCGCCTTGGCGATGATCACGCCGGTGAAGGGGGCGCGAACCGTACAGTAATCGAGCTGCACCTGCGCGGCACGCACGTTGGCCGCCCCCACCTCGATCTGCTTGCGCTGCGCCGCCACCTGCGCCGCGCCGGTGTCAACCTGGGTGGCAGCCTGTTCCATCGCCTGTTGCGAGACGAGGTTGCGCTTGACGAGATCCTCGTCGCGCCTCACGTCGCGCCGGTACTGGGCGAGCTGCGCCTCGTTCTCGGTGAGCACGGCCTGCGCCGACTGCAGTTGCGCCTGCGCCTGCGCGACTGCCGCCCGCTGCGCGGTGTCGTCGAGCCGCGCCAGCACCTGCCCCGCCCGCACATGATCGCCCTCGTCGAACAGCACCTGGGTGACGGTGCCGGTGATTTGCGCGGACACGGTCGCCTGGCGGCGCGCGGTCACATAGCCCGTCGCGTCCAGCACCGAGGGCCCGGCACCGCCAGCGGGGGGCGGGAGCGCGGTGGCCGTATGCACCGGCAGCGCGCCGCGGGCAGAGAGCGCAAGCCAGGCGCCGACGCCGATAACCGCGACCGCTGCCACGACCGCGCCGAGGACCCAGGCGCGACGGGACACCCCCGGCCCGGGGCCGGCCGGCTCCGGCTCGCGCTCGATCCGCAGCTGTCCCAGCAGCGCTCTTTTGTCAGGTTCCGCAGCCATGCCTCAGGCCGTGGGCAAACAGGCGCGCAAAGATATCATCAGCCAGCATATGCCCGCATGTGGATGACGGCACATACAGGGTGGCGCTACGCGCCAGGCTGTGTAGCCCACGCGACCAGTCCGCACGTTCCTGCTCGCTCAGCTCGCGATGAGCTTCGCCATCAGGCGGCGGGCCTGCGCGAACTCCGGAGCGATCAGCAGCACGTGCTCGAGCGCGTCGCGGGCCGCGACCGGGTCGGCGTGATCGAGCAGGTCGCGCGCCAGGAACAGATAAGCCTCCGCGGCTCCCCATCCCGGCAGACGCTCGAGGCCGGCACGCTCGGCTTCGAAAGCCGCGACCGCGAGTCGCAGCTTGGGCAGCGCACGCTCCTTGTTGCCCCCCGCGGAACGCGGCAGCTGATAGTCGTTCATGGCATCGACCAGCAGCACGCGCGGATCGTGCGGCGCGAGCTGCCGGGCGCGATCGAGATCCCGATGCAGGCGCTGATGGCCGCTGAACAGCGCATAGTCGGTCGCGGAGAGCGGCGTCGCCTGACAGGCCGCCCGCAGCGCGAGCGCCGCGGCGAAGTCCGCCTCGACGCCGAGCGAGTCATCGACTGCGCGCACGCAGCGTCCGGCCAGGTCGGCCGATGAAGCGCCGCTCGCCACCCCCTGGGCCGCGAGCTGCGCCAGCCGCCAGTTAAGGAGCGCCGCGTAGTATCCATGCAGCTTGTCGTGACTCTCATCCGTGGCAATCAGCCCCGCGAGGCTGCGCAGCGCCGGCACATCCTCGGTGTAGTAGCCGTACTGGATGCGGCTCTCGATGTCGCGCCAGGAGGTCTCGGCAGCGAAGCCGCTGACACTCCACGCGAGCAGCGCGGCGGCGGGAAGTAGAATATCGGCGCGCATGCAAAACCATAGCACAGCCCCTGTTACCGACGCTCCCCCGGCGGCGCCCGGCGCCGCGCTCATCGACATCGGCATCAATCTCACCCATGACAGCTACGACGCGGACCGCGATGCGGTGCTGGCGCGCGCGCAGCACGCCGGCGTGGTGCAGATGATCGTGACCGGCTCGAGCCTCGCCGGCAGCGCAGCGGCTATCGCGCTGGCGCGCGTGCAGCCGGGGCGGCTGTTCGCCACCGCGGGTGTGCATCCCCATCATGCGGGCGAGCTCGACGCCGCACGCGCCGGCGAGCTCGCCGAGCTGGCGCGGGCCGCCGAAGTGGTGGCGGTGGGCGAATGCGGGCTCGACTACTACCGCGATTTCTCTCCGCGCGAGGCGCAGCGCCAGGCCTTCCACCGCCAGCTCGAGCTGGCGGCGGCACTCGGCAAGCCGGTGTTCCTCCATCAGCGCGACGCGCACGAGGATTTCCTCGCCATCCTGCGCGAGCACGGGGCACGCCACAGCGGCGTCGCTCACTGCTTTACGGGCGCGGCCCGCGAGCTGCACGCCTATCTCGAGCTCGGGCTTGCGATCGGCATCACCGGCTGGATCTGCGACGAGCGCCGCGGGGCGCATCTGCTGCCATTGATGCCGCAGATTCCCGCAGACAGGCTCCTTCTGGAGACCGACGGTCCTTACCTGCTGCCGCGCGACCTGACGCCTCGGCCGGCCTCGCGGCGCAACGAGCCGGCCTATCTCGCGCATATCGCGGCGGTGGTGGCGCGCGCGCGTGGCGAGCCGCTCGCGGCGCTCGCGCGCGCCAGTAGTGCGGCCGCCCGGGCGCTCTTTGGTTTGCCGCAGCCCGCGAATGCGGCGACACTGCGCCCAGTTCCGGCGCCGGCGCCGTAATCTAGTAAATTGATTAAGTATCAGCTGTAAGTAACTGAACTATAGGTGATGGATACCTCTATGGACCTCCAGAAGCTTCGCGGCTTCGTCGACCGGATCTGGGATCAGTCCATCGTCGAGCGGCTCACGGCGTATGTGCGTATTCCGAACAAGTCGCCGTTGTTCGATCCGCAGTGGGAGCGCGCCGGACACATGGAGGCAGCCGTGAACCTGATGGCTGAGTGGTGCCGCGCACAGCCGCTGCCGGGTGCGCGGGTCGAGGTGCGACGCCTCCCGGGAAGGACCCCGCTGCTGCTGGTGGATGTGCCGGGCGAGCGGCCGGGCTGCGTCCTGCTCTACGGCCACCTCGACAAACAGCCCGAGTTCTCGGGGTGGTTGCCGGGTCTCGGCCCCTGGGAGCCCGCGATTCGCGACGGCAAACTCTATGGACGCGGCGCGGCCGACGACGGCTACGCCGTTTTCAGCTCGCTCACCGCCATCGCCGCCCTCAAGGAACAGCGGGTACGGCTGCCGCGCTGCCTGGTGTTGATCGAGGCCTGTGAGGAGAGCGGCAGCTACGATCTGCCGGCGCACCTCGAGGCCCTGGGCCCGGCCCTCGGTGAGCCCTCGCTCGTGGTATGCCTGGATGCCGAATGCGGCAACTACGAGCAGGTGTGGTGCACAACCTCGCTGCGCGGCAACCTGGTCGGTACGCTCACGGTGCGGGTGCTCACCGAGGGCGTTCACTCAGGCATGGCGACCGGGATTGCGCCCACGCCTTTTCGCATTCTCGAGCAGCTGCTCGCGCGCATCGAAAATCCGGTCACCGGCGACCTGCTGCTCGATGAGCTGCACGTGCCGCTCCCTTCGGACCGGCGCGCCCAGGCCGTGGTCGCAGCGGGAGTGCTCGGCGATGAAGTCGCCGGGAAGCTGCCGTGGGCGGGGGGCGCGCAGGCGGTGTCCAACGATCCCGCCGAGCTCATCATCAACAGTACCTGGCGCCCGACACTGGCAGTCACCGGCGCCGACGGTCTGCCGCCGGTGGGATCGGCCGGCAATGTGCTGCTGCCGCAGCTCACCGTGAAGCTCTCGCTCCGGACGCCCCCGACCTGTGACGCACCGCGGGCCGCCGAGGCGGTGCGCGAGGCGCTCGAGCGCGACCCGCCCTACGCCGCCGAGGTGCATTTCGTCCCGGACTCAGCCAACACCGGCTGGAACGCTCCGGCTTTCGCGCCCTGGCTCGAGCAGTCGATCGCCCGCGCTTCGCAGGCTGTTTACGGCAAGGACGCGGTCAGCATCGGTTGCGGCGGCACCATCCCTTTCATGGGCATGCTGGGCGAGCGCTTTCCGCACACGCAGTTCTTCATTACCGGAGTACTGGGTCCGCACGCCAACGCGCACGGCCCGAACGAGTTCCTGCACATCGCCTATGCGAAGCAGCTGACCGCCTGCGTCGCGCTCGTCCTCGCAGACCATGCGGGTCAGCTGGATTGAGCTAGCGCATGTCGACCATGTAGCTCGGCTTCACCGACTCGCGGATGCGGCGCCAGCCCTCGCTGAGAGGTGCTGTGGCCTCCGCCTGCGGCTGGTATTCGACCGGGGGGAACTCGGCCCGCAGCGCATCCACCATCAGCGTCCACTTGGGAAGGCCCTTGGGGAACTTGCCCCGGCGCGTGAATACGATCCGGCCCTCCACCGGGATGTCGCCCGCCACCGCCTTGACCGCCGCGATGCGGTCGTAGAGCGCGCTCTGCGGGTTGGTGAAGGTGAAGCGCCGCGCGCCGTCCATGACGGTCCACTCCGCCATCTGGTCGCCGCCGAAGATGTTGCCACGCACGTCACGCAGATCGATCACCACCACCCCGCGCATGGTCAGCAGCAGGAAGTCCACGTGGAAGCCGCCGCCCATGCCGTCCGGCACCAGCGCATCCGCGACATGGTCGGCTGCGCCGCTGGTGACGGCCGAGCGCAGCGCCTTGCGCGCACGGAAACGGCTGTACCAGCGCCAGCCCCAGAACAGCGCCAGCGCGAGCCCCACACCGAGCGCCAGCAGTGCCCAGGTGGTCGGCGGCAGCCTGGCTAAATCATCCATCCAGCCCCCTAGTCGTCGAGCGCCGCGCGTAAGGCCGCGAGACTCGCGTCAATTTCAGCATAGCGCGACGGCCGCGCAAACAGGCGCGCGAGTGTCTCAGGCACCGGCACGGTCGCGCCGATCAGAGGCTCGACGATCTCGCGAAATTTGGCCGGATGGGCCGTCGCGACCAGCACCCAGTGCCCGCGCATGCGCCGCTCGGAAGGCAAACGCTCCCAGGCCTCCGCCGCGGTGGCGGTGTGCGGGCACCAGATCTGCCCGTAGGTGCGGTAACCGCAGCGGATCCGCTCGCGGATCTCCTCGTCGCTGACGCTGACCGCACTCAGCGCTCCCCGCAGCGCGTCCACCTGCGGATAGAGCGCCCGCAGGCGCTCCATGTTGCTCGGATTGCCGACATCCATGGCCGAGGCCAGCGTGGCGATGCTCGGTTGCGGGCGCCAGTCGGCGCCGGCCAGGAAATCGGGCACGCCCCGGTTGGCGTTGTGCGCCAGCACCACGTCACCGATCGGCAGGCCGAGCTGTCGCGCCCAGAGGCACGCCACCGCGTTGCCGAGGTTGCCGCTGGGTACGATGAACGAGGCGGGGGCGCCATGCTCGCGGGCGACGGCGAGACTCGTGGCGGCGTAATACACGGCCTGGGGCAGGAGCCGCCCGAGATTGATGCTGTTGGCCGAAGACAGGGCGCTGCGCTCGGCCAGCTGCGGGTCCTGAAAAGCCTGCTTCACCAGGCGCTGGCAGTCGTCGAAGGTGCCGCGCACCGCGAGCGAGCGCACATTGCCTCCCCAGCAGGTGAGCTGGCGCTCCTGGGTCGGCGACACCAGGCCCTTGGGGAAAAGCACCGCGACTTCGATGCCGGGACGCTCATGGAAAGCCGCCGCCACGGCGCCGCCGGTGTCCCCGGAGGTGGCCACCAGAATCGTCAGCGGCCGCGCGTCCCGGGGGCGCAATCGGGCAAAGCAGGCTGCGAGGAACCGCGCCCCGAAGTCCTTGAAGGCCGCCGTCGGGCCGTGGAAGAGCTCGAGCACCGCAAGCCGCCCGTCCGGCTTGAGCGGCACGAGCGGCGCGGGGAAATCGAAGGCTTCCGCCGCAAGCGATGCAAGCTCGCGCGCCAGCTGGTCGCCGGCGAGAAACGGGGCGAGGAGCGGTGGCGCCACCTCCGCGAGCGAGGCGGCCCCATCGAAGGCCGCGAGCGGCAGGTGCGGCCACGCTGCCGGCACGTAGAGACCGCCATCGGGTGCCAGGCCCTGCAGCAGTGCCGCGCTGAACCCCGCCCGCACGCTCGGATCGCGCGCGCTGGTGAAGACGAACGCCTCGCCCGCAGCGCGGCTGTCCGCAGACGCCGCCCCCGCCTTCATCCGATCAACCGGGCACCGCGGCCGTTGACCTCGACGATCCAGCCGTCGGTGGCGAGCCCGCGAGCCTGAAACTCGCGGCGCATGGCGGACAGCACCTCGGGTGCCTCCCCTTCCAGTGCCCAGGCGAACATCGAGGGCCCCGCCCCCGAGATCGAGCAGCCGAGTGCCCCTGCCCTCATGGCAGCGGTGCGCACCTCGTGGAATCCGGGAATGAGCGCCTGACGCTGCGGCTCGATCACCACGTCCTCGAGCGAGACGCGGATCAGGTCCAGATCGTCCGTGTAGCAGCCGGAGATGAAGCCCGCGAGATGCGCGGTTTGCCAGACGAAATCCGCGAGCTCGACGCTGCTCCTGAGGATGGCACGTGCCTGCGCCGTCGCGAGGAACATGTGGGGCCGGACGACGACCGCGCGGATGCCGTCGGGCACGGGGATCTGCTTGACCCGCGGCTCATCGATCCCGACGGTGAGCACCAGGCCCCCGTAGAGCGAGGGGGCAATGTTATCGACGTGCCTCGCCCGGCTCGCCACCTCCTCCCCCGCCATCGCGAACTTCAGCAGCTGCGGCAGGCTGCACGGCTCTGGCAGCAGCGCATTGGCCGCGACCACCGCGGCGACCGCGGAGGCCGCCGATCCGCCCAGCCCCGCCCCGAGCGGTATGCCCTTGTCGATCTCGAGCACGAAGCCGAAGCCGGGCGCGCGCGCCTCGAGCAGGGCCTGCAGTGCCCGCCCCGCCGTGTTGTCACGCGGATCCTGCGGCAGCGGCCCCGCGACGCCGCGTACCGCTGCGATCGAGACGCCCGCGCCGGAGCGCCGCGCGACGCTCACGCGGTCGCCGAGCGCGTCCACCGCGAAGCCGAGGATGTCGAAGCCGATTGCGACGTTGCCTACCGAAGCGGGCGCAAACGCCGTGGCCCGTTCGGGCGCACTCACAGGCGCGCCCCGAGGTAGGCCGCGAGGCGCAACAGGTCTGCGAACACGCCGCCGGCGGTCACCTCAGGCCCCGCACCCGGACCCTGCACGATGAGGGGGTTGTCGCAGTAGCGGCGCGTCACGAAGCGCACGACATTGTCGGTGAGTGCGATGTTGGCGAAGGGGTGATTGGCGGGCAGCTCCGTGAGCCCGACGCTCGCTTCGCCGGCGGCTGTCAGGCGCCCGACGTAGCGCAGTACCTTGCCGCGTGCGCGCGCGCTCTCGAGGCGGCCGCGCATCATCGCGTCGTGGCGCGGCAGGCGCTCCATGAATTCCTCGATCGACGCGCCGCGCAGCTCCTCGGGCACGAGGCTCTCGACCTTGACGTCGGCGAGCTCGAGCTCGAGCCCCATCTCCCGTCCCAGGATGGTGAGCTTGCGCGCCACGTCGGTGCCGGACAGATCGTCGCGCGGATCCGGCTCGGTGTAACCGCGGCGGCGTGCATCGCGCACGATCTCGGAGAAGCCGCTGCTGCCGTCGTAGACGTTGAAGAGGTAGGCGAGCGTGCCGGACAGGATCCCCTCGACGCTCTGCACCTCGTCGCCCGTCTCACACAGGTCGCGCAGCGTGTGCACCACCGGCAGGCCGGCCCCGACGGTCGCCTCGTAGAGGTAGTGCGAGGCGCCGCTGCGGCGCGCGGCGCGCAGCCGCCGGTAGTAGGCCAGATCGCCGCTGTTGGCGCGCTTGTTGGGCGTCACGATGTGGATGCCCGCGGCCAGCCAGTCGGCGTAGCGCGCGGCGACCGCCGCGTTCGCCGTGCAGTCGACCAGCACCGTGTGCGGCAGATAATCGACCCGCACGTGCTCGAGAAAGCGCCCGATGTCGGCCGGCGTATTGCTCTGCTCGAACTGCTCGCGCCAGAGCGCCGGCTGGACCATCGGCTCCGCCAGCAGCATGCGCGCGGAGCTCAGGATGCCCCGCAGGCGCAGGTCGAGCCCCTGCTCGTGCAGCCGCGCGCTCTGCGAAGCCAGCTGCTCGAGGAACGCCCGACCGACGCTGCCGGGTCCGATGAGCCCTACCGAGAGCGTGTGCGCCGAGAGGTACAGCCCCGCGTGCACGGCGCGCAGGGCGCGCGTGGTGTGGCGGCCCTCGACCACCACGGAAATGTTGCGCTCCGAGGACCCCTGCGCGATGGCACGGACATTGACGCCCGAGGTGCCGAGCGCGCCGAAGACCTTGGCGGCGATTCCCGGGGTACCCGCCATGCCGTCCCCGACCACGGCGAGGATCGCCAGGTCGGGATCGACGCCGACGCTCTGAATCTGCCCCTCGGCGAGCTCGCGCTGAAATGCCTGGCGGATCACCGCCACGGCGCGCTCCGCCTGTTCCTGGGGTATGGCACAGCAGATCGAGTGCTCCGAGCTTCCCTGCGAGATGAGGATCACCGAGATCTGTTCTTCGCGCAGCGCACCGAAGAGGCGGTGTGCCGTCCCGGGAACACCGATCAGCCCCGTGCCTTCGACGTTGATGATCGCGACGCGCTCGATGCTGGTGATGCCCTTCACCGGGAGCGTGGAGTCCGGATGCGCGCAGATCAGCGTCCCGGCCTTCTCCGGAGCGAAGGTATTGCGGATCCACACCGGGATTTCGTCGCCCACGGCCGGCGCCATGGTCTGGGGGTGAATCACCTTGGCGCCGAAATAGGCGAGCTCCATCGCCTCGTTGTACGAGAGCGAATCGATGACGCGGGCGTCCGGCACCCGGCGCGGATCGGCCGACAGCACCCCGTCGACGTCGGTCCAGATGTGAATCTCGGCGGCGCCGAGCAGCTTGCCGAAGATCGATGCCGAGAAATCGCTGCCGTTGCGGCCGATGGTGGTCTGGACGCCGCGGCGATCGGAGGCTACGAAGCCGGTGATGATGAGCGTGCCGCGGAACTCCTGCGGCACCAGGGTGGCCAGATTGGCGGCCGACTCCGTCCACTGGATCGCAGCTCCCAGCGGCTCCCACTCGCAAACCAGCACCCGCCGCGCGTCGATCCACCGCACCGGGCCGGCGCGCCCGGCCCGCTCCTCGAAGAATCGATGAAAGAGCTGCGTCGACCAGAGCTCCCCGTAGCCGGAGACCAGGTCGGTGACGTTGCGCGCCGCCGCGCGCGTCAGGGTGACCGCGTGCAGAACCGCCTGCAGGTCCTGGCAGTCCCGGTCGAAGCCCTCGAGGTAGCTCCAGGCCGAGGCGGGCTCGAGCAGCTCCGCGGCGATCGCGCCGTGCCGCGCACGCAGCGCCGCGATCTCCTCGCGATAGCTCTCGTCCTGGCGTTCGGCAAGCGCCACCAGACGCAGCAGCGCATCCGTGACGCCGCGGCAGGCCGACAGCACCACGGCGAGACGCCTGGCGGGCACGGCTTCGAGAATCGTCGCCACGCGGCGGAAGCAATCGGCGTCGGCGACGCTCGATCCCCCGAACTTGTGTACGACCCAGGGATCGGTCTTGCTCATCGACTTGGGATTCTTGGAGGCGAAGTTTATGAGGCCGTGCGACTCTACTGATTGGAATGGGTGGCAGCAACACGCCGCCCACGATCAGATGAAGAATACTGCGTTCATGGCTTCAATTAATATCAGCAACTTGCATCGCTTTCTTCCCGTTTTACTTAGTACCCCCGCGTGAGTCACCCCGTGCGCAACAGCAAGGCCGCCGATCGGCTCTACGCGATCGTCCTCGCGGCGGGTGCCTCGACCCGCTTCGGCTCGCCGAAGCAGTTGGTGCGCATCGGCGGCCGCCCCCTGCTGCACGCGGTCGTCACACGCGCAGCCGAGGTGACCGGCAACGCCCTGATCGTCGTGCTCGGCTGCGGCGCGGCGGAGCTCGCGCCGCTCCTCAAGCACTCACCCGGATCGGTGGTCGTGAATCGCCACTGGCGCGAAGGGCTCGCGAGCTCGATCCGCACCGGCGTGCTGCGCCTGCCCCCCACCTGCTCAGGCGCCCTGCTGCTGCTCGCCGATCAGGCCGCCGTGACCACCGACGATCTCAAGCGCCTCGCCGGCACGTGGCGCCGGCGACCGCAGTGTATTGCCGCCGCCCTCTACGCCGGCACGGCGGGCGCCCCGGCGATCTTTCCGCGCAGCACTTTCAGCGAGCTCGCCGCGCTGCGCGGTGACATGGGGGCGCGCGCGATTCTGCGCCGCAGTGCCGATCGCCTGGTGCGCGTGCCGATGCCGGCCGCGGAGCTCGATCTCGACACTCCCGAGGATCTGCTCGCGCTTCAGCCGCCGCAGCCCGGGTAGTCAGGTCTTGCGCGGCGCGCGCACCGCCGCCAGCACGCGCCGTGCCTGGATGAGATGCGGGCGGTCGATCATCTGGCCGTCGAGGCTCGCGACGCCGGCGCCGCCGGCGGCGGCAAAGGCCGCCACTACACGCAGCGCATGGGTGCGCTCGGCCTCCGTGGGAGTAAATGCCGCATTGATGGCTGCAATCTGATCGGGATGGATCGCGAGCTTGCCGGAGAAGCCGTCGCGGCGCGCCTCCTCGAGCTCGCGCGCGAGACCTTCCGCATCGCGGAACCCGACGTGCACGCCATCGATGGCCTGTACCCCGAGCGCTGCCGCGGCCAGCAGGCAACTGCCGCGCGCCAGCGCATAGGGAAAAGTGAGCGCGCCGGCCGCATCCCGCCTCGCCGTGGCGCCGAGAGCGGCGCTCAGGTCCTCCGCGCCCCAGGTGAGACCCGCCAGGCGCACCGTCGCGGCCCGCGCCGCCAGCGCCGCCGGATACCCCGGCAGCGCCAGCAGGCCGCGCGGGGTCTCGGTCGCGATCACCAGCAAGGCAGTAGCGCCGCCGCTCAGGCCCCGTGCCGCCTCGAGTGCCGTCAGCTCCGCGCCCACCTCCACGATCTCCTCGGCTGCCGAAACCTTGGGCAACACGATTCCCTCGGGCGGGCGCTCGCCGAATAGTGCCGCGAGATCCTCGCGCCACGCACGGCCCTGCGGCGGATTGATTCTCACCCACAGCTGCGGCCCCGCGCCGGCGGGGTGCGCCGCCAGCAGCTCCCGCACCCGGTGGCGCGCGGCCGGCAGCTGTCCGGGGTCCACCGAGTCTTCCAGATCGAGGATCAGGGCATCGGCCGCCGTGCTCAGGGCCTTCGCCTGCTTGCGCTCGCTGTCCCCCGGCACGAACAGCCAGGAGCGCAGCCCGCCCATGGGCCGCTCGCCGCTCACGGCTGTTTCAGCATCAGCGCGGCCCGGCGGCAGGAAGCCACTTCCTCATTGCGCTGGTTCCATGCGCGATGCTCGAACACCACGATTCCCGAATCGGTGCGCGACTGGCTGGCGCGCTTGGAGACGACCGTGGTGGTCGCGCGCAGGGTATCCCCGAGCAGCACGGGCTTGGGGAAGCGCACCTCCTCGAAGCCGAGATTGCCGATGGTCGTGCCGAAAGTGGTGTCGTAGACCGAAAGGCCCACCAGCAGCCCGAGCGTGAACAGGCTGTTGACGATGCGTTCCCCGAAAACCGTGCCCTTCGAATATTCGGCGTCCAGGTGGATAGCCGCCGGGTTCATGGTGAGGGTGCTGAAGAGCAGGTTGTCGGTCTCGGTCACCGTGCGGCGCACCGCATGCTCGAAACGCTGTCCCGGCTCGAATTGCTCGAAGTAAAGTCCCGCCACCGCCCTCTCCCAGCACGCCTGCGGCGCTTACCCGCGCCTGACCCGGTTAGTGTTGCACACGCCCGTGATCCCTGACGACCGACAAGCGACAGCCGTGAACGCAGCGTCAGGTTCTGGGTTGCCGGACGGAGCCCGGATGCCTGGCCAGCTCTTCACGTTCGCGCTGGCGCTCCAACTGGATCTGCCGGAGGATCTCAAACCGCTCCTTGTGAGAAATGGCCGGGTTCGGCGCACGCCTCACCGACCCGTCAGGGTTCTCGGTGACGATGTCTCCAGCGCGCTTGCCGTCCTCGATCGTCGCGCGCCGCGCATCGAACGGAGGCGGTACGTAAGCGGGATTTACCGGCTCCACCGGGACCCCGCCCGGGACCGCCTTGCGGGGCAGGAATCCCGAGACACTACCCCAGCCATCTCTCGATTCGTAGGCTCTCTTGATGTAAGGCCGTCCACCGTCGGCGCCATGGAAATCAAGGGACAGGTACTCGCGTTCGTCAGGTGACAGCTCCCGGACCGAGCCGTCCTGGTTGACGTACACGAAGTCGCCGGCGCTGCGCATAGGCTTGCGGCGGATGATATACGACGGCCGAACTGCGCTCTCATAACTCCGGCAGGGGTGCACCCAACCACCCGGTATTTAGCGCTGCGGCGGCCCGCGCCTATAGTCCCCGTGCATGTATCGTTACGATGAGCTCGATCAGGCCCTCGTCGATGAGCGCGTCGAGGAGTTTCGCGATCAGACTCGCCGCCACCTCGCCGGCGAGCTCTCCGAGGAGCAATTCAGGCCGCTGCGGCTGCGCAACGGGCTGTACCTGCAGCGCCACGCGCCCATGCTGCGCATCGCAATTCCCTATGGCCTGTTGAGCTCGGTGCAGCTGCGCAAGCTCGCCGCCATCGCGCGCCGCTACGACCGCGGGGTCGGCCACTTCACCACCCGGCAGAATCTGCAGCTCAACTGGCCCGCGCTCGCGCAGGTGCCCGAGATCCTGGCCGAGCTCGCCACGGTGCAGATGCACGCGATCCAGACGAGCGGCAACTGCGTGCGCAACGTAACCGCCGATCATCTCGCCGGGATCGCTCCGGACGAGGTCGACGATCCGCGCCCCTACTGCGAGATCGTGCGCCAGTGGGCGGCGCTGCATCCGGAATTCACCTACCTGCCGCGCAAGTTCAAGATCGCGATTACGGGCGCGGCGGAGGATCGCGCAGTCACCGAGGTCCACGACGTAGGGCTGCATCTCAGGCGCGACGCCGCGGGCGCGCCCGGCTTCGCGGTGCTGGTCGGTGGTGGTCTCGGACGCGCGCCGGCGATCGGCACCTGCATGCGCGAGTTCCTGCCCTGCGCCGATCTTCTCGGTTATCTCGAAGCGATCCTGCGCGTCTACAACCGCTACGGCCGCCGCGACAACATCCACAAGGCGCGCATCAAGATGCTGGTCAGGTCGCTCGGCGCGGCGCGCTTCCGCGAGGAGATCGAGGCCGAGTGGCAGGCCGGCCGCGCCGCGGCGCCGCTGCTCACCGCGGCGGAGCTCGAGCGCGTTCGCTGGCACTTCCGGCCACCGCCTTACGCGACGCTCCAGGACCGGGACGTGACCGCGGGAGCCGAGCCGCGCTTCGCCGCCTGGTATCGCTACAACACGCACGCCCACCGCATCCCCGGCTATCGCGCCGTGTTCGTGTCCCTCAAGGCGCACGGCAGCAACCCCGGCGATGCCACCGCGGCGCAGATGGACGCGGTCGCCGATCTCGCCGAGCGCGCGAGCTTCGGCCTGGTGCGCAGCACCCACGACCAGAATCTGCTGCTCGCCGACGTTCGCCAGGATGAGCTTCACGACGTGTGGCGCGAGCTCGAGCGGCACTCCCTCGCGACGCCCAACATCGGCACGCTCACCGACATGATCGTCTGCCCGGGGCTCGATTTCTGCTCGCTCGCCAACGCCGGGACGCTGAGCGTGGCGCGCGACATCCAGCGGCGCTTCGACGACCTCGATTACCTCTACGATCTCGGCAACATCGAGATCAAGATGTCCGGTTGCATGAATGCCTGCGGGCACCATCACGTCGGCCACATCGGCATCCTCGGCGTCGACAAGCGCGGTGAGGAGTGGTACCAGATCAGCCTCGGCGGCTCGACTCGCGGCCGCACTACGCTCGGCGAGGTGATCGGCCCAGCGGTTCCCCGGCAGGACGTCGCCGCCACCATCGAGCGTATCGTCGCGGTGTATCGCGCACGCCGCAGCGGCGAGGAGCGCTTCATCGACACGCTGCGCCGGCTCGGCCTCGAGCCCTTTCGCACCGCCGCTTATGCGCTGCATCCTCAGGCGGCGTGAGATCGTCGCGGACGACTGGGCCTATCCCGGCGAGACGGCTCCCGCGGGCACACCGCTCATCATCCCCCTGGCCGCGCTGCGCACCGGCCCGCAGGCCGGGCAGCTTCCCCTCGGGGTGCTGCTCGCGCCCGCTGATGCCGTGGAGGAGCTGGCTCCGGTGGTGGCGCACCTCGCCCTGGTGGCGGTTGAATTTCCCGACGGCGGCGACGGCCGTGGCTATTCCCAGGCGCGGCTGCTGCGCACGCGTCTTGGATTCACCGGCGAGCTGCGCGCGGTCGGCGCCGGCGTGCGCCAGGACCAGGTGTTCCTCATGGCACGCTGCGGTTTCGACTCGCTGCAGCTCGCGCCGGGGGTGGATCCGCGCGCCGCGCAGCGTGCCCTGACACGCTATACCGTCGCCTACCAGCCGGGCGCCGCCGGCGTCTCCCTCGAGCGCCAGCGCTTCTTCTCTTTCTGAAGCTCGCCTGCGGCGGCGGGCACATCCATGTGCCTACCTCTCAGGTAAGGTGATTTCCGAGAACATCTGCGTGACCTCCTCCGCCGAGGCCGCACGGTGTGCGCGCTCGACCAGCCGCCGCTCGAGGTGAGGCGCGAGCAGCTGCGCGAACTCATACATGTATTTGCGCAGCAGCGTCCCGCGGCGGAAGCCGAGCCAGGTCGTGTGCGCGGCGAACACGTGGCTCGCATCGATCGCCACCAGGTCCGGGTCGGCAGGATCGATCGCCATGTGCGCGACGATGCCGACACCGAGCCCGAGGCGGACGTAGGTCTGGATGACGTCGGCGTCGCGCGCGGTGATGGCCACGTTCGGAGTGAGACCGACCCGCGCGAAGGCTTCGTGGAGCGAGGACGGCCCGGTGAAACTGAACGTGTAGCTGATCAACGGGTACGCCGCCAGCGCGCGCAGCGACAGACGCCCCGCGCCGGCGAGCGCATGGCCCCTGGGAACGATCACCGTGCGGTGCCAGCGATAGCACGGCAGCAGCGTCAGATCGGGAAACAGCGCCTCGGAACCGGTGGCGATCGCGCAATCGATGCGGTCGCCCGCCACCATCTCGGCGATCTGCTCGGAAGTGCCCTGATGCAGGTTCAGCCGCACCTGCGGGTAACGGCCGCGGAACTCGCGGATGACGTCCGGCAGCACGTAGCGGGCCTGGGTGTGCGTCGTGCCGATCGAAAGGCTCCCCTTGCCCTCGTCGCGCAGCTCCGTCGACAGGTCGCGGATGCTCTGCGCCTCCTGCAGGATGCGCAGCGCACGCTCGATCACCTGCTGCCCGGCGGCGGTGATCCGCGTGAGATTACGGCCTTCGCGCACGAAGATCTGAAAGCCGAGCTCGTCCTCCAGCAGCTTGATCTGCTTGCTGACCCCCGGCTGTGAGGTGTGCAGCTTGTGTGCCGCGGCGGTGATGTTGAGACCGCTCTGGGCAACGGCGGCCAGATAACGTAACTGGTGGAGTTTCATTGGAGGGCCCAAGGCTACCGTTCCGGCGCGCGGGTGTCACCGCCGTATAACCGGCACGCAGTTCCTCAGAAGCAATGCTTCGTTCAGGGATGACGACCGCCGTCGCTATAGTCGGGATCATGCTGGCGGATCTCCCGGCGTTGGCACTCGAGCACAAAGCTCAAACGGCACGCGAGCTGCTGGCCGCGGAGCTGCGCCGTCACGGGAAGCTCGTGTATGCCAGCAGCCTGGGGGCCGAGGCGATGGTGTTGACCGACATCGTCTGGTCGCACCTGCCGGAGATCGAAGTCTTCACCATCGACACCGGGCGGCTGTTCGCGGAGGCCTACCAGCTCATCGAGCGACTCGAGCTGCGCTATCGCCGCAAGATCCGCGTCGTGTCGCCGGACGGCCAGGCGCTCGAGCAGCTGGCCGCGACGCAGGGGGTGAACGCCTTCTACCACGGCAAGGAGGCGCGGCTGCGCTGCTGCCAGGTGCGAAAGCTCGAGCCCTTCCGCCGGGCCGTCGCCGGGTACCCCGCCTGGGTAACCGGCGTGCGCCGTGAGCAGTCCGCAGGCCGCGCCACCGGAAGCGCCCACGAGTGGGATGCGAGGAACGGCCTGTACAAGATCAGCCCGTTGCTCGAGTGGAGCGAGCAGGAGGTCTGGCAGTACATCCACACGCGCCAGCTGCCCTACAACCCGCTGCACGACCATCGCTTTCCAAGCATTGGCTGTGCTCCCTGCACTCGCGCGACTCAGCCCGGCGAGAGCCGCCGCGCCGGACGGTGGTGGTGGGAGCAGCCGGAATCGCGTGAATGCGGCCTGCACCCGGGTCGACTCGCCGCGACCGCCGGCATCTGAAGACTGGAGTCTCCGCCATGGATTATCTCCCCCTGTTCCTGCGCCTGACGGGCGAGGTCGCGCTGGTCGTAGGCGGCGGCCGCGTCGCGGCGCGCAAGGTTGCATGGCTGCGCAGGGCCGGCGCCCGGGTCACGGTGGTGGCGCCCGAGCTCGTCGCCGAGCTCGCAGGGCTGCGCGACCGCGGCGACCTCCGGCACCTCAGCGAGCCGTTCGCTCCGGCGCAGCTCGCGGGCGCCGCGGTGGCGGTCGCGGCCACGGACGATGCCGCGCTCAATGCCGCCGTGTCCGCCGCCGCCCGGGCGCAGCACATTCCGGTCAATGTCGTCGACTCACCGGAGCTCTCCACTTTCATCTTCCCTGCGATCATCGACCGCTCGCCGGTAGTGGTGGCGGTGAGCTCGGCGGGTGAAGCGCCGGTGCTCGCGCGCGCCGTGCGTCAGCGGATCGAGGCCTTGCTTCCCGGACGCCTCGGTCTGCTGGCGCGCTTTCTCGGCACCCGGCGCGCGCGGGTGCAACACGCACTGCCCATCCCCGCGCGCCGCGCTTTCTGGGAGCGCGTCATCGGCGGCCCTGCCGCCGGCGCAGCGCTGGCCGGCGATGAGACCGCCGCCGAGCACGCCTTCGCCCATGAGCTCGCCGCAGCACGGCGCGCAGCCCCGGCCGCAGCCCCGGGTGAGGTGTATCTCATCGGCGCCGGACCCGGCGACCCGGATCTTCTGACACTGCGCGCCCTGCAGCTGCTGCAGGAGGCCGACGTGATCCTCTACGATCGCCTGGTGCCCACGGCGATCCTCGAGCGCGCGCGGCGCGACGCCGAGCGCATCTTCGTCGGCAAGGAGAGCGGTGACCCGGGGCTGCAGCAGCATATCCACGAGCTTCTGGTGCAGCTGGCACTCGCGGGCAAGCGGGTGGCGCGGCTCAAGGGTGGCGATCCTTTCGTGTTCGGACGCGGTGGAGAGGAAATCGAGGTGCTGCGCGCACACGGCATTCCCTACCGGGTCGTGCCGGGGATCACCGCGGCGCTGGGTGCTGCCGCAGCCGCCGACATCCCCCTTACGCACCGCCGCCTGGCCCACAGCGTCACCTTCGTGAGCGGTCACGCAGGCGCCCAGGACTTGCTCGACTGGCGGGCCCTGGCGCAACCTCGTCAGACCGTGGTTGTCTACATGGGAATGTCCGAGCTGTCGCGTATCGTCGCACGCCTGCGGGCCGCCGGGGCCGCAGCCGATCGTCCGGCGGCGCTCATCGCGCAGGCAACGCTGGCGACACAGCGCGTGCTGCGTGCACCGCTGGCGGCCATCCCCTCGCTCGCGCTGCGCGAGCAGCTGACCGCTCCCGCACTGCTGATCGTCGGAGACGTCGCGGCTGCGCCGGCGGTCGCCCTCGCCGCTCGCGACGCAGAACTGGCCTCCGCGGCCGTCTCCGGGGCATGCGCGTGAGCGCCGCTGCGGGCTTCGTCGGCGCCGTGGGCAACACGCCGCTCATCCGGCTGCGCCGCATGAGCGAGGAGACCGGCTGCGAGATACTCGGCAAAGCCGAGTTCATGAATCCGGGCGGGTCGGTCAAGGACCGTGCTGCCGCCGCCATCATCGCCGACGCCGAGCGCCAGGGGCAGCTGCGGCCCGGCGGCACGGTGGTGGAAGGCACGGCGGGCAACACCGGCATTGGCCTCGCGCACGTGTGCAACGCACGCGGCTACCGCTGCGTGATAGTCATGCCGGACAACCAGTCGCCGGAGAAATATCGCCTGCTGGAGATGCTCGGCGCCGAGGTGCACAAGGTCGCGGCTGTCCCTTACAGCAACCCCAACCAGTACCAGAAGGTTGCACAGCGCCTGGCCGCCTCGCTCCCCAACGCCATCTGGTCGAACCAGTTCGACAACACCGCCAACCGCGCGACGCACGTGGCCACGACCGGACCTGAGATCTGGACGCAGACCGGCGGACGCATCGATGGCTTTGTGGCCGCCACCGGCACCGGCGGCACCCTCGCCGGGGTCGCCGAATTCCTCAAATCGAAGAGCCGCGCGGTGCGCTGCGTGCTCGCGGATCCGCCGGGCAGCAGCCTGTATGAGTATTTCCGCAGCGGCACGCTCAAGGCGACCGGCAGCTCCTCCATTACCGAGGGTATCGGCACGGGGCGGGTGACCGCCAACCTCAGGGACGCACCGATCGACACGGCGGTGCACGTCCCCGACGCCGACACGGTGCGGTGCGTCTACCGGCTGCTGTTCGAGGAAGGCCTGTTCCTCGGCAGCACCAGCGGAGTCAACGTGGCCGGGGCGCTGCAGCTTGCACGCGAGCTGGGGCCCGGGCACACGATCGTCACCGTGTTGTGCGATGGAGGCGCCAGGTACCAGTCGCGGCTCTTCAACCGCACCTGGCTCGAGCAGAAGGGGCTCGCCGCCTGCGCCCCGATGCCCGCCTCCGCGGGGCCGCCCATTGACCTGAGCCGCAGCCTGGTCGCCTGAATCCCGGGACCGTGCGCAGGCGCGCCCCTCCCGTGCTGGCTGCCGGTCGGTCGATCATGAGAGAGTTCCGCCGTGAACGGAGCCATCAGTGCCGCGGAGCTCGAAGCGCTCGGCCTCAGTCTCGAGGTCGCGGCCCGTAGCGTTGGCTTCGGCCTGCCGCTTGCGGTGCTGGCCGCCTGGATCCTGACTCGCGCGCGTTTCCCCGGGCGAACCCTCTTCGATGCATTCGTGCACCTGCCGCTGGTCCTGCCGCCGGTCGCGGTGGGCTACGTGCTGCTGCTGCTGTTCGGGACCCGCGGTCCGATCGGCGCCTGGCTGCGCGCTCACTTCGGCATCCAGCTTCCCTTCACGACCGCCGGAGCGGCGCTGGCGACGGCGGTCATGACCTTTCCGCTGATGGTGCGCGCCATCCGGCTGTCGCTCGAGAACGTCGACCGGGGCCTCGAGTCGGCGGCCCGCACGCTCGGCGCGGGCGCGCTCGATCGCTTCTGCACGGTGACTCTGCCACTCATGCTGCCGGGCATCCTGGCGGGCGCCGTGACCGCCTTCGCCGCCGGACTCGGGGAGTTCGGTGCGGTCATCACTTTTGCCGCCAACATCCAAGGCGTCACCCGCACGCTGCCACTCGCCCTCTACACCGCCATGCAATCGCCCGGCGGCGATGCCGTGGCGCTGCGTCTGGCGCTTCTGTCCTTCCTGCTCGGGCTTGCGGGGCTGCTCGCGGCGGAGCTGCTGGTACGAGGCGTACGCCGCCGCCTCGGCCGGCTGCCCTGAGGCGCAATCATGCTGCACGTCGCGCTCAGGAAAGTCCGACAGGAGTTCGAGCTGCAAGCCGCCTTCACCGCGCCGACGCCGGGGGTGATCGCCCTCTTCGGCCGCTCGGGCAGCGGCAAGACCACTCTGGTCGAGATGCTGGCGGGGCTCCTGCCTCCTGATGAAGGCGCAGTGCAGCTCGCGGACACGGTCCTGACCGATACCGCCCGCGGCATCGACGTCGCGCCCGAGCGGCGGCGCATCGGTTACGTGTTTCAGGATGCGCGGCTCTTCCCCCATCTGAGTGTCGCCGGGAATCTGCGCTACGGCCTCCGGCGTGCCGCACACGCGCCGCAGGTCACTCGCTTCGACGAGGTCGTACCTCTCCTAGGGCTCGAGACGCTGCTGCAACGCCGGCCGCACCAGCTCTCGGGCGGCGAGCGGCAGCGTGTCGCCCTGGGCCGCGCCCTGCTGTCACAGCCGCAGCTGCTGCTGCTCGATGAGCCTCTCGCGGCACTGGATTTCCCGCGTCGCCAGGAAGTCCTGCCTTATCTCGAAGCGCTGCGCGACTGGCTCTCCATCCCCATGGTCTATGTCAGCCACCAGTTCGAGGAGGTGCTGCGCCTCGCCACCTACATCGTGCTGCTCGAAGCCGGGCGCGTGCTCGCCGCGGGCCCGGTCGATGAGATCAGCCTGCGCGCCGAGCTCCGCAGCGTGATCGCGCCCGACCTGGTGGGCGCGGTGGTGAACGGCACGGTCGCAGCGCTCGATGCCGCAGGCGGTACGGTGGAGCTGTCGGTCGGCTCGGGGACACTCAGGGTGAGTCTGCCGGCGCTGCCGCTCGGCACGCGCGTCAGGGTGCAGCTGCTGGCGCGCGACCTGATCCTCGCGACGCAGCCCGTCCAGGGGCTGTCGGTGCGCAACGCCCTGCGCGGCACCGTCACCGAGATCACGCCCGACGAGCTCGCGAGCGTCCTGGTGAAGGTGGACGTCGGCGGCCCCGTGCTGCTCGCCCGCATCACCGCCACTGCCCGCGAGGCCCTCAATCTCCAGCCCGGCGATGCCGTGTGGGCGCTGGTCAAGGCGGTCTCGACGCGCGGCCACGCATTTCGTCTGTTCGGCGCGCCGGCGCACCGCCCCTGAAGCGCCGGCAGATCAGCGCGCTTCGACCTCCTCGAGCGCGGCCGGCGCAACGTTCACCCGGCGTTGCCGCAGGGCTGCCAGGGTGCGGCGCAGGTGGAACAGCGAATTGAGATAGTAGACGACCTTGAACGCGCCGATCGAGGCGCGGATGGGCGTGTTGCCGAAGATGTCACCGGCCAGGACGGAGAGCAGCGTATCCCTCATGCGCAGGATGTTGCGCGGGTTCATCAACAGGTCGCGCAGCGCCGGATTGGTAACCCGATAGATGAACCACGAGACCACCCGCGGTCCGCGACGCATCACGCGGTCGTAGGCGCGCAGCGCCGCGCGCGCGCGCGCCGGAGTCCGCAGGCAGGTATCGACGGTCTCGGAGGCGACCAGCGCGCCGTTCATCGCCAGCCATACGCCGGTGGAGAAGACGGGGTCGATGAACGCGAACGCATCCCCCACCAGCAGGTAATTGCGGCCGTGGCTCCGCGCGGCGCTGTAGGAGTAATTCCCGGTCGCCTCTACCTCCGAGGCCAGCGTGGCCCGGGCCAGGCGCTCGGCGAGCGGTGCGCACAGGGCAATCGTCGCGAGCAGGAATTCCGGCAACGGAGCCCGGCGCTGCCTGAGATAGTACGGCCACATGACCGCGCCGACGCTGGTGAGGCCGTCGGCGAGCGGGATCACCCAGAACCAGCCGTGCTCGAACCAGTAGATCGAGACATCGCCGGCGCGTCTGCCGGCGCGGCGCTCGACTCCGGCGAAGTGCGCATAGACAGCGGCGCTGTTGTGCCGCCGGTTGCGCTGCTTGGCGTGCAGGTGGCTCGCAAGGAACGTGTCGCGCCCGGTGGCATCGATGAGGAATCTCGCTTCCCACACCGACCGGGTGCCGTCCTCGTGCTCCGCCACGACGCGCACCCCGCCATCGGGACGCTCGAGCTCGACTTCGCGGGCGCGGCAGCCCTCGACCACGATTGCGCCGAGCTCGGCGGCGCGCCGGATGAGGATCTCATCGAACTGTGAGCGCCGCACCTGGTAGCTGTAGGAGAGCTCTGGGTTGCGGGCCGAGGCGAACTCGAAGGTCTCGCTGCGGCCGTGCGCCGGCGACACGAACTCGGCGCCGAGCTTCAGCATGCCGATCGCCTGCACCCGTTCGGCCACTCCCAGGCGCTCGAACAGCGGCTGGTTCGCAGGCAGGAGCGATTCGCCGATGTGGAAGCGTGGGTGACGTGCCTTCTCCAGCAGTGCGACCCGATGGCCGCGCGCGACCAGCAGACTGGCGGCGGTCGACCCCGCCGGACCGCCGCCGAGGACGAGAACATCGGCGCAGTTCGCATGCATCATGATCTGCTCCCTCGGAAGGCCGGCGCAGTGCCTGGCCGCTTCAAGCGTCCGGCGTCGCCTTCTCGCTCACCATGGTGAGCACGTCATAGTTGGCCACGGCCTCGCCGTCCTGGTTGGTGATCGCCGTGTCCCAGCGGACCTCCCCGTAACCCGAGCCGGCACGCCGGGACTTCTCCTTGCAGGTGAGGCGCACGCGGATGCGGTCGCCCGGCTTCACCGGCTTGACGAAGCGCAGGCTGTCGAGGCCGTAGTTGGCGAGCACCGGGCCGTAGGGCGGGTCGACGAACAGTCCCGCCGCGGCTGCGATCAGGAAGTAGCCGTGGGCGACCCTGCCGCCGAAGAGCGGATTTCGGGCCGCCTGCCTCTCGTCCATGTGCGCGTAGAAGGTGTCGCCGGAAAGCGCCGCGAAGCGCTCGATGTCCTCGATCGTGACCTCGCGCTCGCCGGAGCGGAAGGTATCGCCGAGTCTGAGCTCTCCGATCGGCTTGCGAAACGGATGCACCCCGGGATCGAGCTCGCGCGCTCCGCGGGCCCAGCGGCCGCTTACCGCCGTGATCACGTCCGGCGTTCCCTGCACCGCAGTGCGCTGCATGTAGTGCAGCACGCCGCGAATGCCGCCCATCTCCTCGCCGCCGCCGGCGCGGCCCGGGCCGCCGTGCACCAGGTGCGGGAGCGGCGAGCCGTGGCCGGTCGATTCCCCGGCGCAGTGGCGATTGACGACCACGATGCGGCCGTGGAACGGTGCAAGTCCCAGAGTGAGTCGCGCAGCGACTGCGTCGTCGGCGGTGAACACCGAGCCTGCAAGGCTCCCGCCGCTGCGCCGCGCGAGCGTTATCGCCTCCTCGAGGTGCGTGTAGGGGACGAGCGTGCACACCGGTCCGAAGGCCTCCACTGCATGGATCGCGCGTGCGCCGGCGGCGTCCCGGCAGTAGAGCAGCGTCGGCGCCATGAAGGCGCCGCGTTCGGCGTCGGCGCCGAGCGGCTCGACGGCGCCCGCGCCACAGACCACCTCCGCCTCCTGGCGGAGCTTGCCGAGCTGCTCGGAGACCTCGCGACGCTGGCTGAGCGATGCGACCGGTCCCATGCGGACCTGCTCGATGCGCGGGTCGCCGACGACGACCTTGCCGAGCGCGGCGCGCAAAGACTCGAGCACCGCGCTGGCGAGCGCGGCGGGCACGATCGCCTTGCGGATGGCGGTGCACTTCTGCCCGGCCTTCACCGTCATCTCCCGCACCACTTCGCGCACGAACAGATCCAGCTCCGCCGAGCCCGCCGCCGCGTCCGGCCCGAGAATGGAGGAGTTGAGAGAGTCGGTCTCGGCGGTGAAGCGCACCGAGTGGGCAGTCACCACCGGGTGCTGCCGGAGCTTGAGTGCGGTGCTCGCCGAGCCGGTGAACGAGACCACGTCCTGGCAGGTGAGATGCTCGAAGAGGTCCCCGACGCCGCCACAGATGAGCTGTACGGCGCCCTCGGGCAGGATTCCGGATGCCAGGATCCGCCGAAAGACACGCTCGGTGAGATAGGCGGTCTGGGTGGCCGGCTTCACGATCGCCGGGACGCCGGCGAGCAGGGTGGGCGCCAGCTTCTCGAGCATGCCCCACACGGGGAAATTGAAGGCGTTGATGTGCACCGCGGCCCCTTCCAGCGGCACGCACACATGCTGCCCGACGAAGGTGCCGGTTTTCGACAGCGCCTCGACGCCGCCGTCCACGTACACGTGACCGTCGGGGAGCTCGCGCCTTCCCTTGCTCGCATACACGAACAGCGTGCTGATGCCGCCGTCGATGTCGATCCAGGAATCGTTGCGCGTGGCGCCGGTCGCGAAGGAGACGGGGTAGAAGTCGTCCTTGTGCGCCATGAGATCCTGGGCCAGGGCTTTCAGCAGCCCGGCCCGCTCGTGGAAGGTCAGCCGGCGGAGGTTCGGGCCGCCCACATCGCGGGCCCAGCCGAGCATCGCAGCGCTATCCGCTCCCACGGTGCTGGCGCGCGCGACTACCTCGCCGGTGGTGGCATCGCGCAGCGCGCTGCCATCGCCCGAACCGGCGCGCCATCTGCCTGCGGCGTAGCTTTCGAGCTCCATGGCTTCACTCCTGCGGCGTCGTGACCTCGCCCGCGACGCGGTACGAGCGCCCGCGGAAGAGCGCAATGCGCTCGCCGCGCTGATTGCTAACGGTGATCTCGTAGATGCCGTTACGGCGAGTGCGCCACAGCTCGGCTGCCTCCGCCGTCAGCTCGTCACCGAGTCGCGCCGCGCTGAGGAAATCGATCGCCCCGGCGGCTGCCACGGTTCTCTCGTTATAGGAGTTGCAGGCGAAGGCGAAGGCGCTGTCGGCCAGCGTGAACACGATGCCCCCGTGGCAGAGGTCATGCCCGTTGAGCATGTCGGCGCGCACGCTCATTACCACCCGCGCCCACCCCGGTCGCACGCCCGCGACTTTCATGCCCAGCGCCTGCGAGGCGCGGTCGCGCTGGTAGAGGGCCTGCGCCGCCTCTTCGGCCACACGCTGCGCCTGCTGCTGTGCGACTGCCTTGCTCATTTTCCGGAAAATCGCGGTGTGCGCTTTGCGGTGAACGCCGCCACTCCCTCGGCGTAGTCGGCGCTGCGACCGAGCTCGGCCTGGTAGTCGCGCTCCACGTCGAGCTGCTCCGCGAGCGTTCGTCCCCAGCCCTCGTAGATCGCCTGCTTGGTGCGCGCCAGCCCGCGCGTCGGTGCCGCGGCGAAACCCTGTGCCAGGCTCTCGACCACGGCCGCGAGGTCTGCGTCCTCGACGCAGCGCCAGATCAGCCCCCAGGCCGCGGCCTGCTCGGCCGACAGCTTCTCTCCGAGGAACGCCAGCCCCAGCGCACGCGCGCTGCCGACCAGGCGTGGCAGAAACCAGGTGCCGCCGGAGTCGGGTACCAGTCCGAGCCGGGCGAAAGCCTGCACGAAGCTCGCCGAGCGGGCGGCCACCACCAGATCGCATGCCAGCGCCAGGTTGGCGCCCGCACCCGCGGCCACGCCGTTCACCGCCGCAATGACCGGCAGCGGCAACGAGCGCAGCGCGAGAACCAGCGGCTTGTAGTTCTTCTCGATCGACTCTCCCAGGTCCGCCGCCGCGCCCCCCGGCGCCACCGCCCTGTCGTTGAGGTCCTGCCCGGCGCAGAAGCCCCGGCCCGCGCCGGTCACGACCAGCACGCGCGCCCCGCCGGCGCGTACCTCGGCCAGCGCCGCGCGCACCTCCGCGTGCATTGCGCCGTTGAAGCTGTTGAGGCGCTCGGGCCGATTCAGGGTGAGTCGCGCGATGCCGCCGTCGATTGCGAAAATGATGCTCTGGTAACTCACGGCCTACTTTTCGTCGTAATCGAGCTCGAGCACCGCCGTCTTGACCCGCGACTGGCAGGCGAGCACATACCCCTGCTCGAGCTCCCAGTCCTCGAGCGCATAGTTCTGCGCCATCTCCACCTCGCCGCGCACCACCTTGGTGCGGCAGGTGGAGCACACCCCGGCCCGGCACGAGAAGGGCAGCTCGATGCCGGCACGCGCCGCGGCCTCGAGCACCGTCTCCCCGCCCTGGCTCATGATGAAGGTGCGGCGGCGCCCGTCCATAAGAATCGTCACCTCGGCGCTCCCCGCCGCCGCAGACCCGGCCGGTCCGGCCTCTGCCGGTGCCGCCGGCTGCGCTGCCTCCGTCCCCCGCGCGCTCGCCACGCTGAAGTGCTCCGCGTGAACGCGCGCAGCCTCGACCCCCAGCTCCCGCAACGCTTTGCTCACCTGCTCGATCATGTCGCCCGGACCGCACACGAAGAACTCGGCGATCTCCGCAGGACGAAACAATCCGGCCGCGAGCTCGGCCACGCGTGCTGCATCGAGGCGGCCGTTGTAGAGGGCGACCTCCTGCGGCTCGCGGCTCATCAGGAAATGCAGCGCCAGGCGCTCGAGATAGCGGTCCTTGAGCGACAGCAGCTCCTCCAGGCACATGGTGCGTGCGGCGCCGGTGTTGCCGTAAAAGACGATGAGCGCATTCTGCGGTTGCGCCAGGAGCGAGCGCGCCACCGACAGCACCGGCGTGATGCCGCAGCCGGCCGCGAAGGCGACATAGCGACCGCCCCCGCTGCCGGGGGCGCGCGGACTGAAGCTGCCGTTGGGAGGCAGAACCTCGAGCGCATCTCCGGCGCGCAACTGCTCGGCGAGATACCTGGACAGCTTCCCGTGCGGGTGGATGCGCGGCACGATCCGCAGCGGCCACTCGCCCGGTGCATTGACCAGCGAGTAAGTGCGGCGCACTTCCTCTCCATCGATCTCGGCACGCACCACCACGTGCTGCCCCGGACTGCCGAGATACTCAGCGCGCAGCTCGGGTGGAACCTCGAGGGCTATTGCCACCGCGTCTTCGGCGTCCGGCGTGAGGGACACGACCCGCAGTGAATGAAACCGCAGCATCTCAGATGCACTTGAAGTGATCGAAAGGCTCGAGGCAGGCGCTGCAGCGATAATGCGCCTTGCACGGGGTCGAGCCGAATTCGCTCACGCGCTCCGTGGCGGCACTGCCACAACGCGGGCACTGCACCTGCGGCGTGCCACGCCCTGCCGGCGCCCGCGCGGGCGGCGGGGCGATACCGAAAGCGGCGAGCTTCGCCCGGCCGCCGGGCGTCAGCCAGTCGCTGCTCCACGGCGGTGAGAGCACCTCCTCCAGCGCCGCATCGGCAAAGCCCGCCGCATCGAGCGCCGCGCGCGCGGCGCTGCGGATCGCGGCGGTGGCCGGGCATCCCGAATAGGTCGGTGTCAGGCCGACACGCAGCCGTCCGTCGGGGGCGCTGCGTACGTAGCGCACGACACCCAGGTCGACGATGCTCAGCACCGGGATCTCGGGATCCGGGACCGTCTCGAGCAGCTGCCAGACGCGCTCCGCACCGGCGCTGTCGGCTCTGTCCACGGCGCTCACCAGCGCGCCCCCGGGTAAGTGCGCGGCAGATGCTGCATCTCGGCGAGCAGGTGCCCCAGGTGCTCGGTGTGCACTCCCCGCTTGCCGTGCCACGGATGCGGCTGCTGCGGCGGGCATTGCAAGGTCGCCCGGCGCAGGTCGGCCGCAACACGTTCCCGCCAGCGGGCGCCCGCCGCGGCGAGCGGCGCTGCGACCCCCGCCGCCGCCATGCGCTCGTCGACCTCATCGGGCGCGAACAGCTCTTCGGTGAAGCGCCACAGCGATTCGAGCGCGCGCTGTGTGCGCGCGTGGCTCTCGTCGGTGCCGTCGCCGAGGCGGGTGAGCCAGCCGCTGCTGAAGCGGTAGTGATAGCTCGTTTCCTTGAGCGCCTTGGCGGCGATGGCCGCGAGGCGCGTATCGGAGGAGGCCGTCAGCGCGCGGTACACCTGCAGCTGCCAGGTATCGATGAGCCACTGCCGCACAATGGTGAGGGCGAAGTCGCCGTTCGGCTGCTCGGCGAGCGCCAGGTTCATGAACTCGGGCGCGTCGCGCAGGAAGGCCAGATCGTCCTCGTCGCGGCCGCGGCCCTCGAGCTCACCGGCGTAGGTCAGCAGCAGCCGCGCCTGGCCGACCAGGTCGAGCGCGAGGT
>DASQGK010000145.1:0-52315 GCA_035632655.1 Steroidobacteraceae bacterium | reverse complement strand
CCCCAATGCGCGCCTGCCGCGCCTCAAGCATGTCTTCGACACCATCGAGCAGTGGACCATGACGAAGACGAAGTTCGAGGCCATGGCGGAGCTGAATCAGCACGACATCCCCTGCGGCCCCATCCTCTCGATGGAGGAGCTCGCCGCGGAAGCCTCCTTGCGCGCCACCGGCACCGTGGTCGAGGTCGATCACCCCAAGCGCGGCAAATACCTCTCGGTCGGCAATCCCATCAAGCTCTCCGACAGCCCCACCGAGGTCAAGCGCTCGCCGCTCCTCGGTGAGCACACCGAGGAGGTCCTCAAAGAGCTCGGCTTCGCGGCAGAGGACATCAAGACGCTGCGCGCCGAAAAAGTGATCTGACGAAACGCACAGCATGACGCACGACAGCTTTGGCGAAGGGTTGAGGTTGGGTCTCGGTTCCAATTACCTCGGAAAGGGGAGAAATATGTATAGCACCCGAGCGCTCCGGTCACTGGTCGCGTCAGTCGCGGCCGTGGTGACGGTTTGCAGCTACTCCGCTGCAAGCTTCGCGCAATCCGCCGATCAATCGCAGGATGCGAAGATACGAATCCTCCAGGAGCGCATCGACGCGCTCAGCAAGGAGCTCAAGTCCATCCAGGAGGAGCAGACCAAGACGACAAAAACGGTCGCCACGGTCGACAAGGCCTGGAATACCTTCATCAAGGGCTTCTTCGGAACCCTGGACGTATCCATCGACGAGACGACCAAGGGCATCAACGGCATGGTGGCCTACCACCTGCTGAACTGCACAGGCCCGACCGGCGGGGCACCGTGCACGTTCGATCTGACGAACCCCAAGGGACCGCCGTTCGGCCGGCTCGGCTGGATGCCGGCGATGTCGAGCAACGGCTCGAATATCGGCTATCGCGGCAGCCACAAGATCGGCTCATCCGATGTCGACTTCATCTACCAGGTCTCGACCTCCCTCGACATGGCCGCCGCGCCCGGCCTCAACAACACCTGGACCAAGTCCTCGAACACCGTCCAGGGCGCGATCGGGCTCGGGGATACCTTCATCGGGCTGCGCGCCAAGCAATGGGGACAGCTGCGTTTCGGCGAGATGTACACGCCGTACAAGACTTCCACCGACCGCCTCAATCCCTTCGCAGGCGGCCTCGGTAATTACAGCGTGGTCATGGGCAACACCGGCGGCGACAACCGGGTCGAGTTCGGCACCCGCATGGATCACGTGATCACGTACATGTCGCCCAACATGTCCGGGTTCAGCTTCGACCTGTCCTACTCCTTCGGACAGAATCCGGATCCGTACAACAACATCACGCCGCTCGGTTCTCCTGACTGCTCGGGCGCGAACAGCCCCGGCAGCGGCAACCTGTTCATCAACTGCGATGACGGCGGCTTCAACTACTCCTACGGCGGGGACCTCAAGTTCGAGACCGGCGGCCTCTACCTGGTCGCCGCCTACGAGCTTCACAGCCAGGTGAACCGCAGCTCGGACGGCATCGGCTCGAACAACCCGATCTACGGGGCGCTGCCCGGGTCGGGCGCCGGCTGCACCGGCGGCGTCGGCCCACCGTCCCCGCTGCTCGACTGCGACCCGGCCGGACAATACATGACCTTCTTCGGGGAATTCCCCGTATCCGGCGCTGCCGGATCGCCTCCCTACAGCGTTCTCTACGACGTAGCGGATGAGTGGGCGCTGAAGTTCGGCGGGCAGTACCGCTTCGACTTCGGGCTGACGGTGTCGTACCTGTGGGAAGGGATGCACCGCAGTCTGCCGGCGGTGATGGACTTCCAGAACGAGCGCACCCGCAACAGCGACTGGCTGGCCGTCGAGTACGAATTCCCGGGCGGTGCGGACCGCGTCGCGGCGGGCTGGGCGCACGCAGGCGCCACCGTGGGCGATCCGGGCGGACAGCATAATTTCAACCCGAACGGGATCGGCAACAACGAAGGAAACATGTACACGCTGCAGTGGTGGCACAAGTTCGACAAGCAGCTGACCTGGTACGTCGATGTGGCGGATACGGCGAACGACGGCAACGCGCACTTCGACATCGGCGCCGGCGGCCATGGCATCAAGACCGATTGCCACGACGCCACGCACACGCCGTTCATCGATTACAGCAGCGCGGGCCCGACGACCTGGGGCGGCTGCCACGAGATCGGCTTCTCGACGGGGTTGAACTTCAAGTTCTGAGGTCCCGTCGCCCAAGGGACCTCAGGGACCGAGACCAGGCACACCGGATCGGCCACTGCTGGTGGTAGCACCAGGAGTGGCCGTTCCGGCGGCGCCGGTGTGGTATACATCGGGTCATCGGGTCGACAACAAAGGAGGGCAATCAACGTGTTCCCAGTGATGAAGCGCTTCCTCTCGGGCGCTGCGGTGGTGGTGTTGTGCGGCGCGGCTGCCTGTGCCTCCGGCCCGCTGAAGACGGACGCGCAGAAGCAGGCCGACAAGGAGACCGCCGAGCGCGTGGAGACTGCGCTGTCCTCCGACAAGGCGCTCTATGCAAAGCACATATTCGTCCACGCCGACAACGGGGTCGTGCGCCTGAGCGGCTACGTCTGGGAGCCGTCCGACTTTCAGCTGGCTATCGCGATCGCAGAGAACGTCCCGGGCGTCACCCAGGTGGTGAGCGACCTGGAGCTGAACCGGAACGGGAACGACAACGCGCCGGTCGCGCGGTAGACGCCGAACGTTCGCCGTTCCGCGCTGCTGCGTGACGCTTGATTTTTGAACGCGCAGGCGTTACCTGAGGTCTCACAAAGGCCGATCCTCCGTTGCGGCAGCCTTCAAGGAGCTCGGTATGGGGATCAAGGGACGAGACAGCGTATTCGTACTCCTCGCGGCCACGGCGGCGCTCCTCGCCAGCTGCGCGACGGCGCCACCCAGGTCTCCCGAGCAGCAGCGAGCCGATACCGCCCTCGCCGATCGGGTCTACGCGACGCTCGACGCGAATCCCATCTACTACTTCCACGACGTCGACGTGGAAGTGGATACGGGCGTGGCGCACCTCAGCGGCTACGTATGGTCGACGGACGCCCTGTACCACGCGCAGCAGATCGCCCGCAGTGTCCCGGGTGTCACGGCCGTGCGCGACGAGATGAAACTCGAGCGCGAAGCGAGCCGGGGCGGCGGCGACAGCGCCGGCTCGCAATGACGAAGGGACTCGGCATGCTGATCGCCACGGCTGCCCTCGCGGCATCCTGCGCCAGCGCGCCACCGCAGGCGCCGGCCGCGACGGCTGCATCAGCGGCGTCTGCAGAGCTCGTTCCGAACGACGTTCTTGCGAACTCCGTCTACTCCAGGCTCAACGCCAGCCCCCTCTACTACTACCGGCACGTCAATGTGGCGGTCGATGCGGGTATCGCCTACCTGACCGGATACGTCTGGAGCAGCGACGCGATCTACGAGGCGCGGAGGATCGCCGCTTCGGTGCCGGGCGTCAGAGCTGTCGTGACCACTCAGCTCGAGCTCGAGCGGAATGGACGCGGCAACGGCGTAGCGCGCTAGAGCGACCGCCCTTAGGAACCCCAGCGCGGCGGGCGCTTCTCGATGAACGCCTGCACCCCCTCGAGCGCCGCCTCCTCCATCATGTTGCATGCCATGGTCTCCCCCGCTGCCTCGTAAGCGGCTTCGAGGCCGAGCTCCACCTGGCGGTAGAAGAGCTCCTTGCCCATGGTCACGGCTATCCTGGGTTTAGCGATGATGCTGGCGGCAAGCCTGGTCGTCTCGGCGAGCAGCTCCTCGGGCTCGACCACGCGGTTCACCAGCCCCCGCGCAAGAGCCTCGCGCGCCTCGATGAACTCCCCGGTCATCAGCATCTCGAACGCCTGCTTGCGCGAGAGGTTGCGCGACAGCGGGACACCGGGGGTCGAGCAGAAGAGGCCGAGGTTGACGCCGCTCACCGCAAAGCGTGCGTTGCTCGCTGCCACCGCCAGGTCGCACTGGGCGACGAGCTGACAGCCGGCGGCGGTGGCGATGCCCTGGACGCGTGCGATCACCGGCACCGGCAAGCGCCGCAGGCTGAGCATCACCTGAGTGCACTGGCCAAAGAGGCGCCGGTAGTAATCGAGCGAGGGTCTGGCCCGCATCTCGCGCAGATCGTGTCCGGCGCAGAAGGCCTTGCCCGCGGCAGCGAGCACCACCACGCGCACCGAGTCGTCCGCTGCGATCGTGTCCAGCTCGCGCTGCAGCGCCCCGAGCATCGCCTCCGACAGAGCGTTGTACGCCTGCGGGCGATTCAAGGTCAGGGTCACCGCACCGCGCTCATCCCGGGAGCGCAGGATCGGCGGCTCGAGGCTGCTCATGGGTTGCCCTCCTTTTCGGACATTGTGCCGCGCCCGCGCACCAGCAGCCAGTTCACCGCCGCGATCAGGATCACTGCCAGGAGGATCAGCGATTTGCTGAAATCGACGCGCGTCAGCAGCACAAGACAGATCGACACCCCGAGCGCCGGGATCACCGGTCCACCCCACAGGCGCAGCGCAGCGGCGCCCGGCTGCTTGCGGCGCAACACCGGTACCGCTGCGCAGACCGCGCCATAGTAGAAGAGCCTCGCGACCGCCGAGAGCGTCAGGTTCCAGGTGAAACTGCCGAGGAGCGCAAAGGCCCACACCAGTGCCGCGTACAGGGCGATCGAGATGTAGGGGGTGTTGAAACGCGGGTGAATCGCGGCGAGTGCCGCGGGGAAGTCTCCGCGCTCGGCGAGTGCGAAGGTGCCGCGGGGCCCGGCCAGGAGGTTGGCACTCAGGTAGCCATAAACCGCCACCATCGCGCCCGCTGAGATGAGGGCCGCGCCGCCCTCGCCCATCATCACCCGGGCGACGTCGGCGAGTGGACGCTCGCTGTGCGCAGCAGCCGGCAGCGCCGTGACCACGATGAGCTGCAGCACCGTGTAAAGAAATGCGACGATGATCAGCGCCGTGAACAGTGCGAAGCCCGCATCGTGCCGCGGATCTCGCGCCTCGCCCATGGGGAAGAGCGCCGCCTCGTAGCCCCCATAGGCGAAGATGAGGAGCAGCACGGCCTTGAGCCACGCGTCGAGCCCTGCGGCGGTCGCGGCCTCGGGAACCGCAGGGTGGGCCGTGAGATACACAACGCCCACCACGCAGATCACGGCGAGCGGCACGAGCTTGGCCACCACCGACACGTTGCTCACGAGCGTGCCGGCGGCCACGCCGCGATAATTGGCCGCACCCAGGGTGCCGACGAACAGTGTCACCACGGCGAAGCGCGGCAGCGGCGCACCCGCCCCGGGCCAGAACTCCCGCAGCGAGATCACCAGGAGATTGACGGCCGCCGCGCAGGCGGTGAGACGGCTGAGCAGCGTCATCCAGCCGACCTGCACGCCGGCGAAGCGCCCGAAGGCGCGCCGCACATATAAGTAGTGTCCGCCGGTCGCCGTGAACTGGGAGGCGGCCTCGGCGTAACAGCCGATGATCGCCGCCATCGCCAGCCCGGCGAGCACCACGGCCAGAGGGCTCCATGGACCGACGAACCCCGCGACCACCGAGGGGAGGCCGAAGATCCCGCTGCCGAGAATGCAATTCACCGCCAGTGCTACCATGCTCCAGCGGCCGATGGCGCGCACCAGTCGGGGTGGCGTGCGCTGCGATGCGGCAGGTGTCATCGCGCCCTTGTATCACAACACCGGCTTCGGGGATCGAGGCACACGTGCGCTACTCCTACGCAACCCATCTCGAATGCAGCGCTACCGGCGAGCGCCATGAAGCAGGCAAGCTGCAGGGACTGTCGGCCGCCGGCAAACCGCTGCTCGCCCGCTACGACCTCGCAGCGCTCGCGCACGAGGTGTCGCGGGAGGACATCGAGCGTCGTGCGCCGGGCCTGTGGCGCTGGCACGAGCTCCTGCCGGTAACGAGTCCAAAGCACGCCATCAGCCTGGGCGAGGTCGAGACGCCCCTGATCGCGCTCGAGCGCAGCGCCCGCCCCGCGGGCTTCACAGCCCCGGTCGTCAAGGATGAGGGACGCCTCCCCACCGGCTCCTTCAAGGCACGCGGACTGGCCCTGGCCGTCTCGATGGCGGCGAGCTTCGACGTGCGCCGCGTCGCCATCCCGACCAACGGCAACGCCGGCGCCGCCATGGCCGCTTACGCCGCACATGCGGGCATGGAGGCCTACTGTTTCTGCCCCGATGACACCCCGGAGATAAACTTGAGCGAGATCGCGCTGCAGGGCGCGACGGTTTGGCGCGTCAACGGACTCATCAACGACTGCGCGCGGCTGGTCGCTCTCGGCAAGGAGCGTTTCGGCTGGTTCGACATGTCGACGCTGAAGGAGCCCTACCGTATCGAGGGCAAGAAGACCATGGGCCTCGAGCTCGCCGTGCAGCTCGAGTGGGAGCTGCCGGACGTCGTCTTCTACCCGACGGGCGGTGGCACCGGGCTCATCGGCATGTGGAAGGCCTGGGAAGAGCTCGTGGCGCTCAAGTGGATCTCGGGTCCCCTCCCCCGCCTCGTCGCGGTTCAATCGACCGGCTGCGCGCCCATCGTGCGCGCGTACGATGCGGGAGCAGACAGCGCCGCTCCGTGGGAGAACGCCCGGACGATCGCCTCCGGCATCCGTGTGCCTGCGGCCCTCGGCGATTTCCTCATCCTGCGGGCGTTGCGCGCCAGCGGGGGCTTCGCGATCGCCGTGGAGGATACCGAGATCGAGCGGGCGCGGCGCGAGGCTGCATCCCGCGACGGCTTGCTGCTCAGCCCCGAGGGCGCGGCGACCTACGCAGCCTATCTCGCCGCCGCGCGCGCGGGGCGCATCGCGCCCACCGATCGCGTGGTGCTCTTCAACTGCGCGAGCGGGCTCAAGTACCCGATGCCGCCCGTGACCGCCTGCATGGATCTCGCGCGGCCTTTCGAGGAATAAACCCGCCCGCGGTCGACAGAGTAATGTCCGGCGAAATCGCCGCAGGCGATTTCGCCCAATTAACTAAGGCGTCCAGCTCCAGTCCCTGGCGCTCGCCCGACAGCCGCCGCCCCCGGCGCCGGTCCAGGCACGACCGTGCACCGCGCGGCCGCTGGCAGCGCCGGTCGCCGCCTCGTGGCGCAGCGCCCGCACGCCGTTGATCCAGACATCGTCGACACCCGTCGCGAGCACCTGCGGACGCTTGTAGGTCGAGTGATCCTGCACCGTCGCCGGATCGAACACCACGACGTCGGCGAAGTAGCCTTGCCGGAGGAGCCCGCGGTCGCCGATCATGAGCGTCGCGGCCGGAAGCGATGTGAGCTTGCGAATCGCCTCCTGGAGCGTGATGACCCGCTCCTCGCGCACGTAATGCGCGAGCAGGCGGACGAAGTTGCCGTAGGTGCGCGGGTGGCGGCTCGACTTCAGGAACACGCCGGCAGGCGCCGGGGCATCGGCGTCGGAATCGAAGCTCACCCAGGGCAGCGCCACCTGGCGTCGCACGTTGTCCTCCGACATGAGGAAGTAGGCCACTCCGACCCGTGAGCCGTCCTCGATGACCAGATCGATGGCGGCGTCCTGCGGGCTGACGCCGCGCGCCCTGGCAACCTCGGCGAGCGTCTTCCCGGTGAGGCCCTTGAGTGCCGGGTTCTTGAACGCGAGCAGCAGCATGCCTTCGGGCCCGGCCGCGAGCATCAGGTTCTCCCAGTCGGAGGAGGGATTGCGCATGTCGGCGATGAGCCGCGCGCGGGTTGCCGGATCCTTCATGCGTGCGATCCAGGCCTCGAGGCCCCCATCCTGCACCCAGGGGGGCATCGCGGCGTCGAGCCCGGTGGCACCGGCGGTGTAGACGTACATGTCGGCCGTGATGCGCACGCCGGAGCTGCGCGCCGCGTTCACCGCCTGGATCAATGCATCGAGCTTGCCCCAGTTGCGCTTGCCGGCCTCCTTGAGGTGATAGATCTCGGCCGGAGCACCGGAGGCCCGCGCGATGTCGACGGTCTCCTGCATCGCCTCGAGCAGCCGATCGCCCTCGCTCCTCATGTGCGCGCTGTAGATCCCGCCACAGCGGGCCGATTCCTGCGCGAGCGCAATGAGCTCCGGAGTCCTGGCGTAGTCGTTGGGACTGTAAATGAGCGCCGTCGTCACCCCGACCGCCCCCTGCTCCATCGCCTGGTGCACGAGGTCCCGCATCTGCTGCAGCTGTGCCTCGGTCGGCTGCACGTCGCGCTCGCCGAGCACATAGGTACGGACGGTCCCGGCGCCGACGTAGGAGGCGACGTTGGGGGCGATGCCGCGCTTCTCGAGCTTGCCGAGATACTCGCCGAGTGTCGTCCAGTCGACGTCGAAATGGATGTCCCCCTGACGCTGCACCATGAGGCGCTGCATCTCGGGAGTCAGCGGACCCATGGAGTCCTCGCCCAGTACCTCGAGGGTGACTCCCTGGCGCAGGTCGCTGAGCGCCCGGCCGTCCACCAGAAGCGACTCCTCGGGGTGCGCCAGCATGTTGACGAAGCCCGGCGCGACCGCCTTGCCGCGCGCCGGAAACTCCTCGGCGCCGCGTCCGGGCGCGTGCGGCCCGACGTAGGCGATGCGGTCGCCGCGGATGGCGACATCGCCGACGAAGGGAGCCTTGCCCGAGCCGTCGTAGACGGTGCCGCCGCGGATGATCACACTGTAGACGGCGGACTCGGCGGCAGGGGCCGCCGACACAGGGCTCGCGCCCAGCGGCACGGTCAGCAGCGCCGCGGCGAGAATGCGCAGATAGCTCATGGGTGTTGCTCCAGCGGTTGCGAGGCGCCGCGGCGGGCGCTGCGCTCGCTGCGTACGAGCGCGAACGGCCGCGCATCGATGGACGTCGGCTGGCCCGTCATCAGCTGCGCCAGGAGGGTCGCCGAGCCCGCCGCCTGCGTCCAGCCGAGGTGGCCGTGCCCGGTATTCACGTACAGGCCCGCGACGGGAGTGGCGCCGACATAGGGTTTGCCGTCCGCCGACATCGGCCGCAAGCCGCACCAGGCGCGCGCCCCGGCGGGATCGACCGCGCGTGCAAGCGTCGGACTCAGAGTCGCGAGCAGCTTCCACAGCGCCTGCACCCGCCCCGGGCGCAGGTTGAAATCCCAGCCGCTGAACTCCGCGGTGCCGGCGAGCCGCAGAGTCGACCCGAGAGGCGTCATCACGGCGTGCAGCGAGTCGTCGGCGAGCGCATGTCGCGGACCCCGTGCCGGATCGATGGGGATCGAGAGCGAGTAGCCCTTCACCGGCCGCACATCCACACGCACACCGCACGCGGCGAGCAGCGCCGTCGACCAGGGCCCGGCCGCGACGACCACCCGGTTCCCGGGGAGGAAGCCCGCGCCTGTCTCGACTCCGGCGACGCGACCCCCGGCTACCCGCACGGCGCTCGCCGTCCTGCCAAGACCGATGCCGACTCCCCGTGCCTCGAGGCGCGTACGCAGCTCGCGGCAGAAAAGCCAGGCATCGCCGCTTTCGTCCGCCGGAAAGTGCAGCGCACCGACGAAGCTCGCGCGCGTCTCATCCAGCATCGGCTCGAGGCGCGCCGCCCCGGCAGGATCGAGCGCCCTGCTCACCAGCCCGAGCGGCGCCAGGCTGCGCACTTCCTCCACCGCCTGATCGAAGCAATGCCGATCGCGGTAGATCTCGAGCGTGCCCGCGGTGCCTGCGGCATATTCCAGCTGCAGCGCGGCACGCCAGGTGCGCAGGCGTTCCAGGCTGAAGGCGCAGAGGCGAAAGTTGGCCTGCATGGCCGCGTGATAGGAGCGCGGCGCCGAGCCCGCGAGAAAGCGCAGGCCCCAGCCGAAGTAATGAGGAATCGCTCCCGGCCGCAGCAGCATGGGCGCATCCTCGCGCCCGAGCCAGCGCAGCAACTGCCAGTGCACGCCCGGCGAGTTCCAGGGATCGGGCATCGAGGGAGTGAGGATGCCGCCGTTGGCGAAGCTCGTCTCGAGCGCCACGTCCTCGCGCCGCTCGAGGACGCGCACGGCGTAGCCCGCTTCCGCGAGCGCCCAGGCGCTCGACAGCCCGGCGAGGCCGCCACCAATCACGATGACTTCTCCGCGACTCATGCGCGCGGCTAGCCGATCGCGCTCGCCGAGCGGACGCGCTCGCGCAGCAGGAATTTCTGGATCTTGCCCGTGGCGGTCCTGGGGATCTCCTCGAAACGCACTTCGCGCGGCAGCTTGTAGCCGGCCAGCAGCGCACGGCAGTGCGCGATCAGCTCCTCCGCGCTAGCCGCGGCCCCGCGCTTGAGCTCGACGTAGGCGAGCGGCGACTCGCCCCACTTCGGGTCGGGTTGCGCCACGACCGCGCAGGCCATCACCGCGGGGTGACGGTAGAGGGCATCCTCCACCTCCAGCGAGCTGATGTTCTCGCCACCGGAAATGATCACGTCCTTGCTGCGATCCTTGATCTTCACGTAGTGATCGGGCTCGAGCACCGCGAGGTCACCGGTGTGGAACCAGCCGCCGGCAAAGGCGGCGCGCGTCGCAGCCGGGTTCTTGAGGTAGCCCTTCATGACGATGTTGCCGCGGAACATGACCTCGCCGAGGACTTCGCCGTTCGCCGGCACCGGCGCGAGCGTCCCCGGGTCGAGCACCGACATGCCCTCCTCGAGCGAGTAGCGCACGCCCTGGCGGCCGTTGAGGCGCGTCTGCTCGGCGAGGCTCTCCTGCTCCCAGTGAGTGCGCTTGGCGGCCACGGCCGCCGGACCGTAGGTTTCGGTGAGGCCGTATACGTGGGTGATGTCGAAGCCGATTTTCGCCATGCCGTCGATCATCGCCGCGGGCGGCGCGGCCGCGGCGACCATGCCGCGCACGCGCTGGCGGATGCCCTCACGGGATGCGGGGTCGGCGTTGATCAGCATGTCGTGCACGACGGGCGCGCCGCAATAGTGATCGACGCCGTGGCGGCGCATGGCTTCGAGAATCGCGCCTGCCTCGACGCGGCGCAGGCACACGTGCGTGCCGGCGAGCAGCGCCACGGTCCACGGGAAGCACCAGCCGTTGCAGTGAAACATCGGCAACGTCCAGAGATACCGCGGGAAGCGTGGCATCGACCAGTCGATCGCGTTGCCGACGGCGTTGAGGTAGGCACCGCGGTGGTGGGTGACCACCCCCTTGGGGTTGCCGGTGGTCCCGGAGGTATAGGAGATCGCGATGGCATCCCACTCATCCGCCGGTCCGTCGAGAGAGCCGAGCGGTGCATGGCGCGCCAGGAGCGCCTCGTATTCCTCGCCCCCGAGCGCGGCGCCGGCGCCTGCATACTCGCTGTCGTGCACCTCGATGAGCTTTGGGGTGCGGCCGTGCGCTTCGCGCAGGATACGCAGCGCCTCGCCCATCACCCTGGCGAATTCGCGATCGGCGATCAGCACCTCGGTCTCGCAGTGCTGCATCTGCCAGGCCAGCAGCGCCGGGTCGAGCCGGGTGTTGAGGGTGTTGAGAACGGCGTTGAGCGCCGGGACGGCGTAGTGCGCCTCGATCATCTCCGGGGTGTTGGTCAGCATCACGCTGACCGTGGCGCCGCGCCGGATGCCCTGCGCCCGCAGCGCCGCTGCGAGCCGCGCACTGCGCTCGCGGGTCTCGGACCAGTCATAGCGGCGCGCGCCGTGCACCACCGCCGGCAGATCGCCGAACACCTCGGCGCTGCGCTCGAGGAAGCTGACCGGGGAGAGCGCCACATAGTTGGCGGCATTACGGTCGAGGCCCTCGTCGTAGATGCTCATCGGTCCTTGAACTTCACAGTCGCATGGGAACCGTCGCAGAAGGGCTTGTTCTTCGAGGCGCCGCAGCGGCACAGGGTTACGCGGTTACGCACCTCGTAGGCAAAGCCGTCGGCGGAGACCACCGGGATGCCGCCGCGCAGCCACAATGGCCCGCTGACGCCCTCTTGCGGATCCTCGATCAGCCCGATCGAGACCGGCAGGTGATGCTCGACGGGCTTACCGGTACTGCGGTCCCAGGCGACCAGGCGTCCCGCAGGGCAGTTGTTCACCTGACGCACGAAGCTGGCGCGTACCTCGGCCTGGTCGGTGCGCTCCACCTGGCTCCACACCTGCCCGTTCGGGTCGCAGAAGCGCGCGAACGCGCACAGGGCCGGTGCGTCCGACAAAGCGAGCGCCGGCCCCTCCGTGAGCTGCGCCTGCTCGCGATAAGGCGCGCGGCTCGCAGTCTCGGAGCCGTCGAACCCGACCTGCTTGTGCGTACCGTCGCAGAACGGCTTGTTGGCCGAGCGGCCGCAGCGACACAGCGCGTAGCTCTTCTGCAGCGGGAAAGGATCGCTCTCGCGCCACTGCTGCGATCCGCCCTCTGCGTCGGCGACGATCGTCTGCCGGGCCATCGGGACCGAGCCGCTCACCAGATAGGGCCCGTTCTTGCTGACGACCACTCGTGGTCCGCCCGTGGATTGCGTCATTTGTCAGGTACCTCGAAGCGTGGTGCCGCCTAGACTGAACCAAGCGTGCGCGCCTCACAAGAGTATGGCCGGGGTCTGCCGCGACGCGATAATGCACGTCATTCTCAAAGCCGGAGCAGTTCCATGAGCCGAAAAGCCGCCGCCGAGGCTCCCCTCCCCAGGATCGGCCGCCACCGCTATCTGCGCGAGCTGCGGCGGCTGCAGATCGAGCTGGTGAAGCTCCACCGCCACATCATCGCCCGGGGCGTGAAGCTCCTCGTGATCCTCGAGGGGCGCGACGCCGCCGGCAAGGATGGCACCATCAAGCGCATCGCCGAGCACCTGAGTCCGCGCGAGGTGCGTGTGGTGGCGCCCGGCAAGCCGAGCGACCGCGAGGAGACCGAGTGGTACTTCCAGCGCTTCGCCGCCCACCTGCCTGCGGCGCGGGAGATCGTGCTGTTCAACCGCAGTTGGTACAACCGCGCCGGCGTCGAGCACGTCATGCGGTTCTGCACCCGCGCCGAGTACCATGCCTTTCTCGAATCGGCCCCGGAGTTCGAGCGCATGCTGACCCGTTCCGGCGTGCACCTGCTGAAGTACTACCTCGACATCAGCCGCAGCGAGCAGGCGCGGCGCCTGCGGGAGCGGCGCCGCGATCCCCTCAGGCAGTGGAAGCTCAGTCCGGTGGACGAGGCCGCCCAGCGGCACTGGGGCGATTACAGCCGCGCCCGCGATCGCATGCTGGTGCGCACCCACACCGCGGAAGCACCCTGGATCGTGGTACGCGCGGACGACAAGCACCAGGCGCGACTCAACATCATCCGCGACATCCTCGCGCGTGTTCCCGCGCCCGGCGTGGCGCGCAGGCACGCGCAGCCGGATCCGCGCGTGGTGCGCGAGTTCGACGAGGAGTTGCTCGAGTCCGGCTGGGTGGCGCACTGAAAGCCTCGTCCCGGCTCGGCCTTTGAGTACAATGGCCGTCCATGTTGGTCGAAGGTCAGCCGCAGCGGCGTCCGGCATGAGCGCATCGCGAACCGCCTCACCGTCGCTGCCGATGCAGGCGCTGATGTTCGTCGGCGCCGCGCTGGTGATGCTCGGCAACTACTACGCCTATGACAGCGTTGCACCGGTGGCCGAGCAGCTGTCGCGCGAGCTGCATTTCAGCGACACTCAGATCGGGTCGCTGAACGCGATCTACAGCCTGCCGAACGTCTTCCTGGTACTGGTGGGCGGGGTGCTGGTCGACCGCTTCAGCGCGCGCGTCATGGTGCTCGCGACCACCGCCCTGTGCCTCGTCGGGGCCGTGGTCACCGCACTCGGTGCGCACTTCCCCGTCATGGCCGCGGGCCGTCTGCTGTTCGGCATCGGCTCCGAGACGCTCGCCGTCGCGACTACCGTGGCGCTGGCGCAATGGTTCGCAGGGCGCTACTTTGCCTTTCTCTTCGCTCTCAATCTGAGCCTGGCGCGCCTCGGATCGTCGCTCGCCGACCTCTCCACGTCCTTCGCCAGCGGCCTGTATGCGCGCGGCTGGCAGCCGCCCCTGTGGCTCGCGTTCGGCTTCGCGGTGGTGTCCTTCGCCGGCGCCCTGATCTACTTTTACTGCGACCGGCGCGAAGCGCCGCGCGGCACGCTGGCGCTGCCGCCGCCGCCCGAGCGCTTCGACTGGCAGCACCTCCTCACGTTTCGCACCGAGTACTGGGTGCTGGTGGCGGTGTGCGTGACGTTCTACTCGGTGATCTTCCCGTTCCGCAGCACCTTCGCCATCAAGTACCTGCAGGAAGCCCAGGGCTTCACCCAGGCGGCTGCCGGCAGGATCAACAGCCTGGTGTTCCTGGCGACCGTGTTCGCCACTCCGGCCTTCGGGCTGCTGCTCGACCGTCTCGGACGCAACACGGTGATGCTGGCTTTCGGCTCGTGCCTGCTGCCGCTGAGTTTCGTGGTGCTCGGCATGGTGAGCGGTGGAGCCGGCTGGTCGAGCGCGCTGCTCGGCGTGAGCTTCTCGTTCCTGCCGGCGGTACTGTGGCCAACGGTGGTGCGCTACGCCCCGCCCGAGCACCTGGGCACCGCCTACGGGGCCATGACGGCGCTGCAGAACGCGGGCCTCACCCTGGCAAATTTCACCGCCGGCTACCTCAACGACGCGAACCACGCGAGCGCTGCGAACCCCGAGGGTTACATGCCCATGCTGTGGTTCTTCGGACTGCTGAGCCTCAGCGCGTTCGCGTGTACGCTCATTCTATGGCTGCTCGATCATGGCGCGGCTCCCGTGACGCGCACCCTGCCGAGTGGCGCCGGCAACTGAACCCCGGCTTCCCATGCACTGGCTGACCCCGCTGTTCATCGTCGCGGTGTTCGGCGGCCTGGCGCTCGAGCTGTGGCTTTCACAGCGCCAGGCGGCGGCCGCCGCACGTCATCGCGGTGCGGTCCCCAGCCCGTTCGCGACCAGCGTCTCGGCCGAGGAGCACGCACGGGCGGCCGACTACACGGTCGCCAAGGTGCGGCTCGGCCGCCTCAGTCTCACGGTCGATGCCCTGCTTACGCTGGCACTCACCGTCGGCGGGGGCCTCGCGGCACTCGATGGGCTATGGCGCCGCAGCGCACTCTCCGAGCCCTGGCTGGGACTGGCGGTCATCGCGAGCACCGCGCTCGTCATGCGACTCGTGAGCCTGCCGCTCTCGCTGTGGCGCACCTTCGTGCTCGAGGCGCGCTTCGGGTTCAACCGCACGACGCCGGGGCTGTACCTCGCCGACCTGGCCAAGGGCCTCGCGCTCACGATAGCCCTCGGCGGCCCACTGCTTCTGGCGATGCTCGAGCTGATGCAACGGGCCGGGCGCTGGTGGTGGCTCTGGGCGTGGGTCCTGTGGCTCGCGGTCATGTTGCTCATGGCGTGGGCCTGGCCCGCCTTCATCGCGCCGCTTTTCAATCGTTTCGCGCCGCTCGGCGATCAGGCGCTGAAAGAGCGCATCGAAGCGCTGCTCGGGCGCTGCGGCTTCGCCTCCAGGGGCGTGTTCGTGGTCGACAGCTCGCGCCGTTCCACTCACGGCAACGCCTACTTCACCGGCATCGGCCGGCACAAGCGCATCGTGTTCTTCGACACGCTGCTCAAGAGTCTCGGTCACGGCGAAGTCGAAGCGGTGCTGGCGCACGAGCTCGGGCACTTTCGACTCAAGCACGTGCGGGCGCGGCTGCTCGTCTCCATGGCGGCGGCCTTCGCCGGACTCGCGCTGCTGGGCTGGCTCGCCCGGCAGCCGGGCTTCTACCACGCGCTGGGGGTCGCGACTCCCTCGGTGCACGCCGCGCTGCTGCTTTTCATGCTGGCGGTGCCGGCTTTTGCCTTCTTCATTACGCCGCTGAGCTCCCTATGGTCCCGACACCACGAGTTCGCAGCGGATGAGTTTGCGAGCCGGCATGCGAGCGCCACGGAGCTCGAGACGGCGCTCGTCAAGCTCCACCGCGACAATGCAAGCACGCTCACGCCCGATCGGCTGTACGTTGCGTTCTACTATTCCCACCCTCCTCCGCTCGCGCGCATCACCCGGCTGCGGGAGCAGGCGCACACCTGAGCGGCAGCCGCCCGCGGGCTCACTTACCGGGCTTGTCGATGGCGCCTCCCGCCTCCGCCCAGTCCTTGAAGGCGCCGAGGTTGTAGACCTGCGCATAGCCCATTTCCCTGAGCACCTTGCCGCCCAGCGCCGATCGGCCGCCCGATGCGCAATAGACAATCACGGTCTTGTTGCGGTCGAAATTTGCGTCGTGGTAGGGACATTCGGGATCGGCGCGGAACTCGAGCATGCCGCGCGAGACGTTCACGGCGCCGGCGATCTTGCCGCTGGCCAGCACTTCGGGGGCATCCCGCACGTCGACCACCAGTGTGTTGCCCTTCGCGATCATGTCGCGAGCCTCAGCGGGGGTTATCCGCGGCACCGCTTCGTTGGCCGACTGCAGCATCTGCTTGACGTTCGTACTCATGATTGCGTCCTCCAGGGGTGTGGATTTTGCCCGGCGCGTGCCTGCCGGGCCATACCCGAGGGCGGCTGCGTGGCAGGCAGCCGGGCGGCCGCTGGTGCGGGCGCGTGGCAGGTGTCGCACCCCGATACCGGGCCATGACCCGTCAGGCCCGCGGGCGGATCGCGGTGGCAGCCGAGGCAGAAGTCATGAAAGCGGGCTTCGGCACCGACACGAAGATCCGCCCGGGCGCTGCGGTGACAGCCGACGCAGGACCCTTGCCCGCTGCGGTCGAGATAGTCGTGGTGACAGAGGAGGCAGCGCACCGCGCGGTGCTTGTCGTGCGGAAAATCCAGCTCCAGCCGCTGATTGCGGGCGAGCAGCGGCTCGCGCAGCGCGAGAGTCGTGGCGGCGCGCGCCAGCGCAGTGAGCGCGATGAGGGCGCCGAGCACGACGGCGAAGACGGACCGCGAGTGCCGCCCGAACACGAGGCCCCCGAGCAGGCGTGAGCGCGGCTCCACCGCGCCCCGCCGGGTGCGTGGCCGCAGCAAGGCGAGCAGCACGCTCCCCGAGAGCAGCAGGTATGCCAGCGCCTGCGTCCGGCCGTGCACGTAACGATCCGTCCCGATGAGGTGCATCGCCAGAGTGACCACCAGCAGGCAAGCCGCGATGACGTGTGTCGCCTGGAAATTACGGTGGCGCGGCCAGAGCCGCGAGCGCACCGTCGCACCGGCGGGCACGGTGAGAAAGAGCAGAGTGAGGAGCGACACGGCCCCGGCGTATTCGTAGACGGGAGCGGTCGGCTTGAGGTGCTCGACGAGCAGGCGGTCAACCCCGAGCAACAGGCCGACGTGAAGGGCCGCAGCGGCGAGCGCGACCCAGCCGATCAGCTCGTGGGTGCGCAGCCGCAGGGCGCCTGCGGCGCCGGCCCGCGGCCGCACGGCCAGCACGCAGAGAATCAGGCAGGCGGCCACGGCGCAAAGACCCAGTGCCTGCCCGATCTCCCACGTCACGGTGGGCGATGCCACGAGACCTGGCCGCTATCAGAGCTTGCCGTAGGTCTCGACGAGCCCGGCCATCTCGCGAGTGCTCTCATCCTGGCTGAACCCCGCCACGACGGACCGACGATTGGACTCGGGCTGGTTCTGGCTCACCTTCCATTTTCCTTCGAGCGCTGCGATCTCGATCTCGAGCCCGACGATGGCTTTCTTCTGCGCCTCGATGTAGTCGGCGGGCGCATCGGCGACGGCCCACGGCTGCGGGCGGGCTGCTTCGCGTCCCGCCGTGAGTGCATTCAGCTGGGGAGTGAGCCAGTCGACCTGGTCGCGTACTCTGGCCATGCCGCGCGCCTGGACCATCACGTAGTTCCAGGTCGGCACGACCTTGCCGGTCTCTCGCTTGGTTGCGTACAGGGACGGACTCACGTAGGCATCTGGGCCGCGGAACACTACCAGTACCTGCCGGTCGTCGAGCTCGCGCCACTGCGGATTCGCACGGGCCATGTGAGCCTGCAGCACGCCACGCTCGCTGTCGCCGGTCTTCAGCACGAAGGGCAGCAGATTCGCCAGCAGCCCGCTCGATGCGTGCGAGATCAGCAGACCGAGGGGGTGGCTGCGAATCAGCGCATGCTGAACCTCGAGCCGGTCCTCACGAAACAGCGCAGGCAGATACATGTTCTTCCCCAGGTGGCGCGGCTCAGCCGCTGCCGGAAGCGGCGGCCGGCGGCAGGATCTCGAGAACCGTTTCCGGCGGCCGGCACAATCGCACGCCACGCGCCGTGACGACGATCGGCCTGTTGATGAGGATCGGGTGCGCCAGCATCTGGTCGATGAGCTGCTCGTCGGTCCAGTGCGCCGCTCCGAGCTGCAGCTCGGCATAGGGGCTGCCTTTCTCGCGCAACAGCTGGCGCGGTCGCATCCCGGCGCGTGCCAGAAGTCCGATCAGCGTGGCTCGATCAGGGGGTGTCTCGAGGTACTCGACGATCTGCGGCTCGATACCGGCGCTGCGGATCAGGGCCAGCGTGTTGCGAGAGGTGCCGCAGGCGGGGTTGTGGTAGATGGTGACGCGCGCTGCACTCATGTCGGTGCCCCTACGGGATGTAATACAGATCGATGGTCTTGCCGATGCGCTCGACCGGCTGGTAGGCGTCGAGCCACGCATAATCGGTGAGATTGCGCGTGCGCGCGAGCTGCGAGACCGCGACCCAGCCGGTGGTCGGCTGCCGCGGCGGCAGGATCACGAAAGGCGGCAGGGGCTCGCGCGTCAGATCCGCGGTGCCACGGTACGCTAGGCTCAGGCGCGGAACCCGGAGCTGCGCCGCGCGCTTCTCGAGCCGCCGCAGATCCTGGCCCCAGTCGAGGTCGGAGTCGACGAGCACGCGCTCGGGGTGGGCGACCGTCTCGTTGAAATACGCCAGGTAGTCCGGCCAGGCGGTCCAGAGCGTGCTCAGTTGCCAGGCGAGGACTGCCGCGAGCGCGGCCGTACCGGCAGTCGCAAGCCGGCGATTGGGCATACGGCGCAGCGCCTGCCAGCTTCGGGTCACGACCCAGGCGGCGCCGAGCGCCAGCAGCGGGTAGAGGATCAGGACGTGGCGGATGCCGATGTTGATGCGGCTGAAGCTGCTCGCAAACACCAGGATCGCGAGAATCAGCAGTGCCGGGGTGATGCGCCAGTTGTCGCCGCTGCGCCAGCCCTCGCGCGCGAGCCAGCCGACGCCGATGCCGCCGGTGGCGAGGAGCGGCAGTGGTGTCTTCACCGCGAGCGCGACCAGATAGAAGTACCACCAGCCGGTCATGCGCACCTGGCCCATCAGGTAAGAAAGGTGCCCGCCATCGTTATGCGCCTTCACGGCGACGATGCCGTTGACTAGGTCCTCGAGCGAGCGCGGCAGCCACAGGTGCGAGAGCAGCGATCCGAACCCATGGTCGAGCCCCGGCTGCTGCAGGAGGTACGACACCGCCCAATTGAAACGGGCGGCGACGCGCGGCCCATTGGGGGCGCGGATGCCGTAGGCGAGGAGCAGCGGCACGAGTGCGGCGAGTGCAACGAGGACGAGCTCGCCGGCACGCATGGCCGCCGTGGCCCCCGCTGTGGTGCCAGGGGCCCGGGCGCTGAGCAGCCAGTGAGTGAGCCCGAGAGCGATCAGCGACATTCCGATGTAGGGGACGGCCGAGAACTTGGTCCCTACCGCGAGCCCGCTCGCGAGCCCGAAGAGCACCGCGGTGCGCCAGCTGGGCGTGTCGAGCCAGCGATCGAGGGCGTAGAGCGCCAGCAGGATGGTCGCCGCCGCCGCCACGTCGAGCGCCGCAACCCCCGCATGCCCGAGCACCGGCGGAACCGAAAGGAGCAGGACTGCGGCGAGCAGTGCCGCGCCTTCCCCCGCCAGCATGCGCCGCGCCCAGAGCCACGTGACGAAGAGGAGCAGCGCAAGGAAAGGCAGTGCGCCGGCCCGCGCCAGCGTCAGGTAGAGGTCGTATTTGCCATCGCGGTAGAGGATGTCCTCGCCCTCGGTCACGCCGCTCGGCGGCGGTGTGCCGTAGGAGTGCGCGCCGGCGAGCCAGGGGCCGAGCGCGAGCAGCACGCGCCCGATCGGGGGGTGCTCGGTGTCGTACTCGTAATAGCCGCGATCGAGCAGCTCCACTCCCGCCGCAAGATGCTCCGGCTCATCCCAGGTGGCGAAGAACACGTGCCAGGTGCTCGCGACCAGCACGCACGCCCCGAGGATGATGACGGCGAGGGCGATGCGCGCGGCCGGCGTCGCCCGCGCAACCGTCGCGGGAGGCGCCTCAGTCACCGAAGGGATGCCGCAGCACGATGGTCTGGTCGCGATCGGGGCCGGTGGAGATCATGTCGAGCGGCACCTGCGTGAGGGCCGCGAGGCGCTCGAGGTAGCGGCGCGCGTTGCCGGGGAGGGCCGCGTAATCGGTGACTCCGACGGTCGACTCCCGCCAGCCGGGGAGCTCCTCGTAGACCGGCTCGATCCCGGCATAACCCTCGACGTTCAGCGGTGGCTCGGGTGAGACCGCTCCATCGATCCGGTAGCCGACACCGATGCGGATGGTGTCGAGGCCGTCCAGCACGTCGAGCTTGGTGATGCACAGTCCCGAGACGCTCGAGTTGACGATCGCACGCTTCAGGGCCACCGAGTCGAACCAGCCGCAGCGGCGGCGCCGCCCGGTGACCGAGCCGAACTCGTGGCCGACACGCGAGAGATGCTCGCCGTACTCATCGAAGAGCTCGGTGGGGAAGGGACCCGCGCCGACCCGCGTCGTATACGCCTTGACGATGCCGAGCACGCCGTCGAAGGCGCGCGGGCCGAGGCCGGTGCCCGTGGCGGCAAATCCGGCGGTCGTGTTGGATGAGGTCACGAAGGGATAGGTGCCGAGGTCGACATCCAGCATCGCGCCCTGGGCACCCTCGAACAGGACGTTGGCGCCCGCGGCGCGCAGCTCCGCGAGCGAGCGCGTGACGTCGGTCACCAGCGGCCTCAGGCGCTCGCCGAGCGCGAGCTGTGCATCGAGCGTCTGCTGAAAATCGACCGGCGGCATCCGGTAGTACTGCTGCAGCAGGAAGTTGTGGAAGTCGAGGACCTCGCCGAGCTTGGCGGCGAAGCGATCGCGCTGGAAGAGATCGGCGACGCGCACCGCGCGCCGCGCCACCTTGTCCTCGTAGGCAGGGCCGATGCCGCGGCCGGTGGTGCCGATGGCATTGGGTCCGCGCGCGCGCTCGCGCGCCTGATCGAGCAGCACGTGCGAGGGAAGAATCAGCGGGCAATGGGGCGAGATGCGCAGGCGCTCGAACACCGGCACGCCCTGCCCCGTCAGCATGTCGCTCTCTTTGAACAGCGCTTCGAGCGAGAGCACCACGCCGTTGCCGATGAGGCAGCGCACCTGCGGCCGCAGGATCCCGGAGGGAATGAGCGAGAGCACGGTCTTCCTGCCGTCGATTACCAGGGTATGGCCGGCGTTGTGCCCTCCCTGAAAGCGAGCCACCGCGACGGCGCGCTCGGTGAGGAGGTCCACGACCTTGCCCTTGCCTTCATCGCCCCACTGGGTGCCGATGACGACTACAAATCTGCCCATGCGCCCCTACCGCGCCAGAAAGAGGACCAGCACGCCAAAGAGCATGGAGCCCAGACCCGCAATGCGCAACTCGCGATCACCCACCTCGAGCAGCCGCGCCAAGGCGCGCTTGACGCCGCGCGGATTGATGAACGGGGCGATGCCTTCGAACACGAGAAACAGGCCGAATGCTGCCAGCAGGTCCGAAGAGTTCACGCCGCGGGCTTCACTTGGCGCCGCGGCGCTTTTCCGGGTCCTTCAGGTACTTGAAGAACTCCCCGTCGGGGGTGAGCACCAGCAGGTCGCCGTCCTTGCCGAGGGCGTGCTCGTAGGCCTGGAGACTGCGATAGAAGGCGTAGAACTCGGGATCCCGGGAATAGGCGCGCGCATAGATCGCCGTCGCCGCCGCGTCGCCCTCGCCGCGGATGCGCAGCGCATCGCGCTCGGCGTTGGCGAGGATCTCGGTGCGGCGCCGGTCGGCGGTCGCCTCGATACCCGTCTTGGTGCTCTGCCCTTCGGCGCGCAGCCTGCCCGCGGTGCGGGCGAAACCCTGCTTCATGCTCTCGTAGACGCGCGCCGCCACGTCGTCCGGGAGATCGATGCGCTGCACGCGCACGTCGACCAGCTCGACGCCGAGGTTCGCGGCGCTGGCGCTCGCCTGCCCGAACATCTCGCCGGTGACCGCGGCGCGCTCCGCGGAGACGATCTGCTGCAGCGTTCTCTGTGCCACGACGCTCTTGATGCCGTCCTTGACGATGTCGGCAAGGCGGACGCCGGCCACATCCTCGCGCGCGCCCGTGGCGTTGTAGAACAGCACCGCATCCTTGACGCGCCACTTCACGTAGAAGTCGGCGACCAGGCCGCGGTTGTCGTTGGTGAGGAAAGTCTCGCCGTTATAGGTCTGGGAGAGGATGCGCCGGTCGAACTTGTAAGCCACGTCCCAGGGCCACTTGAAGTGGATCCCCGGGGCGTAGTGCGCGCCGGTGATGGCGCCGAACTCGGTGGTGATGGCGAGCTCGGTCTCGCTCACGGTGAACAGCGAAAGGCTTGCCAGCAGCACCAGCGCGACGCCAACCAGCGCAACGGGAAGCAGCCGGCCGCCCATCAGCGCTGACCCCGCCCGCGGGCCTCGACGGTCACCGACTCGGTCGGCTCCTTGGCCGCGCCGCCCGCCGGCTCGCTGCTTTCGGAGACCCCGCCACCGGCGGCCTTCTCGAGAATCTTGTCGATCGGCAGGTAGATCATGTTGTTGCCGGCACGGGTATCGATCAGCACCTTGTGCGCGCGGTTGAGCACGCTCTCGACCGCATCGACGTACATGCGGCGACGTGTCACTTCAGGGGCGAGCTCGTAGGCGCTCTGCTGCTGCGTGAAGCGCGCCGCCTGGCCTTCGGCGAGCGCTACTTCCCTGGACTTGTAGGCCTCGGCATCCTGCTGCATGCGCCCGGCCGCCCCTTGCGCCACCGGAATGATGCTGTTGGCGTAGGCCTCGGCCTCGAGGATGGAGCGCTCCTTGTCGGCCTGCGCCTTGTTGGCATCGCGCTGCGAGGGAATCACCGCGTCCGGTACCTGCACGTCCTTGAGATTGACGGTGGTGACCGTGACGCCGGCATCGTAGTTGTCGAGCACGCGCTGGATCAGCTCCTTGGTGCGCCGCGTGATCTCGGGGCGGGTATTGCCGACCAGAACCTCATCGAGCGTGCTGCGGCCGATGATCTCGCGGATCGCGCTCTCGCTCACCTCGTTGAGGGTCGCTTCCGGGTCGCGTACCCGGAAGAGCTTCTTCACCGGATCGCTGTAGCGATACTGCACGGAGAACACGAGGTCCACCAGGAACACGTCCGAGGTCAGCACGCGCGACTTGAAGTCGCTCGAATTGCTGTACTGCACGTTGACCTTGGTGATGGTCTCGATGGGCCAGGGAAGTCGCCAGCCGATGCCGGGCTGCCGGATCGGCTGAACGAGCCGGCCGAAGCGCTGGATGATGCCGCGCTCGGCGGAGCCGATCTGGTAGAAGCCGCTGCCGAGCCAGACGATGAGGGCGACGCCCACGATGAGCGCGAAGAGTGAGCCTCCCTCGCCGCGGCCGCCCGGACGCAGGAGCGACTCGAGCCGGCGTTGCCAGCCCTTCAGGCGCTCATCCAGATCCTGCCCGCCCTGCCCGGGGCGACGCCCCCAAGGACTGTTCGGACCGCTCGGTTGATTCCACGGCATAGAGAAGATGTGCGGGAAGCGTCAGCGCAGTTTGCCCGCACTCGCGGCGGCAGCCGATTGTAGGTAGGCACCCCCGGGGGCACAAGCCGTGTCCGGTCCCTGCACCTCGAGGATCTGGACCCCGGCCGTACGCGCCAGCGCCAGCAGCTCCAGATCCGGCAGCTCCACGGCGAGCTCGATCGAGCCGTCGGCGCCGGCCGCTTCCGCGCGCACCGCCTGTGCCGCGTACAGCCGCGAGCGCAGCGCCCCGGCCGCCGCCGGGACCCGGATGCGCGCGTGGCGCGCGAAGCGCGCGAGCCGCTCGGCCACCGCGCGCGTCAGCAGGTCGATTCCGGAGCGCCGCTCGGCGGAGATCCACACTGCGAGCGCCCGCCCCTCCTCGTCGCGGTCGATACGCGGCGCACTCCCGAGGCGGTCGATCTTGTTATAGACGATGAGCTGCGGGATCTGCGCCGCACCGATCTCCTCCAGCACTGCGTTCACCTGGGCGAGCTGTTCGGAGCGCCGCGGATTGCTCGCGTCCACGACATGCAGCAGCAGTGTCGCCTCGCGCGCCTCGGTGAGGGTCGACTGGAAAGCCGCGACCAGCTCGTGCGGCAGCTCGCGGATGAAGCCGACGGTGTCGGCGACCACGACCGCGGTGCCGCCGGGGAGCCGGATGCGCCGCACGGTCGGGTCGAGCGTCGCGAAGAGCTGATCGGCGACGTAGGCATCGGCGCCGGTGAGGGAGCGAAACAGGGTGGACTTGCCGGCGTTGGTATAGCCGACCAGGGCGAGCGAGGGCACCGGGATCCCGGCACGCATCTGGCGGCCGGTCTCGCGCTGCTGCTGCAGCTTATCGAGGCGCTTGCCGAGGACGCGCACCCGCTGACCGATGATGCGGCGATCGGTCTCGAGCTGTGTCTCGCCGGGGCCGCGCAAGCCGATGCCGCCCTTCTGCCGCTCGAGGTGGGTCCAGCCGCGTACCAGACGGCTCGCGATGTGTCGCAGCTGCGCGAGCTCGACTTCGAGCTTTCCCTCGTGGCTGCGCGCACGCTGGGCGAAGATGTCGAGGATCAGACCGTTGCGGTCGAGGACCCGCCGGCCGGTCAGTTTCTCGAGGTTGCGCTCCTGGCTCGGGCTCAGGGCGTGATCGATGAGGATCACGTCCGCCTCGTTCGCGGCCGCGACGTCCTTGAGCTCCCCGGCCTTGCCGCTGCCCAGGAAATAGCGCGGATCGGGACGATCGCGGCGGCCGGTCACGGTCGCTACCGGCTGCGCCCCCGCAGAGAGAGCCAGCTGCGTGAACTCCTGCAGGTCTTCCGGATCGACTGGGGCGCCCAAGCCTAAGCGCACCAATACGGCGCGCTCACCGGATCGCGGGCGCTCGAACACTCGGGCCTCGGGAAGGCAGGGACATTATTCCGCAGGGGTCTCCGGGGCGCTGCCGCCCTCGTCCGTGGACAGGCGCACATTGCGCGCCGGCACGACCGTGGAGATCGCGTGCTTGTAGACCATCTGGCTCACTGAGTTCTTGAGCAGCACGACGAACTGGTCGAAGGAATCGATCTGACCCTGCAGTTTGATGCCGTTCACCAGATAGATAGAGACCGGGACCCGCTCCTTGCGCAAGGCATTCAGAAAGGGGTCTTGCAGAGACTGTCCTTTGGCCATGGGTTCTCCTTGTTTTGTGCGAATTCGAGTTATTTGCACAGCACGGATCGCACCTGAACTTCCGCTGTTCCCGCGATCCTGAGGACCAAGCATATGTACCATCCCAAAATGGGGACGGACCGACGGTTTATCTTAACATGTCCTGTTACTTAAGACCCCGGCAGCCGCCAACTTATGACATATCTCCTGGCTCCATGCGGCCTCGGAGCCCAGGTCCAGCCACGTACCGCGGCGTTCCGCACGCATCCAGGTCAGCTGCCGCTTGGCCAGTTGGCGCGTTGCGGCAACCGCGCGCAGTGAAGCCTCCTCGAGGCTGTAGCGGCCGTCGAGGTGACCCCAGAGCTGGCGGTAGCCAACCGCGCGCATCGAGGGGTGGGCCAGGGTGAGATCGCCCCGCTCCCGCAGCGCGCGCAGCTCAGCGAGAAAGCCCGCAGTCATCATGGCCTCGAAGCGCCGCGCAATGCGCTCGTGCAGCACGGTCCGGTCGGAGGGGGCCACCATCCAATAGCCGACGCTGTAACCCTCGAGGGGACTCACCCTCGCCCGCTGAAGCTCGGAGATCGGCGTGCCCGCCGTGTAGCACACTTCCAGCGCCCGCTGGATACGCTGGCTGTCATGCGGGGCGATGCGTGCCGCGGCCACCGGATCGAGCCGCAGGAGCTCGGCGTGCAGCGCGGGCCAGCCGAGCGTGGCGGCCCGCGCGTCGAGCTCGCGGCGAAGCCCGGGAGCTGCCTGCGGCAATGTCGCCAGGCCATCGAGGAGCGCCCGCAGATAGAGCATGGTGCCACCGACCAGCAGCGGTACGCGGCGGCGCGCGTGGATCTCGTGGATGCACTGCACGGCATCGCGCACGAAGCGGCCGGCGGAGTAGCTCTCGGCCGCGTCGCAGACGTCGATGAGGTGGTGGGGGATACGCGCGCGCACGTCGCGCGAGGGTTTGGCCGTACCGATATCGAGCCCCCGGTACACCAGGGCCGAGTCCACGCTCACAATCTCGACCGGAGCGCGCTGCGCGAGCCGGATGGCCCAGTCGGATTTTCCTGCGCCGGTCGGCCCGGTGAGGATGAGCACCGGCAGGCGCTCCCCCGCTCCGCCGCCCGGCATTACCGCCCCCGCTGGAACAGCTGATCGAGCTGCCCGAGGGTGAGCCGCGTCCAGGTGGGCCGGCCGTGGTTGCACTGATTGGCGCGCTCGGTCGACTCCATCTGCCGCAGCAGTGCATTCATCTCCGGCAGAGTCAGCCGGCGGTTCGCGTGGATGGCGCTGCGGCAGGCGAGCGTACCGAGGAACCGGTCGGCCGCGGCTTCGAGATGATGGCCGTGACTGTCGGCATCGAGAATGAGGTCGTGAACGAGCGAGCTCACGAGCCCCTGTACATCGGTGCTGTCGAGCACCGCGGGTATGCGGCGCACGGCCAGCTGCCCGGGGCCCAGGGCATCGATCTCGAAGCCCGCCCGTTCGAAGTCGGCGCGCTGCTCGAGGAGCGCGGCGAGCTCGTGGGCCTTCATGTCGATCACGATCGGTGTCAGGAGCAGCTGTGTCGCCGGTTCCGCCCCATCGCGCTCGGCCTTGAGCCGCTCGTAGAGCACGCGCTCGTGAGCGGCGTGCATGTCGACGAGGACCAGGCCCTCGCGGTTCTGCGCGAGGATGTAGGCGCCGTGAAGCTGCGCGAGGGCCGTGCCGAGCGGATGCTCCCCGGCGGGGAGCATCGCCACACCCTCCATCGGCACCGCGGCCGCGAGGCCGGATGGATCGGCCGCGGCGGTAAGCGGCTCACGCACGAGCGCGTGAAGTGCCCAGGGATCGCGGGAGCGCTCATACAGGGGCAGCGCTGCCGGCCAGCGGTGGGCATCGAGCGCATGCAGCTCAGCGGCGGGCGCCGGGCCGCCAGCCGCGGGCGCGACGGCCGGCGCGGTTGCGGCGAGCGTACGCTCGAGTGCGCGGAACACGAAGTCGTGGATCTGGCGGCTGTCGCGGAAGCGCACTTCGAGCTTCGCGGGATGCGCGTTCACATCGACCAGCTGCGGATCGAGCGTGAGATAGAGCACGTAGGCCGGATGGCGGCCGTGATAGAGGACGTCCCGGTAGGCGAGCCGCACGGCGTTCATGAGAAGCCGATCGCGCACGCTCCGGCCGTTCACGAACCAGAACTGCTGATCCGCACTCGCGCGCGAGCGGGTGGGAAGAGCGATCCAGCCGGCGAGCGTCACCGGCCCCGCCGAATGGTGGACGGCAACTGCGGCCTCGGCGAACTCTCTCCCCAGTACTGCCTCGAGCCGCCCCCGCTGCCCGTCCGCCACGGGCGCATCGAGCAGCAGGTGCGTGCCGTGGCGGAGCCTGAAGCTCACGTCGAACCGCGACAGCGCCAGCCGTTCCACCAGGCGCACGATGTGCGAGAGCTCGGTCGCGTCCGAGCGCACGAACTTGCGCCGCGCCGGCACGTTGAAGAAGAGATCGCGCACCTCGACCGTGGTTCCCTGCGGGTGCGCCGCCGGGCGCACGCCGGCGACCTGCGCTCCGTCGACATTGATCTCGGCGGCCTGGGAGGCGCCGGTGCAGCGTGAGGCGATCCGCAGGCGCGACACCGAGCCGATGGAAGGCAGCGCCTCGCCGCGAAAACCGAGGGTCGTGACCGCCTCCAGGTCCTCGAGCGATGCAATCTTGCTGGTCGCGTGGCGCCTGAGTGCCTGGGCGAGCTCAGCGGAGGCGATCCCGGCGCCGTCATCGCGCACGCGGATGAGTCCCACGCCCCCGCGCTCGACCTCGACCTCGACACGCCCGGCGCCCGCGTCCAGGCTGTTCTCAACGAGCTCCTTGACCACCGAGGCCGGCCGCTCGATCACTTCCCCTGCGGCAATCTGGTCGATGAGCTCGGCAGGAAGGACGCGGATGGGCATGAAAGCGTTGGGCGGCTGAGGCGGCGCAGTGCTCGCGAGACGCAAGTGTACAGCGGCCGGGGGGCCATCGGTCCGGCGAGAGGCCGGACCTGCGGCTCTCAGCGGGCGGTCGTACCGAGGGGAGCCGCGGCCGCGACCGAGGTCGCCGCGGCGCTCGCGACGCGGCGCTCCAGTTTGAAGCGTGTGCCGTCGGGAGGGTTCGCCACGAAGTAGCTGCGCACCCCGCCGCAAATGGCATCCGCAAGGCGTGCCTGCTGCTCGGCGTTGCGCAGGCGGCGCTCTTCGGCGGGATTGGAGATGTAGGCGGTCTCGACGAGCATCGAGGGGATGCCCGGGGACTTCAGCACCACGAAGCCGGCGCGCTGCACCTGGGCCTTGCGGACCTCGCCGACATTCTCGAGAGCGGCCACGACGCGCTCGGCTGCCGTGGCGGACAGGCCAATGGATTCCTGCTGCGCGAGATCGAGCACCACCTGTGCGACCGCGCCGGCATCGGCCAGCGCGCCACCCATGAGATCCGCTGCGTTCTGTCCCTCGGCCAGCTCGCGCGCCGCCTCGCTCGAAGCGCCGTGCACCGACAGGATGTACACGGAGGCACCCGAGACGCTGCGATCGCGGATCGAGTCGGCATGTATGGAGACGAACATGTCGGCGTGGGCCGCGTGTGCCCGCTGGATGCGATCGCGCAGCTCGAGAAACTCGTCCCGGTCGCGCGTGAGCACCGCATGCATCCCGGGCTCGGCATCGATGCGTGCGGCGAGCGCGCGGGCGATCGCCAGCGTCACGTCCTTCTCGCGGGTGCCGTTGTGACCGATCGCACCGGGGTCGACACCGCCGTGTCCGGCATCCACCGCGATGAGCACGTCGCGGTCGCCATCGCCCGGCGCATGCGCGGCGCGCACCGTCCTCGGCTCCGCGTCCCCGGACGGCGCAGGATCACCGAGCTCGATGGCGAGCCGGCGGCCCCCCGCCTCGCGGGCGCTCCAGCTGCTCTTCACCGGCAGGCTCGATTTGAGCTGTACCACGACGCGCAGCGTCCCGCCCGGCTGCGTACCCAAGCGCACCGCGCTTACCACCCCGGACGCCTCGGGGATGCGCACGTGGTCGGCACGGGTGTCCGGAAGGTCGATGACTGCGCGGTCGGGATTCTCGAGCGTGAAGACTTTGCCCGTCGAGCCACCGCTCAGCTCGAGAGTAACGAGGGCCGCGCCCGCGCTGGCAGACAGGTGGATCGAGTGCAGCTCCGCAGCGCCTGCCGAACCCAGTACGGCGAGGCCTAGCAGGCCCGCGGCGACTCTGGATGGAAAAACCTTTTCAATCATCGAGTTCGCTGCGCAATCTGCCGCGTAATCTACGGCGTTCGTCCATGACTTTCAAGTTGGACAAGCCAGGCGCTCCCCAGTGCCGAGGAGGAAGTCAGCTCGATCTCGTGCGCGGACTCAAGCGCCGTGAAGCTCGCCGTCAGGTCGGGTTCAGGTAACCGGCCTGCCCCATTCTCCGGCCACTCGATGAGCCAGGTGTGAGCCGGCAGGGTCAGGTCGCGTAGTCCGAGGGAATCAATTTCGGCGGGCGATCGCAGCCGGTAGAGATCGAGGTGCACCAGGGTCGCAGCGGAGGTCGGGTACAGCTCGAGCAGGGTGTAGGTCGGGCTCCGCACCAGGCCGGCGACCCCCGAGGCTTGCGCAAAGCCCCGCGCGAAGGTGGTCTTGCCGGACCCGAGGGGTCCTTGCAGATAGAGCACCGCGAACGCGCTCCCCGGCGGCCTCGCGCGCGCGAGACGCGCCCCGAGCTGCTCGGTCTCCCCGGCGGTCGTGGTGCTGACGCGCATCGCGCGCCGTCAGAGGTTCACGGCGTTGTGGAGCTCGCGCGCCAGATCGCTCGCCAGCACTCCGCGCTCGCCGGCGCGCGCGGCAGCATCACCGGCGATCGCATGCACCAGCACGCCGACGCGCGCCGCCGCCCAGGGGTCGCGGCACTGGGCGAGGATTCCGGCAATGGCGCCGGTGAGCACGTCTCCCGTGCCGGCGCTCGCCATGCCGGGGTTCCCGCGCTCGCACACGCCCGGCGTGCGGCCACCTGCGCCGACCAGGGTTCCGGCGCCCTTCAGCACGATGGTGCCGTGGAAGCGCCCGATCAGCCTGTCGAGCGCCGCGAGACGGTCGTGCTGGATCTCCTGAATGGTGACGCCGAGCAAACGTGCGGCCTCACCGGGATGGGGAGTCAGAATCCAGTCCTCGCGCGGCGGCGCGCCACTCTCGGCGAGCAGGTTGAGCGCGTCGGCATCGACCACGAGCGGCTTGTGCGCGGCCAGTACTGCGCTCAGTGCCGAACGCGCCCACGGGGTGCGCCCGAGACCGGGGCCGATGGCGACGACATCCGCACGCTCCAGGGCTTCAGCGAGCGCGGATTCGCCGCCGAGCCCAAGGCAGATCAGCTCCGGCCTTCCGGCGGCGATGGCGGCCACGTTCTCGGGCGCGACCGCAACCGTCGCGAGTCCCGCTCCGGCGCGCAGGCACGCCTCCCCGGCGAGCCGCGTGGCACCCGGCATGCCGGGACCGCTGCCGACGATCAGCACCCGGCCGAAGTCGCCCTTGTGGGCCGCGCGGGCGCGGCGCGGAAGGGCCTCCTGGATCTCGCTCTCGACGATGCGCGTCAGACGCGGCGGGAGCTCCCCGGGCGAGGGGCCGATCTCGAGATCGTCGAAGACGATCGTGCCTGCGTATTCGGGCCCGTCGCCCACCAGGAGCCCCGTCTTCAGCCCCACGAAGGTGACGGTGCCATCGGCGCGGACCGCATCGCCGAGCGGCATGCCCGAGTCGCTGTCGAGGCCGGAGGGCACGTCGAGCGCGAATACCGGCTTACCGCTCGCATTGATGGCGCGGATGGCCCCGGCATACTCCGGGCGCACCTCGCCTCGAAGCCCGGTGCCGAGCAGCGCATCGACCACGACCTCACCTTCGTCGAGGAGCGCCGGCGAGAACGGCTGGCTGCGCGCTCCGCTCGCCCGGAAATCCTCGTAGGCCTGCCTGGCCTCGCCCTTGAGGGTCTGCGGGTCGCCCACGCTGAGCACCCGAACGCCGAGTCCCGCGGCCTGCGCGAAGCGCGCCAGCACGAAACCATCGCCGCCGTTGTTGCCGCCGCCGCAGGCGATCACGATGCGGTGCGCCAGCGGATAGCGCGAGCGCAGCTGGCGAAGCGCCGCCTCACCGGCGCGCTTCATCAGCGTGTAGCCGGGGATTCCGAGCGCCTGAATCGCGTGGGCGTCGTGGGCGCGCACCTGCGCGCTCGAATACAAGGCGATCGGCAGCGCCATGGGGGTCATTATACTGAGTCAGGTGTTGCGCCCATGACGCCATCGGCAATCGACCTCGAGGCAGCCAAACGCGAACTCCTCGCGCAGGCCCGGGCGCTGGGCTTCAACGCCCTGGGCGTCACCGCCATTGACATTCCGGACGATGAGCGGCACCTGCTCGAGTGGCTGGACGAGGGCCTGCACGGCGAGATGGCGTACATGCGGCGCCACGCACGGCTGCGCACCAGGCCGCAGGAGCTGCACCCGGGTACGGTGCGCATCGTCAGCGTGCGCATGGACTACTGGCCGGGCGAGGCACGCGAAGCCCGGACGGTGCTCGAGGATCCGGGCCTCGGCTACGTGTCGCGCTACGCGCTCGGGCGCGACTACCACAAGGTGCTGCGCCGTGCGCTGGCGCGGCTCGCCGGGGACCTGGCGCGCCGCATCGGCAAATTCGGCTACCGGGTATGCGTCGACAGCGCGCCGGTGCTGGAGAAGGCGCACGCCCGCAATGCGGGCCTCGGCTGGATCGGCAAGCACACCAACCTCATCGCCCGCGAAGCGGGCTCTTATTTCTTCATCGGCGAGATCCTCACCGATCTGCCGCTGCCGGCGGATGCGCCCGCGAGCGCCCATTGCGGGACCTGCCAGGCGTGCATCCCCGCCTGCCCGACCCAGGCGATCGTCGCGCCCTACCGGCTCGATGCACGCCGCTGCATCTCCTATCTCACCATCGAGAGCCGGGACGCCATTCCCGAGGCGCTGCGCAGTGCGGTCGGCAACCGCATCTACGGCTGCGACGATTGTCAGCTGGTGTGCCCGTGGAACAAGTTCGCGCACGCCGCCGCGCACCCCGACTTCAGGGTGCGCCACGCGCTCGATGCGACCTCGCTCCCGGAGCTCTTTCGCTGGAGCCGTGAGCAGTTCGAGCAGCGCATGCGCGGATCTGCGATCTACCGGATCGGTTACGAGCGCTGGTCGCGCAACATCGCAGTGGCCTTAGGCAACGCTCCGACCAGCGCGCAGGTGGTGGAGGCGCTCGAGGCGCGCCGCGGCGATCCTTCTGCGATGGTGCGCGAGCATATCGAATGGGCTCTCAGGCGCCATCGGCCGGCGGCCTGAAGTGCGCGCCTCAACCGCCGCGCAGGACCTCATCGAGGTGCGCGAGCACCGGTGGCCACGCCTGGGCGTGCCGCTCGCGCGAAGCCTCATCCGGAAAGCCGGCGTGCCTGAGTCTCACCCGCGTGCCGTTGCGGACCGCGTGCAGCTCGACGGTCACCACTGTCTCCGCGCCCCTGGTTCCCGCGCGCGTCAACCAGGTCATCTCGATCAGGCGCGGAGGCTCGAGTTTGAGGAAACGCCCGTAGTGCGGATGCCGCTCGCCCTCGAACCGGGTCTCGAAGAAAAAAGGCGCGTCGACCTCCGCGCGCATGGACACGGTGCCGGGCGCTGCAAACCAGCGGTCGAACTCCGAGGTCCAGGCACGGTAGAGCGCCTCGGCAGAGGCGGCCATCGTCCGCTCCAGCATGACGGCCAGGGGCTGGGCACCAAGATCGGGCACGGCGAGCGGCATGGATGAGTTTCAGGGCCTCGTGGCCTGCACGTTGTCGATGAGGCGCGCTCTCCCTAAGCGCGCGGCGGCAAGGACGACGAGCTCGCGCGTCGCCGCATCGGGTGAGGTGAGGTCCGCGGCGCGGCGCACCGAGAAGTAATCGGGCCGGAGCCCCACCCCCTCGAGCGCCTGAAAACCGCCGCGCTCGATGCTGGCGAAGTCGGCATCGCCGGCGCGGATGCGGGCGGCGGCGGCCTCGAGCGTGGCGTAGATCACCGGCGCCCGGGTGCGCTCGGCGGCCGTCAGGTACTGGTTGCGCGATGACTTGGCGAGCCCGTCGGCATCGCGCACCGTCGGAGCGCCGACGATCTCGACCCGCATGCAAAGCTCGACCACCATGCGGCGGATCACGGTGAGCTGCTGGTAGTCCTTCTCACCGAACACCGCGACGTCCGGGTCGACGATGTGGAAGAGCTTCGCCACCACGGTGCTGACACCCTCCATGTGCCCGGGGCGGAACTCTCCCTCAAGAATACGCGAGAGCCCCGGCACCTCGACCCTGGCCGCGCGCTCCGGGCCGTGCGGATAGATTTCGGCGACCTCGGGCATGAACATCAGGTCGCAGCCCGCTTGCGCGAGCATGCGCTCATCCTCATGCGGCGTGCGCGGGTAATGGGCGAAGTCCTCGTTCGGCCCAAACTGCATCGGATTGACGAAGATGCTGGAGACGAAACGCTCGCCGTGACGGCGCGCAGCCTCGATGAGACTCACGTGACCCGCATGGAGATTGCCCATGGTCGGCACGAACACCACGCGATCGCCCGCGTCTCGCCAGGCGCGCACCCGCTCGCGTACCGCGCCGATGGTGGTGACGGTCTCCATGGCTCAGCGGCGGGGCCGGAGGCGATGCCGCTTCAGAAGCAGTGCTCGGGGCCGGGGTATTCGCGCTGCTTCACGGCGCGGACGTAACGCTTCAGAGCCTCGAGATTGTCGCCCGCGCCTTCCATGAAGTTGCGCACGAAGCGCGGCTTGCGGCCGGTGGTGATATCCAGCATGTCATAGGTCACGAGGATCTGGCCGTCGGTGTCGGGGCCTGCGCCGATGCCGATCACCGGCACGTGCAGCTCCGCGGCGATGGTCTTGCCGAGGGATGCCGGGATGCACTCGAGCAGCACGATGTCGGCGCCCGCGGACTCCAGCCGCCGCGCCTCCTCCAGGAGCCGCGTGGCGGTTTCGCGCTCACGCCCCTGGACGCGAAAGCCTCCGGTCTTGTGCACCGACTGGGGCTTCAAGCCGACGTGCGCGCATACGGCGATATCGTGGCTCGCGAGAAATTCGACGATGTCGGTCTGTTTGCCGCCCGACTCGAGCTTCACCATCTGCGCCCCGCCCTCCTGCATGAGGCGCACCGAGTTCGCGAGCGCCACCTCGCGCGTCGGATAGCTCATGTAGGGGAGGTCGCCGATGAGGAAGGGGCGATGATTGCCTCGCGCCACGCAGGCGCAGTGGTACACCATCTGGTCCATGGTGACGGGAACCGTGGTCGCGTGCCCCTGGATCACCATGCCGAGCGAATCTCCGACCAGCACGACATCGACGTCGGCGGCATCGATCAGCACGGCGAAACTCGCGTCGTAACAGGTGAGGCTCGCGATCTTCTCCCCGTCCGCCTTCATGCGAGCCAGCGTCGAGAGCGTCACGGGGGTGCGGGCGACGTCGCGTTGCAGATGCGTGTACATGGCCGAAAGAGTGTAGCGCCCCGGGCGATTTTGACCAATTCGCCCTACATCGCCCTGCTGCGCAGTGGATTGTAGTAAAGGCGTCCCTTGCTCATGCGGCGAATGGCGGCGAGCAGCTCGTCGTAGTCGCGCTGGTTGGCAACCGGATCGATGGAGGCGGCGTTCACGATGAGAAGCGGCGCCGAGTCGAACTCGTGGAAGAAGCGCGCGTAGGCCTCGTTCAGCCGCTCGAGGTAGCCCCGGTCGATGTATTGCTCGTAGTCGACGCCGCGGCGCGCAATGCGCTCGAGCAGCACGTCCACCGGTGCCTGCAGATACACCACCAGGTCGGGCCTGGGGGCCTGAACGTCGAGCCGCGCATAGACCTGCTCGTAGAGGGCGTACTCGGAGTCATCGAGGGTCACGCGGGCGAAGAGGCGATCCTTCTCGAGGAGATAGTCCGCCACGCGCACCGGGGCAAAGAGATCGGCCTGCTTCAGGGCGGCGAGCTGTTGCGCACGCTGCAGCAGAAAGTGCAGCTGCACCGGCAACGCGCCGGCGCGGGGATTCTTGTAGAAGCGCTCGAGAAAGGGGTTCTGCGCGGCCTGCTCGAGCACGACTTCGGCGGACAGGCTCGCGGCAACTCGTCTGGCCAGGCTGGTCTTGCCGACCCCGATCGGTCCCTCGACCGCGATGAAGCGATGGGTTGCCTCGTTCGCCATGATGATTAAAGGGAGCCCCCTCCACCCTCGAGTCGCGTCAAGCCCTCGGTCGTGAGACGTCCGGCGAGCTCAGCCACGCGCCCGAGCCCGGGAAGATCGAGATCCGGAGCAATATCGGCCAGAGGATACAGAACGAAGTTACGCTCCACTACACCTGCGTGCGGCAGCGTCAGCTGCGGGTCCGCGCGGCTCTCGTGCGCGTAGGAAACGAGATCCAGGTCGATGATGCGCGGACCCCAGCGCTCATGCGCGGCAGGACGACCGAGCGCGGCTTCGATGGCACGCAAGCCATCCAGTACCGCCCGCGGCTCGAGCTGGGTGAGAATACCCGCCACGGCATTCACGAAGTCTGGCTGCGCGATGGGACCCCAGGGCCGCGACCGATAGAAAGGCGAGACCAGGACGAGCCGCGTCGCGGGCAGCGCCCCGAGGCGCTTGCAGGCTTCGCGCAGCTGCTGGGCCGGCTCCCCGAGGTTACTGCCGAGTCCCACATAGGCGGGCCGCCACCACGTCATGGCCCGGGCCCATCAGGAAGGAGCGGCGGCCCTGGGCGGCCGTCGCCGCCGGCGTCGCCCGCCGCTGCGGCGAGGGGCTCCCCGCGCATCGGGCGGCGCGAGGGCATCGGCCAGCGCCACGCGCTCCTCGCTGTTCGCCTCCTGCAGGCGTGTCCACCAGCTGGCCATCTCGGGTGGCGCCAGCCCGTGGCTCGCGCGCAGCAGCAGCAGGTCATAGGCTGCGCGAAAGCGCGGATGTTCGAGCACGCGCAGCGCCCGGCGCCCGCGCGGATGCTCGAGCCGCGGCTGCAGTGCGATCATCTCGCGGATCCCGAGTGCGAAGCGCTTGGGGATCGAGACGTGCGCCTGCGCCTCGCGCAAGGCACGATCGCAGGCATCGAGAATCGTCGCGAGCTCGTGCCAGCGCTCGGGAGGCGTCGCCTCGATGAAGCGTGCGATCGGACCATATAGAAGGAGTGCGAAGAGGAAGGTCGGGGTCACCGGCTTGTCTTCGATCACCCGGGCATCCGTATTGGCGAGTCCGTCGAGCAGCAGCCGCTCCACCAGGCTCCCCGGATGGCTCACGAAGTAGGAGTCGACGCTCGGCAGGAGCGCCGCGAGCAGGCCCCGCCGCCGCAGCACCTCGAAGCTGCGTGCCCCGTGCCCGGTGAGAAAGAGCTTCAGCGTCTCATCGAACAGCCGCGCCGGGGGCACCGCCGAGAGCAGCTCGCGCAAGGTGCCGAGCGGTCGCGCCGTGGCAGGGTCGATCTCGAATCCGAGCTTCGCCTCGAAGCGGGCGGCGCGCAGCATGCGCACCGGGTCCTCGCGATAGCGTGTCTCGGGGTCACCGATGAGGCGCAGCCGGCGGGCGCCGATGTCCTCGACACCGTCCACGTAGTCCCAGACGGAGAAGTCGGCGATGTTGTAGTAGAGCGAGTTCGCGGTGAAATCGCGTCGCCACACGTCCTCGTCGATCGTGCCGTAGACGTTATCGCGCAGGATGCGCCCGCTCGCATCGAAGGCGCGCGCTGAAGTCTCATCCACATCGTCGAGCTCGGGGGCCTCCCCATCCTCGGGGTCGGCGTCCGGCAGCGGCTCTTCCCCCTGCCCTGGCGCGGTCGTCGCACGAAAGGTCGCCACCTCGATCGTCTCGCGCCCGAAAAAGACGTGCGCCAGGCGGAACCTGCGTCCCACCAGACGACAGTTGCGGAACAGGCGCTTGACCTCCTCGGGGAGGGCGTCGGTCGCGACATCGAAGTCCTTGGGCTCGAGCCCCAGCAGGAGGTCGCGCACGCAGCCGCCGACGAGAAACGCCATGAAGCCCCCGTCCCGGAGCCGGTAGAGGACTCGCAGCGCGTTCGGGGAGATGTGGGAGCGGGAGATCGAGTGCTCGGATCTCGGGATGATCCTGGGGGCGGCTCGAGGCGTCGCGACAGACGCGTCAGGGGAGTTCAATTCCTTGGGTTTCCTTGGTCTTTTGCTTGAGCAATCGGGTCAGCTCTCTATAATACCGCGCTCCCGCCGCCGGCCCGGGAAACCGCTCCCTTCGTCTAGAGGCCCAGGACATAGCCCTCTCAAGGCTGTAACACGGGTTCGAATCCCGTAGGGAGCGCCAATAAAAACAATAAGATGCCTTCGATCTAGCTCCCGGTTCAATTGACTTAGGTAATGCTTAGGTAACCCTGCAGCCCGGTGCTTTCTGCGGCATTAGCCGGGCGCGAGCTAGCCTACCTGGGAGATTCCCCGGCGTCGGGACAGACTCAGTAAGAATAGGCGTCGGGGGCACCCTACCGAATGAAGATCTGGGTCGGTGTGACCGACGAAGACTGGTTCTTCCACCTCAAGCACCTTGAGCCCGACGAGGTTAATTTCTGGCAGCCGAGCGGCGGTCGCGCCTTTCGCGCCCTCGCGCCGGGCGAGCCCTTTCTCTTCAAGCTCCATAGCCCCAAGAACTTCATAGTCGGCGGCGGCTTCTTTGTGAGCCACACGCCGCTCCCAACCTCGCTCGCCTGGGACACGTTCGGCATCATGAACGGCGTCGGGTCGCTCGAAGAGCTGCACACGAGGATCCGCCGCTACCGGCGCGACTCGGACGCGATCGATCCCATGATCGGTTGCACCGTGCTCGCCGAGCCTTTCTTCCTCGATGAGTCCGAGTGGCTCCCTGTGCCCTCCGATTGGGCACCCAACATCGTTCAGGGGAAGACGTACGAGTCTGAGTCGGCCGAGGGGCATGCGCTCTGGGAGTCAGTGCGGCTGAGGATCGTTGCGCGTAGCGCCGCGGAACCGGGACTGGCCGCAGCGTTGGACGAGAAAGCCCGCTTCGGGGCGGAGTACTTAACGCGCGGACGGCTCGGCCAGGGAGCGTTCCGGGTGCTGGTCACTGACGCTTACGAGCGGCGCTGCGCCGTGACCGGCGAGAAGACCCTGCCGGTCCTCGAGGCCGCGCATATCAAACCATACGCGATGAAGGGTCCGCACCAGGTGAGCAACGGAATTCTCCTGCGCTCCGATCTGCATCGGCTCTTTGACCTAGGGTACCTCACGATCACGCCGGATCTTCGGCTCGAGGTCAGCTCGCAACTCAAAGCCGACTGGCAGAACGGGCGCGAGTACTATGCGCATCACGGCCAGCCGCTGCGCGTCTATCCGCACGACGTGCTGAGAAGGCCGAGCCCAGAATTTCTCTCCTGGCACAACCAGATTCGCTTCAAAGCATGAGCGACAAACCCATACCCGCCACGCCCGACCTGCTGGAAGATCTTCAGCTTAAGTTGCGTCGCTTCGCCGCCGAGCGCGACTGGGATCAGTTCCACTCGCCCAAGAATCTCGCGATGGCGCTCAGCGTCGAAGCGGCCGAGCTCCTCGAGCACTTCCAATGGCTTTCGGACGCGGAGTCCTCCGCGCTCACTCCCGAGACGCGCGGCAGGGTGGCCGAAGAGCTCGCCGACGTGCTGCTCTACCTGGTGCGGCTCGCGGACAAGCTCGACGTCGACCTCACCGCCGCAGCCTTTGAAAAACTAAAGCTCAATGCGACGAAGTACCCGGCCGACAAGGCGCGTGGCAGCAGCAAGAAGTACTCCGAGCTCTGAGAAGCTGCCTTGTGATTCAGAACGACAAGGCAAGGTTCCTGAAAGACATCTTCATGCGAGATATCGAGCAGGTAATCCTGACCGAGTTCATGCAGCGTACTGGGTGGGCCGTTTCGCGCTCCGAGATACGCTTGTGGAAAGACTCTCTGGTCGCGGCAGCACGGGTGGTGACGCCATTCCGGGCGATTGCGGCGTCGCTATCGAATACGGCATTCCTCAGACCTCAAAGCGCATCGACTTCATGCTGTCCGGAACGGACGCGGATGAAATGGAGCAGCCGGTGATCATCGAGCTCAAGCAATGGGAGAAGGCGAATAAGACCGATCGCGATGGCCTCGTCCGTACCTGCTTCGGCGGCGGAGAAGCGGAAACCGCGCACGCCTCCTACCAAGCCTGGTCGTATGCCTCGCTCCTCACAAATTTCAAACAGACGATCTACGAGGACGGCGTCGGCCTTCGATCTCGTGCATACCCCCATAGTTGCTCGGACGCCGGCGCGTGAGATTTGCGGCAGATGAGACTTAAACTGCGTCAATCCCGCGTCAAGAGTCGAACGAGAGGTCTCCGAGCGGCGCAAGTGTTCAACCGAGACCGGATACGTGACGACAAAGCTCTTATCTCGGCAATACGAAAGATCCTCGCAGGAGGATCGCCAGAGGGGCCGGTCGCGCGAGCCTTTCAGGAGTGGTGCTCCATATGGGACGTTCCAGCTCTGGCTAACACGGTGTCAGTTAGAGCCAACCGGCGGTTGCGTAGCTCAGTCGCTCGCCTTGTAGTTGCTGACCAATGTCTTGAGCTTGGTCCGCTGTTCTTTTCAGGGTCTCTCAACCACCGGGAGGTACTGTGTCACGAACTGGCCCACGCGGCTGCGCACATGAAATACGGTGCGCGAATTAGGCCCCATGGCCCGGAGTGGCGCGACCTCATCCGCGCGGCCGGATTTGAGCATCGTAGCGGGCACGCACGAATGGGATCGCAGCCTTCAGGCGCTGAGGGAAGGCGCCGCACCCGACGTTACGAGCACCGATGCCCCGTCTGCCAGTCGACCTGGTACGCCCGCAAGCGCATGAAGGGCTGGCGATGCGCGGCCTGTGCGGCTGCGGGCCTGCCCGGCCATCTTGACATCCGGGTGCTGGACTTCACGTCTCAGGGTGCAGTACGTTGAGTAACGCGCCCTGCCCCTTCTGCTCGCCCGAATCCGACCGGGTCTTCTATCGCGATCCGTTGGTGCTCGGCCTGTGGGATGCATTCCCCGTAGCACCCGGTCATGCACTGCTCGTAACGGTTCGCCATATACCGAACTGGTTCGACGCGTCGGCGCAGGAGCACGCTGCGCTATTGCGGGCCATTGAAGCGGCTCGAGATGCAATCCAGGCGAAGCTCAGAGCCGATGGATACAACATCGGTGTTAATAGCGGGGCGGCCGCAGGACAAACAATCCCGCATCTTCACGTCCACGTCATCCCTCGACGGCATGGTGACGTAGCCGACCCGCGCGGTGGCGTGCGCTACGTCCTGCCGGATCGGGCGAATTACCTCGTGAATCACGTCGCGGATGCGGCAGCGGCGCCCTATGGCGCACCTTCCGCTCCGACATTCCGATCCACGCTCATTACGGGCGGCACCGAGGACCCGTTGCTGCCGGAGCTCAAGCATCACCTCGCAGCCTCAGATGGGGCAGACTTCGCCGTTGCTTTTACGCTCCGAAGCGGACTCGATCTCCTTCAAACCCACCTGCAGGACCTGCTCGACCGAGAGGGTCGCCTTCGCATCATCACGGGCGACTATCTGGATGCCACGGATCCGGACGCTCTCCTCCGTCTCCTGGATCTGCGCGGTCAAGTTGAATGCAGAGTCTTTCAGACCTATGGCGCGCCTAAGGCCGCGGGTTTCGCGCACGCGTTCCACCCGAAGGCCTACCTCTTCCACCATCGCGACGGCTCCCGTGCCGCCTTTATTGGCAGCTCGAATCTCAGCGCCATCGCCCTTACCAGCGGCATCGAATGGAACTACCGTCTGCGCGAGTCCCGCGACCCTGCGGGCTGGCGTGAGCTTACAAAGGCCTTTGACGCTCTATTCGTCTCGCCCAACACCCTGCCGTTGACCCCTGAGTGGATCGCGCAGTACCGCGACCGGCGCGCCAAGGTGCCACCGTCACCTGAAGTCGCTGCAGAGCAGCCGCTCAAGATTCCGTCGCCCCACTCGATTCAAGAGGAGGCGCTCCGAGCTTTGCAAGAAACGCGCGCGGCGGGGCAGCGCGCCGGGCTGGTCGTGCTCGCCACCGGCCTCGGCAAGACCTGGCTCAGTGCATTCGATTCTCGAGGTTTTCGGCGCGTGCTGTTTGTCGCACACCGCGAGGAGATACTTGGTCAGGCACTCAAGAATTATCGCGCCATACGGCCCCATGACTCCTTCGGACGCTACAGCGGTGACGAGAAATCGCCAGGCGCGGCGGTGCTCTTCGCATCGATCCAGACACTGAGCCGGCAGGCTCACCTTGAGCGTTTTAGTCGCGACGAGTTCGATTACATCGTCATAGACGAGTTCCATCACGCCCACGCCAGTAGCTACCGGCGCCTGATCGATTACTTCAATCCCAAATTTCTCCTTGGCCTGACCGCAACCCCGGAACGAACCGACGGAGCGGATCTGCTCGCGCTGTGTGAGGACAATCTCGTCTACCGCTGCGATCTCGCGGAAGGCATCCGGCGAGGATTGCTGTGCCCCTTTCGCTACTTCGGCGTGCCCGACATCGTCGACTACCGAAACATACCCTGGCGCAACCGGCGGTTCGATGAGAACGAGCTTACCCAGGCGGTCGCAACCCAGGCCCGAGCGACAAATGCCCTCGAGCAGTACCGCAAACGCGCAGGCCGCCGCACGATCGCTTTCTGTGTCTCACAAATACACGCCGATTTCATGGCTCGCTTTTTCGTCGAGCATGGCGTCTCGGCGAGGGCGGTCCATGCCGGCCCGACGAGTGCTTCTCGGGCCGAATCGCTCGAAGCGCTCCAGGAGGGGACTCTCTCGGTCCTGTGCGCCGTCGATATCTTTAATGAAGGCGTCGATGTGCCGGCGCTGGACACCGTCATGATGCTCCGACCCACCGAATCCCGGATCGTGTGGCTGCAGCAGTTTGGCCGCGGCTTGCGGCTTAACAATAGCGAGCCGGAGAAGAAACTCACCGTCATCGACTACATCGGCAATCACCGGTCCTTCCTGCTCAAGCCGCAAGCGTTGTTCGCCTTGCCTCCGGGGGACCGCGAGGTGCTGAACCTCCTCGAGCGCATCGATACGGACCCTACGGTGTTGCCTCCAGGCTGCGAGGTAACCTACGAGCTCGAAGCTAAGAATATTCTCCTCGCGTTGCTGCGAACTTCTGGCTCGGCAGTAGAGCTTCTAACAAGGCGCTATCGGGATTTTCGGGACACATTCGGCGTGCGCCCCACCGCCGCCGAGATGTTCCGCGAAGGCTATAACCCGCGTGTCATGCGGCCTGACTTCGGCTCCTGGCTGGGGTTTGTGAAATCGGAAAGGGGGTTGGGCACGGCCGAGGTGAGTGCGTTTGAGAAGATGCGCAACTTCCTCGCCGCCCTAGAGAATACGAGCATGACGAAGAGCTACAAGATGCTCGTTCTCCTCGCTCTCCTCAACCGCGGACAGTTCCCCGGCTTTCTGACTCTGACCGATCTGGCGGCAGAGGTACACACTCTCGGGCGGCGAGAGTCTCGCGTGCGCTCCGATCTGGGAGAGGCAGCCAGCGACCCCGGGGCGCTCGCGAAATTGTTGAAGGAGAATCCCATCGCGGCGTGGATCGAGGGGAAAGGCACTGACGGGGTCAGCTACTTCTCCTACGAGGACAATACATTCAAGACGCGTGTTGCGCTGCCTTCAGAATTGACTAGCGCCGGGCAGGAGCTGGTGAGAGAGGCGGTCGATTGGCGCCTCGCGGAATACTTCACGCGGCCCGGCCTGGCTGTGCGTGGCGAGCACGTTCTCCGAGTGAGTCAGGCGGAGGGTCACCCCATCATCTTTCTTCCCGATCGGGACAGCAATCCAAACCTTCCTGACGGATGGACGGATGTTCGAATCGGCGAAGAGACATTCACCGCCAACTTCGCCGAGGTCGCTATCAGTGTGGTGCACCGCCATGGCACCACCGAAAACGCCCTCGCGAACACCCTTCGAGGCTGGTTCGGCCCTGATGCTGGGAAACCCGGCACCAAGCACCAAGTCGTTCTCCGAGACCAGGAAGGCCACTGGGTTCTCAGCCCCGTCGGAGGCCGCTCAGTCGGTGCGGTCCCCTACAAAGCTTACCGGCGGTCCGAAATCGCGCCGTTATTCGATCTACCCTATTCGGAACGATACTGGGGACAAGGTTTCGTTCGGCAAAGGAACCACACATTTCTCTTTGTCACGCTGGATAAGGCCGAGCACGCTGCGAGCTTCCAGTACAAAGATCACTTTCTCTCCCCTGATCGCTTCCAATGGCAAAGCCAGAATCGAACGACTCAGCAAAGTGAGGGCGGCAGATCGATTCAGGAGCACGGCAGGCGCGGTATTACGGTGCACCTTTTCGTGCGCGCCAAAGGGAAGACCCCATCCGGCACCGGCGCTCCTTTCTACTACTGTGGGCCAGTGGAATACGTGTCATGGACGGGCGAAAAGCCGATCACCGTCGTCTGGAAGTTGACGAGACCTGTGCCGTCGGCATTGTGGAAAGAGCTAAACGTTTCCACTTCGTAAGATAACTAGCAATGTGGATCGAACCAAGCGCTTCTACAAAATCGACCAGCTGCTGAAAGACAGCCGGGTCGTTCCGCCCGAAAGGGAAACGATCGGGACCCTGTCGAGGAAGATCCACGGGCTAGGCGTCTGAATCCCGGCGCGTTCACAGAACTCATCATGACCCCGCAGCCTTCGCTCAGTGTCGAGCCTCAGATGGCTAAAGTCCTGAGAAATGCTGACCGCATTGTCGTCCTGTCGGGCGCCGGTGTATCCGCCGAGAGCGGTATCCCGACCTTTCGCGACAAGCAGACAGGACTGTGGAAAAACTTCGACGCGGCCAAGCTGGCGACGCCGTCAGCCTTCCAACGCGACCCGGCCTTAGTTTGGGGATGGTACGAGTGGCGGCGCATGCTGGTTTTGCGCGCCCAGCCCAATCCTGCCCACCGGGCCATCGCAGCAATGGCCGAGCGGGTGCCCCAATTCATGCTGATCACACAGAACGTCGACGACCTGCATGAACGGGCCGGCTCGCGCCACGTGCTCCATCTCCACGGCGAATTAGCCCACCCCTACTGCGAATCCTGCCGGCAACCCTACGCCCACCCTCCGGGCATTCCTCAGGTGCCCCGCGATGGCCGCCGACTTGAACCGCCGCGCTGTGAGAAGTGTGGTGCGAGCGTGCGGCCGGGCGTGGTGTGGTTCGGGGAAAGCCTGCCGGAGCTCCAATGGCTCGCAGCAGTCGAAGCCGTCAAGGCGTGCGAGGTCTTACTTTTCGTTGGCACCTCGGCAGCCGTGCAGCCTGCTGCTTCGCTCCTCGGCGTCGCCAGGCGCGGCGGCGCTGTAACCGCGCTGGTCAATCAGAACCCGACCGAAGCGGACCCTGAGGCAACATTTGTCTTGCGAGGGCCTGCTGGAGAGGTGCTGCCGCAGCTCGTGCGCGAGGTCTGGGGCAGCGGCGCCCGCTAGGATTGAACCCGGTTCACGGATACGCAGCGTCGAACCAGGCACGATGCCCAGAGGACACCGGGAGTGGGAAATGGCTGCCCGACGAGGCTTAGTGGAGGACCTGCTCGAGCTGGGCACACGGCTATCCTGGAAGGCTTGTCTCGCCGCCGCGGTCGCTACCGCCGTATTTCTTCAAGGCATCGCCACACTCCTGATTACCACTGCACCCCCCGCAGGGCTGGCAGTTTTCGGCGGTTACGCCGCCCGCAACCTGGCCGGCACCCTGCTCCGCCTCTTCGGCGTCGTGGTTCCGGTGGCGCTGGTCTTCGCCGCATTGATCTCGGCTATGCGTCGTTCTCAGAGTGCCTCACTCCACGAGCGTGCTCACGCGGGCGGCATGGATGCGGTTCGACGACTCTCCTGGTCGCAATTCGAACGGCTCATCGGTGAGGCCTTCCGCAGACAGGGTTTTGACGTTCGCGAAACCGGCAACGGCGCCGGCGACGGCGGCGTCGACTTGCTGCTCACGAAAGAAACGCGCCAGCACCTGGTCCAGTGCAAACACTGGCGAGCTCAGAGCGTCGGAGTTACGGTCATCCGAGAGCTGAACGGTGTGGTCGCCGCCCGAGGCGCCGCCGGCGGATTCGTCGTCACGTCGGGCTCATTCACCGGAGACGCCCGCGCCTTCGCCGCCAGCTGCGGCATCGAACTCATCGACGGTCAGCAACTCGGATCCATGATTGGCCCGCAGCGCCTTGCGTCTCCGCCAGCAACCCTAACAGCCGCCTGTCCGAAATGTGGCTCGACAATGGTGCGGCGGGTGGCCAAGAAGGGTGCGTACGCGGGAAGGGAATTCTGGGGATGCAGTCAGTATCCGGCTTGCCGGGGTACTGTCAGGATCTAGTTTCTTCGCAAGACTGTATCTGACGACAATAGCTCCCCTTAGAATCTAAAGAAGCGAAGAAGAACCGGGGGACCCTCGATGCCGACCTCCGCGTCTAGAGGTTCCTGGGTCGGCCGTGCGCGCGAGGCGACGGGTTGTGGCGGGCAAGCGGGCCGTCACTGAGGTGCCGAAGATGCGATCGAGCTTTGCCCTGTCACCCTGTGCGCTCGCGATCGGCGCTCTGTTCGCGAGCGCAGCGCTCGCAAGCTCGACTGAGCTGGCGGCGCCCGCCGACAACCCGAAGGACGACTGGCTGCCGCTCGGCCTGCAGTCGTACGAGCCAAGCGCGTTCGGCTATACCAAGAACAACAACGATGTGCATTTCGAGAACATAAAGCTGTCGGTGAAGTATCCGCTGATGCCGGCCTACACCCGCGGCTGGTGGGGTCCGCAGGACAAACTCTTCCTTTCCTTCACGGGTTTGTGGGGGTTCTACATCGGAGACCGCAGCTCGGACCCCGTCGTCGGCAAGGAGTACAACCCGCAGTTCTTCTGGCAGCATCTGTGGCGCCCGGCGCCGGGCAGCCGGCTCGAGTCACTTTGCCGGGATCCGGCACCCGGCGGGTACGAGCAGAAAGAACCCACGTATCCCAACAAGGCGAGCCCTGCGCCATCGAGCTCGGAGAGCCCGGAGGACAAGCCTCTGCGCTGCTACGTGACGGTCGGCTACAACCACGACTCGAACGGGCAGATCATCAACGACCCTCGGCAGTACGATGCGACGGCGCAGGCTCAGGGGGTAGAGGCCGCGAGAGATGCGATCAGCCGTGGGTGGGACTACATCGGCGTAACGGCAGAACTCATTCCCCATTGGGGCGAGACCAAGGTCACCGTCTACCCGATCCTGAAGTACTTCATGAATGACGGGCTCCTCCAGGGTGTCCCTGAAGAGCTGCACTCGTGGGAGCATCCTGCCGACGGAAAGCCTCGCAAAGCGGTCGACGGACTCTCAGTGTTGGTGAAGGCCACGCGACACCTGTTCGATCGTTGCGACGGCAAGCTGGTATTGGGTTACACAACGGGTTACAGCGAACCCTTCCGCTACAGCACCGTGCGTGCGGAAGCGGGAATCAAGGTGCTCGAGCTTCCGATCGTCGTCTGGGCGCAGCGAGGCTACGTAGCCGATCTCGCGCAGTGGTACCGTAATGTCACGGGCTACGGAATCCAGTTCGAGATCGGCGCGTTCTAGACTCACCAACGCTTGTCGGACGCCCCATAGTCGGCGAGCTGCGGCGTCGGGAGTCTTGGCCCCTGTGGCAGCCCGCAGCTCCGCGGTGACTCGCCGCCGATCCGGCTTTTCAGTCAAAGAAACGATGGCAGGCGTTACAGCGATACGCACCAGCCTTATCGTTCGGCACCAGCGCCACTTTCGATGTTGCAGTAGCGATCCCGATCGTGCGGCCAATCGCGCCGACGATGACGTGCGCAGTGTCGGCCGACTCGCAGTGCGGGCATCGCGGGAGCCGCGTGTCCTCGAGCCGATAGATCTCTTCGCGGATTCCCGGATGCTGCGCTTCCAGCTGGCTTAGTTGATGGTCATTTACCCTGAGCATGTGGCACTCGCCGGCGGCAGAGCCCCTACTCCTTCGCAGCCGCGGCGGCGATGCCGAACTTCTTGTCGCACGATTCGAGGGTGACCTTCGCCGTCCAGGCCGTCGCGGAGTAGCGCTTGGTGAGCTGCGGACGCAGCTGCTTGTACTCCTCGGCATCGCCCGCGAGACAGGCGAAACGCGCAAACCCGTTCAGCACCACATCGCTCTGTGGATGGTGCTGTGCCATCGCGGACATCCCCTCCTTCATTGCGGGCCACGTCGCGAATGCATCCTTGAAGATATTGATGTCGTCCTGCTCGAGCGAGTCGTAGGCCCAGTAGAGTGCCGCGTACGTCTCGAGATTGCGCTCCGGCTTCTCGCCGCTGTGCGATCGCTCATCGAACATCCCGTACGCGACGGCGTCGATGAAGTTGTCGACCTTGACATACGATCCGCCCCAGCGCGGCATCAAGGCTCGGAGCATGCTGCGGTATAGCGGTCGATACTTCGGGAAGCGCACGGCAGCCAAATCGAACGTGGCTCGCAAAGCCTCTGCGTCGAGCGCTTGATTGAGGCCCACATCGAGCGACAGCGCATACCAGAGGGGTTGTTCGATCCCGGGCTGCGAGAGATCCTGCAGAGCGGCATGGGCCATCTCCATCCGATGAGCAAATAACGCCCAGGACTGCTGGCTCACCTCATTGGCGGCGCCGTGACCGCGCGCCCCCCACGCCCAGTCTACGAACACCTGGGACTCTATCAACTCCGCTTGCACGGAGTCCGGGACCGCGCGACGCCAGTTGGCCGTGCGGGTCAGGAGAGTCCCCACGTCGAACTGTCCGAAATAAAGCAGGTTATCCAGTCCCCTGACGATGCCCTCATAGGTCGAGCTGCCATCGGGCAGATCCCCGAGAGATCCGACCGCATGCGTCATGAGCGCATCGAGCCTCGGGTAGTCCCCGGAGAGGAACAGGCCCTGCGCCAGGCAGCCGGCACGGTGTCGCGCTGCCGGTCCGTCACTTAACGAGTCCGTGGGGGCTACCCGGGGACCCCACGCCAAAGGTGCCTCGACACATTGCGGGCGGCGCGCAAAAAAAGCGCGCACCGCAGCAGCCGGCGCACTGTCGGCCAAGGCCCTCGCCCGATGGCTGATGTTGGACCTGAGCTCCGCCCGCTCGAGACGCGCCTGAGCCAGGTCGGTCTGCCGCATCAGGTCCACCGCCTCAGTCGTCGCAGCCTGGTCCCGGTTCTCGGTCGCCTGAACGATGGTCTGCGCCCACTTCAGGCGCAGCTGCGTGAGATCGCTGACCAGCGCCGCGTAGCCCTTCTGATCGGCGGGCACCGAAGCGGCTTCCTTCCTGAGCCGCTCATCGGCGACCTGCCAGAAAGGCACGATCTCCTTCTCGAATCGAGCACCGAGCGCCGCATCACTGACGGTTCCGGAAGCCCCCTGACTGGCGAGCTCCTGCCACAGCGCGAGGTTGGGGCTCTGGCCGTTCAAATACCAGTCGTGAGCCCGCAGATAACGCTCGGCCGGGGTCAACTGGGAACCAAATCCCAGAACCTGCCCGAGCGCCAGGAGCACCGCCGACCCAAGTACGAACACCGAGGCGATGCTCTTATGAAAGGGAAAATCCTGTCGCGCTTCGGGCTCGAGTGGGCGAAACAGGATCCAGCCGAGAATAAGGCCTCCCGCGAGCCCGCCCACATGCGCGGCATTGTCGATGCCGGGAACCATGGCACCGCGGATGAGATTGAAGAGCACGAACACCAGCGTACTAAACCAGTGCGCCCGCACGATCTGGCGGGGAATGCCACTCTCGCGATGGGCGAGGAATGCCAGGTGAGCACCGAGGATCCCGAAGATCGCCCCCGACGCGCCGGCGGAGGCGTTGGCCGGCTGCCAGGCGATGCTGGCCAGGCTGCCGAGCAGTCCGCTCGCGAGATAGATGAATACGAACACCGCGCTTCCGTAGAGCCGCTCGGCAAGGCGCCCGGCATTCCACAGTGCCCAGAGGTTGACCAGCAGGTGCAGCAGGTTGAGATGAACAAACAGGCAGGTCAGGAGTCGCCACCATTGGCCATTGACGGTGAACGCGCCGAAGTTGATCCCCCAGCCGAGGAGAAGATTGGGGTCGAATGCTCCGAGGCGTCGCGCGCTCGCCGCCATCGCCGCGAATACCGCGAGGTTCACCAGCACCAGGGAAGATGTGGCCCACGTCCGACCACCCAGCCCGGCGAGACGTCCCTTGAACTCGCGCAGCTGCGCCCATTGCTCCTGAAATCCCGGGCTCTGCGCGGCAGGCAGCCTGCCCGCTAACTCCCTGGCGGCCGCCTCTGACTCAGCCACAAAGCGAATTCGCCTTGTGAGTCGGTAGGGTTTCCGGTATTCAAAGTCGAGGCACACGCCCTCATGCGTTACGTTACTGATGCTGTCGAGGGGCAGCCGCACTTCGTCCCGCTGGGGCATCCCTAGCCAGGTTCGCCGCCAGCCGCAGAGCGCGACTTCCTCCGGTCCGCAGCTGATCGAACCCGCCCCGTACACGGGACTGCGGCTGCGTATGGCTTGCAGCCAACCCCAGACTCCATCCCATGCCGTGAAGCGGCCCGCCGACGGCTGAGAAGGGGACAGCGGTCCCGATGGACCCGCGTTCTCTGCGGGGAGGTCGTGCATGCCACCGCATGTTGCCCGGAAAGAGCCGCGCTGTGAATGAGTCGACTAGGAAACGACGTCAGCGGTACGGAGAATCTCCCTCTGCCCGATCAGCATTGAGGAGAACTCCGCCGCCCCGCCCTTCTCACTCGGTGAGATGAGACAGCCGGACCGGACAGATATCGAAAAGCGGTGCGAATCTCTTAAAACAACAGCACCGGCGGAGAAATAGATTGGGCCGAAAGATACGTCGGACTGCGTGTGGCGCCGTTGCTCGCGCGCCCGCCGCACTTCTGAGGGTGACTGCCGGCACGGCTCGTGGCTGCACCCACGGCAAATCGCAGATCCCCCGCGGCCGACTCGTCTGTGCGATTTTTCGCCGTGCCCCGCGCGGATTTCTAAACATAATCCGCCAGAGGGGAGGATCGTTGATCTTGCCCCCTGGCAGCGGCGTATCCATACTGAACCATGATCGCGCGAGAAGAATTTCGCGCGGTGTCCGCTTCATAAACTAAAGAATACCAGCGCTTGAGGGGACCTCAATGAGCACGCGGATACGGGCGCAAGCCTCGGACGTCCTTGGGTGCCTGATGTCTTGCTGCCTGTTCGCAATCAGCGGCGCGGCGCTGGCGGACAGCTCGCCGCACCAGGTCCGGGACATCAACCGGGTGCGGATTCCGGAAAGCAGCGACCCGGGGTATCTGGGAGTCTTGAGAGGGCGCGTTCTTTTCGGCGCGACCGGCGATCACGCCGGCTATGAGCTGCGGAGATGCCGGGCATGGTGACGGCGGGCCACACTCACTCGAAAATCAATCCATGAAGACGCCCGCTCCCGTTCTCGCGCACCGGTTCATATTGATTGCCGCTGCCCTGACGCTTAGCTCCTGCGGCGGCGGCGGCGGGTACGGTGGTGGGTCCTCAAACCCGCCGCCACCAACCACCTACACAGTCGGCGGAACCGTTTCGGGTCTGTCTTCGGGTCACTCGCTGGTGCTGCTCGACAACGGCGGTGACTCAACTACCGTCAGTTCCAACACGACCTTTACCTTCCCGACCGCCCTTGCCTCGGGCGCCCAATACGCCGTAACGGTCGGTACTCAGCCAACGGGTGAAACCTGCGCCGTGACGGGCGGAACCGGCACCATCGGGACGCTCAATGTCACCAGCGTCATCGTCACCTGTGCTTCCAGCACCGGGAGCAACCTCGAGCTCGCCTACGTCACCAACTCGAGTCCCAGCACGATTTCGGGATTTACGATCAACACCTCGACCGGCGCTCTGACTCTCACGCCGGGAAGTCCCTATGCGGGGTCGGGAGAGCTCTTTTCGATCGCCATTGACCCGGCGAAGAAATTTGCATTTTCCGTCGCGACCAGCGGCTACATCATTGCGTTTGCGATCGATCCGGCGAGCGGCGCGCTCTTACCGCTTGGCGGCGGACCTTATTTCACGGGCAGCACCCCCATTGCCATCGCTGTCGATCCGAGCTCCCACTTTGCCTTTACCGCCAACAGCACTGGCAACAGCATTTCGGCATTCTCCATCAGCGCGTCCGGCATCCTGAAAGAGATAGCCGGCAGCCCCTTCGCGGCCGGATCGCAGCCCGCCGCGATTGTCTTCGAGCCACGAGGGAAGTTCCTGTACGTAGCCAATGAGCTCGATAGAACCATCTCGGCATACTCGATGAATGCGGCCACCGGTCAGCTGACAGCCATCACCGGCAGTCCCTTCGCAACCGGGGGAATGTTCCCGGAGTCAATCGCAATTGACCCATCTGGCGCGTCACTCTATGTGGCGAATACATCGTCCAACAGTATTGCCGGCTTTACGATTGATTCGGCGAGCGGCGCGCTGACGTCGATCGCCGGCAGCCCGTACTCAGAGAGCGCTGGGGCACTCGTCGTGGATCGAACCGGCGGCTATCTGTACTCGGCGGGCGGGGCAAATGTACCGGGCTTCGCGCGCAATCAAACGACCGGAGCGCTAAGCGAGCTCGCGGCCAGCCCGTTCGGAGCGGGCCCCAACGCGACCTCGCTCGCCGTGCCTGCGAGCGGCAACTATCTCTATGTCCTGGACAACTTAAATGACGTGGTGCGCGGCTATTCCATCGATACGAGCACAGGGCTGCTCACGGCCATCGCGGGCAGCCCCTTTGCGCTCGTCCCCGGGAAGCAGGCGCTCGGACCGACCGTCATCGTGACGTCGCAATGACGAGGGGCTCTGCAGTCGCTCCCCGGGACTGCCTCGCGCGCGTCAGCCCATCAACCCTTCCCTAATCCGAGAGCTGTATCCAGGTGGGAGCGTGATCGCTCGGCTTGATCCACCCACGCACTAACCGGTCGACGCCTGCATCTGCCAGGCGTCCGCGGGCCGCGGGATTGAGGAGCAGGTGATCGATCCGCAGTCCCGCGTCGCGCTCGTATGCGTTACGGAAGAAGTCCCAGAAGGTGTAGATCGTCGCATCCGGATGCCGCGTCCGGATGGCATCGGTCCATCCCTGCGCCATCAGTCGCGCGAAGGCCTCGCGTACTTCGACCCGGAAGAGCGCGTCATTCACCCAGCGC
>DASQGK010000144.1:0-15549 GCA_035632655.1 Steroidobacteraceae bacterium | reverse complement strand
GGCGACCTCGATCGCGCGCCGCCCGAGATCGATGCGCGTGTCATCGACCGACAGCCGCCCGAGCGCGATGTAGTCCTCGGCCCCGCCGGCGGGCTTGACGCCGAGGCCGTTGAGCGATGCGTTGTGCACGTTGAGCCGCAGCCCCAGGGGACCTGAGTCGGGGCTGAGATCGTAGTCGCCGTTCAGGGCCAGGACGCCCGAGTCGATCTCGAACGGCAGGCTCGCGCGCAGGTAGCTCCAGAGGCTGCGCGCCTTGAGATCCGAGATCTCGAACTGGCCGTGCGATGCGAGCGGCGTGAGTCGCACGGTGCCGCTCCACTTGAGCCGCTCGCCCTGCGGCGAGGCTGCTTCCAGAAGGTAAGCGTCGCCGGTTGCGGCCGTGGTGCTGAAGTCGCGCAGCTCGAAGGCGATCGGGGTGAAATCGGCGCGAAACGGCGTCGCGCGGGAACGATCCTCGAAGGTGGCGTCGCCATTGACCACCTGCAGCCGGCCGATGTACAGGCGCGGGGGCTTCGATTTCGCCGCCGGTTGCGGCGGCGCCGGTGCAAAGCCCTTGCCGAGGTCGGCGAGGTTGAGCTCGCCTCCCGGACGCTGCACGGCCAGCACGTAGGGATGCTCGAGCACGATCTCGCCGAAGCTCGGTCCGAGGCGCCAGAGCGTCGCGAGCTGCAGCCCGACATGCAGGCGGTCGAAGCCGATCATCGTCTGGCCGTCGGCGTCGGGCAGCGCCAGGCCGGTCACGTCCAGATTGAGGGTGAATGGGTTGAAGCGCACATCCCGCACCGCGAGCGTGCGTCCATAGTGGGTGCGCACGAAATCGACCGCGGCCTGCCGCCCGTAATGCGGCACGGCGACGAAGCCCGCCACCGCGTAGGCAACGATCAGCACCGCCGCGACGGCGAGTGCAATGATGCGGCGTCGACTGAAGAACACGAACCCGCTACCTCGTGATTTCTTCTACACTCCCGGCGGGACGCTCAATGAGCATGGTAGAGCATCGGCGCAACAGCCACCATGAGCGATTCCCCTCATGGTCGCCGCCGGGCCGACCATGCTGGAGGGCCCGTGTGCAAGGGCAGATGGGCTCGGCTGGGCCGGTCGGACGCGGTGCGCGTGCGGGTACGCACCGCGTCCCCGGAAAGCGACTGTCAGTGGTCGCGGTCCCGATCGCCGCGATCATGGTCATCGCGGTCGCCGTGATGCCCGTGGTCATGGTGCTCGTGGTCGCGGTCGTGTTCGTGCTCCCAGCGCTCGCGATCGAAGCCCGGCTCATACTCCGCCGACCTCACGAAATACACCGGCCGATTGCAGGCGTGATACTCGTGACAGTGCTTGCGCCAGTGCCTGGCATGCCCGGGCGGCACGTGCAGATAAATCGGCTCCAGCGGTGCAACGCCCACGGGGACGGGCTCGATGACCACCGGTTGCGGGGCGACGAGCGGCGGCGGCGGGCCATTGCCTATCACCACCTGGCCATAGACCCCGGGCACCACCTCCCCGGTGATGACCGCACCGACACTGATCTGCGCCTGGGCCAGGGTGATACCGGACCCGAGCATCAACGCCGACAGGATGACCTGACGAATCGCTTTCATGTTCCCTCCTCCCGATGAGCGCCTCTGTCGAGGCCCGATTGTGCAGCCAGCCGGATCATCACACATAAGGCTGAACGCGAAGTGAATGGGCGGGCACGCGGCATGCGGGGCCTGCGGCAGGCCCCCCTCTCAGGCAGCGACCGGCTCGATGAGGCTCGCATCGTTCGGCAGGCGCGGATTGTTGACGCGGCGGCTGACCTTCCAGGCGGTGAGGAGCTCAGCGGGGTACGGCCGCAGCAGCGCCTTCGCCTCCGGCTTCCCGCCCGTGAGCCACACCTCGTGATCCTCCTCGGTGAGAATCGCCGGCATCCGCTGCTTCTCATTGTGGATCTCCGCCAGCAGGCGATTTGCCGGCACCGTGATCAGGGTGCAGGAATTCACCCAGCCGCCGTCGGCCTGCCGCGAACGGTCCCACAGCCCCGCCACTCCGAACACTTCGCGATCGGGCAGCTTGAGAAAGAACGGATCGCGCGAACCGTCCGCATTGACGTGCGGCTCGTAGAAGCCCCCCATGACGAGAATGCAGCGCTGATCGCGTGCCCAGGGATCGCGGTAGCTCGGCGCGGTATCGACGCGCTCCACGGTGGCGTTGATGGTCGAAGCCTTGAGCGGCACGCCGTTGGCCCACCACGGGATCAGTCCCCAGCGCATCATGGTCGCGGCGCGCTCGCCGCCGTCGGCGACCGCGACCGGCACCAGCTCGGTCGGCAGCACGCGGTAGCTGAGCGGATATTCCCAGCGCCCGCGCCCGATGCCTAAAGCGCGTTCGGCCTTGGCGGCCTGAGCGAGGATGTACCTGCCGCACATGCTTTAGCTTCGCACAGTACCGGCGGCACTTCAGCACTGGATGGACGAGCGCCGCTCACCCTCCTCAAACTTCGGGCATGCTTCCCTGGAATTCGATCGAGAGGCTGCGCGATCATTTCGGGGACTACGTCGTGGTGGTGACCTGCCGCAGCTGCCGCCACTCACGCGAGATCACCCCGGCGTTCCTGGCGCGCCATTGCCGCGCGGGCTGGGATGAGCCGCTGGCGAAGATCATCGCGCGGTTTCGCTGTCGTTGCGGCAGAAAGCTCGTCGACGTGCACGTCGGCTTCAACCGGAAACCGCGCGGCTGGGTGAAGAACCCGTCGTAGGAAATTATTTCAGTTGCGACGGCAGCGGCGCATCCGGCTGCGGCGCGCGCGCCGAGTTGAGCATGGCGATGGCGGCATAGGTGATGACCGCGGTCACGACCCAGCGCATGAGCGTCAGGTGGTCTGCGAGCATCTTCACGAGCGGAAAAGCGGCGAGCGTGCCGACGACTCCGCCGAGCGTGAGCCCGACTGCGACTGCGGGGTCGAAGCGTCCCGAGCGCAGGAACCCGAGGCTCGCGACCGGGATCAACACTCCGTCGCTCGCCATCATGATCGGATAGGCGGCGATGGGGTGCATTCCGAGGAAAGCGAGCAGCGCCATCGAGGGCGCATAATTCCCTATGCCGACGCACATCAGTGCGCCGAGCACGAAATTCGCCAGCGTCGCCACCACGAAGCGCCAGCCCGCGAGCCCCATCGCCGAACCCGACGGCGGAATGATTCCGAGATTGGTCATGGTGAAGAAGCCGGCGGCGAGCAGCAGCGCTACGCCCATGAACAGCTGGATGAGGCGGCGCGGCATGCGGCTGACGATGCCGGCGCCGATCCAGGCACCGGCGCCGGAGCTGAAGACCATCGCCATGAGGAGCGTGGGTTCGACCTGGACCGCCGAGATGAAGAGCGCCGCGCTGAAGAAGATTCCCACGGCGTTGCCGACGTTCAGCGTGCCGGGGATCAGCTCGTCGGGCGGGTGCGAGCGCAGCTTGAACAACGCCGTGATCTGCGCGTAGTTGCCGATTCCAAGCGTGTCGAGGAAGCTCGTCACGCCGCCGATCGCCACATCCCCGGTCGACGGGCGGACCGGCCAGCGGTGCCTGCGGGTGCCGCGCACCCAGACGATGACGACGGCGACCTCGACCACAGCGAGACCTGCATAGACGAGCAGGAGCGCCGCTGACATCGCTAGCTCTCGTAGGGACGGTCGGACATCACGCCGAAGAGTGCCGCCGAGCCTCTGGGTCCGGGCGCAAAGACAATGAGGCAGGAGGCATGGTCCTTCGCGAGGCGATAGAGCGAAAATCCCGGCTCCAGCCCATTGGACAGCGGACCACGGTTGACGAGAGTCAGCGAACCACCCGGCCACACGCGCGCCAAACCCTTCTGCAGCACGGGCAGCGGGACCGGGGACATCACCGCGAACGCTTCCGGATACGGCAGTCCCGCCGCCAGCTCCGGGCTGGGCGCCGAGCGGAAATCCCTGCCCGCCATGAGGCGGTCCAGGTCCTCGCGCAGCGACTCGGCGACCTCGGGCCTGGAGTCCGCCATCGCCTGCAGCTTCAAAGGCATCAGCGGCGGCCTGATCAGCCCGGCAATCACCTCGGCGATGATCTTGGGATGGGCGTGCAGCGCATCGAGGTTGGTGAGCACGACAACGGTCAGGCTGTCTTCAGGGTAGCGCGCGATGTGACCCGTGAATCCCTGCCACGCGCCCCCGTGGGAAATGTTGCGACGACCGCCGGGCCGGCCGATGAACCAGCCAAAACCGTAGCCGGCCCAATTGGGCCTGCCGTCATTGAGCGGATAGACCGTCCAGAGGCGATCCAGGCTCGACTGGCTCAACAGCCGGGTCGTGTAAAGAGCCTCATCCCACCGGGCGAGATCGAGGACGTTGAAATACAAGCCGCCGTCGGCGGTCGAATTGAACGTCGGGGAAACCCACTGCTGATTCCCCAGTTGCCCGGCCTCGTCGAGCTCATAGCCCGATGAGCGGTTCGCAACGATGTCCCGCTCGCTGATGATGCGCGTGCTGCCCATGCCGAGCGGCCCGAAGATTCGTTGCTGCAGGTACTCGCCGTAGGGCTTGCCGGTCACCTTGTGAATGATCAGCCCGAGCAGCAGATAGTTCGTGTTGCGATAGCCCCATTTCTCGCCCGCAGGCCATTCGATCGGAAGACTCTCAATCCTTCTGAGGAGCTCCTCTTCGGTGAGGTCGAGGCGCAGATAGAAGGCACCCCCGGGGGCGATGCGCTCAGCGCTCTCGTATTCGGACAGACCCGAGGTATGCGACAGGAGGTTGCGGATCAGAATCGGCCTCCACGCCGGCGGGCCGTGGGGCAGGACCCTGGTGATGCTGTCGTTGAGTGAGAGCTTGCCTTCCTCGATCAGCATCATGATGGCCGCAGCGGTGAACTGCTTGCCGATCGACCCGGACTGAAAGACGGTCTCCGCACGGACCGGAACGGACAGCTCGACGTTCGCCAGGCCGTATCCTTTGGCAAGCAGAGTGCTTCCGCGGCTGTAGATACCGACGGCGAGGCCGGGAATGCGCTGCCGGGTCATTTCCGAGTTGACGAACGCATCGATCGACTCGAGAGTGCCGGCGCTCAGCGGGCTGGTCGGCTCCGAGTCAGCGTGCGCCGGCCCGATCGGAGTCAGGAAGACGGCGCTCAGCAGTATCCCGGTAACGAAGCGCACGACTGTCCGTCTAGTGCGCCGCCGTGCTCTGCTGTGCAGGAGGAGCTTCCGTGGGAGCCTGCGGACCCCAGAAGTCCCGTTCGATGATCCGGTAGAGCGCCGCCGTGAAGCGCTCGCCGTCGGCGCGCACCATGTGCGACCACTCGGGCAGGTAGTAGCCCGCGAGGTCGGGGCGCAGCTGCGGGTAGTCCTCGAAGTGAATGCCCGGAGCACGGCTCGCTGCCAGCAGGGCGTCCCAGCTGCGCGCACGCGGGAACATGCGATTCTCATAGGCGAGATACTCCCCCGCGCTCGGCATCCGTACGAACAGCACCTGCACGCCGCGGGCGCGAAGCCTGGCGACCGCCTTTGCGGCCCGCTCGATCTGCTCGTGCTCCGCCTTGGCGGCCTCCTCGGGTGTCGGATCGTCATCCGAGGGCTCGAAGCCCTCCCGCCAGATGCGGCGCGCCAGCCCGCGGTACTCGAGATCATCGCCCACCTTGCTCCACAGGTGCGTGTTTCGGTCGGCTTCGGTCTCCGAGAGCTTGCGCACCTCGGTGAACCAGCGCTTGCCGGGGCGCGCCGGCCAGGGCTGGCGCGCGAGCACGGTCTTGAGCGCGTAGTCCGGGTCATCGAAGGCGAAGTACGGCTCGACCAGATGCATCGACAGCCACTGGCCGATGCGCTGTGAGGGGGACTCCTTGCGAATGTAGGTCAGAACCCCGCCCCGATACTGGTATCCGGAGAAGAAGACGTCGGGGGCGACGCCGACCAGCACATGCCCGGTGAAGCGTGGATCGTCGGCGAGATCATCGAGGAAAGGCAGCGGGGAGGTGCCCTCGATGGCGAGCTGGATCGGGCGGCGGCCTGAAAGGCGCTCCCACACCGGCAGCTGAATGTCGAAGAACACCCGCGAGGCGCCGATGAGCACCGTGGCATCGCCCTCCCCGGCATCGATTCGCCGGCGCTGTTGCGCCCACAGCCCGTAGGTGTTGGCGATGCTCGGACGCACGCCGTAGGCACGCCAATACGCCTCCCAACCGCCGAGCAGCAGCGCAAAGATCACGGCGGCGCCGAGGAAGATCCATCCCCACGGCTGCTCCGGCACCGGCCGCACCGGCACCGGCTGCGCGATCCCGGGACGGTCCGCCGCGGTCTGGCGCGCGTAGCGATCCGTTACAGGCGGCGGCGCGGGCATGTCAGCGGGGTGCAGCCGTCGCGCCGGCGTGCGGCCCCCAGAAATCACGCTGAATCACGCCATACAGCGCCACCGTGTAGCGCTCGGCCTCGGAGCGCCTCATGTGCGACCACTCCGGCAGGTCGTACCCCTGCAACTCCGGGTAGTCCTCGAAGTGAATGCCGGGAGCCCCGCTCGCCGCGAGCAGCGCATCCCAGGTCGTCGCCCGCGGAAAGAGCCGGCGTTCGTAGACGAGGTACTCCCCGTCGCTCGGGCAGCGCAGAAACAGCACCCTGACGCCGCGCGCGCGCAGCTTCGCGACCGCCTTGACCGAACGGTCGATCTGCTCCTGGATGGCCTTGAGACGCTCCTCGGGCGGTGGATCGGCTGCCGGCTGCATGCGCTGATGCCAGATGCTGCGGGCCATGGCCCGATATTGCGGGTCGTCCGCCACCTTGCTCCACATGTGTGTGTTGCGGTCCGCCTCGTGGTCGGAAAGCTTTCGCACCCGGGGGAGCCAGGGTCGGCCCGGCCGCGGCGGCCAGGACTGGCGGGCGAGCACGGTGGCGAGCGCGAAGTCCGGATCGTCGAAGGCGAGATAGGGCTCGATGAGATGCATCGAGAGCCACTGGCCGACACGCTGGGATGGCGACTCCCTGCGGGTGTAGGCGATCGCTTCCACGTGCAGGCCGCCGGATCCGCGGAAGAACACCTGAGGATCGACGCCGACGATCAGGCGGCCGGTGAAGTGCGGGTCGTCCGCGAGGTCCTCCACGAAGGCGAGCGGCGGGGTCCCCTCGAAGGCGAGCTGGATGGGCCGGCGGCCGTCGAGCCGCTCCCACACCGGCAGCTGGATGTCGAAGAACGGGCGCGACGACCCCACGATCACCGTCGCATCCCCCTCGCCCGCATCGATGCGGCGGCGCTGGATGGCCCAGAGGCCGCTGCCGCTGGCGAAGCCCGGCGTGACGCCATAGGCGCGCCAGTACGCCTCCCAGCCGGTGAGCAGCAGCGCGAAGATCAGCACCGCGCCTACGAGGATCGGGCCCCAGGGCCGCTGCGGGACAGGCCGCATCGGCACCGGTTGCGCAACACCGGGACGATCCGCGGCCGTCTGCCGCGCGTAGCGATCCCCGCGGGGACCTTCAGAACTGGAAGTAGATGAAGGCACTTCCGGACCCTTGGGCGATGACGATGGCGAACAGCATGAGAGCCCAGACCGCGCACACCACCGTGGCGGGCGCGCGCGCGATCACCGATTCGAGCGTGCGGCCGCGCATCAGCCAGTGGGTCACCAGCATGCCGCCGACGATCACCAGCACCGTGAGCAGGCTGAAGGTGTCGAGAATGGGCTTGGCCGCCGCGCTCGCGCCGAACATGCCGCTCAACACCACCCAGGCCTTGGCGAAGGTCTTGGCGCGGAAGAACACCCAGGTGATGTTCACCAGCGTGTAGGTCAGCAGCCCGAGCGCCACGAACACCCAAGGCCCCGGCCGGTAGTTGGCGAAACGCGCACGCAGGAAGCGCTCGGCCGAGAGATAGAGTCCGTGCAGCCCGCCCCAGGCGACGAAGGTCCAGTTGGCGCCGTGCCACAGTCCGCCGAGCAGCATGGTGATCATGAGCGCCGCATAGGTGCGGCGGGCGCCGTGGCGGTTGCCGCCGAGCGGAATGTAGAGGTAATCGCGCAGCCAGGACGACAGCGTGATGTGCCAGCGCCGCCAGAAGTCGGTGAAGCCGACCGCCGCATAGGGAAAGCGGAAGTTGTCCGGCATCGCAAAGCCGAGGCACAGCGCCGCGCCGATCGCGGTGGTCGAGTAGCCGGCGAAGTCGCAGAAGATCTGCCCGCTGAAGGCGAGCGTCGCCGCCCAGGCATCGAGAGCCCCGGGAATCTTGTCGCCGTCGTAGACGCTCTCGGCGACGTGCGAGAGGAAGCTGTCGGCGAGCACGATCTTGTTGAAGAGCCCGATGGTCATGAGCGCCAGGCCGAAGCGCAGCTGCTGACCGGTGGCGCGGCGCGGCGTCTCGAACTGCGGCACGAGCTCGGTGGGACGCATGATGGGGCCGGCCACCAGGTGCGGGAAGAAAGTCACGAACAGCGCGTAATCGAGCAGATTGCGCGCCGGCAGCGCGCGGCGCAGGTACACGTCCAGCGTGTAGGACATGGTGGCGAAGGTATAGAAGGAGATGCCGACCGGCAGCACGATGTCGTAGTGCGCCGGGTGATAGGCGACTCCGAGCAGCGACATCAGCGCCGTGAAATTATCGAGGAGGAACTGACCGTACTTGAAGAAGCCGAGCATGCCGAGGTTCGCCACTACCGACAGCAGCATCCAGGCGTGGCGCGCCGCGGCCCGTTGCGACTTGACGAGGCCCTGCGCCGCGTACCAGTCGACGACGGTCGAGATCCACAGCAGGATCACGAACGGCGGGTTCCAGGCGGAGTAGAAAAGGTAGCTGGCGAGCAGCAGATTGATCTTGCGCGTGGTCCACCCCAGGGGCAGCGAGTGCATGAGCAGCACGCACGCGAAGAAGACGACGAATGTCAGCGAGTTGAAGACCATGGTGCGCTGCCCGCTCCTGTTGCGGGTCTAGGGTTTGTCCGGCGCCGCGGCGATCATGCCCCAGCCCGCTCATGCAGCGCAACGGCGTTGCCGCAGCGGCGGTGGGCTTTTGCGGGCGCCGCAGTTTACACTGCGCCCTCGCCCGGAGAGCCTCCGCGACAGCGAGGTAGCCCATGCGCCCGATACCCCGGCGGCAACGCGCCTCTGCGACCACCTTCCTCGCGTTGATCCTCGCGAGCGGGGCGGCTCTCACGGCGGCGGCGACACTCGATGCCCTGAGCCCGAAGGATGCGGCCGGCGGGCTGCGCGCCGCGCTCTCGCAGGGTGTCGGCACCGCGGTGAGCCAGCTCGGCGCGAACAACGGCTTCCTCAACGACCCCAGAGTCGCCATCCCGCTGCCGCCGGCTCTCGAGAAGGCCGAGCGCGCGTTGCGCATGTTCGGAATGAGCGACGAGGCGGATGAGCTGCGGGTCACCATGAATCATGCCGCGGAACAGGCGGTCTCCCAGGCGCGGCCGATATTCGAAGACGCTTTGCGCCACATGACGCTCGCGGACGCCAGGGAAATCCTCGGCGGGGGTGAGGACGCCGGCACTCAGTACTTCCGGCGTGCCACCGGGACGCAGCTCAGCGCGAAGTTCCGGCCGATCGTGGCCGGCGCCACCGCCCGACTCGCACTCGCCTCCAAGTACGACCAGCTGGCCGGCAAGGCGGCATCCTTCGGACTGATTTCCCAGCAGGAAGCCAACCTCGACGATTACGTGACCGCCAGGGCGCTCGACGGGCTCTTCAGCCGCATCGCCGACGAGGAGCGCGCCATCCGCAAAGACCCGCTCGGTCAGGCCAATGCCCTGATCAGAAAAGTATTCGGCTCGCTCTAGCTCCTAGTAATTCGCCGCCGCGCGCACCGCGCTGGCCGGCTTGTCGAGATCCGCGAGCAGCTCGGGGCCTACGATCGCGAGCGGCGTCGTGCCGTAGGAGAGCAGCCGGTCGTGAAAGTCGCGGAGCGTGGCATCATTGCCCTTGCGGTGCATGTATTCGGCGAGCAGCTGCTCGATCTGCAGCCGACCCACCGAGTAGGCAATGACGTAGCCGGCCCGTGCCGCGATGCCGGCGACCGCAGCCTCGGACTGCTCCGGGGTGAAGCCGGTCTGCTCTTCGAAGAACTGCGCCGCCTGCTGGTAGCTCCACTCGCCGCTCGCGAGCTTCGGATCCACGACTGCGCGCGCACCGCGCACCCGCTCCCAGCGCGCCACGTCGAGCCGCGCATCGAGGTCGTCGCCATACAGCCCGAGGCGCACGAACATCTCCTCGCCGTAGAACGCCCACCCCTCGGCGAACACCCCGCTGAACTCGGTGCGCCGCACGAAGTCCGGGTGGCGGCGTGCGATCGAGAGCTGCATGAAGTGTCCGGGCAGGGCTTCATGTGCGGCGGTGGACATGATGCGGTCGCGATCGAAGTCGACGTTCATGTCGAGCCGCGCCGCCGCTTCGGCGAGCGATTTGGGCGGGGTGATGTAGTAATAGCCGGTCGTCGACAGCGAGAACAGCCGCGGCGGCCGCATCGAGGCTCCGGGGGAGACCGGCTGCATGAAGGCCGGCGTCTCGACGATCGGCAGCTTGCCGAGCCACTCGGGAATCGTGACGATGTTCTGTTCGGCCACGAACTTGCGCAGCTGCGCGATACAGTCCCGGTAGTACTCGATGAGTGCGGAGCCGCCGGGCGCGAGTCCGCCGCCGCTCGCAGCACCCAGCGCGATGCCGCGCAGCTGCGCCTCCTGTCGCAGCCAGGCCTCCTCCGCCCAGCCGTGCGCCAGCTCATCGTGAGCGATACGCTCGACGTCGACCGCATCGAAGGGCAGCAGCTGCTCCTCCTTCAGCATGTGGTCGTAGGCGGCGCGGCCGATCGCGAAGTTCTCAGGCCAGGACTGCGCATGCTGCTCGAGGTACTCGCGCGTCTGTGCGATCGCGGCCGCGGCCGCGGTGCGCGCCTTGAGGAAGCGGCTGAACTCGCGCGAGCTCGCGCCGAGCTGCGCGCGCGCCGCATCCGTGAGCGCGCCCTCGAAGAAGTCCGGAGCGCCCGCAAGCTCCCTGGCGCCGACCACTCCGTAAAGATGACACGGCATGGTGACGAGACGCTCCGCGGCGGCGATGTAGGCCGGTGCGGCGGCGAGGCGGCTCACGATGTCGGCCCAGGCGCGCTTCACATCGGCGGGCGTAGCGCCTTCCTGGCCCGCCACCGGCAGGTGCTGGAACTGCACGAACACCACGTTGACGATACTGGTGGCGGGATCGGCGTAGTCCTTGCGGTCGGTCTGGTAGACGAGGAGCTCATCGAGACTGCGGGTCAGCCGGGCGCGCAGCAGCGCCGCATCGTCGCGGTCGATGAGCGCGGTGTGCTCATCGAAGCCCGCGCGGATCGACTCCAGCCGGCGCTGCCACTCCTGCAGCCGTGCAACCTGAGCGGCGCGCAAGGGCTCGCCCGGCGTCTCGAGCTCGCCATCGTGCCCGGGGATCCCGAGGAAGGTCGCGGTCATCGGATAGATCCGCGCGGTGGTGAAAGTCACGTCCTGCGCGAGGCTCACCAGCTGCTGGTGCGCCGTCGACTCGGCGCGAGCCGCGCCACAGGTGAGGATGAGGACCGCTGTCCATGCCAGGGTGCGTGCTGCGTTCATGGAAACCCGTGCTGGTGCGCCGGTGCGCGCCGGCGATTGTTGTTGCGCGCCGCCGATTATGTTGCGGCGCGGATTTCCGATCCAGCGTGCGGCGCCCGAGTCGCCGCCCGCGCCCGGCGGCTCATCGCAGGGCGTGACGCCTGAAGCCGAGCTGCGCCAGCCGCAACGCCCCCAGGAGCAGCGTGATCCAGTCCAGGGCGCCCCCACCGCCGCCCGCCTTGCCGGGCGAGGCGGTGATGGTCAGCTGCGTGGTGCCGGAGCTCGCCGGATCGGCCGATGAGACCGCCGTGACGGACACCGTTGCCGGTGAAGGGGCCGTCGCGGGGGCCGTGTACACCCCGGTGGAGCTCACCGTACCGACGGTCGCATCGCCTCCGGGCACGCCGTTCACCTGCCAGGTGACGCCGGTGTCGGTCGTGTTCGCAAGAGTCGCGGTCATGGGATCGGTCGAGCCCGCCTGCACGCTGCTGCTCGATGGGCAGACTGCAACCACGACCGCGGGAGCCACGTCCGGGCAGGCGCTCTGCCCGGCGGCGGCGGGCGCGGCGCTGCTCACCGAGCTCGGCGTGATGACGACGTCGGCGGTGTCGCTGCGGCCGGCATCGTCGGTCACGGTGAGCCCCACCGTGGCGACGCCGCAGGACGGCGCGGTGACGGTTGCCTGTGCGGTGGCGGCGCCGGAGATGCTGAGCGTGAGGCCGCCGCTCACCGCGCTCCATTGATAGCTGCTGATAGCGTGCCCCGGCGCCCCGCCGCTGCCGCTGCCGTCGAGGACCAGGGTGGCTCCCGGCGTCACGCTCGCGGGCAGCGTCACGGCCGCGATCGGCCGCAGCGCGGCGCTGAGGGATGCGGGCGCGTTGGCCATGCCGGCGCCGCAGGTCCGGCCGTCGCGCGTGCAGATGCACTCGCTCCCCTGCACGTCGCTGGCACCGCTCGGTACGTGGCACATGGGGGGCTGTACCGCCGCGTCCAGCGAGCTCTGCGGAAATGCCTGCGCGCCTTCTTTCAGCCGGTTGATCAGCTGGCAGGAGTTCAGGCGGCTGTTGACCGACGACATGAGCGCCGCGATCCCGGACACCACCGGCGCGGAGAAGCTGGTGCCGATGTTATAGGTGCGGTACTGGCCCGGTCCGACGCTGCAGCCGGCAAAACTCCCGGTGGTGGCGTCGCACAGGTAAAGGCCGGTGTAGTCGTTGGGGTCCGGGGCCGGAGCGGCCGGCGGACTGGTAGCGCTCAGATTGGTGGTGGTGGTCATCGAATAAGCGCACGCCGTCTGGCCACCCGTGAAAGCGTTGCCGCAGTTGCCGGCGGGAGCCGCCAGTGCAATCTCGGGACCGAGATTGCTGTAGCCCACCTTGGTTCCGGCCTGACGCAGCCCCGCGACCGCGGCCACGCCCTGACAGTTGGCGGGAGTGTCCACCGGGCCGCCGGCGTTGCCGGCGGAGACCACCACCAGGGCGCCGGTCGCGCGCACCTGGTCGACCGCGTCCTGATAGAACGGCGTGCAGCTGCCCGTGCCGCCGAGGCTCATGTTGATGATCTTTGCGGGATTGGGGTTGAGGGGGAAGCCGGTCACATGGATTCCCGCGGCCCACAGCATGCCCGACACGATGTCGGAATCGAGGCCGCCGCACTTGCCGAGCGCACGCACCGGAAGGATCTGCGCGCTCCAGGTGATGCCGGCCACGCCGCTCGCATTGTTGGTGGCTGCGCCGAGAATCCCTGCGGTGCGCGTCCCGTGCCAGGAGCTGGGGCCTGCGGTTGCCCCTTTGCAGAAGCTCGGATTACTGGAGATGTCGGTGGCGGTCACCCAGTCGCCGGGATCCGAGGCGTCCGGGCCCGGACAGTTGCCGCCGTTGGCGACGAACGCATCCGATATGAAGCAGTAGCCCGTGAGCAGGCGGCCGGCGAGATCCGGGTGATCGGGGCGCACGCCGGTGTCGATGTCGGCGATGACGAGGCCCGCAGCACCGGTGCTCGTGTCCCAGGCGTCCTGCGCATCGATCGCGCTCGGTGTCTGGGCGGAGGTCTGCAGGTACCACTGCTGCGCGTACAGCGGGTCGCTGGGCACGGCATGAACGTAGCGCCGCTCATCGAGCACGGCGTAAGCCACGTCCGCATCGGCGCGCAGCCGCGCCAGCGTGGTCGCCACCGCCTCGCCCGCCGTCGGCTCGACGCGCAGCGCGTGCACGAGGTCGGTGATCGGCCTGTGGCCGATGAGTGCGAGTCCGTGGCGTGCGGCAAGCGCGCTGACGCGTGCGTGCGCGCGCTGCAGCGCTGGCGATTGCGGCAACGCCGCGACCGCTTCCGGGCGCAGCTTCACGACCAGATATTGCGCCGCCGCCGGCGCCGTGGCGGGCGGCGGGGCGCGCACCGGATTGAGCTCGGCCACCACGCCGGCCGCACCGGCCACGGCGGTGGCCACTACCAGAGTCATGACGAGGAGCGAGCGCATCAGGTCTTTTTAGTGAAAGTTTCCCCGCGGCGAAAGCTGTCGGCTCATCACGACAGGGACCATATTCTGCGGTGCGCCGCTTCCCTGTTGGAACTGCGATGCGCGTCACAGTAGTTCCGGAACGTTCCCGACCGCATGTTATCCTCGCCCCGACATCGCCCGAGGGGTGGCCATGATCGACTACTTCCGCAGGCTCACCCGGCCGCAGCTGCATGCGTACCTGGCCGCGCTCGGCGGCTGGTCGCTCGATGCGCTCGACTTCTTCATCTTCGTCTTCAGTCTGAGCGCGATCGGCGCCGAGTTCCATACCACTCCCAAGGTGGTCGCCGAAGGCATATTCCTCACGCTGGCGTTTCGCCCCCTCGGCGCACTGGTTTTCGGCTGGCTGGCGGAAAAATTCGGACGCCGGCCCATCCTCATGTTGAACGTCGTGAGCTACTCGGCGGTGCAGCTGGCCACGGCGTTTGCGCCCGACCTCGCGACGCTGCTGGTGTTGCGCGCGGTGTTCGGCTTCGCCATGGGCGGCGAGTGGGGCGTCGGCGCCGCGCTCGCGCTCGAGACCCTGCCGGCGCGCGGCCGGGGATTTTTCTCCGGGCTGCTGCAGGAAGGCTATGTGATCGGCTACCTGCTGGCCTCGATCGTGTTCGCGCTGCTGTTCGTTCACGTCGGCTGGCGCGGCATGTTCATCATCAGCTCGGCGTCCGCGCTGCTGGTGGTGTACATCCGCCTCGGCGTCCAGGAGTCGCCCGCCTGGGTCGCCGGCAAGGCCCCGCACCGCGCCTCTCTCGCCGAGCTCCGGGACGCAGTCACGCGTTACTTGCCGATGCTCGGTTACCTGGTCCTGCTGATGGCGTGCTTCAACGCCTTCTCCCATGGCTCGCAGGACCTGTATCCGACTTTCCTGCAGAAGCAGCACGGATTTGCGCCGAGCCTCACCGGCACGATCGCGATCGTGATGAACGTCGGCGCACTGCTGGGCGGCGTCTGCTTCGGCGCGCTGTCCGAGCGCATCGGGCGCAAGCGCGCCATCATGCTGGCCGCGGCGCTGTCGCTTCCCATGATTCCCCTGTGGGCCTGGTCGCAAACGGCCGTCACGCTCGCGATCGGCGGCTTCCTGATGCAGTTCATGGTGCAGGGGGCGTGGGGCATCGTGCCCGCACATCTGAACGAGCTCGCGCCTCCCTCGGTGCGGGCTATCCTGCCCGGCTTCGCCTATCAGCTCGGCAACCTTGCGATGTCGAAGATGGCGCCCTTCCAGGCCGGCATCGCCGAAGCGCACGGCAACGACTATGCGCACATCCTCTCGCTCACCATGGCCGTGGTGGCGGTGGCGCTGATCCTGGTCACGTGGCTCGGGCGCGAGGCGCACGCGGCGGAGCTCCGGGTCGGCTGAGCCGCCGCGCGCCGGGCGGGCATTCTCAGGCTTCGCCCCGCCCGCGCGTGGGGATCCGGAAGCTCGCCAGCGCCTCGATGGGCATGGGGCGCCCGAGGAAGTAGCCCTGGGCCATGTCACACTGCAGCGACTGCAGCAGCGCGAGCTGCTCGGCCGTCTCGAC
>DASQGK010000143.1:0-72770 GCA_035632655.1 Steroidobacteraceae bacterium | reverse complement strand
CGCGAAGTGTATACGCACCCGTCCTAATACAGCTTCACTTCAAGTACCAGCTCGGTCAGTCGATGCCTGATACGAGACTCACTGAGCTTGCGGGACAGGGTCGCTATGTCCTGTTGCTTGGTACCGTGGTCGAAGTGTCCAGGGCGCACGGTCTCCCAATAGAACTCTCGCGGAATGACCACGTGCGCGAGGCTTTGATAGGAAAACGGCTGCATCCAAGGCCCACCGTCCACGGTGTAGGTCTCCATGAGGTGCTCTTCGCCAGGTAGCCCGGCCGTCCAGTACCCGGTATCGGACGTCAGCCTGTCGAATGTCGTCCAGGCGCACCACGACCGGCTCGCAGCGGCGTTGAACTCTCCGGGTCCCAGCACCTGCGCACAGATGAGAAAGAACGTCCGCCATTCAGCATCAGTCACGGCTTTACTCCTTGATCCCGGTGCGAGACGGGCGGCCGATCCGGCGACAGCTAATGTATAGCAAGAGGAGACGTTTAACCGGCACCCGACCGGGAAGCATGCGCAAGTGCTGTGCGCAACAGCCTTATCGGGTTCTTTCCAGTGTGCGATCGCGTACCCGGTCGTCCCCCCGTGTGCGCTCCGGGTTTTTGGCCTTGGCGCGCTGAATCATTTCCACTGCCAGACGCTCGCGGTCGGTCAGCACCGGTGGCAGATGGGCGGCGAAGTAGCGCACGTCGCTGCCGAGAACGAAGTCACCATGGGATTCAAGCCGCGCGGCGACAGCGTTCCAGGCAGCAACAACCGCCTTGCGAGTCTCGAGCAGCCGCGCCCGCGCCGGGTCGGAAATCGTTCTTGTCTCCCGAAGCTCCCGCTTAACGACGTCGATTGCTTCCTGGAGCGCGTAGGAACGTGCGTGGCGTCGCGTTCGGTAAAACACATCCTTGGCGCCTCGCTTGGTCTGGCCGCGCACGGATCTCGAGGTCGCGTTTGCAGCAATCCCCTGTTCGCGCATCATCCGGGCGAAGTCCTGGCGCCACTCCCGGAGCATCGCCTTGTCGATATGCAGGCGTCGCCCATCGGCGCCCTCGGCCTTGACTACCAGGTGCACGTGCGGGTGCTGCTGATGAGTGTGGAGTGCCAGGGCGTATCGGTGCTTTGCCCCAAACTTCTCGCGGGCAAACGACCTCGCCGCTGCCAGAACCGCTCTCGCTGGCGTTGGTGCTGGCATCGAGAGCGTGATGTTATGCACGAGTTTGATCCCGGAAGCGACGGTTCTCGCGGAGCGTGGTTGCCGGTACTGTCCGGCCGACAGCTCAAGATGCCAGCTGCGCAGTAGTTCCTTCTGGCCTTCCCCAGACACATGCTGTCCCTCATCGGTATCGAGGTCGAACTCCCCTTGATGGCTGATGTAGGCCAGGTGCGCAGCGACCGAGCCGATCCTCCTGCCGCCGCCGGTAACCTTGACCATGACTTCGGGCGCCCGCCTCACCGTGCGTCGGATCTGCTCGAGCTGAGAGGCCGAAAACGCGCCGCCCGACGCCCGAGGTCCGGGGCGCGCGTGCGTGAAGAGATCGAGGAATGGCTCGCCGCCCGAAGGCAGGCGAAATGACCGGCTAGACACGCTCGCTCTCCCAGCTGATGAGCGCTTGGCGAGTGAACTCGTGTGTTCGCTGTTCCAGCGCAGCCAGGGCGGCGCGTGCGCGGCTGATGGCCTGGCGGACGTCCTCGAGTGCCGGGCCGCTTAGCGCCGGATTGCGCGCCGTCTGGGCGAGGACGGTGCCAAGGCCGGCCAGGACGGCAATGCTCTGCTTGAGCGTGGCCAGCTCCTTGGCGGGCAGCGGAGGGTTCGCGGACAGGTGCGCCCGTACGAGTGCAGCCAGGTAGGTCGAGGGCTTCATCCCCCGCTTCGAGGCGCGCGCGCCGATCGCCTGCCCGTCGCCAGGCCGCAGCCGGATGGTGACCCGGTCGGTCGCCGGCGTGCGGGGTCCAGTCGCGTAGGAGTCGAAGCAGCCGGAATCGGAGATGGAACGGATGACGGACAGAGCGAGGGCGGACTCCGACACTCCGCGTGAACGTGCGAGTGTGGTGAACCATTCCTTGTCGCGCGTGGAGAGGCGAACGGTAATCGAAGGTAGCGGCGAGCGAACAGTGCGGCAGGTCATGCGGTCTGTCGTCCGATCTGCTGCAAACGCGGACACCCCGCTATCCTGCCCTTGACCCAAATTTCTCCCCGGGAATGCAATGCCCACTTCGCAACTGACGTGTTGAATCCGTGATCCCAGAACTCGCGTGCCTCTCGCGGTGCATCTGAGCGGCGCGCTAACGATGCCGGCAGGACAGCGTGCCGAGCTGGGGGCAGTGGTACTCCACCACGCATGGAATCAGTTCCGAGTCCGCGGAGCCCGGCTTCGTCGAGACGTGGATAGGGGCAAGGGTAGGATGGATTGGCCCGCCAGGCGCGATCGTGTTGAGGCTAGCGAGGGGCTGATGGTCGTGGTCGACCTGGCGACGAACTCGGCGATCGCCGCGGAAGAGATGAACCGCCGGCACCCGATCACGACGCTGGCGAGCTCCCCAGCTCGGAGAAGCTTGTAAATAGTATTGCGGGAGATGCCACCGAGGAGCTTTCGGGCTTCCTGGATGGAGTAGAGCGCGCGGTCCTGCATGGTGCCCTCGGCAGGGTGAAGGGCGAGCCGACCGCATGTTATTCGCCGATCACACCAGTAATGATTCTTGACACGTTCGCGAGGGTCACGTTACGGGTGTTGCAAGACATAGGGGAAGAGGGGGTTTGTAGGCAGTTTGCGCAGATACCTCACGTTCTTTTTGCCGAGTAGTGGTCGAACACCCCTAATACTCGGACCAAGTTTTTGCTCGGTTTCAAAGAAATCAACGAGTTCCCAAAAAGCACCTCACTCGTTGCGTGTGTCTCGCTCACGTCGCTAAAAACCTGTTTGTGTGGAGCTGTCCCTCCGAGTCCCTTCGTGTCCCAGGAGCGCCGGGCGGCGGCGTGTAGGTTGAAACCACAGTTCAAGAAACTTCAGGGGCTCGCGCCGCTGCCTCGGCGGCACTGATTACCTCATGCCTTTGCCGCGCTTCTTCGGCTTGAGCGAGGGCGGCGATCCGCTCGAGCTCCCTGCTGGCGTCAGAAATGACGGAGACGCCATGCCCGAAGAGGCGCAACACTTTCTCCGTTCCTTTAACGATCATCTCGCCCATGGTCAGAGTGCATGGTCGGCCGTAGTTATGATCGTGCCGACTAAAGTGACCAGGTTCCACTAGCCAACCCTCATCCTCAACTGGGTCGATGTATCGACTCTTCAGCCCCGATAGGTTGTTATGTACTTCGGCGCTGAGAATCGCATAGAGCGATAGGTACTCGTCGGTTAGTTTGGCGAGATCGAACCGCTCAGCTATCGAGAGCATCCTCACTCCTTCTCCAGCAAGGTCTTTCAGTTCCTTCGAGTACTTTCGTCTGCCGACGGGGAGGAGTTCGCTTTCGCTCAAAGCCTTGAGCGCCCCAATGCGGCCCTTGGTCGCCTGCTCGAGTAGCTCCTTCCAGTGGTAGGCATCTGCGGCCTCAAGATGCTTCCAATACCTCGGGTGATCGCACAGGTTGCACAGATCGGCATAAGCATCAATTGCGGAACGCGTGATCGGGACTATGCCCGTTAACACGCCCGCTCTGGCGAGGCATCGTACGGCGCGACCGTAGTCATTTAAGGCGTACAACAGCAGAATTGCGTATAGGTTTCTGGGATCCGCAAGATCGCACCGAAACGCAGTGCACGCTCTCACGCTGCTCTCGATGGAGAGGCTGAGGAAGCCCACGAGCTGATCGAGGGCCACTCCTGGAACATCGTCGGACGGAGCAGTCAAAGCCGAGCCCTCCCGCGAGTCGTGCTAGGCTCCGCCACGGGCAGCGGAGCGACGCTGTGGGTAGACGGTGAATGAGCATTATCACCACTGATACGCCGAGCCCGCAGCCTTTTAAGGGTGACCGCGAGCGGCGGCGCTTCGCCTGCGAAGAGCGCGTTCCGACGCTGTATAAGTTCACGCCCTTTAACACTCCCGAGCGACGCAGGTGGGTGTCGGAAATTCTTTTGCCGCCGCACCGAATCTACTTCGCCGCTTCCTCGCAGCTAAATGATCCGTTCGATTTAAAACCACTGCTTCGGCTGCCCAGCGGGATTTCGGAGCGCGAATTGCGGGTGCTTCTAACGACTGACGCCGAACAACACTGGGCAAGGCAGCCGCCGTCCGACGAGTTGCTGGCGATATATCGAGCGAGGCTCAGGACGATCGACCTGCAGCAGCTCGAGCGCGAGTCTGAGGAACGAGTGCATCAGCGGATCGAAGAGCACTACGGTGTATTCTCGCTGGCGTGCGAACTCGACAGAGTCGAGATGTGGAACGAGTACGCTGACCAACGACGAGGGCTCTGCATTCACTTCCGCGCCGACGCGTTCTCACCATTCGGCTTCGCCCAGCGCGTGCTCTACCAGTTGGAGCGATCGGTGCTTCCGCTGCCGCTCCCGGCCGAGCGAGAGGTCGCAGACCGGGCGCTTCTCACCAAAAGTGCGACGCGGTGGGAAAAGGAGTGCGAGTACCGGCTACTTAGATACCCCGAGAACGTGTACGAGGCCGCAGGCCTGCGCGTCGAGGGGCGCTACGGTTATTTCCGACCCGATGCCGTTACGGGAATCACCGTCGGGACCGACATGCCGCCTTCAGACGTTGAGGTCATCAAGAGCTTCGCGGGCGCGTTCGACCCTCCACTTCCGTTAGATCGCCCTCGATTGGTGGCGCTGCCCAACGATCGCCCAACGCGCGAGAAGGCTCCGGCCTTCCATCACACGGAACGGTTCCCCGAAAGGACCGGGATCGATGAACAGACCACGCGAGATTGAGCCCTGTCCTCGATGCAATCTGGCCGACAAGGTCCGGGTAAAGCTGGTTCTCATTGAACCATGGAATACCAAGCAGGCTGCGGAGGGATCACCGTGGCGAACGGCTTGTTCTTGCGAGGGCGATCTCTCTGTCGACAGTCTCAAGCCAGAGTTTATCGCTGACGGAGTGCTGTCTCAGTTCATCGAAGCCCTCTACTGCGAACGCTGTGAAGTGGGCTATGTACCCGAATACATGGCCAAGCCGCCGCCTCCCCGGTATCAAATGACCAGCGAGGGATTTCGTCGCGTCCATCCGGATGGGACGCTCGGCCCGCTGCTGAGACGCATGGCCGATGACCCTGATCACGGTCCGACCTGACGGCTGCGCCTCAGCGTCAACGCTATGCCACGGATGTACGACAGACTTCCCCTGGCGCTACGGAAGGCCTTGTACCCGCTAGAATTGAAGGTTCGTGCGATCCGGCAGCGACAACTGAATAGAATTACTGAGTCCGCCGTTACACGAGTGCTTGACGCAGTCTCCGGTCGAACGCCGTCCGTCCGAAAGCACTTCTTCTACGGCGCCTCGGCGATCCATCCCAGGCACCTCGTTACTTGGTACATCTTTGAGACAGACCAAGACCTCGACACTGCTCGTCAGAACGGCTTGACCTCGGATTTGGAGGCCCTTACGAGAACTGAGCTGGTGAGCTGCGGCTATCCGAAGAATGGCGCGGCCATCATGCTTGTCTCCTTCACGTCGGAGGAGGATGTGCAGAGCAAATCCGGGGGGAACTACTTTCTGTATTTCAAGTAGCGGCTGACGCGTAGGACGAGCGGTGGGCTAGCCGTTTGCCAGAGATCGAGCGTGTGACGCCGAGACCCACAGCACCCATAGTTGGCGCACGACGCTCGATGGGGTACGACTGTGGGGTAGGCGACCAGCAGCCGGACAAATTGCGGAAATCTTTCAACGGCCTATGCGCGACCTTCGATTCCGACCCTAGCCTCCAGAACTCGCGCCGAATCTCGGCCCAGCTCCCGTGGTCTCCCCATGCACGGGACCGTTCCTGACGGAACCCGAATTACAGTCTGCGACTACCCACGCGCAACAGGTCACTGCGGGCGCTGATCGCCCCAGAGGCATCGACTTGCCACGGAACGTCTTGTTGCAGAGGAGGGAGCCGTATGTCCGTTGTTACCAGAAGTGCGTCGGTTGGAACGCTGCTTGGCTTTTTGTCCATGGCCGGAGCCATCCCGGTTGCTCACGCGGTTCCGGCATTCGCGCGGCAGACGGGCCTGCCGTGCCAGTCGTGTCACACCGTGGCGCCCGAGCTGACCGCGTTTGGGCGTGACTTCAAGCTGCGCGGTTTCGTGCTCTCGACGCTGCCGAAGGTCGAGAGCAAGACCTCGACGCCCCTGAGCCTGAATCGCATGCCGGCGTTCGCGGCCGAGATCGACATCGCCGACACCTTCACTCAAGCGAGCCAGCCGGGCACACAGAATGGCAACGTGCAATTTCCGTCCAAGCTCAAGCTGTTCCTCGCGGGTGCCCTGTCGGACAACATCGGGATGTTCTCGTACCTCGAGTACACGCAGCCAGACGACCACCTCTCGATCGACCTGACGGACATCCGCATCGTCGGCAGCGGCCAGGTCGCGGGGCGCGATGCCATTTATGGGCTCACCATCAACAACGCGCCGACGCTCGAGGATCCGTGGAACACGCTCAACGTGTGGTCGTTCCCCCACGTTCACTCGGAAGTCGCGCCCACACCGGCCACGGCGGCGCTGCTCGGCGGCACTCTCGCCGATTCCGGCCTGGTCGCCGGCGTCGGCGGCTACATTCTCTGGGACAATCACTGGTACGCGGACCTCACGCTGTACCGCTCCGCCCCGACCGGCGCCGCACAGCCCCTGGTGAAGCCGGGCGCAACGGAAGGCCTGGTCCCTTACGGGAGGTTCGCCTGGCAGACGACCCTCGGCCCGGATTATCTCGAGGTCGGTGCCTCGGCCATCCAGGCGAAGTTCATCCAGGGGATCGCCGGTACCGGCTTCGGGGGTCTGGATGACCGCTACCGCGACGTGAGTGTCGATGCGCAGTACGAGCACCCGGTGGGCGACAATCTCCTCACGCTGCATGCGACCTATATCCACGAGCAGCAGAGCCTCGATGCGAGCGCCGCGGCGGGGCTGTCCAACTCCTCCGACTCACTCAATACACTGCGCGCCGACGGGACCTTCCTGCTGCGGCCGTTCATGGCCTTCTCGCTCGCATACTTCTCCACCACAGGCAGCGCCGATCCGTTGCTGTACACCGCGGCTCCGGTGAGTGGCGCCGCGGGCAAGCCCGACAGCGATGGGTGGATACTGCAGGCCGACTATCTGCCCTGGCAGAACGTGCAGCTGATCGTGCAGTACACGCTCTACGACCGCTTCAACGGCACGCGCACCAATTACGACGGAGCGGGTCGCAGCGCATCCGACAACAACACGATATTTCTGCTCGCGATGTTTGATTTCTAGCGCGCGGTCTGCGGTCGGCTAGCGTGCCCAAAGGCTACCCCCGGCCCGGGAGCCGCGCCGTCCCTGCAGTCCCGACGCTAGTGTGAGGGTCCGCTTGCGGGGTAGCGATCGCGCTCGGCCTGCAGGCGGCCCGGCGTCGGGGGTGGGCGTACCGGCTCGCCGGAGAGAGCGGCGATGAACCGACCGGACCAGGCATAGATGTCGTTGGCCCGCACCGCGTTAAGGAGCTTCTCGTGCCTTGCGCTGCGCTCGGCATGCGGCATGTCGAGGGCGCGCAGGATCGCCCGGCCGACGCCGCGTGTGTCGGTCGGGTTGACGAGCAGGGCGTCGCCGAGCTCGCGGGCCGCGCCGGCGCGATCGGAAAGAACGAGCATCCCCGGATCGGCGGGATCCTGTGCGGCGATGAATTCCTTCGCGACCAGGTTCATCCCGTCGCGCAAGGGCGTCACCAGGCACACGCGTGCCATCCGCAGGCAGGCCATCAGCGTCCCATGCGGGAAGTTGCGGTTCAGGTAGCGGATCGGAGTCCAGTCGACGTCGCCGAAGCGACCGTTGATCCGCCCGGCACTCTGCTCCAGCATGTCGCGCATGTTGCGATAAGCCGTGACCTTCTGGCGGCCGAGCAGGGCAATCTGCAGATAAGTGACCTTCCCACGGTACTGCGGGGCTTCCTCGAGGAAGTGCTGGTACGCCTCGAAGCGCTCGAGCAGGCCCTTGCTGTAGTCGAGCCGGTCTACTCCGATGATGAGCTGTCTGCCGAGCAGGCCCTGCGTCATGTTGCGCACGACGCTCGAGCTGGCTCCCCTGGCCGCCGCGCGCGCCACCTCGGAGGCATCGACGCCGATCGGAAAGACGCCGGTGCGCACGCGGTGCCCGGCACGCACCACCCCGGTGGATGTATCGACGCTCGCCTCGCCACAGACTGCGCGCGCCGCTCCCAGGAACGCCTGCCGATCCGGCTCGGTCTGAAAGCCGACCAGATCGTAGGCGAGCAGGTGGTGCACGAGCTCGACGTGCACCGGGAGTGCGCGCAGCACTTCGTAATGCGGGAAGGGTATGTGGAGGAAGAAGCCGATGGGCGCGCGAATCCCGTGGGCCCGCAACAGGCTCCCGAGCGGAATCAGGTGATAGTCATGCACCCACACGAGATCGTCGACGCGCAGCAGCGGCAGCAGCTCGCGCGCAAACAGCTGGTTCACGGCCAGGTACGCCTCGTACTGCCGGTCGTCGTAGCGCAGGGTGTTGAGAAAGTAGTGCAGCAGCGGCCACAGCGTGCCGTTGGAGAAGCCGCTGTAGTAGAGCTCGTAGAGCGCATCGGGAATATCGATGGTCGCGAAGCACACGCCGGCCCGTCGCTGGATCTCGGGCGAGGTACGCGCCGCGTCCGCGGCGCAGGTCCGGCCGCTCCAGCCGAACCACAAGCCGCCGCCCTCGCGCATCGCGGCGCGCAGGCCGACGGCCAGGCCGCCGGCCGCCTCCACGTTACGCGGCAGCGCCACACGGTTCGAGACGTTGACCAGGCGGCTCAAACCTCGTCCTCCCAGCGCCGGCTGAGCCTGATGGCCGTGGTGATGATGCCCACCATGCTGTAGGTCTGGGGGAAGTTGCCCCACAGAACGCCGCTCACCGGATCGACGTGCTCGGAGAGCAGACCGACGCAGTTGCGGACCGAGAGCAGCTTGCCGAAGAGCTCCCGCGCCGCCTCCATCCGCCCGGTACCGGCGAGCGCGTTTGCCCACCAGAAGGAGCAGACCGTGAAGGCGTTGGTGGTGTCGCCGAAGTCGTCGGGGTGGCGGTAGCGCAGCAGGAAGTCTCCGACCCGCAGCTCGCGCTCGATGGCCTCGAGCGTGCGGGTGAAGCGCGGATCGCGCCACTCGAGGATGCCGACCTCGGGCAGCAGCAGCAGACTCGCGTCGAGCACGTCCTCGTCGAAGGTGGCCGACAGGGTGCCGCGCGCCTCGTTCCAGGAACGCTGCAGCACCTCTTGCCGCAGCGCATCCGCGCGCTCGCGCCAGTAGTGCACCCGCTCGGGGAGCCGCAGGCGCCCGGCAATGCGCGACAGGCGGTCGCAGGCCGCCCAGCACATGGCACCGGAGAAGGTGTGGCGGCGCTCGGTACCGCGGAACTCCCAGATGCCCGCGTCCGGCTCATCGAACAGCGGCACCGCGCGCTCGCCCAGCGCTTCGAGGCGCTCGAACTGGTCGACATCGCCGCGGCGCTCGAGCCGCTCATCGAAGAAGAACTGCGTCGAGGCGAGGATCACCGATCCGTACACATCGTGCTGGCGCTGGCGGTAGGCAAGGTTGCCGACGCGCACCGGACCCATGCCTTCGACGCCGGCGAGCGTCTCCACGGTGCGCTCGCTCAGGTCCAGCTCTCCGCTGATTCCGTACACCGGTTGCAGAGGCGCCTCGCCCTGGCGCACCACGACGTCGTCCAGGTAGCGCAGGAACGCCTCCATGGCATCCGTCGCTCCCAGCCGGTTCATCGCCTGAACCGTGAAGTAGGCGTCCCGCAGCCAGCAGTAGCGGTAGTCCCAGTTGCGGCCGCTGTACGCGGACTCGGGAATCGAGGTAGTCGGAGCGGCAAGCACCGAGCCGTTGTCGTCGTAGGTGCACAGCTGCAGCGTGATCGCGGCGCGGATCGTGGCTTCCTGCCACTCGAATGGAATCGAGAGACCTCGTACCCATTGCTCCCAGTAGCTGCTGGTCGAGCGCAAGGCTTCCGCGGCGACTTCGTGGGCCGGCGCCGCCAGCGTCTCGTCGTCGGTCAGCACCAGGTCGACGGGGCGGGTGAGCACGAACACCCGCTCTTCCGCGAGATACGACACCGGGGCGTCGGTGGTCACGCGCAGCGACTGCGTGGCATCGAAGAAGCGCACGTGATGGCTGCCGAGGTGTCGCTGATAGATGCGGGCGCCATAGTTGCCGGCCGGGCGCAGCCGTACCTGTATGGCCGGCCGGCCGGTCACCGGCTCGATCCGGCGGATGAGCATCGTCGGTCGATACAACCGGCCCTGACGCACATAGCGCGGACACCAGCTGATGATGCGGATCGCGTTGCCGCGGCCATCGCCCGCGACCGATTCCAGGATCGCCGTGTTGCGCCGGTAGCGCAGCTGCGATTCGGTCTGCCCGACGAGCGAGATGGTGAAGACCCCGCGGGCCTCTTCGCGCGACTCACCGGAGAGCAACCCGCAGAAGATCGGATCGCCATCCGGTCGTGGCCAGCAGCACCAGGGCACGCTGCCATCCGCTCGCACCAGGGCCGTGATCTGTCCGTTGCCGACGATGCCGAGGTCCGCGAGCGTCCCGGTGGACGCAGGTCTCACCGCGCTCTGGGCGGCGGCCGCTGTCATGGCGGTGCACCGGCGAGACCGACGAGCCAGGTGCGGACTTCGCGCACCGAGCGCAGACGCGTCGCCGCCGCGGTGTGTCCCGCGGGATTGACCGCCACGGAGAGACCGCCGGCGCCATTCACCCAGTCGAACGCAGGCTCATCGCTGGCGTCGTCGCCGACGAACAGCGGCCGCCGGCCCGTAAAGGGAGCCTCCTGCATGAACTCCGCGATGGCGCTGGCCTTGCTCACGCCCCGCGGGGAGAGCTCGACGACCATGGGACCGAACACGAGCTCGAGGCCATCGCCGAGTTGCGCGGCGATGGCTCGCGTTGCCTCGACGACCATCGACTCGAGCTGCGGTGCTTGCCGGAAGTGCAGCGCCAGTGCGAAGTGCTTGTCCTCGAGCCGCAGACCGGGGTCCCTCCGGGCGAGCTCCTCCAGCAGGCGCCTGGCACTGCGGAGGGCGTGCGCAGAGGGCGCGGCGTGCCGGGTGCGGGCGCCGGTGGCAGCGCGCCGTTCGAAGCCGTGCAATCCGGATGCGGGAAGTCGCAACGGCCTGAACAGCTCATCCAGGGTGTCGATACTGCGGCCGCTCACCAGCGCAACGGCGCCGGCCAGGCGTCGCGACAGCGTTTCCAGCAGGCTGAGGAGGGGGGCGTCGGCGGTGACGGCTCCCGGCTGCGGCGCATAGTCGAGGAGGGTGCCATCCAGGTCGAGAAACAGTGCGTGGCGATCGAGCGGCAACACAGTCGGCGGCGCGGGCAACGTGCTGCCCGGGCTCGGGTGGGGCGAGGGTTCCTGTCTCAGAGGCAACGGCAAATGCACTCCCGGAAAATTGTTTTGCAAAAGGGTCCCAAGAGCGACGAGCGTCGGGCGCGTACCGCTGTGGCGCGCGCGGGCGCTTGCGCCGCCCCGAGACACCGAGGCGCCATTTCGCAGTGGGGCTGACGCGGCGACGTCAGGTCGCCTCAGCCGCCGTGCGCCCTGTAGTCGCACCCGAGGCTTTGCGGGCAGCCTAGGTGACGCCTGGGACGGCGGGCAGCGGCAGTCCGCCCCGCCGGACGTCGGTACTCGCCTGCGCCCGCAGTAGGGCGGGTCCTACCCCGGCGCGGCGCGGATCGCGACTCGCGGAGGTATGATTCGGACGATGTCGTCTGTCGTGCGCCAGATGGTGGTGGTTGCGTTGCTGCTGGCCACGGTCGTCGGGCTATTCGCCGCAGCGCAGCTGGGGCAGAGTCGCCTGGAGGATGCCAGTGCGCGCATCGAGCTCGGCGCCAGGCGTCAACAGGCGCTCGCGGCCCTCACCCAGCTGGTGCGCGAGGCCGAGAGCAGCCAGCGCGGTTACATCCTGGTCGGCAACGCCACCTATCTCGAGCCATTCCAGCGGGCCTCGGCAGGCCTCGCGCTCACGCTGCAGCGTCTCGATGCGGCGTTTGCGCGGGCCAGCCCGCTCACGCGTGACAACGTCGAGGAGCTCAAGCGCCTCAGCAACACCAAGTTCGACGAGATGCGCCGCAGTATCGAGCTCTTCAGAGCACGCGGCAGGGCGGCGGCGCTCGAGGTCATCCGTACCGACCAGGGCGCGACGACCATGGCCGGGATCGATGGCGTCGCGGACAGGATCGTGGAGCTCGAGAGTGCCGAGGCGCTGGACGCCAGCCACAACTGGCAGATCAGCCGCTGGGCGACTTTCGCGACCGCCTGCATCGCGCTGGCGGCGAGCGCCGGGCTGCTGTTGCTGCTGACACGCCTGCTGCTGCGCCAGTGGCGCTTCAAGGAGCTCGAGACCGAGCAGCTGACCGTGCGCCAGGGCGAGCTCGAGCGGCTGGTCGAGCAGCGGACCGAGGAGCTCTCGGAGCTGTCGACGCACCTGCAGTCGGTGGCCGAACAGGAGAAGGCCGCGCTGTCGCGCGAGCTGCATGACGAGCTCGGCGGCCTGCTGGTGGCGGCGCGCATGGATCTGTCGTGGCTCGAGGAGCGTCTGGCAAGCAGCGATCCGGAAGTGCGGGAATATTTCGCGCGTGTGCAGCAGGCGCTGCAGTCCGGCTTCGACATCAAGCGGCGCGTCATCGAGAGTCTGCGGCCGACGCTGCTCGATAATCTCGGTCTGGTGCCGGCGCTCAACTGGCAGGTCGCCGAGGCCTGCGAGCGCGCCGGGCTCAGGCACATCGAGCGCTATCCGCAACAGCAAATGGAGCTCACGGCGCAGGCCTCGATCGCCGTCTTCAGGATCGTGCAGGAGGCGCTCGCCAACGTACTCAAGCACGCGCGTGCCGGCTCCGTGGAAGTGTCGCTGGAAATTGCGCCGCCGTGGCTGCTGGTGCGCGTGCAGGACGACGGCGTCGGCGTTCCTCCGAAGCGTCTGCGAGCGCTGCAGGCGCACGGCCTGGCTGCGATGCGCCACCGCGCTCGCGCACTCGGCGGGCAGTGGGAGATACAGACGCCGCGGGCCGGGGGCACACGGGTCGAAGTGCGGCTGCCTTTGGAGCGCGTGCTGCTCGAGGGGAGCGGCGCGCATTTCGAGTTCGTCAGCGCGCGCCGCGCCTGATCACACGGTCGTCTGCCCCACAAAGCCGCGCAACAGTGCCGGCAGCCGGTGGTAGTCGCGTGACTTGTTGAGGAACGCCTGGACGCCGAAGGCCTCGGCCTGACGGCGATACTCGGGCAGGTCGAAGCCGGTCAGCACGATGATCTTCGGACGCTGCCGCTCACTTCGGGCGAGCGCCCGCAGCACGCCGAAGCCGGAGCCCACGTGCAGATGCAGGTCGAGGATGATGACGTCGGGGCTCATCGATGCAACCCGCTGCACCGCCTCGGACTCGGTGCTGACCGAGTCGATCAGGGTGACTTCCGGCAGACGGCGAATGAGCTCCCCGATCCGGGCCGCCAGCACCGCGGAATCCTCGACCAACAGCACCCGCACGGGCGCGGTTCTCGACATTACCGGTGTGGCGGCGCTCACTTTTTCCTTGCCCCCCAAGCGCGCATTCTAAGGGCCGGGGGCCGCGGGCAGTGCAGGCTCGCGCCGTGGGAGGGTGTCGGCGGGTGCCGACGCGCACCCGGGGGTTACTGCATGACGTCTGCGGGTCAGCCCCCGTTCGGCCGACACGACGCGTGCGCGCGCTTGCAGAGCTGAACGGGCGCTCTACTGCATCAGGCCATTCTTCAGAGCGTAGCTGGTCAGATCGGCGTTGGTGGCGAATTTCATCTTCTCCAGCACCCGCGCCCGGTAGGTACTCACCGTCTTGACACTGATGCACAGTTCGCGGGCGATCTCCGAGACGCTGCGCCCCACCGCGAGCTTGCACAGGATCTGGAATTCCCGCTGGGAAAGAGCCGCGTGCAGCGGTTGCTCGGTCGGCTCATCGAGCGCGTCCACCAGCAGCTCGGCGAGCGCCGCACTCGCATAGCGGCGGCCCGCCAGGACGACATGCACGGCGCGCATGAATTCCTCCGGCGGCTGATCCTTGGCGAAGTAACCCGCGGCGCCGGCGCGCAGCGCGTAGAGCGCGTACTGCCGCTCCGCGAAGGCGCTGATCACCAGCACCCGCGTATTCGTATGGCCGGTACGGATGTGGCGCAGAATGTCGATGCCGCTGCGGTCGGGCAGGTTGATATCGAGCACCACGAGGTCCCAGGCCCGATCGCGCAGCTGCTGCAGAGTATCGGCAGCGCTGGCGGACTCGCCCACGCCGGTGATCGAGCGGTCCTGCTCCAGCCAGCGCCGCAACCCGGCGCGAACCATGGCGTGATCGTCGGAAATGAGTACCGTGGCCATTCAAGCCCTCCGCACGGACCTTAGCGGGTCTGCCGCCTGCGAAGCGTACGCCATTTGCGCGAGTGCCTGTAGGACACATCCTACTCACTCTGAGGGGCCGATCCGCAATACATTGCACCGACGACGGACCGATCCTTGCGATGACGAGAACTACCGGAGCGATCTCATATGGCGACTCATGCGCAGCAGCCGTTATCTCCGCCAGGATCTCTGCCGCGCAGGTTCTGCCGGTGGCTGGCGGGCGCACGTCCGCCGAGAGCGCTGCGACTGGCGGCCGTGACGGTACTCGCCGTCGCACTGTTCGCAGGCGGCGCGCGAGCTCAGACCGCCGAGATCGTCGTGGACGCCAGTGCGCCCACCCGGCCGTTCCCGCATTTCTGGGAGCATATGTTCGGGTCGGGGCGCGCACTGCTCAGCCTGCGGGAGAGCTATCGCGACGACCTGCGCGCGGTGCGACACATCACCTCGATCGGCTACGTGCGCTTTCATGGCATCTTTCTCGATGACATGGGGGTGTATACCGAGGGCCCGAAGGGCGCGCCGCTCTACAACTTCTCCTATGTCGATCAGGTATACGACGGGCTGCTGGCCAACGGTGTGCGTCCGTTCGTCGAGCTCAGCTTCATGCCCCGCCAGTTGGCGAAGCGCGATATCCGCCAGAGTTTCTGGTACCGGCCGGTGGTATCACCGCCGAAGGACTATGCGCGCTGGGACGCTCTGATCGATGCGTTCGCGCGTCACCTCCTGGAGCGCTACGGAGTCGAGGAGCTGAGCCAGTGGTACTTCGAGGTCTGGAATGAGCCGAACCTCGACTTCTGGGGCGGGCAGCCGCGCCAGTCGACGTACTTCGAGCTCTACGACCACACGGTCAGGGCGCTCAAGGCAGTGAGCCCGCGCCTGCGGGTGGGTGGTCCGGCAACGGCCCAGGCCGCCTGGGTGCCCGCGTTCATCCGGCACTGCAGGGAAAACCAGGTTCCGGTGGATTTCGTCACGACCCATGTCTATGGCGACGACACCGCCAGGGATGTGTTCGGCACCAGCGAACGCATCTCGCGCAAGGACATGGTGTGCCGCGCGGTGCAGAAGGTGCACGCCGAGATCCAGGCCTCGCCCGCCCCCGAGCTGCCGCTCATCTGGAGCGAGTTCAATGCGAGCTGGGGCAATCATCCCGAGCTTACCGATGCGCCCTATATGGGCCCGTGGCTTGCCGAGACCGTTCGCCAGTGCGACGGACTCACCCAGGACATGTCCTATTGGACTTTCTCCGACGTGTTCGAAGAGCAGGGTGTAGTGCGCACGCCGTTTTACGGTGGCTTCGGCCTGCTGGCGGCGGGCGGCATTCCCAAGCCGGCGTTCAACGCGCTGGCGATGCTGCACCAGCTCGGCGATCGGCGCATCGCCGGTGACGCCGATGGAGCGTTGCTCACCCGTCGTGCCGACGGCGCCCTGGTGATCGCCGTGTGGAACTACGCCGAGCCGGGCACTGCACCGCCCGTGCGTCACGTGGTCCTGAGTTTGAGAAACCGCGCGGCATCCACGGCGACGGTGCAGTCGATCGATGCGGAGCACGGCAATTTTCGCGGCGCTTACCTGCGGATGGGCTCGCCTCGCAACCCCACGCAGGGGCAGCTTGCGGAACTGCGCGCGGCCGCCGCGCTCCCCGAGCCGGTGGCCGAGCCGCTCGATGCGGGCCGCGTGGCACTCGCGATTCCCCCCGACGGGCTGGTGCTGGTGACCGTTCCGGCGTCTCCGAAAAGCGACTGAATCGCAGCGCGAGCGGCGCGCCAGGCGCGCAAGACACGGCTGTCAGTCGACACTGACAGCCGAATCCGCATGGCCCCGCCAGATGCCGCCCGCGCGCGACTGCAAGCTCCCCGGATGCAGTCTGGGACGCTCTGCGTGCGGTTCGAAGGCGGCCGCACGTACGCGGATGCTCGCGTGTGCACCGGCTGGCGGTAGCGGCGGTGGCCGTGGTGGCGTGCCTGTTGTTGTCGATCCAGCCGGCTCACGACCCGGGCGTACGCGCGCGCAGCCTCGAGGTGCTCTCCTACGAGGCAGCAGATGCAGCCGAGCCGCTGTCGGCGCCCCAGCCCGCTTCGCAGGCTGCGCCGCAGTCCAGCCCGCAGGCTTCACCGCAGGGCGCACCACACGCCTTCAGCTATGCGGATGTGGAGAGGATTGCCGCACAACGTGCCGCGCACGAGTTCCACCCGCCGCCCGACACACTGCCGCCGAGTCTCGCCAACCTGAGCTTTGAGCAATACCGCGACATCAGCTTCCGTCCGGAAAGTGCCCTGTGGCACGGCCGCGCGATGTTCGAGGTGCAGTTCTTCCATCGCGGCTATCGCAACCGGCAGCGGGTGAACATCTTCGAAGTCGGACCCGAGGCCGTCGTCCCCGTGTCGTACAGTCCCCAGCTCTTCGTCTTCGGCCGATCGGTGAAGGCGCCGCGGGCGGCCGAGGCCGGACTCGGCTTCGCGGGCTTTCGCGTCCACTATCCGCTGCAGACACCGTCCTACAAAGACGAGGTGATCGCGTTCCTCGGTGCTGCGTATTTCCGCGTGCTGGGCCGCAATCAGCGCTACGGCGCATCGGCGCGCGGCCTGGCGATCGATACGGCGGCGCCGGGCGGGGAGGAGTTCCCCACCTTCACCGATTTCTGGCTGGTGCGTCCGCAGCCGGGCGACCGCTCGCTCACCGTCTATGCGCTGCTCGACAGCAAGAGCGTGACGGGCGCGTACCAGTTCGAGATCAGGCCAGGCGGTATTACCCAGGTCGACGTGCACTGCGAGCTGTACCCGCGCCGCACCATCGCCAAGCTCGGCGTCGCGCCGCTCACCTCCATGTTTCTTTACGGCGACGACGGCGTCGGCAAGCGCTTCGATGATTTCCGCCCGGAAGTTCACGACAGCGACGGCCTGATGAGCGAAACCGGACAGGGGCACTGGATCTGGCGGCCTCTCGGCAACCCGCGCGAGCTGCGGGTCAATCGCTTCATGGACAATGACCCGCGCGGCTTCGGGCTGATCCAGCGCGAACGCAATTTCAGCCGCTATGAGGACGCGGGCGCACAGTATCAGCTGCGCCCCAGCTACTGGATCGAGCCGCTCGGCTCCTGGGGCAAGGGCGGCGTCGAGCTGGTCGAGATTCCGAGTGATGAGGAGATTCACGACAATATCGTCGCGTACTGGGTGCCGGCGGCGCCGGTCGAAGCGCGCAAGCCTCTGCGGTTCGCCTATCTCCTGTCAGCCTATCTGCGGCAACCCGACTGGCCGCCCGCCGGGCGCGCGGTCTCGACCCGCAGCGGCAACCCGGCGAGCGACAACGCCGGCCACTTTCCACCCGACGCGCGCCGCATCGTCGTGGAGTTTGCGGGCGGCGACCTCGACGGCCTCGCTGCCGCGCAACCGGTGAAGGCCGAGGTGCGCGCCAACAACGCCACTGTCGGCTCGCCCGCCGTGCGCCGCTTGCCTGACACGGGCGCGTGGCAGGTGGAGCTCATCGTCACCCCGAAAGCGAGGAAGCCGGTCGACCTGCAATGCTTCCTCAGCCTCTATGGCGAGGTGCTGACCGAGACCTGGGTATATCAATGGAGCCCGTGAACGGCGCGCTGCCGGTCGGCCGCCCGCACTGGCGCACCGGCGTACGCCGCACCGGGTTCTTCGCTGTTACGCTTCTCACCGGCGTCTGGGCGAGCGCGCTCCTGCACGATGTTCTGGCAGCCAACGGCATGGGTGACGCGGAGCGCCTCGGCCTGGGGCTGTTCTTCCTGCTGTTCACATGGATCTCCGGTGCCGTGTGGACTGCAATTGCCGGCTTTGTGGTGCGCCTTGCGGGCGGCGATCCCGCCGCCATCGACCCGCGCGAGGTGACCGGGCGTCCATTGCACAGCCGCATCGCGATCGCGATGCCCATTCACAACGAGGACGTGCGGCGCGTCGCGGCGGGACTGGAGGCGGTCTGGACCTCCCTCTCAGGGGAAGCCGACAGCGGTGCTTTCGACCTCTTCATACTGTCCGACACCAGCGATGGGCAGATCGCGGTAGCCGAGGAGCTCATGTGGGAGCGCCTCGTGAGCGCGCATGCAGCACGCGGGCGCATCTTCTATCGGCGCCGCCTCGAGCGCAGCCAGCGCAAAGCGGGGAACATCGCCGACTTCGTGCGTCGCTGGGGCGGCAACTACGAGTACATGGTTGTCCTCGACGCCGACAGCGTCATGACCGGCGCGGCCCTCGTGACGCTCGCACGGCTGATGGAGGCGCACCCACAGGTCGGTATCCTGCAGTCGCTGCCGCTGCCCATGGGGCGGCGCAGCCTCTTCGGTCGTCTCATCCAGTTCGGCTCGCGGCTGCAGAGTCCGATGCTGACCAGCGGCCTTGCGTTCTGGCATCTCGGCGAGAGCAACTACTACGGCCACAACGCCATCGTGCGGCTGCGGCCGTGGAGGGAGTCCTGCGAGCTGCCGGTGCTGTCCGGCAAGCCGCCGCTCGGTGGTGACATTCTCAGCCACGACTTCGTCGAGGCCGCCTTCATGCGGCGCGCCGGCTACGAGGTGCGGCAGCTTGCGGATCTCGGCGGCAGCTGGGAGGAGGTGCCGGCCAACGTCATCGACTATGCGGCACGCGACCGGCGCTGGACGCAGGGCAACCTCCAGCATGCGCGTGTGCTGCTTTTGCCGGGTCTGCACCCGATGAGCCGCCTGCATTTCCTCACCGGCATCATGGCCTACGTCAGCTCGCCGATATGGCTGGCCTTGCTGCTGCTCTCGTCGCTGGTGTCGGTGCGCGAGGCTGCGAAAACGCCCACCTACTTCCTCAGCGGATTCAGCAGTCTCTTTCCGCTGTGGCCGCAGATGCGGCAGGGCGAGACCCTGCTGTTGTTTACGATCACGGTGGTGGTGCTGCTGCTGCCGAAGGTTCTCGGCGCAATTCTCGCGATCCGCGACCCGCGCACCCGCCGGCAGTTCGGCGGCGCCGCGCGCCTGTGCGCCAGCCTGCTGCTCGAGCAGCTGTTCAGTGTGCTGCTCGCGCCGGCGATGATGGTGTTCCACTCCACTTTCGTGGTGCAGACGCTGCTCGGCAGGACGGTGGCGTGGAACGCTCAGGATCGCAGCGACCGCGGCGTCAGCCTGCGTGAGGCCTTCGCCCGGCAGAAGTGGCAGCTGCTTCTGGGCCTGCTGTGGGGTGCGGCGCTCCTGCTGCTGGCGCGGCCCTTCTTCTGGTGGTTGTCGCCGGTCCTGATCGGCCTGGTGTGCGGTATCGGGCTCACGGCATGGACGAGCCGGCCTGCAGCCGGCGATTTCGCCCGGCGGCTGCGACTGTTACTCGTGCCGGAAGAAACCGATCCGCCCGCGGAGCTGGTCGCGGTGGGCATGCGGCGCTCGAGCCTTGCGGTGTTTGAATCGTCGCCGCCGCGCAGTCATTCAGACGCCGGAGAAATCCCGCTCGCCCCCGTCGCGGAGCCGTGGGAACGTCCCCGCTGTGAACGACTCACAGGAGAACAGCGCTGAGAGGCGCTCGCGGGTCGCACAGGCGCGGACGGCGCGCTCAGTCGAGCGACGTGAGTCCGTGCTGGATCGCGAACTTGATGACCCCCGCGAGATCGGTGAGATGCAGCTTCTGCATCATGCGGCTGCGGTATGAGTCGACGGTCTTGGGCGACAGCTGCAGTTTGGCGCCGATCTCGGCGCTCGAATGGCCGTCGGCCACCAGCTTGAGGATCTCGCGCTCGCGTCTGCTGAGGCTTTCGAGGGGAGTCGCACCGCCGCGGGTGCCGACGTGCTCGGCCACAATTTCGGCGACCCGCGGGCTCAGATAGCGTCTGCCGCTCTGCACCACGCGTATCGCCTCGATGATCTCCTGGCCGGCCGACTCCTTCAGCAGATAGCCGCGTACGCCGGCCTCCAGGGCATGAAAGATATGCTGCGCGCCGCCATGCATGGAGAGAATGATGACCTGCACGCCGGGGCACTCGGCCACGATCTGCCGCGCTGCCTCGATGCCGTCCAGTTCGGGCATGGAGATGTCGAGGACGGCAATCTGCGGCTTGAGTTGCAGGATCCGTGTGACCGCCTCACGGCCGTTGGCTGCGGTCCCGACCACGGCGAGGTCGGCGTGCGCGGCGAGGTGTGCTACCAGACCGTCGCGCACGATGGCGTGGTCGTCGGCGACGAAGACGGTGACGGCTGTCATGCGGATCCTGGATGGAGCTGGCTGCAGAGTTTAGCCTGCGTCGGGGGAGGCAACGAAAGCCGCGGACTGTGACCCAGGTCTCCTCCGATCCAGCTTTCCCTACAGCCGGTCACCAGCATTCCCGGTATTGCCGGCGGGACCGGCCCGTTAGCCTTGCGCTAATGGAGTAGAAGGGCACGGACTGCCGGATGAGCTACGGCGAGACAACCATCGCGCGGCTGATGGATGTGGCCGAGCCGGGTGCGCCAGTGGCCAGGGATGGCCCGGCGCATCGCCCCGGCGCAGGCGGAATGCAGAAGGAGCCACGTGTGCCCATCGACGCCGTCGCGCTGCGCTACGCGCTGGAGCGCAACGAAATCAATGCGCATTACCAGCCCCAGGTCGACCTGCAGACCGACCAGGTCTGCGGCGTGGAAGCGCTGGCACGCTGGCATCATCCGCATTTCGGCCGGGTTGCGCCCGAGCAGTTCATTGCGCTGGCCGAGAGCGACGGGCTGATCCACGAGCTCACCCGCGCCATCATGGGTCAGGCGCTGCGGGAAGTCGCAACTGCAAACGCGGCCGGTCACGCCTTGTCGGTCTCGCTCAACCTTTCACCGGTGCTGCTCGAGTCTGCGGAGCTGGCGGAAGAGCTCGGCGCCCTGGCACAGCTGCACGGGGTTCCCTGCGAGCACATCACGCTCGAGATCACCGAGAGGGCGATGCTTCCGGAGCTGGCTGTCGCGCTCGGCGTGCTGACGCGGCTGCGCCTGCGCGGTTTCGGTCTGTCGCTCGATGACTACGGCACGGGACGTTCCTCGCTGCGGCAGCTCACCCGCATTCCCTTCAGCGAGATCAAGCTGGATCACTCGCTGGTCCAGGGAGCTCACCAGCACGGGGAGCAGCGCACCCGGCTGCGGGCAGCCATCCAGATAGCCGACGAGCTCGGGCTGCGCACCGTCGCAGAAGGGGTCGAGGACTTCAGGGACCGGCAGCTGATCCGGCACTACGGGTGCGCACGCGCCCAGGGCTGGCTGTTCAAGGCAGCGCTGTCGTGTGCGGAGCTCATGGAGTGGCTGCCTGCGTGCCGCGGGCGGCACGCAGCAGGCTGAGTCTCAAAGCGGGTAGTCGCACACCACGCGCGTGCGCGCGCCGCCGAGGGAGAACTCCCACAGGCGCGCACCCATCGCGCGGGCGCGCAGCAGGACGGAAGGGTGGCGGGCGAGGCTCGATCCTGGCCCGGCGGGAGCAGTGGCCGGGAGCTCCGCATCCACCGAGACCCGCAGCATGTGGCTGAAGCTCGCGAGCACGACGCGCACCACGCTGCCGCGGCGGCTGGCCGGGCAGTGCGTCACGATTTCGCTGACGAGCCCATAGATCTGCTCGGACTGCTCGGGGCGCAGCACCAGCGGGCCGTCGCCGCTGACACTGATGTCGAGCGGTGCGCTATCCGGATTCTGGTGGCGCAGTCCCTCGAGCGCGGCCACCAGATCGCCGCGATTCGCGTGCAGCGGCGAGAGCCGGTGGGCGACCTCGCGGCAGGACTGCGCGGCGCGGCGCGCCTGCCGTGCGAGGGATTCGAGCAACTCGCGCACCCGCGCCGGAGTTCCCCGGCGTGAGAGCTCGAGCAGCACCTTGTGGGCCACGATGCGCAGCTCCGCCAGCGGTGCCGCCAGCGTACGCCGCAGCTCGGAGGCGAGCTGCCGGCTGTCGAGCTCCGCTTTGTCGAACAGCATGCGCCGCAGCGTGTTGCGCTCGGTCACGTCGTGAGCGAAGCAGATGCTGACGCGTTTGCCGTCCACGAAGGTACCGTAGAACCACATCTCCACATCGAGGGCCTCGCCGCTCTTGCGCCGATGCTTCATGGTGAATGGTCCCACGGCACGGTCGCTGTGGGTGACCAGCTGTTCGGGGCTGGTCCCCGGAGCGAGCAGCGCGGCGACGTTGAGCGCGCTGAATTCTTCGACGCTGTAGCCGTAGGCGAGGGCCGCGGCCTCGTTGGCATCGAGAATCTCGCCGGTGCGCGTGTCGTGCAGCCAGAGCGGCCGCGGATCGCCCTGGAACAGGCGCCGATAGCGCTGGCTCATGGCGGCGATCTTGCTGTGACGGCTGTTGTGCTCGGCCAGCAGGGCGGCCAGGAAGAAGCCGATGACGGTCAGCACGCCCACGAAGCCCCAGACGTAGACGACTCCGGTCGCCGGGTCCTCGCCGGCCAGCGCACCGGTGCGCGTCGCGAAGCTGGCGGCGGCGGCCATCGCGAAAATGACGGTTGCCATCGAGGCGATCGCAACACCCAGCCGCGCCGCAGCCCACACCACCAGCAGGATGCTCAGGGCCAGCAGCGGCATCAGCACCCGGTCGGTGGAGACGGTGAGCAGCATCAGCACGCCGCCGGCGACGCAGACGAGCCAGGCGCACAGCTCCGCGAGGCTGGTCCGCAGCGCGCGGTGCAGCGCCGCCGGGAGCGTCACGGTCGGCACCAGCAGCACCATTCCCGCGAGCTGGTCGAACCACCAGCGGCTCACCGCCGCACCGAGCGCAGGCGTGAAGCAGATCCCCGCAAGGTCGGGGCAGGAGAACAGCCGGTCCACGCCCGGAGCGACGTGATTGCTGCCGATCGAGAGAAGTACCGCGAGCAGCCCCGCGCCTACGATCGACAGGGGCGTAACGGCGATCACACCGGCGGCGCACAGCACCAGCGGGTCCTGCCAGCGATCGAGGCTCGGTGTGAAGCGCCAGCGCTCGAGCAAGCCGACCAGCGTGTAGGCTGTTACCGTGCCGATCGCGGCCATGAGCAGCGCGGTCACGAAAGGCTCGCCGATTACGCTGAAGCGGAACAGGGCTGCGCCGGCAAACACCGCCGGCCAGTACTGCCGGCCGCCGAGCAGCAGACCGCAGATGGCGGCGCCTGCAGCCAGTGAAGGCACCGCCAGGCGCACGTCTGCGTAGCTGAAGGCGGTGTTGTGGGCGCTCGCGAGCAGGTGCGACAGCGTTCCGCCGATCCAGCATGCCAGCGCGATGAGCACGCCGAGCGCGAGCGGCGGGACAGACGCGACGGGGGCACTCGGCGCGCCGAGCGTGCGGCGTGCCCGCGCGATATTGACCAGCGGCCTGGCGCCGGGAGGCTTCGTGGCGAGCGGCTCGGCCTGCGGGCAGGAGCAGGTCACCGCGGTTCCGCCCTCGGGGAGGCTGCTCAATGCGAGCTCCGCGCCGACCGCGTTGGCGCGCAGCTTCATCGACTGCAGCCCGAGACCGGCACCGTGCAGATCCCTGATGCCGACCCCGTTGTCCTCGACCGCGACATTGATTCGCTCGCGATCGATCTGCGCGCGAATCAGGATGTGATCGGCGTGGGCATGCTTCAGGGCATTGGCCAGCGACTCCTGCACCACGCGATAGAGGTGCTCGCGGCGCTCGAGCGAGAGGGTGACGGGTGCGGCATGCTCCACCACCACTTCCACGCGTGCGCGCTCCGCCGCGGGCAGGGTGCTCGGGAGGCGACGCAGCGCCTCGAGCAGGTCGCCGTGCAGCTCCTCGAGCGGCGAGACGCCGGTGGTGAGCTGGTAGAGCGAGGATTCCGCATGCTGCGCATGGTCGGTCAGCTCACGCAGCTGCGCCACGGCGGACGGCTCCAGGTTCGCCGCGCGCCCGGTGCGCTGCAGGAGCGTCTCGGAGCCGATCGCGAGTCCGGCGAGGATCTGACCGACGCCGTCATGCAGCTCCTGCGACAGCCTGCAGGACTCGCGGTCCACCGTCGCGATCAGACGCCGGCGCAGGTCCTGGTGGTCGGTCATATCCACGGCGTACAGAAGATTGACGGCACGGCCGTCGAGCTCGAGCGGTGTCGATACCAGCTCGACGTCGATGGTGCGGCCGTCGCGTGTCAGGTGCTTGATCAGCGGCGCGGCGACCAGTGTTCCCTCGGGGCGCGGCGGCTCCAGCGCCTGCCCCGAATCCGCCACCAGCTCGGAGATGCTCATGCGCAGAAACTCCGACTCGCTGAAGCCATAGCGGCGCACAGCTTCGGCATTCGCCATCAGGATCATTCCCGAGTCGGCGTCCGCTACCCACGCGGGGGTCGGGTTTGCCGTGAACAGGGAGCGGTAGCGCTCGGCGAGCACCGTAAGGCGGCGGTCGTAATGCTGACGCGCGCTCAACAGCACGCTGAGCACCGGGCTGGCGCAGCACAGCAGGCCGATGAAGCCCCAGGTGGCGGCGAGGCTCCCCAGCAGGTCGGCGCTTGCCAGCGGACCCAGGTCCTGGATGAAGGCGGCGGCGGCCACGCACGAGAACAGCAGGGTGCAGAGCGCCGCGGTCAGCGCGCCGAAGTCGATGGCGGCCCATGCCACGAGCATCAGTGCGCTCAGCAGGAGTCCCCACGACGCCGGCGGATAGGTGAGTCCCAGCGCCCCGCCGCACCAGAGCACGGACAGCGCGCACAGGATCGCAAGGCGCAGCCGCCGGGTTCGCAGCGCGTGGCGCAGCCTGCGCGGGCTGGCGAGCAGCGCGGGGACCATGAGGGCGATTCCGGCCAGGGCATTCAGCTGCCAGCGCGACATCGCCCAGACGAGCTCACGCGTCACCACCGGCGTCAGCGTGCCCGGGAGCGTGTCCATCACCAGGTATTCAGGCCGCATGCTGTGTGGCGTGAGCCAGACGCCCGCCAGGGTGCCCACGATGTCGGCGAAATCCGCGACCGCGCGCCCCACTATGGCAGCCGCGATCAGGATCAGCGGATCGGCCAGGCGGTCGAGCTGGCGCCGGAAGTGCAACGCCCGCATGATCTTTACGGCGATCACGACGCTCAGTGTCTCGCCCAGCGCATCCGCGCCCACGAGGATCGCCGGGTCGCCGCGCACCACGCCCCAGATGAAGATCGAGCCCAGCAGGACGCCGGGCCAGGTGCGCGTGCCCCAGAGCAGCATCAGGCTGATGGCGATACCGTCGGAGAGCCATGGCAGGGGGAAAAGAATGGACGTGACGCGGGCCGCGGCCACGTGCTCGACGTAGAGCAGCATGGCAGTGGCTGGAATGACGTAGGCGAGGAAGAGGACGAACGTTGCCACCCATAGAGACATGGGTCGCGGCAACAGCCTCAGCCTTCCAATGGCATACAACAAGGGGACACGACTCCGGCAGCGGTGCGGACCTGCACGGCTGGCACTTGTACCTGTCAGTGTGTCACGGAGCGCTCGGGGAATTCTGCGACATAAGTGGCAGACGCAAGCGGAATCGGCCGGTCGGACCCATGTTGCATGGCACCAGGGCGCGCGTGACCCTCGTCGCGGGTCAGTGATCCAGCTGCACCCAGAAAGGCTTGCCGGGGTCGTCCTGCGTCGTCTCGAGCGGCCCGAGGCCGACGACCTGCACGATCACCGCTTCGTCGCTGTTCGAGCCGTCCCAGTGCAGCGCGCGAGCGGGATGGAACATGTAGCTCCCCGGCTTGAGTGGCACCGCTTTCGCGGGGTCGAAAGTGGCCCCGGTCCCGGTGAACCAGGTGCCTTCGAGGACCGTGACGTAGCGGTTGCCGGGATGCCAGTGCGGCCGGTCCATGACGTGAGGCGGGAAGCGCACCCGCTGCACATAGATCCCGGGCCTGGCAGGGTCGCCCGCGATCGTGGCCATGCGCGCGCCGTGGCCGCCGGGAATGTCCTGCCAGCGAATCTCCCCGGGAGTGAGGCGGACGAAGCCCTCGCCGTCGGCGGCGCTGCGATCCGAGGCAACGGCCAGCAGCGTCGCGCCGACGCACAGCGCGATCATCGGCAGGAATCGGGTTCGCATCTGCTGCTCCTCATGCGCGCAGGCGCAGGCCCTGCGGATCGTATAGCGGCTCGAGGCGCACGGTGGCCGGGCGCATCTCTCCAAGAATGTCGATCTCGAAGCGCTCGCCCTCGCGGGCCAGCGCGCTCGGGACATAGCCGGCCGCGAGACTCCTGCCGACGCAGTGGCCGAAAGCGCCGGAGGTCACGTAGCCGACAGCGGCGCCGTCTTTCATGATCGACTCGTAGCCGATGACGTCGGCGTCGAGCGCTTCGACTTCCATGACGACGAAGCGCCGCCTGGGCCCCGCGGCGCGCTCGGCGAGCGCGGCCGCGCGTCCCGTGAACTCCGGCTTGTCGAAGTCGACGAAACGCGCGAGCCCGGTCTCGCCCGGCGTGTAGTCGGGCCGGAAGTCCTTCTGGAAGGAGCCGTAGGCCTTCTCGAGGCGCAGCGAGGAAAGGGCGCGCCCGCCGAAATGCACCAGCCCGAGCTCCCTGCCGGCCTCCAGCAGATCGTCGTAGAGGGTGGCGAAGTAATCCGGGGTGGTCCAGATCTCGTAGCCGAGCTCCCCGGTGAAGCCCGCGCGCGTGAGGATCGCCGGCGCGAATCCCACGGCTGTCTCCCGCGCCTGGAACAGCCTGAAGCCGCTCGGGGACAGATCGATGCGCACCAGGCGCTGCAGCAGCTCACGCGAGCGCGGACCCGCGAGCGACACGCCATTGAGAGTCGAGGCGAGCGAGCGCACGAACACATCCGGCGGGGGCTGCGCCTGCGAGAACCAGCGCAGATGGAACTCCTCGGCGAATCCCGAGCCCACGATCAGGAAGCGCTCCCCGGCGAGCGAGGCGATGGTCAGGTCGCCGATGATGCGGCCGGCGGGACTCAGCATCGGGGCGAGGGCCAGGCGGCCGGGTGAGGGGAGGCGGCTCGCGAATACCCGGTCGAGCCACGCGCGTGCACCGCGCCCACACACCTCGTACTTCCCGTAGTTGGTCGTCTCATAGAGGCCGACGGCGCGGCGCACCGCGCGACACTCCTCGCCGACGATGGGAAAGGCCTCGGAGCGGCGATAGGTGGGAGTCTCGGCCGGCGCGACGCCCGGCGGCGCGAACCACAGCGCATTCTCCAGGCCGTAGTTCGCGCCCATGCAGGCGCCCGCGGCCTTGAGCCGGTCGTAGATCGGTGAGCGGCGCAGCGGTCGCGCCGCCGGCAGCTCCTCGTTGGGGTAGGCGAGCCGGAAACGCCGCGCGTAGTTCTCCGGCACCTTGACCGAGGTGTATTTCGGCGTCGCGAAGGTGCCGAAGCGGGCGACGTCCATGGAGATGATGTCCTGTCCGGGATCGTTCTCCGCCATCCACCGTGACAGTACGAGCCCGATGCCACCTCCCTGACTGAACCCGGCCATGACCGCGCAGGCCACCCAGTAATTGTGCAGTCCGCGCACCGGACCGACGAGCGGATTGCCGTCGGGTGCGAACGTGAAGGGACCGTTCACGGCCTTGCGGATGCCGACACGGCCGAGGGCGGGGAAGTGCCTGAAGCCGACTTCGAAATACGGCGCAAGGCGCTCGAAGTCCTCCGGCAGCAGCTGCATGGCGAAGTCGTCGGGTGTCTTTTCGGGTGACCAGATGACTCCGTGCGGCTCGTAGGTGCCGATCAGCGCGCCGCCGCGCTCCTGGCGCACGTAGATCTCGCCGGCGTAGTCGGTGGTGTTGACGAGCTCCTTGCCGCGCCCCGCGAGCTCGGGCAAGTCCTCCGTAATGAGGTAATGATGCTCCATCGCCAGCACCGGCAGCTCGATGCCGGCCATATGGCCGACCTCACGCGCCCAGAGCCCGGCGCAGTTGACGACGTGCTCCGCGTGAACCGTGCCCTTGTCGGTGAGCACGTCCCAGGAGCCGTCGCGACGCGAGCTGAGCGACAGGACGCGCGTGAAGCGCTCGACCGAGGCGCCGAGCTGGCGCGCTGCTTTGGCGTAGGCGTTGGTGGTGCCCGAAGGGTCGCAGTGCCCGCCGTCGGCGCGCCACAACGCGCCGATGAAGTGACTCGGATCGATGAGCGGATTGAGCTCGCACGCCCGCTCGAGCGAGATCATCTCGGTTTCCATGCCGAGGTAGCGTGCGCGCGAGCAGATGAGCCTGAGACTATCGAGCTCGCCGGCGGTGGCCGCGAGCATCAGGCCGCCGTTCGGATGCAGCCCGCAGGATTGCCCCGAGAGCCTCTCGATCTCGCGGTACAGATCGATGGTGTACTTCTGCAGTCGCGAGATGTTGGCCTCGCCGTTGAAGGTGTGCATGCCGCCGGCGGCATGCCAGGTGGAGCCCGAGGTGAGCTCGCTCTTCTCGATGAGCAGGAGATCGCGCCAGCCGATCCTGGCGAGGTGGTAAAGCACGCTGGCGCCGACCACGCCGCCGCCGATGATCACCGCCTTCGCGGAGGTCCTCATACCCTGTTGTCTCCAGACAAGTCCGCCGGGCTCAGCTGCGGGGCGAGCGCGAGCCCGAAGGGCTGCGAGGTCGTCACCAGCCACTCGTGCACATGTCGTGCAGTGGTTGCCGGTGTGAGCAGCAGCATCGCACCGCCGAGCGCCGCAAGTATCACCGACACCTGCACCATGATTGTCGCAGCGGCACGGCCGTCGGGAAACGCCTCCGCGGCGAGATCGAGGCGGCAGGAGCGCGCGAGCATGTCGCGCACCGCCGGACCCGAGAGCACCAGGGCGGCGAGTGCCGAGGACAGGTCGACGGCGACACCGCACCCGGCGGCAGCTTCCTGCCAGGCCGTGGCGCCGCCCTGGCCGGATGCCGCCGCAGTGAGCAGCAGCCAGCGCCGCGGGCGCACCGACAAGGTGAGGCCGGGTGACTGGGCAGTGATGTGACCGAAATCCGCGAGAGCCAGGCCGCGTGCCGCGGCCAGCCGCCCGAGGTCGACGCTGCGGCTGCGCAGCGCGGCGAGCTCGACGATGTTCGCGGGCAGGGAGGCCAGGCGGATGCCGGCGGCGGCTGCGTGCGCCGAATCAGGCGCGGACACGCGCGTTCTCCGGGTCGAGCATGTGGGGGCTCACGATCTCGAGCTCGGTGGTTTCCCCGTGAACCGGGGAAACGCCGAGGAGACGGCTGCCGATCCGCTGGCGGCCGCCGGCGAGCAGCGCAAGTCCCACCCAGCCCTCCAGTTCGACCGAAGGCGTGCAGGAGGTCACGTAGCCGAGGCTCGCACTGCGGGCCGCGGAGGTCACGAGCTGCGTGCCGTTGCGCAATCGCCGCGACCGGTCCGCGGGCCGCACGCCGACCAGCTGCAGCCGGTCTGTCCCGAGCAGGCCCGGCCGCGCCGCGAGCGTGCGGCCGATGAAGTCACCGCTCTTCTTCAGCAGGTGCGCGCAGCCGAGATCGGCGGCGGTGGTGTTGCCGTTGAGCTCCGCGGTGGTCACGTGGCCTTTCTCGATTCGCAGCGTATTGAGGGCATCGAGCCCGTAGGGGCGAATGCCATGCGGCCCGCCGGCCGCGAGTATCGCCTCCCAGACCGCAGTCGCGCCCCGCGCCGGCACCGCGAGCTCGTAGGCAAGCTCGCCGGAGAAGGAGATCCGGAACAGCCGCCCGGGAATGCCGGCGAGGCTGGCCTCCGCCGCGGCCATGAAAGGAAAAGCATGATTGGAGAGGTCGAGATCGCCGGCGAGGCAGGCGACGACCTCGCGGGCGCGCGGGCCGGCGACGGCGAACTGCGCCCACTGGTCGCACACGTCGGTGAGCACCACATCGAGCTGCGGACGCACGGCCTGCAGGTGAAACTCGAGGTGCTCGAGCACGGCAGCGCTGTTGGCGGTCGTGGTGGTGAGGAGAAAGTGCTCGGGTCCGAGGCGCGCGGTGGTGCCGTCGTCGAACAGCATGCCGTCCTCTCGCAGCATGATGCCGTAGCGAGCGCGGCCTACCGCGAGCGTCGAGAAGCTATTGGCGTAGACGAAGTCGAGGAAGCGCGCAGCGTCGGGTCCCTGCACATCGATCTTGCCGAGCGTCGAGACGTCGGTGACGCCGACTGCCCGCCGCACCGCGCGCGCTTCGGCGAGCACCGGCTCCCAGCCTGACTCGGCGGAGTAGACCAGTGGCCGCAGCCACAGTCCCGTGCTGACGAAAGTGGCGCCGGCACGCTCGTGCCAGTCGTTGATCGGCAGCCGGCGCCTGGGTTTGTAGTGGCTGCCGACCTCGCCGCCCGCGAGTGCCGCAAAAGGCACGGGCTCTGCAAACGGGCGCGGCCGGCTCTGGCCGACCTGGGAGAGCGGCACGCCCCGCGCGGCTGCGAGCACCGCGCTCGCGACCAGGCCGCCGCTTCGGCCCTGGTCGGTTGCCATGCCGCAGGTGGTGAAGCGCTTCATGTGCTCGACGTGCTCGTAACCCTCGCGGCATGCGAGTCGCACGTCCTCGGTGGTGACGTCGTTCTGCAGGTCGACGAATGCCTTGCCGCGCCCGGGGACTTCCCACAGTGCCCTCACGGGGGTCGCCGCCGGATCGGCGGGCCAGGGGAGCCAGGCGGCGCCCTCGGGTGCGGGGCGGGCGAGCTCGGCGGCGAGGGCGCGAGCCGCATGCTCGGCATCGCGTGCCGCGGCCGCAGCGCCGAAGATCCCGCGCGCGGCACCGGCGCTGCGACCGGCAGCAGCGGGCAAGTCGGCCGTGAAGGCGGCAATCGCTTCCTGCCACCTGAGCGGCGCGCCGAGCTGACAGGCGAGGGCGGTCGCGGGACTGTGGCCCCCTGAGACTGCCAGACAGTCCGCCGGAATGCTGCGGCTTACCCCGTCGGGGAGCATCACGCGTACACCGCGCACGCTGCGGCGGCCCAGAACGCCGCTTACCGAGGCGTCGCAGAGAACCTCGAGCCCCGCCTCACGGGCACGCGCGGCGGCACACGCATCTGGCCGTGCGTCGATGATGGCCGCGGCGCGGATCCCGGCCGCGGCGAGCGCCAGGGCGCCCGCGTAGCCTTCGTCGTTGTTGACGAAGAAAGCCGGACGCCGACCGACCGCGACGCCGTAGCGGCGCAGGTACGCGTGGGCTGCGCCCGCCAGCATGACGCCCGGCACATCGTTGCCGGGGAAGGCGATCAGCCGCTCCGGGGCGCCGCAGGCGAGCAGCACGCGTCTGGCACGCAAGACGCGCAGCCGCTCGCGCAGCCCGCGGAAGCGCGCGCGCTCTTGCGCGGTGAGTGTCTCGAGCGCGCCGAACGTGCCGTGTCCGTAGGCGCCGAGCACGGTGGTAGCGGGGAGGCAACGCACGTTGGGGAGCGATGCGAGCCTGGCACAGGCATCGGCGCGCCATGAAGTCCAGCGCGCGTCGAGCAGTGTGCCGCCGCCGAGCACGATATCCTGTTCGGCGAGAAGCACGCGCAGGCCGGCGCTGCCGAGGAGCAGGGCCGCCGTGAGGCCCGCGCTTCCCGCTCCCACCACGAGCACGTCGGCGTGGTCGTGGACGATCTCGGCCGGTGCGGCGTGGTCCCCGAGGCGGCCCTCGAGACGCCCGAGCCCGGCCGCGCGGCGGATGAGAGGCTCGTAGACCCGCTCCCACGCCCAGCCGGGAGCCATGAAGGTCTTGTAGTAAAAGCCCGCCGGCAGGAAACGTCCCAGCCAGTCGTTGACAGCCAGCAGATCGAGCGCCAGCGTCGGCCAGCGATTCTGGCTGACCGCGTGCAGTCCTTCGCTGAGGAGTACGGCGGTCGCCGGCTGATTGGGCTCGCGGCCGGCTTCGCCGATGACGTCGACGAGGGCACAGGGCTCGCCTTTGTCGGCGGTGACGATGCCGCGCCGCCGGTGATACTTGAAGCTGCGCCCGAGGAGTCGCCGTCCGTTGGCGAGGAGTGCCGAGGCGAGCGTATCGCCGGCGAGGCCCTGGAGGGTGCGCCCGTCGAAGCGAAAGCTGACGGCCTTCGCCGGGTCGGTGAGCAGACCGCGCGCGATTCTCGAGGGACCGCTCATGCGCGCTCTGCGCCTTGTGCCGGCGGTGGCGCCTGCTCGGCCGTCCCCACCCACTGGATCTCGTGGCTCACGGTGTGACGCAGCAACTTGAGGAGGCGCCGGCAGCCGCCGCTATGGAGCCACCACTCCAGGTGCCAGCCGAGCGGGTTCTCCCGCCGGTAGACATAGGCAACGAAAGCCTCCTGTCCGGCATCCGAGCCGGGGCGCGTGACGGCGGCGTCACCCCGATAACGAAACTCGATTTCGTCGCGCTCGCCGCACCAGGGGCAGGGAATTCTCAGCATAGCCGCTTCAATGCAACCAGGGCGAGGGCCCGATGCCGCGCTCGTCCACGGTGCGGCCGGCGGCGAAGCGCTCGAGGTCCAGGTGTGCCGCGACCGGGTGCGGGCTGCCGCGGGCGATGAGGTGCGCGGTGGTGAAGCCGCCCGCGGGAATCGCCTTGAAGCCGCCGTAGCACCAGCCGCCGTTGAGGATCAGTCCCTCGAGCGGTGTCCTGGAAATGATGGGCGAGCCATCCATCGTCATGTCCATCACTCCGCCCCATTGCCGCAGCACCTTCACGCGGGCGAGCGCCGGCAGCAGCGTCACTGCGGCCGCGGTGACTTCCTCGACCATCGGCAGCGTCCCGCGCTGGGCGTAGGTGTTGTAGCCGTCGATTGCGCCGCCGAACACCAGGCCGCCCTTGTCCGACTGGCTGATATAAAAGTGTCCCGCCCCATAGGTGAGGACCACATCGATCAGCGGCTTCAGCGCCTCGCTGACGAAAGCCTGCAGCACGTGCGTCTCGATGGGCAGCTCGATGCCCGCCATGCGTGCGAGGACCGAGGAATGGCCGGCGACCGCGAGACACACCAGGTCGGCGCCGATGAAGCCGTGGGTGGTCTCGACGCCCGTGACGCGCCCGCCCGCCTGGCGCAGCCCCGTGACCTCACAATGTTCGACGATGTCGACGCCCGCCTCGGAAGCAGCACGCGCATAGCCCCAGGCAACCGCGTCGTGGCGCACCGTGCCGCCGCGCGGCTGCAGAAAGCCCCCGAGGACGGGGAAGCGCCCGTTGTCGAGATCGACCAGCGGCACCCGCTTCCTTATCTCATCGCGGCCGAGAGCCTCGGCATCGGCGCCCGCGAGCCGCATCAGGTTGGCGCGCCGCGTGAACAGATCGCGCTGCGCCTCGGTGTGGAACAGGTTGAGGGTGCCGCGCTGGCTCACCATCATGTTGAAATTGAGTGTGCGCTCGAGGCGCTCCCAGAGCTTGAGCGAGAATTCGTAGAAGCGGATGTTGGCAGGCTGGAAATAGTTGGAACGGATGATGGTGGTGTTGCGGCCGACGTTGCCGAGGCCGATGGGGCCGCGCTCGAGGACCGCAACGTCGGCAATTCCGTGCTCGGCGGCGAGGTAGAAGGCGGTCGCGAGCCCATGACCGCCGCCACCCACGATCACGACTTTATAGTGCGGGCGCGGAGTGGCCTTGGCCCACGCCTGCGACCAGCCGCGCTGCCCGCGAAAGCCCTCGCGCAGCAGCCGCCACAACGAATAGCGGCCGCTCGAGCGGCGCGCCGGGGCGGTGGCTTGCGGGAAGACTCGCGGACGCATCGGCATCGGTGGCGGCATGATAAGGGTGCGGGCCTTGACGTGCACGGCGGCAACCGACAACGTGTGTGGGTGCGCAGCTGTCTCAAGTCGCTGTGGCTGGCGGTTCTCCTGGCCTGGTGCTCGCTCCCGGCGCCGGCCGCGGTGGTCGTCTCCTCCAAGCTCTCGAGTGAGTCGGCGATGATCGGCGAGATGATCCGCCTGCTGCTGAGTGCGCACGGCGTGCCGACCGTCGATCGCATGACGCTCGGCGCGACACCGGTGGTGCGCAAGGCTCTGCTGGCAGGCGCGATCGATCTTTACGTCGAGTACACCGGCAATGCGGGGCTGTTCTTCAATGACCCGGGCAATCCGGCCTGGAAGGATCTGCGCCAGGGGTACGAGCTCGGCGCGCGCCTCGACTATGCCGCCAACCACATCGTCTGGCTGACGCCGGCGAACGCGAGCAACGCCTGGGCGCTGGCCGTGCGCCAGGACGCCGCCGCGGCAGCGCAGCTCGCCACCATGAGCGACTTCGCACGCTGGGTGAGGGGCGGCGGGCAGGCAATGCTCGCCTGCTCGGCGGAGTTCGCCAATGCGGGAACCCTGCGCTCGCTCGAGCGCACCTATGGCTTCACACTGCGCTCCGACCAGATGATCGTGCTGGCCGGGGGCGAGACCTCTGCGACGATTACGGCGGCGGCGGCCGGCACCAACGGAACCAACACGGCGATGGTCTACGGTACCGACGGCGGCATCGTCGCCGCCGGGCTGCGGGTCCTGGAGGACGACCGGCACGCTCAGCCGGTTTACGCGCCCGTGCCGACGATGCGCGAGGCGGCGCTGAAGGAATATCCGCAGGTGGCTGAGATCGTGAAGCCGCTGATGCAGAGCTTCACGCGCGACATCCTGCAGCGCCTCAACGCGCGGGTGCAGGTGAACGGCGAGGCCGCCGCAGCGGTGGCGCGCGATTATCTGCGCCAACAGGGTCTGCTGCAGTGAGCGCCGCGGTTTTCGCCGGCGCACGACCGCTGTGGGCGGGCGTGCGGCGCGTCGACCCGCTCGGGGCGGTACTGGTTGCCACCGGGTCCGCGGCGCTGCTGCTGCTGCCCTTCGTCGTCTTCAAGGCCAACCGCATCGTCCCGGGGAATGCGCGGGCCCTGAGTGAGGTGCTGCCCGCGTGGCAGACCCTCGGCTGCGATGCCGCGCTGCTGCTCGCCGCGGTCGCCGCTCTGTGGATCCCGGCAGCGCGACTGCGGCTGGCGCTCGCGCTCGTCGCGGTCGGCGCGGTGGCACTGGCCGCAGGCGCTGCCGGCGATGCCCTCACGCCTCCGGGGGATGCGGTGGTGCGCATCGCCCCGGGTGGGGCTTTCTGGGTGCTGATGGTGTGTCTGGGGTTGCTGGCCACGGATGCAACCACACGACTGCGGCCGGGGCCGGGGCTGCGCGTGCTGTTCCTCATCGCAACGCTCGCCGCAGCGGGTCTGGCAATCTCTTACGGCCTCTTCGATCATCTCTCGGTGATGCGTGAGTACGCGGTCAATGCCGCGCGCTTCGCGCGCGAGGTGCGGCAGCACCTCAAGCTCGCCTTCGGCTCGCTCGGCGCCGCGCTGGTGGTGGGACTGCCGCTCGGGGTGCTCTGCCACCGCGTACCGGCGCTGCGACCGGGAATTCTGGGCACCCTCAATGTCATCCAGACCATTCCGGCGATCGCCCTGTTCGGCATTCTGATGGCCCCGCTCGGGGCGCTGGCCGCGGCGCTGCCGCTGGCCGATCGCCTCGGTATCCGCGGCATCGGCGCGGCACCCGCGGTGGTCGCGTTGTTCCTCTATTCGCTGCTGCCGATCGTGGCCAACACCGTGGCGGGCCTCAAGCGCGTGTCGCGGGCTGCGGTCGAGGCGGCGCACGGGATGGGTATGACCGACTGGCAGGTGCTGACCTCGGTCGAGCTGTGGCTCGCCCTGCCGGTCATCCTCACGGGCATTCGCGTGGTACTGGTGCAGAACATCGGCATGGTGACGGTCGCAGCGCTCATCGGCGGCGGCGGCCTCGGCGCCTTCGTTTTTCAGGGAATCGGCCAGACGGCGATCGACCTGGTGCTGCTCGGCGCCATCCCGATCGTCACACTGGCCTTTAGCGCCGCGCTCACACTGGATGCCCTGGTCGAGAGTCTGGATCGCGTGCGGGCGGAAGGCCGATGATCAGCGTCGAGAACCTCAGCAAGATCTACGGCACGACGACGGTGGTCGATGGCGTGTCGCTCGCCATAAAGCGCAACTCGATCACCGCGATCGTCGGCACCTCCGGCTCGGGCAAGTCGACGCTGCTGCGCATGATCAACCGTCTGGTCGAGCCGAGCAGCGGGCGCGTGCTGATCGACGGGCAGGACACCCGCGCCGAGCCCGCCTATCTGCTGCGCAGGCGCATCGGCTACGTCATCCAGGGCCATGGCCTGTTTCCGCACCGCACCGTGGCGGAGAACATCGCCACCGTCCCGCGGCTCCTGAAGTGGGAAGCACCGCGGATCGCCGCCCGCGTGCGCGAGCTCCTCGAAGTATTCCAGCTGGAGCCGGCGCGCTACGCGGATGCCCTGCCGCACCAGCTCTCGGGAGGCGAGCAGCAGCGGGTCGGAGTCGCACGGGCACTCGCCGCCGAGCCCGGCGTGCTGCTCATGGACGAGCCCTTCGGGGCGCTCGACCCGATCATCCGCGACAAGGCGCAGGAGGATCTGCTCGCCATTCAGCGGCGCTTCGGCACCACCGTCGTCGTCGTGACGCACGATATGGAGGAGGCCTTCAGGCTCGCCGATCACGTCGCGGTGATGAGCGCCGGCAAGCTGCTGCAGTACGATCGCCCGGCGGTGCTGTTGCGGCGTCCGGCCGACGCCTTCGTATCGCGCCTGACGGGTCTCGCCGATCGGGCCATACGCCTCCTGTCACTGGTCACAGCGGGTGAGGCGGCGCTGCCGGGTACGACGGATGGCCCGACGGTCGCAGCCAGCGTCTCGCTGCGCGAGGCGTTGTCGGAGCTGCTGTGGTGCGGGGCGCAATCCGCGCGCGTCGTCGATGCCGATGGGGCGGTGCGCGGCCAGCTGACGGTCGAGGCCATTCTGGCTCGCGGCAGGCCGTGAGGGTGCCGCGGGCAGCCACGCTCCTGCGGCTTGCGGCGCTGGCGCTGCTGGTGGCCTTCCTGGTCACGCCGCAGAGCTTCGCGCCGCTGTTTGCGCCGCTCACGCAGTACGGCGCACCGCCGATCTACGACCAGGGGAACCTCCTCACGCTCGCGCTCGCACAGCTCGGGACGGTGTGCATCGCGGCCGCTGCCAGCACCGTGGTCGCCGTCGGCCTGGGAATCATCGTGACGCGCGAGAGCGGCGCGCAGTTCCTGCCGCTGTCACGCACGCTGGTCAACATCGGCCAGACGTTTCCGCCGGTCGCGGTGCTCGCGGTGGCGGTGCCGCTGGTCGGATTCGGCGAGAAGCCGACGCTGATCGCCCTGTTCGCCTATGGACTGCTGCCGATTTTCGAGAATACGCTGGTCGGTCTGCGTACCTGCCCGGCAGCGGTGCTGGAGGCGGCCAGCGGCATGGGCATGAGCGCCCCGCAGCGCTTGCTGTCGGTGGAGCTGCCTCTGGCGATGCCCCTCATCCTCGAGGGCATGCGGCTGTCGCTGGTCATCAACGTGGGCACCGCCACCATCGGCTCCACGGTGGCGGCCAAGGGCCTCGGCGAGGTGATCATCGCGGGACTGCTCTCGAGCAATACAGCCTTCATCCTGCAGGGCGGGATCCTGACCGGGCTGATGGCGGTGCTGCTCTACGACGCCCTGGCGGCGATCGAGCGCCGGCTGCTGCGCAGCGTCTCCATGGACTGAGAGCCACGCACACGTCCAGCTCGGTATTCCTGCGTATTCTTAGTCCCGGGCGCCCTTGAGATAGAATCTCCCGCGGGAGGTGCTTAGTCCCGCGGCCACGGCGGCCCAGAGCCTGACGATCCGTGAACTACCCGACTGCGTCGATCACCGATAGCGCTGCTCCTGCCGCAGGCGCCATACGCCGGCAGCTTGCCGCCGTCGAGATGCCGACTGTGGCGATCGCGTTGCTCGCCTACGGGGGGTGGCTCACGGTCACCCGCATGTACGGCCTCTGGCCGTTGTGGATCGTGGCACCGCTCACGGCCGTCCTGCTGACGCTCCACGGCTCGCTGCAGCACGAGATCGTTCACGGGCACCCCACGCGCTCCGGCTGGATCAACCGCCTGCTGGCGATCGTGCCGCTGTCCTTGTGGCTGCCCTACGACTCTTATCGCGCCAGCCATCTCGCACACCACATCGACGAGCGCCTCACCGACCCTCTCGACGACCCGGAGTCCTGGTACTGGACGGCGCACGACTGGCGCCGCCTCGCGCCGCTCACCCGCGGCATGGTGCGCATCTCGCAGACGCTCGCCGGTCGGGTGACCGTCGGCGCGTTCTGGGCGATCGGCCGCTACCTGCGCGCCGAGTGGCGCGCAATCCTCGCCAACCGCAAGGGTGTGCGGGCGATGTGGGTCGAGCACCTGCTGTGGTGCATTCCCGTCGTCGTATGGGTGAAGGTGGTGTGCGGCATTCCGCTGTGGATCTATCTGCTCACGATGGCGATTCCCGGAACCAGCATCACGCTGATCCGCTCCTTCGCCGAGCATCGGGCACGGCCCTCCGTGCGGACTCGCATCGCCATCGTCGAGGGCTCCTGGATTCTGGGTCCGATCTTTCTCTTCAATAATCTGCATTCCCTGCATCACGAGGCGCCCTGGATTCCGTGGTACCAGTATCCCGGGCGCTACCAGCAGATGCGCGAGCGGCTCATTGCGGAGAACGGCGGGCTGGTCTACCGCACTTACTTCGACGTCGCGCGGCGCTTTCTGCTGCGTGCGCACGATTCCCCGTTGCACCCGACCGACCGCGCGCCCTTCGGCGGCTGAAGCCTCAGCGCGGTTGGTCGTAGCCCGCGGACCTGGCGGCGCGGTCCCATTCGAGGAGCGGCGCGAAGCTCTCGGCGGAAGCCGGTGCAAAGCCTTCCAGCAGCAGCTCACCGGCAAGCGGCGCAAACCAGGGACGCGCGGCGGCAGCGGTGAAAGCGGCGCGCAGGCGCAGCACCGTTGCGGCCGGCATGCCCGCTGCCGCCACGAAGGCCGGCATGGGCGCGACCGCCGTCGAATCGAGCACGCGGATTGCCGCGGTGAGCTCGGGTGCGTGTCGCGCCAGCAGCATGTGCCAGTAGGCATCCAGCGGCCCGATATCGATGCGGCCTTCGCGTACGCTGTCGAGCACCTTACGGGCGGTGATCAGCTCGCCGGCCATCTCGCCGTAGAGCGCCGGGCGCGCCGGGGTTCGAAAGCGCAGCAGATGGTATCGCCAGGCGTTGAAGCCGGAGTGCGAGTGAGTGACCGTCCATCCGGCGCGGCCGCCGAAAGTGTCGCCGAGTGCGGCAAAAGGCGCGTCCCTGCGCACGATGAGATCGGTACGGTAAACGGGCCGGTGCTCCGCCCAGGCGACACGCGGGATGGGGGACGCCAGCGGCACGACCGGCGCGAGCTCGAGCGCGATGGGAAAGCCGCACATGAAGACGGCGCCCAGATCGGCCCGTGTCCACAGCGACTCGAGCGGCTGAGGGGCGGGGTAGGGGACATACCTGAGGGCTACGCCGGCATCGTCGGCAACGTGTTCGAGGAGCCTGCGCCACGACGCTTCGACCCCCGGGGTCACCGCATACATGCGGGCGTTTGCGATCCAATCCGTCACGTCGCGGCGAGCTCGGAGGTCCTGCGGGCCACGTAGGCGGCGACGGCCTCGCGCACGGCCGGATCGAGCGGCGGCGGTTGATAGTCCGCGAGCAGCTTCTTCCAGATGAGGGTGGCCCGTTCGGTGGCGGTGCGGCTGCCGGCGTCGCGCCAGTTCTCGAAGTTCGACCAGTCGGAGAGCAGCGGCCGATAGAAGGCTTTCTCATAGCGCGCCAGCGTGTGTGGCGCGCCGAAGAAGTGTCCGCCGGCAGCCACCCCCTTGATGGCATCCACCGCCAGGTCATCGTCGCTGAAGGCAACGGGCTTGAGGATCTCGGCCCAGTTGCGCAGCAGCTCGGCGTCCACCACGATCTTCTCGAGCGAGGCCGACAAGCCGCCTTCGAGCCAGCCGGCGGCGTGGTTGATGAGGTGGCTGTGGCTCAGTATCGCGGCCTGCAGCGAGAAGGCAGTCTCGTAGGTCGACTGCGCATCGACTGCGGGCGAGGCGTTCACGGCGCTGGTGCGCACCGGGAGTCTCAGGCGCCGGCCGATCTGTGCCGCGGCGATCACGGCATGCACGTACTCGGGCGTGCCGAAAGCGGGCGAACCGGTGCGCATGTCGACGTTGGAGGTGAAGCCGCCGAGCACGCACGGAGCCCCGGGGCGCAGCAGCTGACACAGCGCCACCACCCCGAGGGCCTCGGCGGTCTGCTGCACCAGCGCGCCGCCGAGGGTGACCGGCGCCATTGCGCCCATCAGAGTGAAAGGCGTGATGACCACGCACTGGCCGTGGCTCGCCATGATCATGATGTTGTCGAGGATCTCCTCATCGACACGCCGCGGCGAGTTCACGTTGGTCACCGTCATGAGCGTCGGACGCGCAGCGAGATCCTCGATGCTGCAGCCGTGCTCGATGGCCGACATGGCGAGCGCATCCTCGGCCTGCACGCCGCCGATACCGCGCGCGGCCCATACCGTATCGGCGCACTCGATGTGGGCCTGGTAGGTGGAGAGATGCCGGATCGGCACGGGCACGTCGACCGGCTCGACCACGATGCCGCCCTGCCAGTGCAGCACACCGAGCGTATGAGTGAGCTTGAGGATATTGCGGAAGGCTTCCAGATCGCCGAAGCGCCGCCCGCCTTCGCTGTCGCGGATGTTGGGAGCCCCGGTCACGGGGCCGAAGTTGACGACGTTGTCGCCGACGGCGAGATGGCGGTCGGGATTGCGCGCGTGCAGGACGAAGCGCGCCGGCGCGTGCGCCAGTTGCGCTTCGATGAGATCGCGACCGAGCCGCACCATCATGGTCGACTCATCGATGATCGCGCCGGCCCTGGCATAGACTGCGCGCGCGGCGGCGCTGCGGATCTCGAGACCGGCTTCCTCGAGCACCCGGAAGGCCGCCACGAGGATCCTCTCCACCTGCTCGCCCGTGAGGATCTCGAGCGGCGGCCAGGAATTCGTCAGACGCGGCAGGGGCGCAAGGGTAGGGCCCGTGGACCGTGGCGCCCGCGAGCGCTCGCGACGACGGTTCGGTACGGGTCCTTCTGGCAAGAGATTAATCCCTTATCTGGCAGTTACATACACGCCATAGTTCCTGCAGAATCATGCATCACCCCCGGGTCGTGTGGCTGGCGGGGATCTTACCTCACGCGGCCGGCGGCTCGTGCTCGCGGTGGTAACGATGGATGGCCCAGAGGTAGCTCTCCATCAGCGAGTCCTTGCCGAGCTCGACCAGCACGTCATTGCGGCGGCGCGCGGTGGCCATACGGGCGAGCTGTATCCTGGCGCGAGCGAAATGGCTGAGCTGATTGCGGTACTGCCACAGCAGCTCGCGCGTCGCCATTTTGTCCCGGTGCAGCTCCCAGACGCCGAGCAGCACGGCCATGAAGCCCATGGAGAAGGTGAGGATGTTCTTCACCGGAATGCCCAGGCCCGCGTCGATACGGTGCAGCGGCTCGCCGAAGGCAAACAGCAGCGAGATCACGATCAGGATTGCGACGAACAGGAAGTGCCGCATGTGCTTCACCCGGCGGCTGGCTTTCTCGAGTTGCGCCACCTTGCGCGTGAAGTAGCGGAACTGGCCCTCGATCCACGCCTGCTCGACGCTCGCCGTCTCGAGGCTGCGCTCGGGATCGATGCGGCTGTCGGCCGCTTCGATCCCCTTCAGCACGAAACCTATCCAGCCGAAGCCGCGAAAGCGCTCGATGCCGGACAGCGCCAGCACCTCGCCCGCGTCCATGCGTTGATCCGCTCCTGCGAGGCGCAGGTAGAAGCGGGCGCGCAGCGTCTCGGCGAGCGCGCGATAGGTGAGGTGCTTGCCGAACCAGCGCTTGCCCTGCAGCACATAGTAGACACCGAGGCTGGTGAGCAGCGTCAGCAGGTACGCCATGAGCAGCACCCGGGACTCGGTGAGCTTCTCGTAGATGAGGTACGCGACGCCCATGGCGAAGGCCATGAAGGCGAACAGGTCGAAGAGCCGGTCCGAGCGCCGCTGGTAATGGATCGCGAGAGCGTCCGCCTTGCCGTACTGCAGGTCGATGTCCTCGAGCAGCGCGTGGGGCGGGAGCGTCACTCCCGCCGGGAGCGTGGCGATCAGCGACTCCGGCGCGCCCAGCTGCCCGGCGTCCGCCAGACGCCGATACTCGAGGTTGTACGCATTGAGCTCGGCGAGCTGGCGCTCGAGGCGCGCCGGCATGGCGCCCAGGATCTGCAGCACATGATCGCCGGCGCCGACCAGATAGCAGGGAGTGCGCTGCGCTTTGCCGGCATCCCCGCTGCGTGCCGCCGGCGTCCAGTACACCAGTCGCGTAGCGATCTGGGAGTCCGATTCCGCTTCCTTGTCGGCCTCGATGAACTCGACGCTGTCGGTCGCGCGGTTCTCGTCCTTGCGCACCCCCAGGTATCGCAGCACGGTGTCCGCGGTGCCCCCGGGCAGCTGCGAGCCGCGCCCGTCCCACAGGGCGAGCAGCAGGCTGCTGCGGCGGACGAGGGTATCGGTGAGGTTGGCGTACATGGCATCGCGCTGCTCGCGCGAATGCGGTCCGGGCCCAGCGGCGGCGGCCGTCCGGGCCGACAGCTCGACGCAGCGCACCTGCGGGTTGCGCAGCAGCTCCCTGAGACAGCCGAGTGTGCCCTCGTCAAAGTCCGCCGCATACTGCTCGAGGGGCATGGGCAGCACGGCCTCGACCGGCACGCCGAGCCCGAGTGCCGTCTCGGCCACCAGCAGATCCGCTCCTTGTGCCATGCCGACGATGAGCCGCAGCTCCGTGTCCGGCAGATGCGACCTGAGCTGCTGCACGAAGTCGGTGACCGCTTCACGCAGCCGCGCGCTGTCGCCCGGATCGAGATCGCGGTGTCCGGAGACTCCGACCATGAAGGGGGAGTTTCGATTTGGCTTTGCGTTCGGCATGAGCACTGCGGCGAATTGTGCGGCCCACGCCCCGCCGCCACAACCCGGCGCGCGCCGCCCGCGGCGGGTTGCGCCCGACGGTGGCGATCCACTACTTTGACTGCCCGCAACGGGGCGCGTGACAGCCGGGCAGCCGGCCGGAGTACGGAAGGTCGATGAGCCGGGTTACCGACCAGGACATCGCCGCATTTCAGGCCGATGGCGCCGTGGTGTTGCGCCAGCTGCTGCGGCCGCAGGAGATCGAGCTGCTGCGCGCCGGCATCGATCGCAATCTGGCGCAGCCGAGTCCGCGCGCCAGGATCGCCAGCAGCCGCGAAGACCCTGGCTTCTTCCTCGAGGACTTCTGCTGCTGGCAGGAGAACGACAGCTATCGGCGGGTGATCTTCGGCTCGGCGCTGGGCGAGGCCGGCGGCCGGCTCATGCGCAGCACGAGCGCGCGGCTCTATCACGACCACATGCTCACCAAGGAGCCCGGTACGCGTCAGCGCACGCCCTGGCACCAGGACCAGCCTTACTACAACATCGACGGCCGGCAGAATTGCAGCTTCTGGATTCCGGTCGACCCGGTCGCCCGCGAGACGACGCTCGAATTCGTCGCCGGGTCGCACCTCGGTCCCTGGCTCATGCCGCGCTCCTTCCTGGCGCGCGAAGCGAAGTGGTTCCCGGAAGGGACGCTGGCGGACCTTCCGGACATCGAAGCCGATCCCGGGCGCTACCGCATCCTGGGGTGGGCGCTCGAGCCTGGCGATGCGGTCTGCTTCCACATGCTGAGCCTGCATGCGGCGCCGGGGGTGAGCGGCGGTGCGCGCCGCCGGGTGTTCTCAGTGCGCCTCCTCGGAGACGACATCCGCCACGCGCCGCGGCACTGGGCCACATCGCCCGAGTTCCCCGGCCTGGCGGCGGAGCTTGCCGCGGGCGCCCCCATGGAGCATCCGCTCTTTCCGGTGCTGTGGCGCGCCTGAGAGGCCGAAAGCCTCAGCCCGGGTGCGGCTGGGCTTTCGGATCGATGACGCGGACGGCCTGACCCGAGGTGAGCCGTTCGCCGCCGCGGATCACGAGCCGGTCGCCGGGCGAGAGCGCTCCGTGCACTTCGATGCTGTCTTCCATGCCGATACCGGGGGTGACGTCGAGCTCCTCGACGGTGCCCGAGCGAGTCACGCGCAGCACGTAGGAGCGGTTCTGACGGATCACGAGCGCATCGCGCGGCACCGTTACTGCGGTGCGTGCGGCGCTCGAGGGCAGACTCACCTCGACCGGCGTGCCCACCAGCCAGTCGGGGCTCCCGACGGTCACGCGGACCTCGAACTGTCGCGAGCGGTCGTCCCCCACCGGTACCACGGTGCGAACCTTACCCGTCCGGCCGACGCCGTGATCGCGTACGCTGACCAGCTGACCCGCATGGACGTTGGCCGCGAGATCGAGCGAGGCGGTGGCGCGCGCCTCGACGTCTTCGATGTTGACGAGCCGTACCGTGGCCGCTCCGGTCTGCAGATACTCGCCACGCTGGATGAAGCGCTCGCTCACCACTCCGGGGAAGGGCGCGCGGATCACCGACTGATCGATTTCATACTGTGCCTGCCGCAGCTGCGCGCCGGCGCGCGCCACGTCATCCCCCGATACGTCGCGCTGGGCGCGCGCGTCCTCGAGCTGGCTGGCGCTCAGCGCCTGGGTGGCGGCGAGGCGGTTGAAGCGCTCGAGCTGCGAGCTCGCCACGTCGTGGGTGGCGCGCGCACGCGCTACCTGGGCGCGCAGATCCTCGAGCCGCAGGCGCGAGACCGTGTCGTCGAGGCGGGCGAGGGGATCGCCCTTGCGCATGCGGGTACCGACCTCGGCAATCCAGGTCACCCGGCCGGGGATGACCGTGGCGATGCGCGCGTCGGACCGGCTGACGATCGAGCCCGGGATCCAGCTCAGCCCCGCCACGGGCTTGAGACTCACGGTACCCACCTCGACCACGGCCTGCGGTCGGGCGCCGGCGGTATCGGCGGCGACCGCCGTGGCCGCGGCAAATGCGCCGGCGCTGAGCCCTGCAAGGATCATGCGAATGGCATGCGCACGAGTCATGGTGACCTCAGGCAGTGGCGAGCGGCGCTGCGGCCGCAGCCGGGCGGCGCTCGCGCGCCAGCAATCGCATCAGGGCCGGGATCAGCACCAGGCTGAAGGCGAGGCTGATCACCACGCCCCCGATATTGACCGCGGCGAGGCCCCGATAGATGACGCTGCCGGGGCCCGGGTTGACCGCCATGGGCAGCGCGCCCAGCGCCCCGGTGAGCGTGCTCGCCAGGATGGCGCGCAAGCGCTGCTGCAGGCCCGCGCGGATGCTCTCCTCGAGCAGCGCGCCTTCGCGTTCGACGCTGCGCACCGCCGCCACCAGCAGTATCGCGTGATTGATGATGACGCCGATCATCATGACGAAGCCGATCATCGACAGCAGATCGAGGGCCTGGAACTTCACCAGGTCGAGGAGCCTCAGGCCCACGACGCCGCCGACCAGCGCGAGCGGCACCGTCAGCAGCACGATCACGCTGTCACGGAGCGAGCGGAACAGGACCGTCATCAGCAGCAGCAGCACCACGAGCGCCAGCGCGAACACGCGACTCATCGTGCTCAGGGTCTCGCTGAGACTGTCGGCGCTCCCGGCGAGCCGCAGCGATCCGTCGGCGGGCATGTGCGCACGCAGTTGCGGCAGGACCTGCGCGTCGATCGTGTGCAGCACCTTCTCGAGCGACAGCGTCGCCGGCGGATCGATGGTGAGCGTCACGACGCGGCGGTGGTTGAGGCGGCGGATCGCCGGCGGCCCGAGCGCGGTCGAGAGCTGCACCAGGTCGCCGAGGCGCACCACCAGCCCCGACGGCGTCACGAGCGGCGCATCGGAGAGGTCCTCCGGCGTGCTGCCTTCGCTCGAGCGCAGCACGATCGGCAAGCGGGACTTGCCGTCGAAGTATTCCCCGAGCCACGCGCCTTCGCCCACCGTGCGTACGACCGTGCCGAGAGTGGCGCGGTCCCAGCCGACCTCCGCGATACGCCGGTCGTCGGGCGTCGCGTGCAGCTCCAGCGAGACGTCCTCCGGGTTCGGGAAGCTCTGAATGGGCGCGCCCGGAAACACTTTCTCGAGCAGCGTGCGCCCCTCGAGCGCCACGCGATTGAGCGCGGCGGCATCCTCGCTCTGCAGGTGGATCCCGACCGAGCGTGCCGACCCGCCGATGCCGCCGAAGAGGTCCCCCTCCACCGTGAACACCCGCGTGTCGGGGAGCCCCACCGTAATCTTGTCGCGCACCAGCGCCTCGAGCTCGCCGATCCGGCGCTCGTCGATGACGCGCGCGCCGATCGTGCCGCCCCCGGGCCAGGTGAGGATGTACCAGTTCTTGAGGCGCGGCTCGAGCTTGCCCTCCATATAGGGACGCATGCGCTCGAGCATGATCGGCAGCAGCTCGCGGTCGACTGCCTGCGGACTCATGCCGGGCGGGAAATCGAAGAAGGCATCGATCGCCGCGCGCTTGACCGGCGGCAGGTAGTCGAGAGGCGGCAGCATCCAGATCGCCAGCAACAGCGGCCCGACCAGCAGCGCCCCGATCCAGCCGAGCTGCTTGCTGCGGGTATCCGTTACCCGCAGAACCCACTCGGTGAGCCGCGGCCATCCCTGCCCGTAGCCGGTCGGGCGCAGCGAGCGGTCGAGCACGAAGCTCAGCGCGGCCGGCAGCAGGGTGAGGGCTGCCACGATGGAGATCGCCACCGCAATCGAGATGGTGAGCGCCAGGTCGCCGAACAGCTGCCCCTCGACGTCCTTGAGGAACAACACCGGCACGAACACCGCGATGGTGGTTGCGGTCGAGGCGACCAGCGCGCCCGCCACCTGCTGCGCGCCTTTCCGGCACGCTTCAGCGAGCGGCATGCCGCTCTCGCGCAGCCGCACCACGTTGCCCGAGACGACGATCGCCCCCTCGACGACCATGCCGACGGCGAACGCGAGGCCCGCGAGGGAAATGACGTTGAGGCTGCGGCCGAAGAGGTCGAGTGTCACGAAGGTGGCGCACAGGCACACCGGGATCGTGGCCGCGATCAGCAGCGTCACCCGCCACTCGCGCATGAACCACCACACCACGATGAGGGCGAGCAGGGCGCCCACCACCAGGTTCTCGGTGAGGAGGTGCACGGCCCGGCGAATGAACAGCGAGGCGTCGAAGGACTGCTCGATGCCCAGGCCGTGCGCCTTGAGCGGCCCTTCGCGCAGCTCCGCTACCGCCGCCTTGACGGCATCGAGCGTCGCCAGGACGTTGGCGCCGTTGGCGCGAAAGACCTGAATGCCTATTGCTGGATTGCCGTTCTGGTAGCCGAAGAACTGCCGCACCGGCGGCCCGACATTGACCGTCGCGACGTCCGCCAGGCGCACCGGCCGCCCGTCGCGCCATGCGAGTACCAGCGCGCCGAGCTGCTCAGGCGAGAAACGTCCGGTGAAGCGCAGGGTGTACTGTCGGCGTCCGACGTCGAGCTGGCCGCCCGATACATTGTTGGCGCTGGCCGCGCGGCTGGCGATGTCGGGAATGCCGATGCCGAGCGCCGCCGTGCGCGCCAGGTCGAGCGTGATGTGCACCTCATCCGGCGGCCCGGCGTTGACGTCGACCGCCGCAACCCCCGGTATCGACTCGAGCCGGGGGCGCACCGTGTCCTCGATGAAGCGGCGCTGCGCCTCGATGGGACCCGCCGTCCCGGGCAGCAGCTGCACGAAGAACCACGACAGCGTCTCGTTGGTGTTGCCCTGGCCGCCCAGCGAGACGCTGGGACGATCGGCGTCGAGGGGGAGCGGCCGGGTGCGGTTCAGCCGCCCGATGACCTCGACCAGCGCGTTCTTCATGTCGGTGCCGAGGGCGAACTTGAGGTTGATGTTCGCGAACCCGGGGAAAGCGTTGCCTTCGATCTCCTCGACCCCGGGCATGCCCTGCAGGACATTCTCGAGCGGCTCGAGGATCTCCGACTCGATCTCTTCCGGGGATGCGGTACGCCACCCGGCCTGGATCGACAGGACCGGCTTGTTGACGTCCGGGAACAGCTGCAGGGGCAGGCGGCTGAGGCTCAGCAGCCCGATGAGGACAACGAAAACCGCAATGACGATCACGCCGATCGGGCTGCGGCTCGACCAGTGCAGGCTGTCCATGGGGTACGCCTCCCAACCCTTCGATGCTACTGCCGCAGAGGCGGTTTGAAGGGGCGGGTGCGACAGGGCGTGCGGGGATTGCGACGGCGGGCGGCCGCGGCCGGCCCTTCAGTCTTCCCCGCTCATCCGCCGCACGAAGGCCCGCAACGCCGCGCGCTGGTCCCCCCACAGGCGGTAGCTGAGCCGGGTGCCGCCGCTGTCGGCGAGGAGCGTCAGGCGCCGCGCCTCGGCGATGAAGCGCAGCGTCGGCAGGTCGATGCCGTAGACATCGGGCATCACCGGCGGGCCGGGCGGCGCATGTGTCGGCACGCCGATGCCGGCATCGTGTGCGGACTGTCCCCGCAGCTTCAGCTCGATGCGCCGATCGTCGGCCTGCAGGATCAGCGGCTCGGGGGCCGGCAGGGGGTCGGTGCGCATGCGCGGATCGACCGTGGACCAGAAATAGGCGATGCCGACGAAACTCACCTTGCCGCCGCGATTGACTGCCGCCGCCGCGAGCGTCACATAGTCGCGGGCATTGGCCGCGAGCTCGGTGCGCGCGTAGGCAAAGACCAGGGGCTGCGCAACTACCGTCACGGTGGCGGCGGTTTCCTGGTCGAGGTATTCGCGGGGCGCGAGGTCGGCGCCGCGCGCCGCGGGTGCTGCCGGCGCGAGGAGCAGTGCCGCAAGCGCGGCGAGCACTGGCCGGTTACGCACCTGACGGCTCACTACTGGAAGGTGACGCGATACGACAGGCTTATATAGTAACGCGAGGTGTTCTGCGTCTGCACGAAAGTGCCGTTGGCGAGCTGCAGGAATGCCTGGCGATGCCCGAGCTCAGCGCCGGTATCGAGCTGAAACAGCCAGCGTCCGCGCGTCCAGTCGAGCAGTGCCGAGGGAATGTAGGTCGTCTCCTGGCTGCCGTCGCTGAGTGCCGTGAGACGATCGACGGTGAAGCGCGGGCCGAGGCGCCAGGCGCCGCCGATCGGAAAGCGGCTGGTAGCCGCGAGCGAATCGATGCGTCCGATCTCGGTGTTGCCGGTGGTCAGAGTGACGACGCTGAAGTCTCCGGCATGCCAGAGGTCGGTCGCCGCGAGCTGCGCCTGATAGTTGAGCAGCATGCCGGTCGCGGCGACTGCGGCCACGCCCCCCGAGGCGGGCGTAGCGCCGGTCTCGGTGCCGGTGACGATGGCGGTGATCTGAAAGCGCTGCCCCAGCGGCCGGGTGAGCGTCACGCTGTAGTCGGAGGTGATCGGGGTGCGATCGCGCGCCAGCTGGTAAATCTGCTGCTGCGTGAATACCTGCTCGAGCTGCGCGATGGTCGTGAAGGTCTGGCCGACCAGTGCGTCGCGCGTGGTGAGGACCGGGGAGTTGCGCCGCTCGGCATCGAAGCTCAGATTGAAGCGCGCCGGCAGCAGCAGGGTGCCGATGAGACTTGCGGTGTTGAGCGAGTGATAGAAGGTGTCGTAATCGACGACGGTCACCAGCGATGCCGCCGCTCCGACATAGCGCGCCTCCAGGCCAACCGCCTGGCGGTCCTTGAGGCCCGAGAACTCCGCGGTGCTCGCGAAGATGCCTCCGTCCCAGTGCGCACCGGGCGGGGCCACGTGCAGCCCGAGCGTCTCGAAGCGCTCCTGGGTCTGGGGCGCGAGGATCAGCTGCTCCACCGGGTAGCCGGCGGCGGCATTCACCGACCAGGCGGGCCTGAACTGCCATGACATGAACATCCCGTCGAAAGTGCCGAGAATGCCGTCCTCGACGCTCACCTGACGGCCGACGCGCGCCAGCAGTCCCAGCGGCCGATCGAGCATCTCGAGCGAGGCGAGGCTGACGCGGGTCGGATTGCCGAGAGCGGCCGCGCTCGACTGGAAGCTCTTGTCGTAGCCGGCGCTCAGGCGCCCGATCCAGTCGATGTTCTCGCCACGCCGGCGGGCGAGCAGATCGAGGTCGTTGAAGACCGCATTCTCCGCGGTCGAGGTCGAGGCGAGCGGCACCGTCTGGGTATTGGGGGGCGGAGGGCCGTTGCTGATGCTCGAGCCGTCGTAGCGAAAGAGCTGCGACCAGTCGCCACTCACCTGCCAGCCGCGCGTGTCCGCGGACGGCTCGCGCCCGGTGCGGGCCCGGGCCTCGGCTGCACGCAGGATGCGCAGCCGCAGCGCCACCCGCTCGGCGGCCTCGCCCTGCGGGTAGCGGCGCAGATACTCCTCGTACTCCGCCTTGGCATGCGCGAGCTGACCGGCTCGCTCGCGCGCGAGGCCGAGCAGCTCCTGGGCGGTCGCCCGGTCCGGGAACTCGGGCTGGCGCTGGAGCTTGGTGAGCACCGCGATGGCGTGGCTGTAGTCGTGCTTGTCGAGCGCGGTGCGCGCTTCGCTCAAGAGAGACTTGAGCTCTGCCGGCGGCAGCGGCGGGTCGCTCCCCATGCGCTCGACGGGCGGCAGGGCTTCGGCCGCCGCGCCCCCCGTTTCGACCGCGGTGGTGACCGCATCGTCGCCCATCGCCAGCCAGGCACGCGGATAATCGCGCAGCGCGAGGTTCAGCAGCCGCTCCGCCTCGGAGCGGCGCTCGATCGGCCCGGCGCGCAGGCGATACCACTTCTCGTCCTGCACCACCGTCTCGGATACGTACACCGGGGCCTTGAGCCGCTGGTGGGCGAGGTCGATGTCCGCCTGCGTGAAGGGCTTGGGCTCGGAGTCGAGGTTGAGCGCGAATGTCGCCACCACGTCGGGCTGTCCGATCATCACCTTGCCCGCTCGCCGCGCGGCGTGCAGCAGCCGCAGTCGCAGGCTGCGGGGATCGGCGCCCTGAGCCATCACGAACTGCTCGTTCTGCCTGAACTCGATGGTGAGCGTGACCTGCCCCGGCGCGGTCGACTCGAGGCGTGCGAGGTTCACGAAGCCTGCGCCGCCGAGCAGCGGCGGTGTCTCGGTGGGAATGAGTGCCAGCGGGCTCATGCCGCAGTCCGGCAGCGGCGCGAGCTGAATGCGCACCACGCGGCCTTCGCTCGCCGGCAGGTTGCTCAGGAACCGCATCGAGCAATTGAAGACCATGGTCACATCGACCTGATCGTCGTGCGCAGCCACGTCGATGACGCTCACCAGACGATTGGGTCCGAGGGCCGTGACCTGTGCCGGAGCCCCCGGCGCGCCGAGCGCTGCCGCCGCAGCCAGGAACAGGGGATACCAGCGACGCTCAGCGTTTGAACGTGGCATCCACGACCCGATGATGTGGTCCCGGCAGACTCCTGACGACGGTCGGAGGATTCGAATCGCTGTACACGTGGCAGGCGCCGCTGCAGTTGGCGAGCTCGCTCACCGTGTACAGCTCGCCCTTGACGGTCTTGCGATGCGCGGCGGCCTTGAAGGAGGCGGCGTGACAGGCCGCGCAGGTTCCTGCGTAGGCGGGTGCCGGCCATGGTACCTGCTCGGAGTTGCCCGTATGGCAGGCGCTGCAGGCGAGCGTCGGCAGGTGATCGCCCGGATAGGCGGCACTCGCATGGCGGAAGCGGACCGCGCTCCACTGCGGATAGCTGTGACAGGTGGAGCAGTCGAGGCGGGTCCGCAGATGTCCGGGTGTCAGCCCGACGGCGCCATTGTTGTTGTGGCAGCCCGCGCAGGCGCCGGTGAAAGCCGAGTGATCGACCAGCGCGGGCGACCAGGCGAGGGTGCCGTGGCAGCTATCGCATTGCCGCGTGGTCGGAATATGAGTGCGCGGCATGCCGATCGCCTGCACCGCGTTGTGGCAGGTGGTACAGGTGTGGGGGACGACCCCGGCGTGATCGAAGCGCGCGGGCATCCAGGCGTTGGTCGTATGACAGCGGTCGCAGGCAGCGAGCGTCGCTACGTGAGCGGCGGGCTTGCCCGCCGCCGCGCTGCCGTTGTGGCAGCTCGCGCAGGTGCCGGACACCTGCGTATGGTCGACGGTCGAGACCGGGAGCCAGGCGAGCGTCGTGTGGCACCTCTGGCAATTGTTGGTGGTGGCGATGTGGCTGGCCGGCTTGCCGCTGCCGCTTGCGGCACTGTGGCAGCTGACGCAGGCCGCGCCGGAGGTCGCTGTGTGATTGAAGGGGGTGGTGGCGACGGCCGCCGCCGCGGTCGTGGCGCTTTGCGGCACCGCCCCCGAGCCGGGCCTGGCGGGAACGACGCTGACGGGACCGCGGGTCGCCGGCCGCAGCATGAGCTTGTCGCGCGCGGTGTGGCATCCCGAGCCGTTGCAGTCCTGGCCCGCATGATGGCTCGGGCTCGGCCGTGTCCAGAGCTGCACACCCGCGTTGGTCTGCCAGGCCATGTTGTACTCGTGGCAGGCCATGCACTTCATCGACACGACATAGGCGTGCTTCATCACCGTGCCCGAGAAGGTCGTGAACCCCGCCGGCGAATGGCACAGCTCGCACGCGACTACCGTCGTGCCGTTGGGCGGTACGGCCGGAATGTGGCCGGTGGCGCCCGCGGCCGGCTCTTTCAGCGTCGGCGGCGCCATGTTGTAGAAGCTCAGACCGTAGGCATGGCACTGCGCGCAGTTGTTGGAGATGCCCTTGTGGCCGGTGGCGCCCATGACATAGGCCGCGAAGTTGCCCGCCGTCGTGTGGCACTGGGCGCACGGGGCGTTCGTGGGAATGTGGTTGCCGGGCTTGGAGCCGGAGGTCACGTTGCTCGTGAAGGTCGGTGTCGTCGTATGGCAGCCGCTGCAGTCGCCGGTCGTCGGGTGGCTCGCATCGAAGGCGGTCGGGCGCGAGTCGCCCGCGGCGCTGGCCGTGCTCGCCAGCATGCCGATGTAGGGGGCGGTCTCATGACAGGCCTGACATCCCGCCACCGCCGCGGCGACGGTCGTGTGACCGGCCACCGTCAGTGTCGGACTTAAGATGCTCGCCGCGCCGATCTTGAAGCCGCCGGCGTTGACGTTGGTCGTGGTGTGACAGCCCGAGCCGTTGCAGTCGAGACTGCCGATGGCGAAGTGATTCGCCGGCGTCGTGACGATCGTGACGTTGGCGAAGGTCGTGGCCACCGCAGGCCCATGGCAGGTGAGGCAGCCCGTCACTCCCTGGTGCGTGCCGGTGACGGAGTAGGCGGCGTAATTGCCGGCCGTGGTGTGGCACTGGGCGCAGGCGGCGGTCGTGGGAATGTGGTTCGCGGGCTTGGCGCCGCCCGTCTGGTTGCCTGCGAACGTCGGTGTGGTCGTATGGCAGGCGTTGCAGTCCCCGGTGGTGGGGTGAGCCGCATCGAGCGCGGTCGGGCGCGAGTCGCCGGCAACGCTCGCGGTACTCACCACCATACCGACATAAGGCGCCGTCTCATGACAGGTCTGGCATCCCGCCACCGCCGCGGCCACGGTGGTATGTCCGGCGACCGTCAGGGTCGGGCTGGTGATGCTCGCAGCACCGATCTTGAAGCCGCCGGCATTGACGTTCGCCGTGGTGTGACAGCCCGAGCCGTTGCAGTCGAGGCTGCCCACGGGGAAGTGGTTGGCCGGCGTGGTCACGATCGTGACGTTGACGAAGGTGGTGGCCACCGAGGGCCCGTGACAGGCGACGCACCCGGTGACGCCCTGGTGGACGCCGGTGACCGAATAGGCCGCGAAATTGCCCGGAGTGGTGTGGCACTGGGCGCACACGGCGGTGGTGGGTATGTGGTTTGCGGGCTTCGGCGCCGTCGGCAGCAGGTTCGAGGCGAACGTGGGAGTCGTCACGTGGCAGTTGCCGCAATCGCCCGTCGTCGGGTGGCTGGCATCGAGCGCGGTCGGACGCGAGTCCCCCGCAAGGCTCGCGGTGCTGGCGATCATGCCCGCGTAGGGCGCGGTCTCATGACAGGTCGCGCAGGCGGCGACCGCGGCGACCGTGGTGTGGCCGGTGACGCTCAGGGTGGGGGAGGCGATGCTCGCCGTGCCGAGCTTGAAGCCACCGGGATTGACGTTGCTCGTGGTGTGACAACCCGAGCCGTTGCAGTCGAGGCTGCCGACGGGGAAGTGGTTCGCCGGAGTCGTGACCATCGTCACGTTGGCGAAGGGTCCGACCGTGGGCCCGTGACAGCTCAGGCACGAGGTGACGCCCTGGTGCGTGCCGGTGAGCGAGTAGGCCGCGTAGTTGCCCGCGGTGGTGTGACACTGCCCGCAGGGCGCACTGGTCGGAATGTGGTTGGCGGGCATGCCGGAGGTGGTATTGAGGCCGAAGGTCGGGGCGGTCGTATGGCAGCCGCCGCAGTCGCCCGTGGTCGGATGCAGCGCGTCGAAGGCCGTCGGGCGCGAGTCCCCCCAGGCACCGGCGCTGCTCGCGATCATGCCGACGTAGGGCGCGGTCTCATGACAGGTCTGACAGGCGGCAACCGCGGTCGCCACGGTCGTGTGTCCCGCCACGCTGAGCGTCGGGCTGGTGAGGTTGGCGGTACCGAGAACGAAGCCGCCCGGATTCACGTTGGCCGTCGTGTGACAGCCCGAGCCGTTGCAATCGAGGGCGCCAACCGGCATGTGATTGGCGGGTGCCGTGACGATCGTGACGTTGGCGAACGGGCCGACGCCCGTGCCATGACAGCTCAGGCACCCCGTAACTCCCTGGTGAGTGCCGGTCAGCGAGTACTGCGCGTCATTGCCGGTGGTATGGCACTGCACGCAGGGCGCCGTGGTGGGGATGTGATTGGCCGGACGCGAGACGCTCGCCGCGAACGACACCGTCGTGTGGCATTGCCCGCAGTCGCCGCTCGTCGGGTGGCTGGCATCGAGCGTCGCGTTGGGACGCGAGTCCGCGGCCGCGGTGTTCGTGCTCGGCGTCATGCCGAGGTAGGCCGCGGTCTGGTGACAGGTCTGGCACTGCATCGCGGTCACCGACGCGTGATTGATCACGGTGCCGGCCCAGGTGCTGAACTGGCTGGTCGAGTGACAGCCCTCGCAGGGTGTCGGCGCGCCCGGGGGCGTGTCGACCGGGATATGGGTGGCCGGCATGCCGGTGGCGTTCACGCCGTTGTGGCAGGCGGCGCAGCCGCTCGTGACCCCGACGTGGGTGAAGATCGCGCCACCCCAGGTGAGCGTGTTGTGGCAGGCGTCGCACTCGAGATCCGTGACGATGTGCGTCGGTGGCTTCCCCTGCGCCGCCGTGCCGTTGTGGCAGGTCGAGCAGCTGCCGAGAGCCTGCGTGTGGTCGAAGTCCACCGCCGGATTGAAAGCCCAGGGGGTGTGGCAGCTCTGGCACTGATCGGTCGAGAGGATGTGGTTGGCTGGTTTGGCGGTGGCGCGGATGGCCGTACCGATACCGTGGCAGGCGCCGCATTGCGTCGGCGTGCCCTTGAAGATCGCATTGGCGTGGCAGGCCTCGCACGGCAGATTGCGGTGCTGGCCGAGGAGCTCGAAGCCGGTGGTCAGGTGATCGAAGCTGCTGCGGGCCTGCGCCGCCAACGCTGCCGGGAGCGGTGCGAGCATGAGGAGCAGTCCCGCGACCGCGGCGGCAGGCCATCGCCACCGGGAGAGGAGCTCGCGAGCTGTTGCGTTGCCGGTCCGCATCAGTGACTCCTACTGCACCCGCGCCCCTCTCCACGTCACGGTGGAGTGGCAGCGATCGCACTGGCGGCCGTACTGACCCAGGTGAACGTCGTCCTTCTCGTGGCAGGACAGGCACTCCTGCCGCAGCTTCAACTCACCCGGAGGCTTGCGGTGGCAGGCCTCGCAGGCGAGCTGACCGTGCGCGCCGCTCAGCGCGAAGCCGGTCTCCTTCGCATGGTCGAACTCCCACAGTTTCCAGCCGTTGGGCGAGTGGCAGCGCGCGCAGTCCTTGCCGCGCCGGCCCTTGTGCACATCGTCGACCCCGTGACAATCGCTGCATTGTTTGCCGACGTCGCGGTACTGGCGGGTCAGGTGGCACTGCTCGCAGGGCACCGCCACGTGCAGTCCTACCAGCGGGTAGCTCGTGAGGTCGTGATCGAAACTGACGCTGCTGCGCCAGCCGCTCGGGCTGTGGCACTGGTCGCAGCGGCGGCCGAGCTTGCCGGCGTGCACGTCGTTCGGCCGATGGCACGACAGACACTCGGTCGAGAGCTTCTGTGTCGCCACGACCGCGGTGTGGCAGGCCTCACAGGCAATTTTCTGATGGTGTCCCTCGAGCGCCCAGTGCCCGTCGCGGCTATGGTCGAAGGTCGACGGCTTCCACTGCTCGTTCCCGTGGCACTGGCCGCACTCGCGGCCCATGCGGCCGGCGTGCGAGTCCTCCCCCTGGTGGCAGCCGAAGCAGTCCTTCGGCAATTTGTCCTTGAGATTGCCGCTCCTGTGGCAGTCGTTGCAGGCGATGCGATTGTGCACGCCCAGCAGTGCGAAGCCGGTCTCCTTCTCGTGGTCGAACTTCTGTGTCTTCCAGGATTTCTGCGTATGGCAATCGGCGCACCTGGCGCCGCGCTTGCCGCCATGCACGTCGTCCGGCTCGTGGCAGGAGGCGCAGTCCTTCGGCGTGTCCTTGTAGCGATTGCCGAAGTGACAGGCGGCGCAGGGGAGCGCCGCGTGCTTCTCCCTGAGGGCGAAGGCGGTCTTGTCGTGGTCGTAGCTCACGTGGCGCCAGGCAGCCGTGTCATGACAGGAGCCGCAGTCGCGCCCCAGTCGCCCCTCGTGCGGCTCCTCTTTCTTATGGCAGCCGAGGCAGTCGCGCGGCGCGTCGCGATAGTGCTTGCCGGGAACGTGACAGCTGCCGCAGGCCACGCCGGCGTGCGCGCCGCGCAGCCTGTAGTCCGTCAGGTCGTGATTGAACCGCTCCGGCACCAGCTTGACGATGTCGGCACCGCGCCCGAGATGCTCGGAATGGCAGGCGTGGCACTGCGTGGCGGCCATGCCCGGCAGGTGCCCGTGGAAGCCCCGCTGGCCGGCCACATCCGCGCTGATGTCCTTGTGACAGTCGAGGCAAAGCCGGGTTTGCCGGCCGCTGGCGCTGCGGTCGTGACAATTGGTGCACTTCTCCTCGTACTTGGCGTGTGCCGCAGACAGCTTGCCGGGCATGAGGAGGGTTTCCGGATTCACGGCGGCAGCCCGCTCAGCCGGTACCACGGCCAGCAGCACTCCGATCAGCAGCAAGCTTCGCCATCGCCCCCCCTGCATTTGGCCCGGTCTTCAGTAGACGTTGATGGCAATCACGTGAATGACCGCGGCAATGATCAGCATGAAGATCAGCGGAATGTGCAGCGCGTGCCACAGGGAAAACAGCCGCTCGTAGCCGGCGAATTCCGCCACCCGCTTGGTGGCGGCCAGCCGCCGGTCGATATAGGCGCGCGCCGCGCGCGCCAGCCGTCGCTGCTCGGCTGCGAGCACGCGATCGGTGCGGGCCCCCGCCTTCAGGGCGCGGCGCAGGCAGCCGTGCAGCCGCCAGCGCTCCCGCACGGTCGCGAGCGCGATGCTGAGCGGTCTGGCAAACCCGAGCAGCGCCAGATGGGGCCCGGCGTTGAGCAGTCGCTGCTCGGACACCTCGATGCGCCCGACGAGCTCGGGCAGGAAGCTCATGTTGCCCGAGAGGCTGCGCAGCTTGTCGGCACCCGCGCGCACGTCACTGAGCTCGAGCTTGCGGCCGTAGAGCCCATAGTGCACGTGCGCATAGAAGTAGCGGCCGATGAAGCCGCTGCCCGCCACGGCCAGCATGGCGAAGAGCGCCACGTTGCTGTTGGTTGCGCCGGTGCTGAAGTTGGCGTGATAGAGAATGCAGAGCGGCCCGAGGACGCCCAGCACCATGTGAAACCGGAACCACGCAGGCGTCGAGCCGAGGAATCCGAGCCAGCTCCAGCGCTTGCGCAGCGAATAGACCAGCAGCAGCAGCATCAGGCTCCCGCCTATGATGCCGAGCGCATAACCGAAGCCGCGCGTGGGCGTCAGGTAGCGCTCGGTCGGGGAAGCGAGCCCGACGAGCAGCAGCAGCGCGGCCGCCGCGAAAAACAGCCGATCGAAGCTCAGCAGCCTTGCGCTCTGCGGCGGCGACGCCGGCCGCTCGGGGCCGCGCGGCATCGCGACCGGTGCGCGCGCGACCTGGGGTCGGGCGGCGGCGCGCATTGCGCCGCTGCCCTGCATGCCGCGCTGACTCACCGGCGGCGGCGGATCCTCGAGGTCTTCGGCGGGTCGTGCGCGTCCTGACATGGATGCTCTGGTCCTTCAGTTCATTTCCCGATTGATGACGAGGGCCAGCGTCCCGCCGGCGCCCGGGCTCACCACCGGGCTCGTGACGTAGAGATCGCCGCTCGCCGGAGTTGCCTGTCCGCTGCGGGAGATGCGTGCCTCGATGACCACCTTGCCGAACTGCGACAGCCGCCGTGAGGGCAGCATCGCCATCGAGTCGTCGAGGTGAAAGGGCACCGGCCAGCTGCCCGGGCTGGTGCGCATCACCGCCAGCGGCGGTCCGGGCGAATCCGCCGCCTTCGCATAGATGAAGAGCGTCGCGTCCGGCTGCACGCGCGCGGACAGGCGGCTGTCGATGGAGACGGTGCCGGAGACTCCCGCAGGGGCGGGAGCGAGTCCGCCGAGCTGAGTGTCCTCGGCGATGTTGCCGTCGACGATGCTCAGGTCGGGCGAGTCGGGGGGCAGCGTCGCACGGAGCTTGTGCCACCAGGTGAGGGCGTCGGCAAATCGACGCTGCTCGTGTGCCTGGCTCGCCTTGAGCCACAGCGCCTTCGGATTGGCGGGATCGAGGGCGAGTGCGTGATCGATGGCGGCGCCGGCGGCACCGCCGAGGGAGCCACCGGCGAGCCCGCCGAGGACATCCGCGTAGTCGGCCCAGGACTGCGCCGTCATGCCGTGCAGTGCCACGACCCGCTCGAGCGCAGCGCGCGCCGCGGCGTTGTCGTGGCCGGCGCGCGCGAGCTCGGCGAGCGCCAGCCAGCCCGCGACGTCGCGCGGACGGTCGTGGACACGCTGCCTGAGCCCCTCGAGCGTCGCGCCGGGGATCGCGGCGCGCACGGGCGTCGTCTGCGGGCGGGTCGCGTTGCCGGCCGCCGCCGCGGCCGCCACGAGAGCCTCGGGGCTCATCTCGCTCACCGGGGTGGCGGCGGGATTGGCGATGTGCTGCCGTGCGCGCGCGGCATCCTGCGGGCGGCCGAGAAAATCATAGGCCTTGGCGAGCAGCTCCCAGTCCGAAGGATTCCCGCCCCCGGACGCCAGGCGCGCCTCGAGGCCCGCGACTGCCTCCTGCATGGATTGCGCGGCGGGCGAAGCGGCGGCTGCGGCAGGGCCCGCCGCCGCAGCGACCGTGCGATCGTGGCGCGCTGCGAGTGTGAAGTAGAGCACAGCGGCGGCCGCCACGAAGATCGTGATGGCAGCGGCCGTAAACAGGTAATGGCGGGACAGCGTGCGCAGCGCCGCGACGCGCCGCAGCCACAGCGCCATCAGACAAGCCGCGGTCCCGGTGAGAACCCCGGCCAAGAAGGTGAATGAGACCATCGATATTCCTACGTGCCGCGACGCGGCGCGCTGCGTTCCCACGTGACAATACACGTCGAAACCAACAGCCTCCTCATGTCTCCGCCGCACGACATTTCTGTCGTCAGAAGCAGACAAAAGAAGCCCGAACGCCCGGCTATTACGCCAGAAAAGTCTACTGTGTTACTTTGATTTGCACTCAGAAACGAGCCCCGGTCCTGTGAATACATTCACAGTCCTGGTGCGGCCGGGCCGTGTTGAATGGGGGCTGGACGGCCTTGGGTCCGCGGCAGCACGCCGGAGGCGTGTGAAGCCCGCGGGCGGCGGTGTTGGAAGTTGGATTCACTCAGCTATCTCGTCTATGGGATTCCGTGCGTGCTGCTGCTCGTGTGGCACGCGCTGCGCCGTCGGCGCCTCGAGCGGCGCAGCGCCGCCGCCCAGGAGAAGACCGGGGCCGCCGAGCCTGCCTCGCTCCATCCGCTCATCAACCCGACGCGCTGCATCGGCTGCGGCTCCTGTGTCGAGGCATGTCCCGAGCAGGAGCACCACGAGGTGCTGGGATTGATCGGCGGGCGAGCCGTCCTCGTCAGTCCCGGCGACTGCATCGGCCATGGCGCCTGCAAGACGGCCTGTCCGGTGAATGCCATTACCCTGGTGTTCGGCAGCGAGCGCCGCGGCGTCGACATCCCCGTGGTGTCGCCGAATTTCGAGTCCTCCGTGCCCGGCATGTTCGTCGCGGGGGAGCTCGGCGGCATGGGTCTCATCCGCAACGCCCTCGAGCAGGGCCGGCAGGCCGTCGAGGCGATCGCTGCGCGCCGCGGCAAGGCCGCCAATGGGGCACTCGACCTGGTGATCGTGGGGGCAGGGCCGGCGGGTTTCGCGGCGACGCTCACCGCCAAGGCCAAGGGCTTGCGCTACGTCACGCTGGAGCAGGAGTCTCTCGGCGGCGCGGTGTTCCAGTATCCACGCGGCAAGCTGGTGATGACGGCGCCGGCAGTGCTGCCGCTCCTTGGCAAGGTGAATTTCCGTCAGACCAGCAAGGAGGCCTTGCTGCAGTTCTGGCAGGAGGCCGAGCGCAGGACGGGCATCTCGATCAATTACCGCGAGCGTGTCGAGGACATTGCGCGCAGCGGCGACACCTTCACGGTGAAGACCGGCAAGAACACTTACCAGACGCGCAGCGTGCTCCTCGCCATCGGCCGGCGCGGCACGCCCCGCAAGCTCGGGGTGCCCGGCGAGGAGCTGCCGAAGGTCGTTTATCGTCTGATCGATCCGGAGCAGTATGCAGGCCAGCAGGTGCTGGTGGTGGGCGGGGGCGACAGCGCGCTCGAGGCCGCCGCGAGCATCGCCGAGTCCGGTGGCGGTGGAGTGGTGCTCTCTTACCGCGGCGCCGATTTCGATCGCGCCAAGGCGCGCAACCGCGACCGCATCCACAGCGCCGCGCGCGGCGGGGTCCTCAAGGTACTGATGAAGTCCAACGTCAAGCAGATCGGGTCGGACCTGGTGGCGATCGAGCAGGAGGGCGCGACGGTCAGCGTCCGCAACGATGCCGTCATCGTCAGCGCCGGCGGCGTGCTGCCTGCGGATTTCCTCAAGCGCATCGGCATCAGTGTCGAGACCAAGCGTGGCACGGCCTGAGTGGGCACTGGCGTTGCTCGGGCTCCTGGCGAGCGGCGCCGCGTTGCCGGTTTCGCGCCCTGCAGACCCGCTCGAGAGCGTCAAGTCCGCGATCCGGCTCAAGGACTTCACCGCCGCGGCCGCGACGCTGCAACGCCTCGCAGACGGCGGTAATGCCGAAGCGCAGTACCTGCTGGCGGTGTTTTATCTGAACGGCCTGCGCGGGCCGCCGGATCGGGCCGCAGGCCGCAGCTGGCTCGAGAAATCCGCCATGCAGGGTAATGCCCGCGCCGCTTTCAGTCTCGCCAGTCTCTGCAGCGATTCTGACCCACCGGATCCGCAGTGCGCCGCGCACTGGCTGGCGCGCGCTCGCGCGCTCGGCTTCCGCGCACCGGCACCGCCCGCCGGGGCAGCGGGCGCCCGCCAGGAGCTGCCCTCGAGCCTCCTGCCCTCGGCCCAGATCAAGGACGCGGCGGTGCGCCGCGAGGCGCTGTGGCTGGCCGCCGCGCAGGGAGACATCCCGAGCCTGGAGGCGCTGGCGGATCCGGCACTGCTCGCGGAGCAGGATGCCTTCGGCCGTGGAGCGCTCTCGCGCGCGGCGGCGGCGGGATCGGCTCCCGCGGTGGCGCTGCTGATACGGCGCGGTGCGCCGATCGATGCGCGCGATCAGCATGGCATGACTGCGCTCATGCTCGCCGCGCGGGCAGGGGAACCGGCTGCGGTGGAGGCCCTGCTGGCTGCACACGCCAATCTCGCAGCAAGCGACCGCGCCGGTAACACGGCCCTCATGCAGGCGGCGATCAGCGGGCGGATCGATGTGGTCGATCGGCTGCTGGCGGCCGGCGCGAGCGTCGCACCGCGCAATTCGCAGGATTGGTCGGCGCTCGACTTCGCCGAGGACCGTGGCGCCGCCGACGTCGTGGCGCGCTTGCGCGCCAGGGGCGCGACGGCCCTCGCGCGCACCGCGATCACATCCGAGAGTCCGCCGCTGACGGTGCAGCGCGCGGCGCGCGACCTGTACGCGAGCTGGCCCGACCTGGCGGTCGCGGCCGCGCGCCCCGCGCCGGAGCTGCTGCGAAGCATCCTGGCGAAAGGTGCCGACGCGAACGCCAGCACCAGGGACGGCCTGCCGATCCTCAGTGTGGCGGTCGTGAGCGGCACCCCGGCGTCGGTGGAGACCCTGCTCGCCGCCGGCGCCGCGGCAGCCCGCCCCGATGCACACGGCAACTCGCCGCTGCTGCTCGCAGCACGCGAGGGGCGCACCGACGTCGCAGCGGCGCTGCTCGCGCGCGGGGCCTCCGCCGATGGAGCCGCGCAGGATCCGGAGCCGCCCCTGCTGGCCGCCGCGAAGAGCGGCCGCGCGGGGATCGTGCGTGCCCTGATCGATGCGCATGCGCACCTCGAGGCGCGCGATGCCTGGGGGACCACCGCCCTCATGGTCCTGGCCGCCTCGACCGATACGGCGGGCGTGCGTGCGCTCCTCGATGCCGGTGCGGCGACGGAAGGTGTCGACAAGGCGGGTCGCACGGCTCTGTGGTACGCGGCACGCGCCGCGCGGCTCGAGAATGCCGAGGTGCTCCTCGCGCACAATGCGAGCCCCGACCATCCCGATGCGGACGGCATGACGGCGCTCGCGGCCGCGTGCGCAGCCGGTGCATTGCCCCTGGTCGAGCTGTTCATGAGCCACGGCGCGAATGCCGATGCACGCACCGCCCACGGCGACACTCCGCTCATGCTGGCGGTCGGCAGCGGTAACGCCGGGATCGTCGAACGACTGCTCTCGAGGCACGTGGCTGCCGATGCTCAGAACGCCTTCGGGGACACGGCGCTCATCGTGGCTGCGCGCAACGGCGACAACGCTCTGGTACGCCAGCTCCTCGACGCAGGGGCGAGCTCACGGCTGCGCAACAAGGACCGCAAGACCGCCGCAGACGTGGCCGCCGCGCGCTCCTTCACCGCGATCGCCGGGATGCTCCAGGGCACCTGACGTACAATCATCTTCGCGCCCTGAGCCTGGGTGGCGAAATTGGTAGACGCAAGGGACTTGGAGGAACTGAGCACCCGGTGCGGAAACGGCCGGTGTGAATGGGGTCAAAGTCGGTGGAACAGCAGCACGCCAGGGTGGCTGCAATACCGAGCTAAGCCCCCGGGTCTCGAGCCGGAGAGCCGGGGGAAAGTGTAGAGACTTGACGGCCCCTGCCTAATCCGCCCGCACTGCGCTGGCGGGATGGCAAAGGTAAAGTCCAGACCACAAATGCATGGCTTGCCGATGGAAACATGCAGCAGTGAAAACTGTAGTGGTAAGAAAATCCCTTGGGGGAAACCCCGTGCCGGTTCGAGTCCGGCCCCAGGCAGAATGGCTGAAGCTGCGGCAGCGACGCCACGAGAAGACACAGTAGAATGTGGCGTTAAGCACTTGAATAGGCGACACTAACTAATGCCGATTCAGGGCCTCCAGGCCGAGAACCTGCACCTGTGGCGCGGCGAGCGTCACGTGCTCGACGGCGTTGCCTTCACGCTGCCCCCGGGCTTTTGCCTGCACGTGGCAGGCGCCAACGGCTCCGGAAAGACGACCCTGCTGCGAGCGGTGTGCGGTCTCTTATATTCGGAATCCGGACGTGTCCTGTGGAACGGACGCGATGTGAGCGAGGACCTGGCGGGCTTTCACTCCGGACTCATCTATATCGGGCACGAGCCGCCACTGAAGTCCGACCTGAGTGCGCTCGAGAACCTGCGCTACTGGCTCGGAGTGCGGCGGCGCCTCGGCCCGACGCTCCTCGAGGCAGCGCTGCAACGTGTCGGCGCAGGAGCCTTTCGCGATCGGCCGGTCAGGACTCTGTCGGCCGGGCAGAAGCGCCGTGTGGCGCTTGCGGCCTTGTCCCTGGCGCTGGTGCCGCTGTGGCTGCTCGACGAGCCGACGACCAATCTCGATGCCGCCGGTCAGCAGCTCGTGGGCACGCTGATCGAGGAGCAGCTCGCCCGCGGCGGGCTGGTGCTGGCGGCCACCCATCAGGAGCTGCCCGTGGCCCGCGAGCGGGTCAGGCGGCTGGAGCTCGCAGTTGAGTAACGTGAGCGCCGCGACCGGGCAGCCGCTGGCTCTCGCGGGCGAGGAGGGTGGCCCCCGGCCTGCGCCTGCCTCGATGCTGGATGCGGCACGGCTGGTGCTGCTGCGCGACCTCAAGCTGGCCTTCCGCAGGCGCGGGCAGCTGGTGCAGCCGCTCGCCTTCTTCGCCATGGTCACGACCCTGTTCCCGCTCGCCGTCTCACCCGAGCTCTCCCGCCTGCGAGAGGTGGCGCCCGGCGTGCTGTGGGTCGCGGCGTTGCTCGCCTCGCTCCTCGCGCTCGAGTTCCTGTTTCGGGACGACGCCCACGACGGCACGCTCGAGCAGTACAGCCTTTCGGGGCAGCCGCTGACCTGGCTGATGCTCGCCAAGACGGTGACTCACTGGCTCCTGACGGGCGCCCCGCTCGCCCTCATGGCGCCGCTCGCCGCACTCTCGCTCGGCGCGCCCGGCGCATCTCTGCCCGGCATCGTCATTTGCGTCGCGGTCGGCACCGTGGCGCTCAGCCTCATCGGCTCGATCGGCGCCGCACTGACACTCGGCATTCGCCGCAGCGGGGTGCTGCTCGCGCTGCTGACGTTGCCGCTGTCGCTGCCGGTGCTCATTTTCGGCGCGCGCGCCACCGAGCTCGCAATCCGGGGCGCAGCTTACGGCGCGCCGCTGGAGCTTCTCGGGGCGATGGCCATTCTCGGCGTCACGCTGGCACCGCTCGCGGCAGCGGCTGGCGTGCGCATCAGCCTGGAGTAGGGCACCGCATGAACTGGATCTGGTTTCACCGACTGGCCTCACCGCCGTATATTTTCGCTTTGGCGCGACGCCTCACGCCGTGGTTCGGCTGGACCTCGGGCATTCTGATGGCGGCCGGGCTCTACGGCGGGCTGGTGCTCGCGCCTCCCGATTACCAGCAGGGCGACGGTTTTCGCATCATTTACGTACATGCCCCGAGTGCCTGGATGTCCCTCATGGTATATACGACCATGGCGGTCGCCGCCGCGATCGGCCTCATCTGGCGCATCAAGGTGGCACACGCGGTCGCGGCGAGCTGTGCCCCGATCGGCGCCTCGTTCACTTTCGCGGCGCTGGCTACGGGCTCGCTGTGGGGCGCACCGATGTGGGGCACCTGGTGGCAATGGGATCCGCGCCTGACGTCGGAACTCATCCTGTTGTTTCTGTATCTCGGCTACATGGGCTTGCGTGGCAGCATCGAAGACACACAACGCGCGGATCGTGCCAGCGCGGTGCTCGCGGTGGTGGGCATCGTGAACGTACCGATCATTCACTACTCGGTGACCTGGTGGAACTCGCTCCATCAGGCTCCGACGGTGATGCGCTTCGGGCGCCCGGACATACCCCCTGCCATGCTGGTGCCGCTGCTGATCATGCTGCTGGCGTTCACGCTGTTCTTCGCGGCAGTACTTCTGGTGCGGCTGCGCGGGGAGATTCTCAGCCGCGAGCGCACCGCCAGCTGGATCCGCGAGGCTCTCGAGCCATGAGACAGTTCTTCGACATGGGCGGCTACGCTCTCTACGTATGGCCTTCCTATGCCATCACGCTGGGCGCCGTGGTGCTCAACATCGTCTGGGCGCGCCGCTCGCTGGCGCGTGCACGTGAGGCGGCGCTGCGACGCCTCGCCGCCGGCGGAGGTGGCGCATGACGCCCCGGCGGCGCCGCATGGCATTGGTGATCGGTATCGTCGTGGGAGTGAGCCTTGCCGGCGCGCTGGCGCTCTCGGCCTTCAGGAAGAACGTCACCTTCTTCTTCGACCCGAGCCAGGTGGCCGAGGGCAAGGTGCCGCCCGGGGAGGAATTCCGCCTCGGCGGGATGGTCACCGAGGGGAGCCTGCAGCGCGTACCGGGAAGCCTCGAAGTGCACTTCCGGGTAACCGACTTCAGTCACGAGGTGCCGGTGACCTACGATCACGTGCTGCCGGATCTGTTTCGCGAGGGCGCCGGTGTCGTAGCCCACGGGCACATGGATGCCAACGGCACCTTCATCGCCGATGAGGTGCTCGCCAAGCACGACGAGAAATACATGCCGCCGGCGGTGGCGCGCTCACTGAAGCGCCACCACGGCGAGTCGCGCACGGAGACGCTCCCCGGGCCGGCGGCGGGTGCGGGCGCGCCGGCCTCAGCCACTCCGGCGGCGCCCTCGGGATCCTGAGCGTGCTTCCCGAGCTCGGCCACTTCGCACTGATCCTGGCGCTGCTGCTCGCCGGCCTGCAGGCGTTCTTCGGCATTGCCGGTCCGCTGCTCGGCCGCGAGCGCTGGAGCGCGGCGGTGGTGCCCGCGGTCGCCGGTCAGTTCGTCATGGTGGCGACCGCGGTCGGCTGCCTGGTGGCGTCTTTCGTGGGCGAGGATTTCTCCGTGCGTTACGTGGCGGAGAATTCCAACTCGGCGCTGCCGCTCTTCTACCGCGTCACGGCCCTGTGGGGCGCGCACGAAGGCTCGCTGCTGCTGTGGATCCTGCTGCTCGCCGCCTGGACGGTGGCGGTGACCATCGGGGCGGCGCGGCTGCCGCGGCGCTTCGCCACGCGCGTGCTGGGCGTGCTCGGTGTCGTGAGCTTCGGCTTCCTGCTGTTCACCCTCGCGACCTCCGACCCTTTCCTGCGGCTCGATCCGCCGGCCGCCGACGGCAACGACCTCAATCCGATCCTGCAGGATCCGGCGCTGGCGGTGCACCCGCCGATCCTCTACACCGGCTATGTCGGGTTCGCGGTGGCCTTCGCCTTCGCCTGCGCCGCGATGCTCGAAGGGCGGCTCGATCAGGAATGGGCGCGCTGGACGCGCCCGTGGACCACGGCCGCCTGGGCATTCCTCGGGTGCGGCATCGCCCTGGGGAGCTTCTGGGCCTACTACGAGCTCGGCTGGGGCGGGTACTGGTTCTGGGACCCGGTGGAGAATGCCTCTTTCATGCCGTGGCTGGCGGGCACCGCGCTGGTGCACTCACTCGCCGTGACCGACAAGCGCGGGCTGTTCAAGAGCTGGACGCTGCTGCTCGCGATCGTCGCCTTTTCCCTCAGCATGCTCGGCACCTTCCTGGTGCGCTCGGGCGTACTGGTGTCAGTGCATTCATTCGCCGCCGATCCGGCGCGCGGCATCTTCATACTGGCGTTCCTGGTGGTGATGATCGGCGGAGCGCTGACGCTGTACGCCTGGCGGGCGCCGCTGCTCAGGTCGACCGCCGGATTCGAGCTCGGCGCCCGCGAGTCGTTCCTGCTCTTCAACAACATCCTGCTGGTCATCGCGGCGGCGACGGTATTCGCCGGTACTCTGGCACCGCTCATCTCGGATTCACTCGGGCTCGGCACCCTGTCGGTCGGCCCGCCGTACTTCAATCCGAGCTTCATGGTGTCGATGCTGCCTTTGCTCGCCCTGCTGTCGCTCGGCATCCATGCGGGCTGGAAGCGCGGGCGCCTCGGGGCGAAACGGCGCGTGCTGCTCACCACGCTCGTGGTCGCTGCGGTGCTCGGCAACGGCGTGGTGTTCGGCATCTACTCCGGCGGTCATGTGCTGACTCCGGTCGGCATGACGCTCGGCATTTGGATCATCCTCGCCTCGCTCGCAGACCCGCTGGACCGCTGGCGCCGGCGGCTGTCGCTGCCGCGGAGCGTCCTTGGAATGACGCTCGCCCACATCGGGCTGGGCCTGGCCGTGATCGCCCTCACCACCGTGCAGTCTTTCACGGTCGAGCGCGACGTGGCGCTGGCCAATGGCGGCAGCACCAGGGTCGGCAACTACGACTTCCGCTTCGACGGCGTGACTGCGCTCGAGGGCCCCAACTATGACGCCATCGGTGGCACGGTTACGGTGACCCGTAACGGTGCGCCGGTGGTGGTCCTCAAGCCCGAGAAGCGCCAGTACTGGGTCCAGCATCAGGCGATCACCCAGACCTCCATCCATATCGATCGCGGCAACAACCTGCTGGTGGCGCTCGGCGACGACCTCGGCGCGGGCCGCTGGAGCATCCGCATCCAGATCAGACCGCTCGTCAGTCTCATCTGGCTCGCGGTGCTGGTAATGGCGCTCGGCGGGGCGCTGGCAGCTTCCGACCGGCGCTATCGGGCGCTGCGCGTGACGGAGACGGTGACCGGCACGGCCGCCGGGCAGCCCACAGGATGAGCCGTTTCCTCGTGCCTCTCGCGGCGTTCGCGCTGCTGGTGGTGGTGCTGGCCATCGGCATCCGCCATGCACCCGAGAAGGGCGTGATCGCCTCGCCCCTCATCGGCAAGCCGGCGCCGCAGTTCTCGCTCCCCGATCTCGGGAACTCTGCACGGCGGGTGAGCTCGGGCGACTTCAAGGGCAAGTGGTACCTCCTCAACGTCTGGGGTACCTGGTGCTACGAGTGCCGTGCCGAGCACGCGATGCTGCTCGAGGTGCAGCGTGCCGCGGTATTGCCGCTGGTCGGGATCGACTGGAAGGACGACGACAGCGAGGCACGCACCTGGCTCACGCAGCTCGGCAACCCGTACGCGGTGGTCGCTGTCGACCACAGCGGGCGCACCGCCATCGACTGGGGCGTCTATGCCGCGCCGGAGAGCTTTCTGGTCGACCCGAGGGGCATAGTGGTCTACAAGGTCACGGGCGCGCTGACCCGCGAGGTGTGGACGCGCGACATCCTGCCGCGGCTCACGGCCGGCCGCGTGACAGGCTCATGAGGCGCGGCGCCGGCACGCTGGCGATTGTGGCGCTGGCGGCTGTTCTCCTCGGGGACCGGGCGGCGTACGCCGTCGACACGACTCAGATGCCGACTGCGGAGCTGCAGGCACGCTATTCGGCGCTGACGCACGAGCTGCGCTGCATGCAATGCCAGAACGAGGCGCTGGCGGACTCGCCCGTGCAACTGGCCGCGGACATGCGCGGGGTGATTCGCGACATGCTGCTCGCGGGCAAGACCGACGCCGACGTGCGCGCTTACATGGTCGGGCGCTATGGCGACTTCATTCTCTTCCGGCCTCGCTTCAACCTGCGCACCGCGTGGCTGTGGCTCGCTCCCGGCGCACTCCTGCTGCTGGGAGCTGTGGTTGCGGCGCGGGTCGTGAGGCGGCGCACGGCGCTGCTTGCGGGAGATCCGGACCCCGTCGACGAGGAAGGGCGCAGCTGATGCTCGCCTTCGTCGTCCTGGCAGCGGCTCTCACGGTGGTGGTCGTCGCGCTGGTGGCCGTGCCGCTGCTGCGGCAACGGGCGGCGGGACCGGCGCCCGCGCGCTGGACCGCGCTCGCGACCACCGCGGTGCTCGTGGCCGGCTCGTCGCTTCTTTACCTCACCTGGAGCAACTGGGCCTGGCACGCACCGCCGGCGGGCAACTCACCTGAGCTCATGGTGGCGAACCTCGCGCGCAGCCTCGAGCGCAACCCCGGAAACCTCGACGGCTGGCTGATGCTCGGCCGCTCCTATGTCGTGCTGCAGGAGTACCCGCTCGCCTATCGCGCTTACGAGCGTGCCGATCGCCTCAGCAACGGCTCCAACGTCGATGCGCTGACCGGTGAAGCCGAGGCGCTGCTGATGAGCGATCGCACCGAGATCGACTCGCGCGCCGGGCGGCTGATCGACCGGGCGCTGGCAATCGCGCCGGATTCGGGCAAGGCGCTGTTCTACGGCGCAGCGCTCGCGGCGCACCGCGGCGACCTGCCGCTCGCGAAGCAACGCTTCGAAAAACTGCTTGCCATGGATCCGCCGGCCACGCTGCGTCCGGTGCTCGAGCAGCAGATCGCGGCCATCGATCGACAGCTCGCGGGCGGCGCGCCGCCTGCAGCCGGGGCGACCGCGCCCCCCGCCGCAGCCGCCGGCGGCACGGCAGCCGCGGTGCGGGTGAAGATCACCCTCGCCGAGGCGCTGCGCGGCGCTGCGGGAAACTTCCCGCTGTTCGTCTTCGTGCGCGATCCTGCGCAACGCGGGCCGCCGCTCGCCGCGCGCCGCCTGGCGAGCGACTTTCCGCAGACGGTCGAGCTGACCGCGAAGGACTCGATGATCGCCGGCCGCGGATTCGCCGCGGGTCAGCAGGTCGAGGTGGTGGCACGCATAGCGCGCTCGGGAAATCCAGTCGGCGCAAGTGGCGATCCGTTCGGGATGGTTTCCTACAAAGTGGGCAAAGACGGATTAGTCGCTCTGGTGATCGACCACATAACCCCCTGAAAGCACGCTGCCGTGCGCTGGCAGCGCAAAATCAGCTTCTGTCCTGTTTTCCCGCTTCGTCGCGAGTGGTAGCCTCGGGCAGTGTCGGGATTTCAGTCTTCGGGCTTGCACCGGCCCCATGCGGGGCGGGAAGGAGAGAAGCAATGGCTCAGGCTACGGACGGACGGCTGTCGCATCGCGGCTTCGCATCGATGAACGCCGAGCGCCAGCGGCAGATCGCCAGTATGGGAGGCAAGGCCGTCCCGGACGAGAAGCGCAGCTTCTCGCAGAACCGCCGGCTGGCGGCTGAGGCGGGACGCAAGGGCGGGCAGAGCGTGCCCGGCGCCAAGCGCAGCTTCTCGCAAAATCGCGCGCTCGCGGCGGTCGCGGGTCGCAAGGGCGGGCAGAGCGTCCCGGACGAGAAGCGCAGCTTCTCGCAGCACCCGGAGCTCGCTGCCGAGGCCGGTCGCAAGGGCGGCCAGGCCAGCCACGGGAACGGCCGGACGGCCTGACGAGGCGCCGCGCAAAGGGGTGCGGGCGATGTGTTCCAGCGTCGCCCGCCGATTCCGCGTGCGGCTAACGGCCACAGCCGATGGCCGCGCAGGCTGCCAACGCCATTGACCGCCGCCGCCTGACGTACTACTTTTCACGCGAAAGCTAGGGGAGCCCCGGCAAGGGGCTGAGAGGCCATTGGCGCTTTGAGGAAGCGCGGCGTGGCGACCCTCCGAACCTGATCCAGTTAATGCTGGCGTAGGAAAGTTCCTCCAGATCGAGCCGGACCGGGCGGCGCGCTCGCGTGCGCCGCCGGTCGCTTTCCCGCGGCCAGCATTCGTTAGGAGCAACCTGATGAATGCACAGAGTTGGGACGTCGTCGCGCAGTCGCTGCCGGCCTCGCGCAAGATCTACCGCCCGGGAAGCCGCCACCCGGACCTGCGGGTGGCGATGCGCGAGATCGCGCTGCACCCCTCGAGCGGCGAGGGCCCGATGACGGTCTACGACCCGTCGGGCCCCTACACCGACCCCGGCATCAGCATCGACATCCGCGCCGGCCTCACCCGGCTGCGCGCACCCTGGATAGCGGCACGGGGCGATACCGAGGCCTATCCCGGACGACGCGTTCAGGCCCTCGACAATGGGCTCACTGAAGGCGGCCGGGCGGCACCGGAATTCCCGCTGCGACGCGCACCGCTGCGCGCGCGCTCCGGGAAGGCCGCCACGCAGCTCGCCTACGCACGGGCCGGCATCGTCACTCCGGAGATGGAGTATGTCGCCATCCGCGAGAACGAGGGACGCGAGCGCCGCACCGACGGGCCGCGCGACGGGGAAGCCTTCGGAGCGAACCTCCCCGAGCAGGTGACGCCCGAGTTCGTGCGCGCGGAGATCGCCGCCGGACGCGCGATCCTGCCGGCGAATGTCAATCACCCGGAATCCGAGCCGATGATCATCGGCCGCAACTTCCTGGTGAAGATCAATGCCAACATCGGCAACTCCGCGGTCACTTCCTCCACCGCCGAGGAAGTCGACAAGATGGTGTGGGCGATCCGCTGGGGGGCCGACACCGTGATGGATCTCTCCACCGGGCGCAACATCCACACCATTCGCGAGTGGATCCTGCGCAATTCACCGGTGCCCATCGGCACGGTGCCGATCTACCAGGCGCTCGAGAAGGTCGGCGGGGTCGCCGAGGAGCTCAGCTGGGAGATCTTCCGCGACACGCTCATAGAGCAGGCCGAGCAGGGCGTCGATTACTTCACCATCCACGCCGGGGTGCGCCTCGCCTACGTGCCGCTCACCGTGGGGCGCGTGACCGGCATCGTCTCGCGCGGCGGCTCGATCATGGCGAAGTGGTGCCTGGCGCACCATCGCGAGAGCTTCCTCTACGAGCACTTCGAGGAGATCTGCGAGATCTGCCGCGCCTATGACGTCAGTTTCTCGCTCGGGGACGGTCTGCGCCCGGGCTCGATCGCCGATGCCAACGATGCGGCGCAGTTCGCCGAGCTCGAGACCCTCGGCGAGCTGACTCGCATCGCCTGGCGCAACGACTGCCAGGTGATGATCGAGGGTCCCGGCCACGTCCCGATGCACAAGATCAAGGAGAACATGGACAAGCAGCTCGCCACCTGCGGCGAGGCGCCGTTCTACACGCTCGGTCCACTGACGACCGACATAGCGCCGGGCTACGACCACATCACCTCCGCGATCGGCGCGGCGATGATCGGCTGGTTCGGCACGGCGATGCTGTGTTACGTCACGCCCAAGGAGCATCTCGGACTGCCGGATCGCAACGACGTGAAGACCGGAGTGATCACCTACAAGATCGCCGCGCACGCGGCGGATCTCGCCAAGGGTCATCCGGGCGCGCGCGCCCGCGCCGACGCGC
>DASQGK010000142.1:0-1834 GCA_035632655.1 Steroidobacteraceae bacterium | reverse complement strand
CCGTCAGCGAAGAGACGGCGCGCGAGATGGCGCTGGGAGCCCTGAGGGTCCCCGCGGTGAGCGTTGCAGTCGCGGTGACCGGCATCGCCGGCCCGGATGGTGGAAGTCCGGAAAAGCCGGTGGGCACCGTATGGTTCTGCGTGGCCGCGAACGGGCCTCACTCGAAGGAGCTCATCACCGAGCACCGGCGCTTCGCAGGGGACCGCAATACGGTTCGCAGCTGCTCCGTGCAGCATGCGCTGTCACTCGTGCTGCGCCTCTCGCTCGGGTGAGCCTTGAGTGGCGAGCCGGCGCGACGCCTGTTCTTCGCCCTCTGGCCGGATGAGGCGCAACGGGCCGCACTCGCTCACTCCACGCGCAAGGTCTTGCGCAGCTGCGGCGGCCGCCCGGTGCCCCCGGAGAATCTGCACGTGACTCTGGCTTTCCTCGGCTCGGTGCCCGCTGCCCGTCTCGGGGAGTTGCGCGCCATCGCCGGCCGCACCGCCGCCGCCCTTGCGCAGGAGGCGGCGCCTTTCGTCCTCAGGTTCGAGCATCTCGTTCACTTCCCGAGGGCGCAGGTGCTGGCGGTACTCGCCTCCAGCCCGCCGGAGAGCGCGCCGGCGGGGGACCTGCGCTCGCTGGCCGCGACGCTCACGAGCGAGACGGCGGCCGCGGGTTTTAGTCCGGATCTCAAGCCCTTCCGCGCACATGTGACCGTGGCGCGCAAGGTGGCGCGTGTGCCGCGTGAGAGCGCCATCCGTCCGCTCGAGTGGCGCTTCTGCGACTTTGCCCTGGTCGAGAGCAGCACGCGCGCGACGGGCGCCGTATACAGTATCGTCGAGTCCTACGCACTGAGTGACGCGGAGAAACTTCGCACTTAAGTGCCAAACGACCGCGCGACTGCGCTCCGTGCGCGTGAGCTTTGTGGAATAATTGCCGTGGGGAATTAAGCTTATCGTGGCAATACTTCCGGGAAGCTCGCAGATGGAAGAAAACCGCAAGAAGGCGCTCGCCGCCGCTCTGGGTCAGATCGAGAAACAGTTCGGCAAGGGCTCGGTGATGCGCCTGGGCGACGCCGCAGCGAGTTACGACGTTGAGACCGTCTCCACCGGCTCACTCGGGCTCGACATCGCCCTCGGCATCGGGGGTCTGCCACGCGGGCGCGTGGTGGAGGTCTTCGGCCCCGAGGCATCCGGCAAGACCACGCTAACCCTGCAGGTGATTGCGGAGGTGCAGCGCTCGGGCGGGACCGCCGCGTTCGTCGACGCCGAGCATGCCCTCGACCCGAGCTACGCAGAGAAGCTCGGCGTCAACATCAACGAGCTCCTGGTTTCGCAGCCCGACACCGGAGAGCAGGCGCTCGAGATCACCGACATGCTGGTGCGCTCGAACGCCGTCGACATCGTGGTGGTGGACTCGGTCGCTGCCCTCACGCCGCGGGCGGAGATCGAGGGCGAGATGGGCGAAATGCAGGTGGGATTGCACGCACGTCTCATGTCGCAGGCGCTGCGCAAGCTCACCGGCAACATCAGCCGCTCCAACACCATCGTGATCTTCATCAACCAGATCCGCATGAAGATCGGCGTGATGTTCGGCAACCCCGAGACCACGACCGGCGGCAACGCACTCAAGTTCTATGCCTCGGTGCGGCTCGACATCCGCCGCATCGGCGCCATCAAGAGCGGCGAAGAAGTGACCGGCAACATGACGCGCGTCAAGGTGGTGAAGAACAAGGTCGCGCCGCCGTTCCGCGAGGCCGAGTTCGAGATCATGTACGGCCAGGGGATCTCGCGCGAGGGCGAGATCATCGAGCTCGGGAGCTCGCTGGGAATCATCGAGAAGTCGGGCGCCTGGT
>DASQGK010000141.1:0-12190 GCA_035632655.1 Steroidobacteraceae bacterium | reverse complement strand
AGCACTGCTGCCAGCACGGCGATCGCGGGCGCACGGCGCCGCGCATGGACCCTTGGGCGATGGCAAAGACGCATGATCATGCGACTATAGCAGGGCAATGAAAGTTTCGATCCGCCAGAAGCTGGAAAAATCGGCCGACCGCTGCGAGGAAGTGGGCCGCATGCTCGCCGACCCGCAGGTGCTGGGGCGCACCGAGCAGTTCCGCGAGCTGTCGATGGAATATGCCCGCCTGCTGCCGACCGCCACGGCGCTGGCGGAATTCCGGCGGCTGGAGGGCGAGCTCGCCGCGGCCGAGGCGCTGCGCGCGGACGGCGACGCTGGCATGCGCACGCTCGGCGAGGAAGAGGCCGCCCGCCTGCGCACCGCGCTGGCCGCGCGCGAGGATTCGCTGCAGCGCATGCTGCTGCCGCAGGATCCTCACGATGAAGGCAACATATTCCTCGAGGTGCGCGCCGGCACCGGCGGCGACGAGGCGGCGATGTTTGCCGGCGACCTGTTTCGCATGTACGCGCGCTACGCCGAGTCCCGGGGGCTCAGCGTCGAGGTGCTGAGCGAGAGTCCCGGCGAGCACGGCGGCTACAAGGAAATCATCAGCCGCATCGCCGGCAAGGGCGCCTTCTCGCTGCTCAAGTTCGAGTCCGGAACCCACCGCGTGCAACGCGTGCCCGCCACCGAAGCCCAGGGCCGCATCCACACCTCGGCAGTCACCGTCGCGATCCTGCCCGAGCCCGATGAGGTCGGCGAGATCGAGCTCAAGCCCGCGGAGCTGCGCATCGACACGTTCCGCGCTTCCGGCGCCGGCGGCCAGCACGTCAACAAGACCGACTCGGCGGTGCGCATCACTCACCTGCCGAGCGGCATCGTGGTCGAATGCCAGGACGAGCGCTCGCAGCACAAGAATCGCGCGCGGGCACTCTCGCTCCTCAAGGCGCGGCTGCTGGCGGCGGAGCAGGAGAAGCGCCACAGCGCGCAGGCGCACTCGCGGCGGCTGCAGATCGGCAGCGGCGATCGCTCCGAGCGCATCCGCACCTACAACTTCCCGCAGGGGCGGGTCACCGACCACCGCATCGAGCTCACCCTCTACAAGCTCGGCCAGGTGATGAACGGCGAGCTCGACGAGCTCGTCCACGCGCTGCAGCAGGAGTATCAGGCGGAGCTGCTCGCGGAGGAGGCGTGAGCGAGGCGTCGCCGCAGCTGCGCATCGACAGCGCGACCGGCATCGATGTGGCACTGCCGCTCGCCGGTGCCGGCGCGCGCGCCTACGCCTTCGTCGTCGACTGGCACATCCGCATCGTGCTGGCGCTCGCCTGGTACGGCGCCGGGACGTTCCTGCACAACTATCTGCGCGACGGGGAGATCTCGGTCGCGCCGCCGCTGGGCACCAGCATCCGCTGGCTCGGCAGCGTGGTGGCGCCGGCCCTGGCGCTCTACTTTCTGTATCACCCGCTGCTCGAGCTGCTGCTGCGGGGCAGTACCCCCGGCAAGCGCCTCGCCGGAGTTCGGGTGGTGGCACGCGACGGGAGCATCGCCGGGGCGGGGGCGCTGCTGGTGCGCAACGTGTTCCGTCTCATCGACAGTCTGCCGATCGCCTACGGGCTGGGGCTGACGCTGGTGGCGCTGACGCGCGAGCACGTGCGCTGCGGCGATATGGCGGCCGGCACCTTGCTCATTTATGAGAGCGCCAGTCCCGGGCTGGCGATTACCCCGGCGAGCACCTCGGGCTCGCTCGATGTCGCCACCGCGGAGCTGGTGGCGGAGCTGCTGGCGCGCTGGCCGGGGCTGACGCTCGCGGCGCGCGCCACGCTGGCGCGGCAGCTGCTCAGGCGCTGCGGCCGCGGCGCGGAGGAAATCGCGCCGCTCGATGATGCGGCGCTGCGCCGCACGCTCATCGAGGTGACGCGCGCCGCAGGAGCCGACGCCTGAGCGCGGAAGCACGCCGCAGCGCCCTCGCCGCAGCCCTGCTCAAGCGCGCGGGCGCGTGGCAGGAGGCCGAGGCGCGCGCCCGGCGCTTCAGCCGCGGGCGCTGCGACGATCCGGTCGAGGCGGCGCGCGTGGCCGACGATTACCGCCTGCTGGCGCACGACCTGGCACGCGCGCGCGCGCTCCTGCCGCGCTCACGCGCGCGCGAGTACCTGGAGAGCACCTACGCGCGCGTGCACGCCACGCTCAATCACGGCGACTGGCGCCTGGGCCCCGCCCTGCAGCGGCTGTTCCGCGACGACATCCCGGCATCGGTCAGGTGGCTGAGACCGTATCTGGTGTGGGTGACGCTGGTGTTCGTGCTCGCCGCCGGCGCCGGCTACGCGCTCGTGGCGCGCTATCCGGAGCTCATCGCGCTGTTCGCCTCGCCCGACCTGATCGCGAGCGTCGAGAGCGGCAAGCTCTGGACCGAGGGCCTGCTCAACATCGTGCCCTCCTCGGTGCTGTCCGTGCAGATCCTCGCCAACAACATCGTCGTCAGCCTGCTCGCCTACTGCACCGGTTTCCTCTTCGGGCTGGGCACTCTTTATATCCTCGGCCTCAACGGCCTGATGCTCGGGGCGGTGTTCGCATTCGTGGGCCGCAACGGCCTCGCCGGCGCGCTGGCGACATTCATCGTGGCGCACGGCTGCGTCGAGCTCTCGGTCATGTGCCTGTCCGGGGCGGCGGGAGCGGCGGTCGGTGAAGCCCTGGCGCGGCCCGGGAGCCGCGGGCGCATCGCGGCTTTTCAGGCCGCGGCGCTGCGCTCCGGCCCGACGCTGATTGCCTGCACGGTGCTGCTGGTGGGCGCCGGCCTGATCGAGGGTTTCATCTCGCCCCAGCCGCGCATTCCGGTCGCGGTCAAAGTGTCGGTCGGCATCGGCTACTGGCTGCTGATGCTGGCCCTCCTGTCGGGATGGCTATGGCGCCGGCCGTGGGGACGATCAAATGCGTCGGGCGCGGCGTAGCGACTCGTAGCGCGCGAACAGCTCCTCCTCGAGCCGTGCCGCGGGCGCCGCCACCACCGGAGCCCCGAGACGCGCCAGCAGCGCCCGCTGTCCGGCGGTCCGTCCCTCGTGCTCGGCCGCGGCGAGCGACACGTACGGGTCCTGCCACTCGCGCGCACCGGCGCGCGCGAGCTGCGCGATCTCGCCGCTCTGCACTCCCGCGACCAGCACCAGGTGCGGCGGGGCGAGCAGCCGCACGGCCCGCGCCAGCTGGTTTGCGACGCTGGCGTCATCGAGATCGGTGAGCAGGATGACGAGCGCGCGGTGGCGCAGCAGGCCGCGAATGGCGACCGCCGCGGCCGTCGGATCCGATTCAGCCGCCTGCACGCTGCTGCGCTCGAGAGCCTGACGCAGGGCGATCGTGGCTGCGAGCCCGCGCGCGGGCGGGCGCGTCGCGAGCACGCGGTCGGCGTACACGATGAGGCCGATGCGGTCGTCGTACCGGGTCGCCACCTCGGCGAGCCGCGCAGCGATGTTGCCGTACAGGCCGAAGCGGTCGAGATCCCCGCAGCGCAGCCGGCTCAGCCGTCCCGCATCGACGGCCACCAGCACGTCGAGATGCTGGTCTTCGCTGTACTCGCGCGTCACCAGCGAGCGGGCGCGCGCACTCGCCTTCCAGTCGATGCGGTTGAGCGGGTCGCCGCGCAGGTAGCCGCGCAGCTGATGGAGCTCCGCGCCGGCGCCGGCGACGCGCCGTGCCCGCGCCCCGCCGGTCATGCCCCGCACCCGCACCGGGTTGCGCAGCGCATCGGGCGCCACCACCACGTCCGCCGCAACCGGCAGGCGCCGCGACCACCACGCGAGCGCCAACGGCCCGAGCACCCGCGCCGGGAGCGCAGGCCAGACCTGCTGGCCGAGGCGCACCGGGTGCAAAGTCAGCCGGTCGGAGACGCTGCCCCGGGCGGGTGCGATCACGCGGCGCACGTCCTCGCGCGGCGCGAAGCCCGGCGGAGTCAGCGGCGCGTACTCGAGCGCCAGCGGCCGCCGCGAGTCGTTGCCGAAGGTGAAGGCGGCCTCGAGCGCGCGTCCGAGATAAGCGCGCGGCTCGATCGCGACAGTTGCGGCGGGCGTCCCCCGCCGCGCGAGCAGACTCTCGAGCGCGAGTCCGAGCAGCAGCAGCCCTCCCGACAGCTGCCACCACCCTGCCAGCCGGCGATCGTCCGACCACACCGCCACCACCGCCAGCACTGCGGTCAGCAGCAGCAGCACGTAGCCGCGGCGGGCGAGGTGCATGGCGCCTAGCGCGGCACCGGGGTGTCGGCCAGCAGGCTGCTCACGACGTCGAGGTCGCTCACGCCCTCGAGCGCCGCTTCCGGCGTCAGCACCAGACGATGCGCCATGACGGCGGGTGCCACCTGTTTGACGTCGTCGGGAGTCACGAACTCCGCGCCGCGCATGGCGGCGGTGATGCGCGCCGCCCGGTGCAGCGCCAGGGCCCCCCGGGTCGAGAGGCCGAGCGTCAGACGCGGATGGCGGCGCGAGGCTCCGGCCAGATCGAGAATGTAGTCGCCGAGTGCCGGCGCGACGTGAATGCGCTCGGCGTCGGCGCGCGCTCCCTGCAGCAGCCGCGCATCGAGCCCCGCAACCTGCGCGAAGGCGGCGGCCGCACCACTCAGCATTCCGCCATAGCGCGCCAGCACCTCGCTCTCGGCCGCGCGCTGCGGATAGTCGATGTCGATGCGCAGCATGAAGCGGTCGAGCTGCGATTCGGGCAGCGGGTAAGTACCCTCGAATTCACGCGGGTTCTGCGTGGCCAGCACCAGGAAGTCGGCCGGCAGCGGCAGTGCCGTGCGCTCGACGCTCACCTGCCGCTCCTCCATGGCCTCGAGCAGTGCCGACTGTGTCTTGGGGCCGGCGCGGTTGATCTCGTCCACCAGCACCACGTCGGCAAACAGCGGCCCGGGGCGGAACACGAAGCTGCGCGCGGCCTCGTCGAACACGTGGACGCCGATGATGTCGCTCGGCATCAGATCGGCGGTGCCCTGGATGCGCTTGAAGTCCCCGCCCAGAGTGCGCGCCAGCGCCTTCGCGAGCAGCGTCTTGCCGAGACCGGGCACACCCTGCAGCAGCACGTGGCCGCGTGACACCAGGGCGATGACCAGGGAAGGAACCGCCGCTTCGGCGCCCACCACCACGCGGGCCAGCTCGCGTGCGAGCGCTTCGTGCAGCTGCTGGACCTGTGAGCTCATGCGGCGATCTGCATTTCAGTGCGGACCAGGAGGTTGTGCAAGCGTACCAGCGGCACGCGCCGGCCGGACCAGGCGTCCGCATACCAGGCGCGCAGCTGCGCGATGTCGGCAGGCACCAGGCGCGGATTGTTCTCGAGCCATTCCCAGTAGGGTGACGGATCGAGCGTCGGCTCGCGCAGCGTACGCCGCAGCCGCATGAAGAAGTGCTCGAACATGCGCCGCGCGGCGGCCGACGGCCGCAGCACGCGCGCCAGAAACGCGCCGGTGGCGCGGACCAGGTCCGCCTCGCCCTGCGCAGGCGCCGGGGCGGCGGGTGCCGCGAGACGCGTGCCGCCGACCACCCAGGCGAGCCAGACTGCCGCCAGGATCCCGAAAGTGAGGTAGAGCCGCCGGTCGCGCCAGAACTTGCCCGCATCATAAGTATCGGAAAGGCCCTGGTGCTCATCGTCGAACAGCACCACGCCGTCCGGGCCGAGCGTCCCGCGCACCAGGTTGGCGAGCAGGCGCGCGTTATCGGCCTCGCCGAGCGCGCGGTTGCTGAGCAGCGAGCCGAAGGCACTGAGCAGGATGCTGCCGGCGCCCTCGGGCAGCACCCACAGTCCGCAGGTCTCGGAGGCGTCGAGGTGCGCCAGACACAGCGGGAAGGTGTCGCGCGGCGACTTGAGCTTCCAGCGCAGCGGCACGTAATCGGAGAAGCCCGCGACCGACCGGACGTTCTCGAAGAAGGGGTGGGCCCGGTTTGCTGCCAGCGTGTCGCGCCGTGGCTTGAGCAGTATGTGCGTCGCCTCGGCGAGCGCCTGCGCCGCCCCCTCCCTGGCCGCCGCGGCGCGCGAGCGGTGCACCCTCTCGATCTCGAAGCCGGTGAGCAGTCGCAGGTCGCTCCTGATGACCCCGGGATCCTGCGCCCAGAGCGGTCGGTCCGCGAGTGCGGCGAGCACCAGCAGCGTGTTGCCCCGGCGCAGCCAGTCATCGAGCGCCACGGCCTCGTCGTTCGCGAACGGGACCGCCGCCGGGAGGGTGACGATCAGCAGATTGCCGGCCGGCGGCAGGTCGCGCATCCGGCGCAGAGCGCCGAGACGCTCGCGTACCGCTCGCGTGCCCACCCCCTCTTCCTTCAGCCAGGCGATCGCCCCCAGCAGCCCGTTGGCCCGACGGTCGGCGGTGGTGGGAGCCGAGGCATCCTGCCCGGGCGGGCCCTCGGCGTGCACGAACAGCGTCAGAAAGAGCAGCAGCGCCGCACACGCCAGAGCCAGCGTCGTCAGCCGCTCGCGCACTACGCGGCTCCCGTCGCCGCCGAAGCCTCGAGCGCCGCGAGCAGCTCGCGCCCGCCGCTCAAGGCGGCCTCGAGCGCCGCAGCCGCCACGCCCTGCCCGGAGTAGCGCAGCCGCTCGCTGACCGCCGCGAGGTCGGCGAGGCGCGCACGCTCGGCCGCATCGCGCAGCCGTGCACGCACCATGAGCTCGCGCACCGTGAGGGCGCGCGCCGGCGGCAGCCGCTGCTGCGCCGCGAGTCGCGTCGCGATCAGCTCCAGGAGCAGCGCCGGCTGTGCGCTGCGCTCCGCCGCCTCGAGATCCGGCGTGCGCGGCCCGCCACCCGGCACGGTCCCGCGGGGGTTACCTGAGCGGCGCCGGCGCAGCAGCCCGGCGACGCGCAGCTCATTCGTCACCACCATGAGTGCCACGATGACGAGCAGCCCGATCGCGACCACGGCCACGACGCGCAGCACCGACCGATCGATCGCCCCGTCGCCGAAGAGCCGCCGCCACCAGCGGCGCTCATCCTGCGGCTGTGGCGTGAGGAGCTCGCGCAGCCAGCGCTTGAGACGCGCCCACCACCCGCCCTGCTCTGCGCCGTCCGGCCGGGCGACGCGCTCGAGCACGGCCGGCACGCGCTCGGGGTGCAGGACGCGGCTGCCGGGCGTGGCGGTGCTCTCGCGCGCGAGAATGCTGTGGAGCGCGCGCAGGCCTTCCGCATTCAACTGATTGTGCGGCTCCTTCCAGCCGGGCGGGAGCCAGGCCGCCCAGGGACTGTGCTCGAGCGCGCGGGTGAGGGTGGGGCAACGCGCCGCAATGCGCTCGTATCCCACATCGAGTCCCGCGTCGAGCTGCCTGGCGCAGTCATCGAGCGCTGCCAGCGCATCCGGCGCCTGCGCGTACGCAAAGGGGCAAAGCAGCAGCAGCAGCGCGGGCAGTACGCGCGCCACGACTCAGGCTTCGGCGGTGATGCGCTGCGCCAGGTCGACGCCTTCCTTGCGCGCCGCAAGATCCCCGAAGATGGCCAGACCGAGCGCGGCATAGTAAGGGCTCGCCAGAGCGCCCGCGGCCACGACCATCACCCCGACGGCCGCGGAAATCAGCGCGACGTCCGTCTTGCCGAACACCACGTACAGGAATCCGGTGACCGAGGCGACTACGGCGTACAGCACGATCAGCAGAAAGACCGCCACCGTGTCGATCGCGGCCAGGCGCAGCACGTTGCCGCCGGTGAGCTCCCAGCTGCGGGCGAGACTGCCGGCAGCGCTGGTGTTCTCGACCGCCATGGCGGTGAAGCAGCACATGAAGCGGATGAATACGTACATCACGGGCAGCAGCAGCACCGCCATGAGGGCGTAGCGGGCGAGCCCGCTCGCGAGAAACGCCGGCACCAGGAACAGAAGGCAGGCAAACGCGGCGAGAACGAACAGAATGACCATGAGCACGATGCGCCCGAGGAGCCTGAGGGCGCGCATGAACTCCCCGCCGATCGCCCCGCCGGTGATCATGCGGTACTGGCGCAGGATGATCGCCATCGGAAACAGCAGCGCCAGGAGCCAGGCGACCAGGGCCGCCGCGAGGCGGCCGGGATCGGCGTCCGGGCTCAATACCGACTGCGCGACCGTCTGGCCGCGAGCGATCGAATAGATGTTGGGGAGCCAGTTCGCCACCACCACGAGCCCGCCAAAGACCAGGCACTTGGCGAAGGTGCGGCGGTAGATGCGGAAAGAGAGGTCGAGGACCTCGCCGACGGTCAGCGGCCGCGGCGGCGGATACAATGTTGTTTCCTGCATGGCAGCATCTTAGCGCCGTTGCGCAGCAAGCGCCTATGACAGCAGATACCGTCGGCACCCTGCTCACCGAAGGCGAGCGCACGCTGGCCCGCGGCGCCGGTGGCGCCGGCGGCGCGGCCCGACTCGATGCGCAGCTGCTGCTGGCATGGGCGCTCGCAGTACCGCGCGCGCAGCTGCTCGCCGACGAGCAGGCACCCGCCGCTGCCGCACAGGCCGCCGGCTACCGCCGCCTGCTCGCCCGCCGCGCAGCCGGCGAGCCGCTCGCCTACCTCACCGGCCGGCGCGAGTTCTGGTCACTCGAGCTCGCCGTCACCCCCGCCGTGCTGATCCCGCGACCCGAGACGGAGCTCCTGGTCGAGCGCGCACTCGCCCTCGGACCTGCCGGCGCGCGGGTCGCCGACCTCGGTACCGGGTCCGGCGCCATTGCCCTCGCGATCGCCCGGGAGCGTCCCGCCTGGGGCGTCGTCGCCACCGATATCTCGGCAGCGGCGGTGGCCGTGGCCCGCGCCAACGCCGCCGCACTCGGCCTGGGCCGCGTCGAGTTCCTGCAGGGCAGCTGGTTCGAGCCGCTGGGCGCGCAGCGCTTCGAGTTGATCGTCAGCAACCCGCCCTACGTCGATGCGGCCGATCCGGCGCTCGCGGCTCTCGGCTTCGAGCCGCCGCTGGCGCTCTCACCGGGCGCGGACGGTCTCGCGGCGCTGCGCCTGCTGGTGCGCGGGGCGGGCGCGCATCTCACGCCCGGCGGCTGGCTGCTGCTCGAGCACGGCGCCACCCAGGGCGCGGCGCTGCGCCGCGAGCTTGTCGCCGCCGGCTTCACTCACGTACGCTCGCACCGCGATCTCGCCGGACACGAGCGCATGATGGAAGGACAACGATGATCAGATTCGAGACCTCGCACGGCAACTTCACGGTGGAGCTCTTCCCGAAGGAGGCACCCACGAGCGTGGAGAATTTCCTCAGCTACGTCGACGCCGGCTTCTTCGACGGCACCATCTTCCATCGCATCGTGCCGGGCTTCGTCATCCAGGGCGGGGGCCTGACGGCCGACTTCGCCAACAAGAAGACCCGCACGCCGATCCGCAACGAAGCCAAGAATGGCCTGAAGAACACGCGCGGCTCGCTCTCGATGGCGCGCACCAGCGACATCAACAGCGCGACCTCGCAGTTCTTCGTCAATCTCAAGGACAATGCCTTTCTGGATCACGGTCCGCGCGATTATGGCTACGCGGTCTTCGGCCGCGTGACCGAGGGCATGGAGGTGATCGACAAGATCGCCGCGGTCAGGACCGGGACGCGCAAGGGTTACCAGGACGCCCCGCTCGAGGACGTCGTGATCGTCGCGGCGCGTCGCATCACGCCGGCGTAGCGCGGCCCGACGCGTGCCGCCACGCAGCAGCATCCTGCGCCGGCTGCTGAAGGGCTTGGCGCTCGTCACCCTCGCCTGGGTGCTGCTGACGACGATCCCGGTGCTGTTTCTGCGCTGGCTGCATCCGCTCACCAGCGCCTTCATGCTGGAAGCGGGGCTCGAGGCGCGCCTCGCGGGTCAGCGCGGCTACCGCACCAGCTACCAGTGGGTGAGCCTCGAGCAGATCTCGCCGCACGCGGCGATCGCGGTCATCGCCTCGGAGGATCAGCAGTTCCCGTTCCACGCGGGCTTCGACTTCAACTCGATCCGCGAGGCGGTGCGCGAGAGCGAGCGTGGCCGGCGCTTGCGCGGAGCGAGCACCATCTCGCAGCAGGTGGCGAAAAACCTGTTCCTGTGGCCGGGGCACAGCTTCGTGCGCAAGGGCTTCGAGGCCTACTTCACGGTGCTGATCGAGGCGCTCTGGCCCAAGGAGCGCATTCTCGAGATGTACCTCAACGTCGCGCAGTTCGGCGACGGGGTGTACGGGGTGCAGGCGGCGGCCGGGCGCTTCTATCGCAAGCCCGCGGCGCGTATCACCGCGCCCGAGGCGGCGCTGCTGGCGGCGGTGCTGCCCAACCCGCTGCGCCTGCACGTCGAGCGGCCGTCGCGTTACGTGCTCGAGCGCCGCGACTGGATCATGGAGCAGATGCGCGAACTGGGAGGCCCGGGGTACCTGCGCGAGGTGGAAAGGGGTCACTGACATGCATTGCACTTCGGTCGCTTGGCGCGCCGGCACGGCGCTCGGTGCGGGTCTGCTGCTGGTCGCGACCCTGGCGCGCGCCGCAACACCTGCGGCCTTCGATGCCGCGCGTGCGTTCGGGGCCCGCCCCACCGTCATGGGCCTGAGCCTCTCGCCGGACGGTACGCACGTCGCCTACATCGCGCCGGTCAATGGCGATGGATCCGCGCTCGTCACGGGTCGGTTCGAGTCAGATTTCAAGGGCCGGCCCGTCATGGTCCCGGACGGCAAGCCGTTTCGGCTGCGCGTCTGCCGCTGGGTGTCCGATCGGCGCCTCGTCTGCCAGGTGGCCGGCATCGTGGAGGACCGCGACCCGAACGGTGTCGCCGGATTGCTGCCGATCTCGAGGTGGCTGGCAGTCGATGCCGACGGCAGCAACGTGCAGACGCTGGGCACCCACCGCGGCACTTACAGCCGCGGCTACCTCCTGCACGACGGCGACATCATCGATTACCTGCCGGACGAGGATGCGGCGGTTCTCATGAGCCGCCGTTATACGCCCGACACACACAGCGCCAGCCATATCGGCAGCGACAAGGAGGGCCTCGGTGTCGACCGTGTGGACACGCGAACCCTGGCGGTGAAGAGCATCATCCCTCCGCGCCTTGATGCCTTCGACTACCTGAGCGACGGTCACGGGTCGGTTCGCGTCAGGGGAGTCGCGGAGCAGGCGGTCGGTTATCTCAGCGGTAGACTCCTCTATTACTACCGCATGGCCGACGCCACGGACTGGAAGCCGCTGAGCCAGTACGATGAGCGTGAGCGCAGCGGGTTCCAGCCGGTCGCCGTCGACCACGACCTCAACGTAGCCTATGGCTTCCGCCGCTCCGACGGTCGCCGCAGCCTCTACACCATCCGCCTCGACGGCTCGCTGCAGGAGCAGCTGGTCTACTCGCACCCCGACGTGGACTTGAGCGGACTGCTGCGGATCGGCCGGCGACAACGGGTGGTCGGCGTCACCTACGTGACCGACCGACGGCAAGCGGAAATTTTCGATCCCGAGATCAAGCAGCTGCTCGGCTCACTGTCGCGCGCCTTTCCACAGCAACCGCTGCTGCGCATCGCCGACTCGAGCGCCGATGAGAGCAAGCTGCTGGTCTTTGCCGGGAGCGACACCGACCCGGGCGTCTACTATCTCTTCGATCGCAAGGCGCGCCAGCTCGCCACCTTCCTGGTGGTCCGCGCCGGCCTCGAAGGCGTCAAGCTCGCGAAAGTAAAGCCCGTGACTTACTCCGCGGGCGACGGCGTGATGGTCCCCGGCTATCTGACCTTGCCGCCCGGACAGGAAGATGCACACGGCCTGCCCGCCATCGTCCTGCCTCACGGCGGCCCGAGCGCGCGCGATGAGTGGGGCTTCGACTGGCTGTCGCAATACTTTGCCAATCGCGGCTACGCGGTGCTGCAGCCCGAGTTCCGCGGCTCGGCCGGCTATGGCGATGCCTGGTTTCAGCAGAACGGATTTCGCTCCTGGCGCGTCGCGATCGGCGACGTTCTCGCCGCCGGCCGCTGGCTCGTCTCGCAAGGCATCGCCGACCCGGCGCGGCTCGGCATCGTCGGCTGGTCGTACGGGGGATACGCCGCCCTTCAGTCCGCCGTCGTCGATCCCACGCTGTTCAAGGCCGTGATAGCGATTGCCCCCGTAACCGACCTGACTGCACTGGTCGAAGAGAGGCGCTATTGGAGCGACTTCGAGGTGGTGAAGGAGTTCGTCGGCGAGGGTCCGCATACGCGCGAGGCTTCGCCTATCGAGCACGCGGACAGCTTCAAGGTTCCGGTGCTTCTCTTCCACGGCACGCTCGATCGCAACGTCGGCTACGCGCAATCGGAGCGCATGGCGGCGAAGCT
>DASQGK010000140.1:0-2948 GCA_035632655.1 Steroidobacteraceae bacterium | reverse complement strand
AGTTCAACCCCGTCGAGAAGCCGATCTCATGGCAGCCGCCCCAGGTCGTCGGGCCCGCCCGGTGCAGGCCGCACGTCAGGAAAAGGGAAAGGACGGTGCTTTAACTCATGAAGCGAGCAATGGGCTGCTTTGCGGTGACGCTGCTGTGCGTGGCTGCCTGCGCGTCGGGGCCGCCAAAGACCGCGGCGCAGGTGCAAACCGATAGAGAGACGGCTGAGCGCGTGGAGACCGCACTGAACGCCGACAAGGTGCTCTACGCCAGACACATCTCGGCACACGCCGACAACGGCGTGGTGCGCCTGACCGGCTATGTCTGGGAGCCGACGGACTTTCAGCTGGCTCTCGCCATCGCCGAGAACGTCCCGGGTGTCACGCAGGTGGTGAATGACCTGGAGCTGAACCGCAACGGGAACGACAACGCCCCGGTCGCCCGGTAGCTCCGTGAAGATCCGGACTGCCGATTTGAGTCGGCGTGATTTGCTCAAGGTCACCGCGGCGGTGGCGGTCCTGGGCACCATGTCGCTCATGTCGCGCCTCGCCGTGGCAGCCCACAGGCAGGCCGGCAGTCAGAAGCTGAAGGTCGGCATCATCGGCTCCGGTCATGTCGGCAGCGCGCTTGCGGGCGTGTGGGCCAAGGCGGGGAACGAGGTGATGCTTTCCTCGCGTCACCTGGACAACGACAAGAAGCTCGCCGCCGCGATCGGAGCAAATGCGCAGGCAGGTACGCCGCAACAGGCCGCGGTATTCGGGCAGGTGCTGGTGCTCGCGGTCCCGTACAGCGCCTTTCCCGATCTCATCCGGAGCCTTGGAAACTCATTCAAGGGCAAAGTCGTGATCAATGCCAGCAACCCTTTCCCACAGCGCGACGGTGAGATCGCCACCCAGGCGCGCGAGAAAGGGGCAGGGCTCTTCGATGCGCAGCTGCTCCCCGGAGCACACATCGTGCGCGCCTTCAACGCCGTGGGCGCTGCACGGATGGCCAGCGCCCACGAGAATCCGGGAAAGATCGGCATGCCTGTCGCGGGCGACGACAGGAATGCGCTCGAGGTCGCCTCGAGGCTGGTGCGGGAGGCTGGCTTCGAGCCCGTCGTGGTGGGTGGCCTCGACATGGGGAAGTACCTGATGCCGGGAACCCCGCTCGCGGGCGAGCACACGCCGGAAGAGATACGGAGTATCGCAGCGACGTTGAAGCCCTGACGGAGGCTCGACGACTCTTTGGCGCGCCTGGATTCTTTATTTGCGGCGTGCGCCGCACACGCTCGATATCGAGCGCATACTCCGCGCCCTCAGCCGCATACGAGCTGAGTTGGCCGGCGAATCCTCGCTGGCTATACGCAGAGGTTCAATTTATGGATCAAGTAAAGAGCGTTCCGAATGGCGCGGGCGCCAGGAACACTACTACCGCACCCTCGAAGAGCATCGTCGACACGATGATCGACGCGGGCCGTTTCACGACCCTCACTGCCGCAATCGATGCGGCGGGTCTCAGTGGTGAGCTGGCCGCCAAGGGCCCGTTCACGGTTTTCGCGCCGACGGATGAGGCCTTCAGGAAACTCCCGGCGGGTGCGTACGACAGACTGCTCAAGGACGCGGGCAAGCTCAAGGCAATCCTCAACTACCACGTCGTGTCGGGCCACCTCATGGCGGCAGACCTGAAGTCGGGAGAGGTGCCAACGGCGCAGGGGACTTCGCTGACAGTAGCTGTATCCTCATCGGACGTACGGGTCAATGAGGCTCGCGTCACCCAGGCGGATGCAGTTGCCACGAACGGCGTCGTGCACGCCATCGATGCGGTCATTCTGCCGAAGAACTGGCAATTGCTGGCAGCCGCTGCCTGACGAGCGTCTCGCTTGCAAAGCACTTGTGTGCATCTTTAAAGGCCCCGCTCGCGGGGCCTTTTTTTCGCTTACGCTCTGACGACTCAGGGCTGCGGCAGCGGCGCTAGAATGACGCTGGCCGCGATGCGAGTAAGGAAAAGTAAGCTTGGACCATGTGACGGCAGGACCTGAATGAACCAGCCGATGAGTGAGGGTGAGGACTTCATCCCGTACCTGGTGCTGCTCTGCTTCGACAGGGGCACCGATCTGCGCGATCGCATCGAGGAGTCACTGCCGCTGCTGCTGGAGGCTTTGAAAGAGATTGGACACGTACAGCCCGCGATGTCTTCCTACGACGGATCGGTGGTGAGTTACCTGGTATCCACTTCGGCGGCCGTTCAACCGGAGCGGATTCTGGAGCAACTCAAGTCTCCCAAGCCGCGCCGTGGCGCACCACTCAAGACTCATGACAGGGTACTCGTGATGTCCGTGGGGCCTGGGCTGGCGCAGCGTATGGAGCGTGTCACCGAGTGGCTCGGTGAATATGGCCTGCTCGCCTGATGCCGTGAGTGCAGAGCGCACACCCGACGCAGCACTGCGGAGTGCTGCGTCGGATGGGTTCTTCCCTGAACCTCAGCGCGAGCTTTTCCTCGTCCCGTTCCCCGCAAGATGGATCGGCGTCCCTGCGCTCTCCCGCCACTGTCTGCAGCACTGCTCCGGGAGCATTCCCGCAGGTGCGGTGTTGACCACAGCGCGCACCCATCGGGTGGATTGTGTCGCCGAGTACAGCAGTGGCAGCATCCTTTGCCTGATCATGACCCACCTTACGCTCGCATCGCGTGACGCGATCTGCGGGAGGAAGCGTGACATTTCCCCGGTGAGTACGCGCCCGCACTTGCCGCGATGGGGTAGGTAGCCCCCGCAAGGGGCGCGTGCGCCTTCTCACAGAATCGTGAGTTGACCGTCGGCCGTACAAAGCTTATGTAAGATGGCTCCAGCCCGGGGTTCGCGGCCGGTCTCATCGAAGGACCTGCGATCGCATGAGCGCGCCAGAGCCGGTTGTTTTCGTGGTCGAGGACGACGCAGCGCTACGCTCGTTGGTGCGCGCGCTGGTGCATTCGATCGGGGTCA
>DASQGK010000139.1:0-2462 GCA_035632655.1 Steroidobacteraceae bacterium | reverse complement strand
GAGAGGAGCAGCCGGCCCTCAGCGCGCAGCGCCCGCCGCGCTTCGGTGAGATAGGTGTCGATGTCCCATACGTGCTCCAGCACCTGGAAGGAAGCGACCAGGTCGTACTCGCCATCGGCGCAGTCGACCCGCCCGTCTTCGCGGATGCGCACCTCGTGCGCCACGTCGATGTCCGCACCCCGATACCGCGCGCCGGCCGCGGCAAACCACGCTTCATAGGGGCGATTGCCGCAGCCGAAATCGAGCACCCGTGCACCGTGCAGTCGGAGCGCCGGATCGGCGATCACGCCGCGCAGCACCCGCGCCATCTCGCGCAGCACGAGCCAGTCGGGCTGCGAGAAGCGGGGCGCGGCGCGATGCCCGGGAGCCATCGCTAGCCCGGCGATACCGCGTAGATCGCGACGTTGCGCTCGACGAACGCGGCTCGGCGTCGCTGCGGGTCCCAAAGCGGTCCCGCGCCGTCGGGCACCACGTACCAGGCGATGCCGAGCCGTCGCAGCTCGGCGAGCGCCGCGTCGGCCGACGGCGATCGCTCAAGGCGCGAGAGCGCCGCGTAGCGCTGCATCGCGACGCGGCCGCGATCGGCCGCTTCGATCATGTGCGCGGAGGTATAGGAGAGGTACGCCGGCATGCCGCTCAGAGCGACCAGCTGGACCGCGGCGTCGGTTATGGCCCATCTGAGGTCCAGGCCGCGCACCGCAAATAGCTGCCCCGGCCGTGCATGGCCGCGCAGGTACCGGCCGGCCTCGACGATGCCGGGCTGGATCTCCCCCGGGTAGAAGTCCCCGCCCCAGCGGAACTTGGGCTGCGTCCCCATGGCCGCGGTGTATTGGCCGACGAGCGGCACGGCGAGAACTGCCGCAACGAGCAGTGGACGCCAGGCGCGCGCGTCGGCATTAGGCCAGCGCTGCGCGACCAGGCGCCATGACAGGCATACGGTCCACACCGCGACGACCGCATAAACGAGCACAAACGGTCTCACGGTGAATTCAGTCGAGTCGCGGTGCTTGTCGATCGGCGCAGTGAGCATGAGCGCAAGGTAAGCAAGCAGCAGCATCGCCGGAAAGCTGTCGATCGAGCGCAGCGCTCTCGCTCGATGCGCGAGCCAGGCCACGAGCGGATAAAGCAGGAAGAAAGCGCCGAGGCAGGCCGCATACATGAGGACGATGCCCGGTATCACGGCGAGCCCGCCGAGGGAATCGGTCATCCGGGCGTACACGCCCTCGTAGGCCGTGGGTTCCTGCCAGTCGTGCACCGTGCTCAGAAAAACCGGCAAGGCGAAGTCGGAATCGGTCACCGCATAGAAGGCGACCACGAACAGGCAGAACACAGCCAGGCCGCCGGCGAAAAGCAGGAGCTTCCTCGAGCGCAAGGCCGGTGTGCCGAGGGCGGCGCTCGCGAGCCAGGCCGGAAAACCGACCGCGAATGCCTGCACGCGAAACCACGCGGCGCAGGCGGCGAGCAGCGTGCTGCCGACAAGCGGACGTAACGGCGCGCCCGCGGCCCGGCGCGCCAGCAGCACGGCAGAGAGCATGAATACACCGGCCGCATAGTTCGTACCGGGGGTCACGACCATGTGGAAGTGAAAGCTCAGGAAGCCATTCTGGAGCCCATAGTTCGAGGCGTCGGGCACGAGGGTAAGCACCGCGACCGACAGGATGCCGCCGGTCGCGCCCGCGAGCTCGGCGCCCAAGGCGTACGCGCCCGCGGACAGGGTCAGCACGCCGAGAGGAAGCCAGAAAGAGGTCGCCAGCGGAAAGCCGGGTTGATCGAGCAAGCCGGCGAGCGCCGCGGGAAGCATGTACGAGGCGTAGTGGTAAAGGAGTGGAGGCTGATCGGCGAGGAAGATCGAGCCGCGCACCGCGAGCGGGTCGCCGAACTGCGAGACGATGCCGCCGTGGACGAAGTAGTCGACCCAGGCGAAGAGCTTGCCCTCCCGGGCGAGTTCGACGGGTGTCCGGGCGATGCCGTGGCACCACATCACCGTCACGAGTCCGCACAGGGCAAAGCCTGCCAGGTCGCGCCAATCGAGCCGCGCCCCGTCGGGCCGCCGCTCGGGAAAAAGAAGCGCGCATCCGACGACCACACTCGCCCAGACTGCGAACGCCGTAACCGCCAGGAGCCCGCACCACGCAACGAGCGCGTACACGGCGAGCGCGCTCGCGAATACGCCCGCCACCCAGCCTGCGGCGGCCGGCAGGTCGGCGAGGTGGAGCGCGCGCAGCGCAAGGAAACCCGCCAGCGTGACAAAGAACGCCAGCAGCACCACTGCGCCGAACGCCGCGTACAGCGGCACGGCGCCGCTCAGCCACAGCAGAGCGGAGAGCGGGACTGCGGCGGTGAGCGTCGTGGCGAGTGTTCGTTTCATCTGCGGCGCACGGCGCGGCTATTATGCTTAAAACAACATGGTGCAACAGGCGCTGCGGTTCTTGGTCACCGGGGGAATCAACACGGCATTCGGC
>DASQGK010000138.1:0-49533 GCA_035632655.1 Steroidobacteraceae bacterium | reverse complement strand
CTCGGCCCCAACGGCAGCGGCAAGACCACCTCGATTCGCATGCTGTGCGGACTGCTCACGCCGGACTCGGGCAACGGCACCTGCCTCGGCTACCACATTCGCGAGGAAAGCGCGCAGATCAAGCGCAACGTCGGCTACATGACCCAGCGCTTCTCCTTCTGGGACGACCTCTCGATCCGCGAGAACCTCGACTTCGTGGCGCGCGTCTATCAGATGCCGCAGCGGAGCGCAGCGGTCGAACGCTCGCTCGGGGGCCTCGGCCTCGAGGACCGGGCCGAGCAGCTCGCCGGCACACTCTCGGGCGGCTGGAAGCAGCGCCTGGCCCTGGCTGCCTGCATGCTGCACCAGCCGCAACTGCTGCTGCTCGATGAGCCGACCGCGGGAGTCGATCCCACGGCGCGGCGGGATTTCTGGAGCGAGCTGCACCGTCTCGCCGCACAGGGCATCTCGGTGCTGGTGAGCACGCACTACATGGACGAGGCGGAGCGCTGCCACAAGCTCGCCTACATCTTCAACGGCAGGCTGCTGGCGCAGGGCACCGCGGAGGAGGTCGTGCGCGAGCAGCACCTGAGCACCTGGTGCATCCGCGGCGAGCACCTGGCGCAGCTCTCGGACCGGCTGCAGCGCAAGGCCGGGGTGGACCAGACGGTCATCTTCGGCTCGACGCTCCACGTCACCGGGCTCGATGCGCACGCCCTCGAGGAATCCGTAGCCGAGGAGGCCCGGGCGGCCGGCCTCGAGGCGGAGCCGATCGCCACCGGACTCGAGGACGTATTCATCTACCTGCAGAGCCGGGCCGGAGAGCCGACGCAATGAAGCGGCAGGACTTCTTCATGCTCTCCCGCTGGTGGAGCATCGTGCGCAAGGAATTCCTGCAGCTGCGCCGCGATCGCATCACCTTCGCGATGATCATCGCGATCCCCATCATGCAGCTGACGCTGTTCGGCTACGCGATCAACTCCGACCCCAAGCACCTGCGCACGGGGCTGCTGGTCGAGGATCACAGCGAGTTCACCCGCACCTTCGTACAGGGGATGCAGGCCTCCAGCTATTTCGACCTGGCGGAGGAGCTGCCCGACGAGCAGACGGCGCGCGCCGAGCTGGCTCGCGGCAAGTTGCAGTTCGTGCTCACCATCCCGCCCGACTTCACCCGCCGGCTGCTGCGCGGCGAGCGGCCGGCGCTGCTGCTCGAGGCAGATGCGACCGACCCTTCGGCAACCGGCAATGCGATCGCCGCGGCGCGGCAGCTGCCGCAGTCGGTCGCGACCAAGGACCTCATCGGTCCGCTCGCGGGCCTCGCCGGCGGCCAGCCGCCCTTCGAGGTGCGGCTGCACAATCTCTACAACCCCGAAGGCATCACGCAATACAACATCGTCCCGGGCATCATTGGGGTGATTCTCAGCATGACGCTGGTGCTGATGACGGGGTTGGCGATGACGCGCGAGCGCGAGCGCGGCACGATGGAGAATCTGCTGGCGATGCCCGTGACGCCGCTCGAGGTCATGAGCGGCAAGATCATCCCGTACATCCTCATCGGGCTGATCCAGACCACGATCATCCTGCTGGCCGCCTGGGTGATGTTTCACGTGCCCTTCGAGGGGAGCCTGCTCACGCTGTATGTTGCCGCGCTGCTGTTCATTGCGGCGAATCTCACCGTGGGGATCTCGCTGTCCTCGCTGGCGCAGAATCAGCTGCAGGCGATGCAGCTCACCATGTTCTATTTTCTGCCGAACATCCTGCTCTCGGGCTTCATGTTTCCATTCCAGGGCATGCCGCGCTGGGCGCGCTGGCTCGGGGAGCTCCTGCCGCTCACGCATTTCAACCGCCTGATCCGCGGGATCCTGCTCAAGGGTAACGGCCTGACGGATCTCTGGACCGATATGTGGCCGATCGGAATCTTCATGTTTCTCGTGTTGTTCGTGGCGGTGCGCTTCTACCGCCGCACGCTCGACTGAGGTTTGCCATGCACGCCCGCCACTGCGCTCTCGTCATCCTGGGAAGTCTGCTCTCCTCCTGCGCCATGGGCCCCAGCGTCCAGCGCCCGGGCGCGCCGGACACCGGCCGCTACACGGCGGGCGAGCAGCCGGCGGCGACCGCCGCGGCCGGCGGCGAGGCGGGTGAGGCCCAGCGCTTCGTCAGCGGCGCGGCCGCACCGGCCCGCTGGTGGGAGTCGTTTCGATGCGCGTCGCTGAATGCGCTGGTGGCACAGGCGCTGGCGCACAGCCCGACGGTGCTCGAGGCGCGTGCCCGGCTGCGCCAGGCGGAAGCGGACTTCAGCGCGCAGGCCCGCGGCACGCTCTATCCGGGCGCCGACGCCCAGCTCGGCGTGACGCGCCAGAAGGTCGACCCCGCCGCATTCGGCATCCCCAACGTCCCCTCCGCCGCCCCCTTCACGCTCTACAACGCCCAGGTGAACGTCTCCTATACGCTCGACCTGTTCGGCGTCAACCGTCGGCTGCTGGAGGGCGCGCGCGCCCAGTCGGAATATCAGTCGTACGAGTCTCAGGCCGCGGAGCTGACGCTGGCCGCCAATGTGGTCGCCGCCGCGATACGCCAGGCGGACCTGCAGGCCGAGGTCGATTACACGCAACAGCTGCTCGCCGCCGGGGACCGGCAGCTCGCCATCAGCGAGGAGCGCTATCAGGCCGGCGGCATCGCGCTCGAGGACCTCGAGAACCAGCGCAGTGCGCTCGCGCAGCTGCGCGCCACGCTGCCGCTGCTCGAGGCCACGCGGCAGCAGGTCGATCATCAGCTCGCGGTCTATACGGGCCAGCCTCCCGCGGAAGCCGCCGTCCCGCGCTTCAGCCTCTCCGATCTGCATCTTCCCGCCGAGCTGCCCCTGACCCTGCCGTCCGAGCTGGTGCGGCGGCGCCCGGACGTGCGCGCCTCGGAGGCGCTCTGGCATGAGGCGGGCGCCCGCGTGGGCGTGGCGACCGCCAGCCTGTTCCCGACCCTGACGCTGTCGGGGAGCGCCGGGTCCGATGCCACCAGCGCCGCGACGCTCGCCGACAGCTTCAATGTCTGGAGCATCGGTGCCCGGCTCCTGCAGCCGATCTTCCACGCCGGCGAGCTGCGCGCGAAGCGGCGCTCGGCAGCCGCCGCCTACGATGCTGCCGCCCAGGCCTACGAGCAGGCGGTACTCGGATCTCTCCAGCAGGTCGCCGATTGCCTGAGAATCCTCGAGGGCGATGCGCTCGCGCTGCAGGCGCGGGATGCGGCGTCCGAGCAGTCGGCCGGCAGCTACAGCGTCGCCCGGCAGCGCTTCGATGCGGGCGGCATCAGCGAATACTCACTGCTCGATGCGCAGCGGCGGCAGCTGCAGGCGGCGCTCGATCGCAGTCACGCCGAAGCGCAGCGCTTCACCGACACGGCGGCGCTCCTGCACGCCCTCGCCGGCCCGGTGTAGAAGGCGGCTCGCGGCCCTCACAGGCCGAGGTCGGAGAGTCCCGGATGATCGTCCGGGCGCCGGCCCAGCGGCCAGCGATACTTGCGCTCCGCCTCCGTGATCGGCAGATCGTTGATACTCGCAAAGCGGCGGCGCATCAGGCCTTGCTCGGTGAACTCCCAGTTCTCGTTGCCGTAGCTGCGGAACCAGTTGCCCGAGTCGTCGTGCCATTCGTAGGCGAAGCGCACGGCGATGCGGTTGCCGGCGCACGCCCAGAGCTCCTTGATGAGCCGGTAGTCGAGCTCCCTCGCCCACTTGCGCTCGAGGAAGGCGCGCACCTGCTCGCGCCCCACGGGAAACTCGCTGCGGTTGCGCCACTGCGTGTCCGCCGTGTAGACCTGCACGACCCGGTCCGGGTCGCGGCTGTTCCAGGCGTCCTCGGCGCCGCGGACTTTCCTGGTGGCGCTCTCGACGGTGAACGGGGGAACAGGGGGACGAGTCTCCATGCTGATCTCCTCGATGCCTCTACCAGATCCCGCCGAGCGCCACCGTGATCGCTTCGCCGTTCACGCCGCCGGCGGCGTCGCTGCACAGGAAGGCGATCACCTGCGCGACTTCGCGCGGCTCGAGCACGCGGTTCTGCGGATAGATGGCGGCGCGCTCGCGCCATACCTGCTCGACCGTCACGCCACGCCGCCCGGCCTCGGTTTGCGCCGAGCGTTCCGCCATGGCGGTGCGCACCCAACCGGGCAGCACGGCGTTGGAGGTCACGCCATGCGGCCCGGCATCCTGGGCGATGGCGCGCGCCAGCCCGATGACGCCGTGCTTGGATGCGGTGTAAGCACTGCCGGAGCGCTCGGCTTTCTCCCCGGCCGTCGAGCTGGTGAAGACCACGCGGCCGAAGCCGCGCCGGCACATGCCACCGACGGTGAGCCGCGCCAGCTCGAAGGGAGCGTCGAGGTTCACCCGCAGCGTCTCGCGCCAGACCTGCGGGTCCTGTTCCCACACGAGCTTCTCATGCGCCGAGCCGATGCCGTGGTTCACGACCAGCAGCTCGATCGGCCCCAGGCGTCGCTCGGTCTCGGCCACCGCCAGGGCGCAGCCGGCGGGCGTGCCGAGATCCGCGACCACGTAATCGAGACCCACTTGCGCCAGCTCCGTTGCGGTGCGCGACACGATCATCACCCGCGCGCCCGCGGCGGCGAGCAGCAGCGCCGCCTCGCGCCCGATGCCGCGACCGCCGCCGGTCACCAGCGCCACCCGCGCGCTCATGCATCAGCTCCCGCAGTCAATTGATCGAGTAAACCGAATAGTGCCAGGCAAGCGTCCCGAGCAGCAGAGCGAGTCCGGCGTAATGGATGGCGCGGCTCCTCAGGCAGGCAAGCGCCAGGGGCACGAGCACCAGGATGCTCATCTGCACGGCGAACACGATGCGAAAGTAAGGCGGCGCCCGGCGCAGCTCCCCGCCGGCGAAGTACAGCCCGAGCGCGACGTAGCCAATCTGAAACAAAGCCACCAGCGCCCAGAAGTAGCGCCGGTTGCGGGAATAGAATTCGCGCAGGTCGCTCTCCGCAGTATCGGGCAGGCTGGCCGCGGCGATCAGGAAGATGAGGAACAGCTCGGCCACGATGACGAGATAGAAGAGAAACTGGCGCGCCGCCGCCACGTTGCGCACGCCCCAGAGATCGAACCACATGCCGATTGCCAGCAGCAGTGCAAACACGGCTGCCAGCACCGCCAGCGGGTCCCAGCGTACGGCTACGTTGCTGCGCGCCAGGCGATGGAAGCTGGTGGCAATGTCGGCAATCGCCAGGCCGATCAGGACCGAATACAGTCCCAACGCGTATTCGAAGGCGCGCATCTCGGGCGTCATCGATGCCCCGCCTGCGGCGCGAACCTGCAAAGACAGTAGATGAACTGCTGCATGACTCCCCCCGGGGTCGGATGCCTCTCGACCACCTGCTCGATGAGCTCGAACTGCGCGCCGAACTCGTCGTGCAGCTGTTGCGCGCCGTAGCGCCTGACGGGCAGCCCGCTGCAACGCGTCGGTCCCTCGGGGCCGAAGGTCGCGACGATCACGTGGCCGCCGGGCTTGACGGAGTGAGCCACCTGCCGCAGGTACGCCGCGCGCTCTGCGGAGCCCGTCAGGAAGTGAAAAACGGCGCGGTCGTGCCACAGGTCGAATGACGCGGGCTCGAACGCGTAGCGCGTGACGTCGCCGCAATGCCAGCGCACCCGTGCCGCGTCCTCGCCCAGGCGCCGCCGGCAGAATTCCAGCGCCGTCGCGGACAGGTCCAGCACCTCGACGTGGCTGTAACCCGCCGACAGCAGGTCATCCACGAGCGTGGACTCGCCGCCGCCCACGTCGATGATCCGGCCGTCGCGATCCGGCTGACTCTCCCCGATGAGCCGGAGCGAGGTCTCCAGGTGCGGGCGATACCAGCTGAGCTGGTCCGCGGACCTGGTGCGATAGATGTTCTCCCAGTGGGCGACGCTGCTCACGATGTCGCGAGTGGACCACCAAAACAGGCGACTCGCAAGGTTGCTACAATCGCGCCAAGCGCTGACGTCAGAAGCAGCGCCACCGCAGGTGAGCATGTCGAGCGCACAGCCGGCAATCCCTCCGCTCGAGACACCGCACGCCCGCGTGATCGTCGGCGCGGCGCTCGGCACCGGCTTCGAGTGGTATGACTTCTTTCTCTACGGCTCCCTCGCCGGCGTCATCTCGAAGCAGTTCTTCACGGGTGTCACCGAGGCCACCGCCTTCATCTTCGCCCTGCTCACCTTCGCCGCCGGCTTCGTGGTGCGGCCCTTCGGCGCACTGATGTTCGGGCGGCTCGGTGATCTCATCGGGCGCAAGAAGACGTTCCTGACCACGATCATCATCATGGGAACCGCCACCACGCTGGTGGGCGTGCTGCCGACCTACCGCACGGCGGGCATTGCCGCGCCGCTGGCCCTGGTCGCCTTGCGCATGCTGCAGGGCCTCGCCATCGGCGGGGAATACGGCGGTGCTGCGATCTACGTGGCCGAGCATGCGCCGGCGGGAAAGCGCGGCCGCTACACGAGCTGGATCCAGATAACGTCTTCGCTGGCGCTGCTGTTGAGCCTGGTGGTGATCATGCTCTGCCGCGCAGCGCTCGGCGCCGACTTCGAGGTCTGGGGCTGGCGGATCCCGTTCCTGCTCTCGACCGTGCTGCTGGTGATCTCCGTCTATATCCGCCTGCGGCTGGCCGAATCGCCCGTGTTTCAGCAGCTGCTGGCCGAGGGTGGGCGCTCCCGGGCGCCCATTCGCGACGCGTTCGGCGACCGCGCAAACCTCAAGCGCATTGTCGCGGTGTTGTTCGGGGCGACCGCCGGCATGAACGTCCTGTGGTACGCCGGACAGCTGTACCCGCTGTATTTTCTGACCCAGGTGCTCAAGGTCGAGGCGCAGACGGCAAACCTGCTGCTCGCGGCCGTGTTGGTGGCCGGCACTCCTTTGTATCTGGTGTTCGGACGGCTCTCGGACCGGGTCGGCCGCAAGAAGGTCATTTTGGGCGGGATGGCGCTGTGCGCCGCAACCTGCTTCCCGCTCTATCACGCCATCACCCATTTCGCGAACCCGGCGATCGCCGAGGCTGCACGGCGCGCGCCGGTCACGGTTCTCGCCGCGCGCGGCGACTGCGGCCTGCAGTTCGATCCCATCGGGCAAAGGGCGCCCGTCAGGTCGTGCGACATCGCCCGCGCAGCGCTCGCCAGGACCGGCATCCCCTACGCCACCGAGATCACGGCCGGCGCGAGCATGGCAACGGTGCGCGTCGGCAACCCGGGCGCAGCTGCCGCCGAGGTGCCTGCCTTCTCGGGGACAGGGCTTGCATCGCAGCGACTCAGGAAGGAAAACGAGGCGTTCACCGCGGAGCTGAACCGCGCACTGCGCGCCGCCGGCTATCCGTCGCGAGCCGATCCGGCGCGCATCGACGTCCCGATGCTGCTCCTCATACTCTTCATATGGATGGTGTACGTCACGCTCGCCACCGGCCCGATGGCCGCATGGCTGGTCGAGCTCTTCCCGGCGCGGATCCGCTACACCTCCCTCTCGGTCCCCTATCACATCGGCGCCGGCTGGTTCGGCGGGTTCCAGCCGGCCGTGGCCTTCGCGCTGGTGGCGATCACGGGAGACATCTACTCGGGGCTCTGGTACCTCGTGATCGTCGTGGCGGTGACCGTCATCGTCGGCACGCTGTTTCTCCCGGAGACCGTCAGTGCGGCGGATTCTTCCCGAGGTCCATGAGCAACATGGTCAGCAGGTAGAGCCGGGGCGTGAGCGAATCCAGCTCGAGAAACTCCTGGTCGGAGTGAAATCCGCCGCCTATGGGACCGAGACCGTCGAGAGCGGCGACCCCCGCATCCGCCGCGAGCGCCGACTCGGATGCGCCGCCGTTACCGCCCGCCGCCAGCGTGCGGCCGATGCCGGCGTATATGCGCTGCGCGCGTGCCGCAAGCCTGTCGGTTGCCGGGTTGCTTTGCAGCGGCGGGAAACCCTCTCCACCGCTCAGCGTCACCCGGGTGTCGGGAATCACCGTGGTCGCTGCATTCCTGCGCAGCACCTGCTCGACGCGGCCGAAGTCGGCCTTGTCGCGCACGCGCACGTTCACCAGCGCCCAGGCGTCTTCGGGAATGATGTTGCCGCGCGTACCGGCGTGCATGACCGTGAGATTCACGGTGAGACCGTCGCCGGATTTGGGAAAGGTCTCCAGGCCCGAGATCTGATGAATCAGCTCGAGCGCGGCATTGCGTCCGTCCTGCGGCGCTACCCCGGCATGCGCCGCCCGGCCTTTGACGTCGATGCGAAAGGTGGTCGAGCCCTTGCGCCATACGGTGAGGGTGTCGGGAAGATCGCCCGGCTCCAGGTTGAGCTCGACGTCCGCATCCTTGAGGAGCCTGCCGATCAGCGCCCGCGTCCCCGGCGAGCCGCGCTCCTCGGAGCTCTCCATCAGAAAGACGATCTTCTCGAAGTCCGTGAAGGCGAGCTCGTGAAGGATCTGCAGCGCGCAGATGCCCTCGATCACGCCACCCTTCTCATCGGACACGCCCGGGCCATAGGCGCGCTTGTCATCGGTGCGAAAGGGCCGGCGCTGCGCCGTGCCGGGCTCGAACACGGTGTCGATGTGCCCGATCAGCAGAATGCGCGCCTTGCCGCGGCCAGCGAGGGTCGCCACGGTGTTTTCCGCAAGACCGTCCTCCTCGCCCGGAACCGACTCGACCGTCATCCCGAGAGCCTTGAGGTGCGGGATGAGTGCGGCCGCCACCTTGCGCCCGCCGGCAACGTCGCCGGTGCCGGAGTCGATGTTCACCACCTGCCCGAGCAGCTGCAGCTCCGTGGTGCGCGCCGCCTGCGCAGCCGCGTAGACCCTCGCGTCCTTGTGCGCCGCGTCGGCCGTCTGCATGAGGACAGTCGAGATCACGGCCACGGCGATCGCGAAGCTTGGAATTCTCATGGAGGCTCCCGCGGTTGACTGCCTGTTATATACGATGTGCGCACGACTTCAACAAATGCTCTGCGGCGGCCGTTGATGATGGTACCTTTGCCGGTGCGGCTTGCCGTCGCCGCCGGCCAGAAAGGAATTTGACCGATGTCCAGGCGCCAATTTCTGCAAGGAAGTGTCGCGGCGCTGTCCGTCACGGCAGCGGGAGCTTGGCTGCCGTCAGCGGGCGCACCCGCGCACCCACTCAAGCGGCTTGGAACACGTGAGCCCTTCGACTACGCACGCCTGAAGGGAATCGCACGCACGCTCAGCAGCCAGCCGTACAAGCCCCCGCCCGACAAGCTCCCTCCGGCGCTGGCGCGCCTCGACTGGGATCACTGGGAAGCCATCCGCTACCGGGACGAGCATTCGCTGTGGCGCGACCTGGGCCTGCGCTACCAGATCCGCTTCGCACATCTGGGCATGCGCATCGTCAAGCCGGTGCGCATGTACGCGGTGGAGGACGGCGGCGCACAGGAGATCGCCTACGATCCCGCCATGTGGGACTACAGCCACGCGGGGCTGAATCCCGGCGAGCTGCCGCCGACACTCGGCTTCGGCGGCTTGCGCATCTTCTACGATACCGACTGGGTGCGGGATTGCGCGGTGTTCCAGGGCGCCTCTTATTTCCGGGCGATCGACGGCGATCTGCAGTACGGCATGTCGCATCGCGGGCTGGCGATCGATACCGGGATGCCGGTGACCGAGGAGTTTCCGGACTTCGTCGCCTTCTATCTCGAGCGTCCGCCGAAGGACTCGAGCGATCTGACCATTTACGCGCTGCTGGATTCGCCGAGCGTGAGCGGCGCGTATCGCTTCATCCTGCGCGTCGCCGACACGCTCCTCATGGATGTGGATGCGGCACTCTACCCGCGGCAGGCGATCGAGCGCATCGGCATTGCCCCGGGGACCAGCATGTTCTTCGCCGGCAAGAACCAGAAGGACATCTCGCAGGACTGGCGTCCCGAGATCCACGATTCAGACGGTCTGCAGATCCTGACAGGCTCGGGCGAATGGATCTGGCGTCCGCTGATCAATCCGGGCGCCGTGCGGGTGAACAGCTTCCTCGACAACGGTCCGCGCGGCTTCGGCCTGATGCAGCGCGAGCGCAGCTTCGTCGCCTACCAGGACGACGGCGTTTTCTACGAGAAGCGTCCCTCGGTATGGGTCGAGCCCAAGAGCAACTGGGGCAAGGGCGCGGTGATGCTGGTCGAGATCCCGACACACGATGAGACGCTGGACAACATCGTCGCGTTCTGGAATCCGGCGGACAAGCCGCAGCGCGGCACGGAGCTGCTGTTCGGCTACCGGCTCTACTGGTGCCGCTCGAATCCGATCGCCACGCCGCTCGCCACCACCGGTGCCACGCGCACCGGCATCGGCGGCGTCGTCGGCCAGGCACGCACGCATTTCTCCTGGCGGTTCGTCGTGGACTTCTTCGGCGGCAACCTGCCGCTGCTCACGGACGCCGCCCGCGTGGTGCCCGTCATCCATGCCTCGCGCGGGCGGATCGAGATCGCCTCCGCCCGTCCGCTGCGCCCGCTGAACGGCTGGCGGGCGATGTTCGACCTGGCCCCGACCGACCCGAGCACCGAGCCGATCGACCTGCGGCTCTACCTGGCCTTCGACGGACAGCCGCTCACCGAGACCTGGCTCTATCAGTACACGCCGCCTGCGCCGCGGCGGCGTAACTTCTAGTTGCTCTCAGGGACAGGCCCCCTTCGCCTTCGGGGCACGCGCGCAGAACGCCGCGACCCGGGTGCTCTTGAGCGCACCCCAGGCGGTGAGCTGCTGCGCGAGCCGGGCGTGGAACTCGGCGTACAGCTCGAGCTCCTGCGCATTGGGCGCCGTGTCGGCGTCATCGAGCAGGCCGGCGAAGGAGTAGATCTGCTCGTTGAGCATTCCGGGGTAGTTGAGATTGGCTTCAGAGCCCTTGATGTCGACCTGCATCAGCTGCCGTTCGATCTGCGAGGCCCGCTTGAGCAGCTCCTGATCGGCGGCCGCGCCCGCCGCGCCGACTGCGCTCTTCACTGCGCGGATGTCGTTGACCGCGCGATGCAGCGCGTCCTGGTCGCGATACACCTCCATCGAGAGGGCGAACTTCTGCTGCAGGCCCGAGAGCGAACCGCGGTCGCGCGGATCGGGCCGAATGGTGAGCGGCGCAGTCTGCGTCTGCCCGCCGTAACTGAGCCTCACCGTGTAGGCACCCGGCAGCACCAGTGGCCCGCGCGGCGGCAGGCCTGCGTAGAAGGCATCCGGAATCTGCACCGGGTCGTCGTAACGCAGGTCCCAGACGAAGCGGTTCATGCCGCGCCCCGCCGGCAGCGTCTTCATCGGGTGCACCTGGTCCGGCCACTCGGGCGGCTGCTCGCCCGCACCGCTCGTCTCGCTGCTCAAGTGGCGCACCACGGCGCCCGAGGCATCGAGGATATCGAGCTGCAACGCGCCGCTGGGTTGCGCCGGCAGGTAGTAATCGATCAGCACGCCGGCAGGCGGGTTCTGACCCGACGGCGGACGCGCGTCGACCTGGTCAGGATAGTAGAGGCGATAGCCGACCTCCGGCTTGTACAGGTAGGCGGACCTGGCCGCCGCCGCTGCCGCGACCTCGCGCAGCGGCGCGACATCGTCGAGGATCCAGAAGGAGCGCCCGTGGGTGGCGATGACCAGGTCGTCCCCTTTCACCACCAGGTCGTGAACCGGAGTACGGGGGAGATTCAACTTCAGGGGTTGCCAGTGCCGTCCCGTATCGAAGGAGACGAAGACTCCGGTCTCAGTGGCCGCATAGAGGAGCTCGCGCCGCACGCTGTCCTCGCGCACCGCGTGCACGAACGATCCTTCGGGGAGCCCCGCGTCGATGCGCGTCCACGTCCGGCCCCCGGTGGTCGTCATGTAGATGTAGGGCTTGAGATCGTCGAGCTTGTGGCGATCGATGGCGGCGTACGCCGTATCGGCGTCGTAGCGCGACGGCTCGATCATGCTCACCGTGCTCCACTGCGGCATCTCGCGCGGCGTGACGTTGGCCCACGCGCCGCCGCCATCGTGCGTCAGCTGGATCAGGCCGTCGTCGGTTCCTACCCAGATCATCCCCCGCCGCAGCGGCGACTCCGCGACCGCGAAGATGGTGTCGTAGTACTCAACGCTGGTGATGTCCTTGGTGATGGGGCCGCCCGAGGCCTGCTGCCTGGACTTGTCGTTGCGCGTCAGGTCGGTGCTGATCGCGCTCCAGCTGCCGCCGTCGTTGGTCGTCTTGTACAGCCGCTCCATGCCGTAATAGAGAGTGTCCGGATCGAACGGCGACATGGCGAGGGGCGATGTCCAGTTGAAGCGATGCTCGAGATCGCTGGCGGCGTGACCCGAGGCATCGATCGGCCAGGCGGAGATCACCTGGGTCTGCATGTTGTGCATGTCGAAGCGATCGATGAAGTTCTCCGCGGTACCATAGACGATGGCGGCGTCGCGCGGGTCCGCAAGCTGGAAGCCGCTCTCGCCACCGCGGGTGCTGTACCAGTCGCGCTCGACGATCGCGCCCTCATCGTCCATGCTCGCAATCGCGACGCTGGTGTTGTCCTGCTGCGCACCGTAGACGTAGTACGGGAAGCGATTGTCGACCGAGACGTGATAGAACTGCGCCGTGGGCTGGTTGTTCTGTGTGCTCCAGCTCTTCCCCTGGTCGAAGGAGATCGAGGCGCCCCCATCGCTCGCCTCGATGATGTGGTCGGGATGCACGGGATCGATCCAGATCCCGTGATGGTCGCCGTGCCTCGCCGGCAGCAGATTGAAGCTGCGACCGCCGTCGGTCGAGCGAAACAGGCCGGTGTTCTCCGCATAAACGGTGTCGACGTTCTTCGGGTCGGCGAGCACCGTGGAGAAGTACCAGGCGCGCTGCGTCAGGCGGCCGTCGTCGTTGATGCGCTGCCAGTGGGCGCCCGCGTCGTCCGAGCGGTAGAGCCCTCCCTGCTGCGCCTCGATCATGGCGTAGACGCGCTTCGAGTCGGCTGCCGAAACGGAAACGTGGATGCGGCCGAGAATTCCCGCCGGCAGCCCGTTGCCGGTGAGCCGCGTCCAGCTCACGCCCCCGTCGGTGGAGCGGTAGAGTCCGCTGCCGGGTCCGCCGCTGGAGAAATTCCACGGCAGCCGGCGTGCCTGCCAGAGTGCCGCATAGACGATGTGCGAGTCGTTGGGATCGAACGTGACGTCGATGGCGCCGGTCTGCTCGTCCCGATAGAGCACCTGGGTCCACGTGCGCCCGCCGTCGGTGCTGCGATAGACACCGCGCTCGCGGTTGGGGCCGAAGGCATGTCCGAGCGCGGCGACCAGCACGATGTCGGCGTTCTTCGGGTCGACGATCAGCGCGCCGATCTGGCGGGTGTCCTCGAGGCCGAGGTGGCTCCAGGTCTGGCCGCCGTCGACCGACTTATAGACCCCATCCCCATAGGTCATGTTGCCGCGCGGCGCCGCCTCGCCCGTACCGACGTAGATGACGCTCGGGTTGGAGGGTGCGATGGCGAGGGCCCCCACCGAGGAGATGGGCGTGCCGTCGGTGAGCGGCTGCCAGGTAGCGCCGCCGTCCGTCGTCTTCCACACCCCGCCGGCAACCGCCCCGAAGAAGAACGTGTGGGCATCCCCGGGGATGCCGCTGACCGCGAGCGCCCGGCCGCCGCGATAAGGCCCGATGCAGCGCCACTGCAGCGCCTTGAACAGACTCTCGTCCACCGATGGGCCGGCAGCCGCCGTGGGCGCCGCAGCCTGCGCGCACATAGCGCAGCCGATGAGCGCCGTCAGCGTGAGGGCGCCGCGCGCGAATCTGCCCTGCCATGCGTCAAAAAGAGACAAGTGCATGTCCATCCTCCGGGGTAAGGCGGGGCTCCTGGCCCGTTCTTGTTGCCGGCGATAGTACCTCGGGCGGCCGAAAATTCCCCGCAAAGCCGCCCCGGCCGCATCCGCAGGCATTCTCCTCTGGACATCTGCGCATCCGATGGCGCGAAATAGCGCGCGCCCGGGAACGTAAGAATCAGCAAGCCGGCTCGTAAGAACCCCCGGGCTTATCCACAATGCCGGCCGGTCGGAGGGAGTTCCAACAATGAATGCAGACACGGTCGTTAATCCTGGATGGTCGTTCAGGGCGCTCGCCGCCCTCGCCGGCTTGGGCTTGGCTTTCGCAGTGCGACCGGACAGCGCCCACGCGCAGTCGGCCCCGGCCGAGCCGGCCGCCGCCTCCCTCCAGGAGATCGTCGTCACCGGCACTTCGATCAAGGGCATCAACGCCGAGACGTCGCTGCCGGTGCAGGTGCTGAAATCCGAGGACATTGCCAGGACCGGCGCCACGACCGCGGAAGAGCTGTTCCAGCAGATCAGCGCGGCCAGCAGCTCCGGGCTCACCAATGCCGCGCAGGCCACGGGCTTCCAGACCGGCGCCATCTCCACGATCTCGCTGCGCGGCCTCGACAGCGCGCGCACGCTGGTCCTGATCAACGGCCGGCGCTCGGCTCCCTATGGCGGCGGCTCCATCGGGACCGCCGGCAATTCGGTCGACATCAGCTCGATCCCCATCGCCATGGTCGAGCGCGTGGAGATTCTGAAAGACGGCGCCTCGGCGATCTACGGGAGCGATGCCATCGCCGGCGTGGTCAATTTCATCCTGAAGAAGGACCTCCAGGGAGCGCAGGTCAGCGCCTACGCGGGCGCACCGAGTCGCAAGGGCGGCGGCACCGAGGAGAACGTCAACGGCTACATCGGACACGGCGATCTGCAGTCGGACCGCTATAACGTCGCGCTCGGCGTCAATTTCGACCACATGCAGCCGATCATCGGCGCATCGCGGGCCTTTGCGCAGCGCTATTCACCGGCCTACGGGAACGACGTGACCTCATCCTTCGCCTTCCCGGCGAACGTCGCGGTCCCCGGCCTGGGCACGCGCAATCCCAACACTCCGAATTGCGGGCCGGACTCGCTGTTCGACGCCAACTTCACCAGGCAGTGCCGCTTCGACAACTCGAAGTTCGATAGCCTCCAGCCCCTGGAACAGAAGATCAATTTCTATCTGACCGGTACGCAGGCCCTTTCGGACAAGAGTCAGCTGTACGGCGAGGCCAGCTACGCACAAACCAAGACGACCACCTTCGTCCAGCCGGTGCCGCTGTCGTTCGGGAACCCGCTGCTGCCCGGCAATCCGTACGTCGCCTACCTCGCGAACCTGCTGGCAACGCAGTACCCGAACTACCACAACCCGGCCGTCGTGCCGGGCGAGGGAGCCTTCCTGCTTCCGCCGACCAGCCCCTACTACCCGGCAGCCTTCGCCGCGGCCAACGGCCAGGCTGGGAACCCCCTGAACCTGATCTACCGCGATTTTGCCAACGGCCCTCGCGAGACGCTCGATACCGCGGAAACCTTCCGCGCAGTGGCCGGAGCCAGGGGAAGCAGCTTCGGCTGGGACTACGACGCCTCGCTCCTCTGGAACAAGGTGTGGGTGCACGAGGATCTGGAATCGGGCTATCCGCAGTACTCCCTGATCATGCCGCTCCTCGATACGGGCACGATCAACCCCTTCGGGCCGACCGCCGACCCGGCGGCCCTCGCGGCCGCCAAGGCCACAGAGTTCAAGGGACAGGACTTCGCGAGCTGGACTTCGCTCACCAGCCTCGCCGGCACGGCGAGCCGGGAAATAATGCCGCTGCCCGCGGGCAAACTGAGTGCCGCAGTGGGCGCCGAGTTCCGCCACGAAAGCTTCGAGTACGATCCGGCCGCCGCGGTCCAGACCGGCGACATCGCCGGACAGGGCGGCAATCAGCTGCCGGAGAATGCCTCGAGGAACGTCGAGTCCGCTTTCGTCGAGCTGAATGCCGACCTGCTGACCGGACTCGAGGCGGATGCAGCGGTGCGCTACGACAACTATCAGAATATCGGCAACACCGTAAATCCAAAGGTTTCATTGCGCTGGCAACCCGTGAACTGGCTGCTGTTCCGTGGAGCCGCCGGCACCGGCTTCCGGGCACCTTCGCTCACCGACCTGTACGCCTCCCAGGCGACCAGTGTCACCTCCAACGGCACCCGCGATCCGATCAAGTGCCCGGTGTTCGATCCCAACAATCCGGCCTGCAGCTTTCAGTTCACGACCGTGACCGGGGGCAACCCTGACCTGAAACCGGAAAAGTCCAAGGAGTACACCCTCGGGCTCATCTTCCAGCCCACGCCCGACCTGAACTTCACGGTGGACTCGTTCTGGATCTTTCTCAGGAACCAGATCGTGGTCGGCGGCCTGAGTTATACGGCAATCCTGCTGAATGCACAGACGGCGACGGAGTTCGCCGGCCTCGTCACCCGCGATGCAAACGGCAACATCGTCTCGATCAGCCAGACGAACGCCAACCTGTTCAAGACCGACGTCAGCGGCGCCGATGCCAGCGCCAGGTATGCGGTGAACCTGGGCGAGCGCGGCGGCCGGATTACCCTGCTTGCCAATGGGACCTATTTCTACAAGTACGCCACCCAGAACTTCGACGGCAGCTTCACCTCCCAGGTCGACCGGGGAGTGAATGGCATCGGCGGCGTCATCTCACGATTCCGCGCCAACGCGACCGCCCTGTACGACATCGGCGCCTGGGAATTCTCGTTCACGGAGAACTACCAGAAGCGCTATCACGACATACCGTCGTCGGTCACGCAGGTGCCACGGTACGTCTCCCCTTATGAGACGGCCGACGTGCAGTTGTCGTGGAGCGGCCTGAAGGCGTTCAGGTTCAGCGTCGGCGCCCGCAACGTCTTCGACAAGGACCCGCCGTACGCCAACTACGCGGCCTCCGCCAACAACTTCGTCGGCGGCTACGACCTCTCCTACGGCGACCCGCGCGGGCGATTCGTCTACGGACGTATCGACTACACGATCTATTGATGATTGACCCGCGTACGGGCCAATCCCTGACGACCGGCAGTCCTGAGGCTGCGCAGCAGTATCAGCAGGCTGTCGATCGCATCCTGGGCTCCGAGACGGGGGCGGCGGAGGCCCTCGATCGGGCTTTGGCGCTCGACGGCAATCTCGCGGTGGCCCTCGCCGCACGGTATCTGCTCGCCAGGGACGCGAGGTCAGCGGACGCCGATGTCTTCAGGGAGCGGGCGCTCGCGGCGGCAGAAGCCGCGCTGCCCTGGGAGCGTGCGCACATCGTCGCGCTCTTTGCCCTGCTCGATGATCCTTATTCCAACCTTGCAGCGACCGAGGCCTACATCGCCGGCCATCCCGGTGACCTGCTGGTCATCTCGCAACTTTGTGGCTATCTGATCTTCTACGGCGGTGCGCGCAAGCTCGAGCGCGTACTCGATATCATGGAAGCGGTCGATTCCCGGCTCCAGGATGATTGGGCGTGTCTGGCGCGTCTGGGGTTTGCGGCCAGTGAGGCCGGCGATCGCAGCCGTGGTCGGGCACTGGTCGAGCGGGCCCTGCGGCAGCGGCCACAGGCGCCCTACGTTATTCACAGCTACGCGCATGTATTGCACGACCAGGGCAAGCCCGAAGAGTCGCTGGACCTGCTGGGTGACTGGCTGAACGAACACCGCGAGTCGGCCGAGGGCGGCGCCATGTACGGTCACGTGCAGTGGCACCTGGCGCTGGCGGAGTGGCAGCTGGGTTTGACGGAACAGGCGTGGCGGCGCTACGAGCGATATTCCGCACCCGAAACCACGCGCTGCGGTCCGGTGCTGACTCTGGCCGATTGCGGCGGTTTTCTCCTGCGGGAATATCTGCGCACCGGAACGACCCGTCCGGTCTCGGCTGCAGTCTCTGCCTTGTCGGAGCGCTTCGGCTCCATGCTGTCGCACCCGTTCATCGCGCTGCACCTTGCCGGTATTCAGGCATCGGCCGGCGATCTCGCCTCGCTGGATCAAAGCAAGGCGGCCGTTGCGGTCAGGGAGCCGAGCGAGCAGACGCGGCTGTCATTGCGACTGATCGATGCGGTCGGTCAATTTGCCAGGGGGCGGTACGCCCAGGCCGCCGAATCGTTGCAGTCTGTCTCGGCAGATCAGCGCATCAGCGTGGGCGGTAGTCACGTCGAGCGCACGCTGATCGACCTGCTCGAGGCGAGAGCGGTCGAGCTGGCTGCGTGACTGTCGTCGTTGCCGGAGCGCATGCAGGCCAGTCACTCCGGTACGGAGTGCAGCCTTGCGGAACTCATCATCCGAAGCATCTCATCGGTAAGACGATGGCGCGCGTCATCCGAAAGTGCGGGCTGCCCCGGATAGCTTGCGGAGACCTCATAGACGAGCACCATTACTTTCCGTTGAGCATCGATTTCCCACGCCAGGTTGCCATCCAACGTCACGTCGTGAAATGCCGTCAAACCTGCGGGCCACGAAGCCTTTGAAGGCATTCCAACCAGGCGTGCGAGCTGACTGCGAGGATCTGACGACAGATCCGAATGGCTTCGATAAGTGATGTGCCACAGCGGCCAACTGCGACCATCGATTGAAATCGTGCCGGTATTCTTAAGCACGTCCAGCTCGGCGAGCGGGTGTGGATCCCCCATCGCTTCCAGCCATGAGCGCTGGTCCAGTGTTGTCAACTCCCGGGCCACCGCCTCGGGGTCAGCAGGCGCGGATCCGTCTGGACCCCTGATCACGTAAGCACCGACCCAGGCCTGGTAATAGGGCGAAAGGGGGTCCGACCGCTCGCTGAATGAGTGCAACAGGCTTTGCGGACCGGCAAACGTGTAGTAATTGACTCCTCGTACCTTCGCGCTTGCCCAGATCTCGTTCATGTCGTTCTTCAGGGGGGCAACCCATGCGGGCGAGAACGGGCCAAACACTACGGCCAACGTGTCCTCGCGCTCCTGCTTTACGAGCTCCGGGTCGCGGTTTAGCGCGATCCTCGCGACGTTCAGCAGCAATGTTCTGCGCGCTGCATATGCCCCGCAGGCAACGATGGCGATGCACAGGGCCAGAATCGCGAAGCGCTTACCCCACTTGCGTGCAGGTGAAGTCGATCCGGAATGCTGCGACATAGTATGGGGTCGAAACTACGCCTTCTTCCCCATCTGTAACTCCGCGGCTTTGAAGGGCACTCCGCACCCGCCAATCCCGCAGTACCCATCCGGGTTCTTCGCGAGGTATTGCTGGTGATAGTCCTCGGCATAGAAGAACGGCGGCGCGTCGCGTACCTCGGTGGTGATCGAGCCGCGTCCGGCGCCGCTCAGGTCGCCCTGATAGATGCGGCGCGATTCCTCTGCTGCGGCACGCTGCGAGTCGTCGCGCGTGTAGATCGCCGAGCGGTATTGCGTACCGATGTCATTCCCCTGACGCATGCCCTGGGTGGGATCGTGCGATTCCCAGAAGGCCTTGAGCAGCTGGTCGTAGCCGATCTTCCTGGGATCGTAGATGACCCGCACCACCTCGGCGTGCCCCGTTTCCCCCGTGCAGACTTCCTCGTACGTGGGGTTGGGAGTGGATCCTCCGGCGTAACCGACCGCAGTCGAATACACCCCCGGCAGCTCCCAGAACAGGCGCTCGGCGCCCCAGAAACACCCGAGAGCGAACATTGCCTCCTGCAGTCCCGCCGGAAACGGCGGCACGGTGCGATGGCCGTTGACGAAGTGAGTCTCGCGAATCTTCAGCGGCGTGGCGCGTCCCGGGAGCGCCTCCTGCTGCGAAGGGATGGTCGATCGTTTGCGTGCCTGGGCCATGAACGCCTCCTTGCCGTGGAGTGTGGGGATTGAGGCGCAGTGACTCAAGCCCTGCGGAGCCCCATGTTAAACTTTGGCTGCATGGGTATCAGCCAGCCGCAGAATCTGACCACACCGCCGATCGAGAAGCTGCGCCCCTACGGCATCCGGGTGAGCCTGCCCCCCGGTGACCCGTTCCGCAAGCTCCTCGGCCCGGAGTGGCAGCGCCTGCACTGGTATCCGACGCCGGCGGAGCGGGATGCGGCTCTGGCCGAGATGAGCCGCCGCCATGAGTTCTCCCGCGCCGGCGACAAGCCCGCGCTGGTGTTCAAGAAAATCGAGAAGCTCGCCGAAAGCCGCGGACTATAGTTCGTTGGCAACATCGAACGACCCGCACTCGGAGGGTACCGCAGGGTGTCAGTGAACCATTCGGTTCAGTGTTGCGCGCACGCGTCGGAAAGTGGCCCTGTACGAAGCCTCAACGGCGATGGTGAACCGAATGGTTCACCATCGGGAGTTGAGGCCCAAATGGAGGCCTCCAGGGCGCGTAGTGAAGCAACTGGTTCACTGACAGTGGCCGGAGCCTTCCGCATGCGCCCTCCTCCTGTCAGCTTTCAGTGCAGCGCGAAGTAAAGGCCGCGCCACGGAGATATTCATGAGCGAGTACCGCTACGCCACCCACCTCGACGTCAAGTTCCCGCCGCTCAGCGTGGTCGACGTGCCAGCGCTCATCGAGGGATGCACCGACGCCTGGTACAACCAGACGCTCTGCCGCGTCAACGACTCGGTGATCCGCCTGGGGGTGTTCCAGCCGGGTGAGTACCATTGGCACAAGCACGACAAGGACGACGAGTTCTTCTTCGTGCTCGAGGGACGCTTCCTGATCGATCTCGAGGATCGCACCATCGAGCTCAAGCCGCGCGAGGGCTTCGTGGTACCGAAAGGCGTGGTGCACCGGACCCGTGCCCCGGAGCGCACGGTGATCCTGATGGCCGAGACCGCGGCGATCGTTCCCACGGGCGACCCATGAGTGAGGCTGCCGACGCGCTCGTGATCCGGCCCGTCACCCCGGCGGACTTCGCGCAGTGGCTGCCGCTGTGGGACGGGTACAACGCGTTCTACGGCCGCTCCGGCCCGACCGCCCTGCCCGCCGGGATCACCCGCTCGACCTGGCAGCGATTCCTCGACCCCGACGAACCGGTGTACGCACTGGTGGCGGAGCGCGACGGCCGACTGCTCGGGCTCACGCACTACCTCTTCCACCGCAGCACGATTCACATCGAGCTGATCTCGTACCTGCAGGACCTCTATACCGGCGAAAGCGCGCGCGGACAGGGGATCGGCCGCGCCCTCATCGAAGAGGTCGCAGCCCGCTCGCGTGCCGCGGGAGCGGCGCGGGTCTACTGGCTGACGCACGAGAGCAACCAGACCGCGCGGCGGCTCTACGACACGCTCGCCACCAACTCGGGATTCATCGTCTACCGCCGCCAGCTGTAGTCGACTGGCTCAGAACGTGCGTCCCAGGAACAGGTAGAAAGCCTCGTTGCCGTGCTGGTCGAATCCGGTGGCCAGGTACAGCGGACCGAGGAGCGTATCCATGCCGAGAAAGATGCTGGCATCCTTGCGCGTGTTGGAGAAGCTCGCGTCACTGCGGTGCTGCCAGACGTTGCCGGCCTCGATCGAGAGCCCGAGGTAGGTCGGCACGTCGAAGTATCCCGGACCGCCGCGGCCGATCTGGCGGTAGTAGAGCAGGCGTGCGATCCCGAAGTCGGGGCCGAGCAGCGAGCTGGCACGCAGGCCGGAGAGGTTGAGGAAGCCGCCCAGCGGGAACTGCAGGTTGAGATCGGTGACGTTCGCCTGCAGCGTGGCACCGCCGGCGGCGGAGAAGGAGAAGGTGTCGCGGCCGAAGGAGTAGGCGCCGAGGTAGCTCGCCGTCACCTGGTCGGAATACTGCCCGAGACCGGTGGCGTTGCGGTTGCCGCTCCACTGCAGCGTCAGCTGCTGGCCGCTGTGCGGGAAGTTGACGTCGTCGAGCCTGTCATAGGTGAAGCGCACGAAATAGTTGCGCGTGTTGAAGGGCGTGAAGCTCTGCACCGGCAGATTGGGGTCGTTCGGGTCGCCGATCTCGAGCACGTAGTGACCCTGCTGGCGCTGCACCCCGGCACGCAGCTCGCCCCAGTTGCTGAGCTGGTAGCCGAAGTCGCTGCCGTAGTCGAAGGTATGAACGCGGTACTCGGCTTCGAGGCTCTGGCCGTTGAGCACATAGAGATCGCGCGCCGCATCCGAGACGTGCGGCATCACGAACCACCCGGAGAACTCCGCCAGCGGCAGAAAGAGCTCGGTCGAGATCAGGGACGTGGTGCCGACCTGCAGGTCGGTCACCCACTCACCCGCATTGCGGGTGATGTCGGACATGACGAAACGCATCGCCGCGTCGTAGGTTGCATTGCCCTCGAAGTCGTCCTGCAGACTCAGGCCGAAGCGCAGATAGTTGGGCCCCATGGAGCTCGGACGCGCATCGAGCTCGAGCCCGTAGCGGCTCTCCTGCCCTACGACGCGATAATCGAGCGTATCGAGCCCTCCCAGGCCATAGAGGGCGGTTACCCGGCGCGCGACCGCATCCGGGTCGAGGGGCTTGCCGGTGAGATCCCTGAACAGCCGGTCGAGCGCCGCCGAGTACTGCTCGGACCCACCCTCCGCCTGCACGAACTGGATGATGGGTGGCGGGCGTCGCAAGGCGTCGCGGCGCGCCTGGTAGCTGCGCATCTCGGCATCGCTCACCGAGAGCGGCGCCAGCTGGGAGGCGGCGGCGCGGGCCGCCACCTCGCCGATCGAGATGACGCGCTTCACCGCGCCGAAGTCGAACGAGGAGGTATCGCCGAGCGCCGGCGAGATGAGCACATCGCGCGGCGTCAGAGTCGCCAGCTGTGCCTCGGCATTGCGGCGCAGGAGAATCGCCAGCATCTGGTTGGAGACCGCGGTGACGTCGCCGAGCTTGGCGCGCGGCAGGAGGGGGGAGCCGACGTCCACCACGATGACCAGATCCACCCCCATCGCGCGCGCGATGTCCACCGGGATGTTGTCGGCGATGCCGCCGTCGACCAGCATCAGGTCGCGCCGCTCGACCGGCGCGAAGATGCCCGGCGCCGACATGCTGGCACGCATGGCGCTGGTGAGATCGCCGTCGCCTATCACCACCGCCTCGCCATTCTCGAGATTGGTGGCCACGGCGCGAAACGGCGTCGGCAACTCGTCGAAGTCGGTGATGCGCGCCACCGGCAGCGTCAGCTGGCGCAGCATCTGGCCCAGGCGCTGACCCTCGATCAGACCCTTGGGCAGCACCACCCGGTGGCCGCGCACTCCGAGCGGGAACTTCACCAGGAAACTCTCGTCTTCCTGCTTGCGCCGCAGCGTCAGGTCCTCGCGCGGCGGCCGGTCGCGAAAGGCTTCCTGCCAGTTGAGCGAGGTCATGATCTTCTCGATCTCGCGGGCGTTCAGTCCGCTCGCATACAAGCCGCCGACCACGGCACCCATGCTGGTGCCGGCGATGGCATCGACCGGGACGTGCATCTCCTCGAGGACCTTGAGCACCCCGACGTGCGCGGTACCGCGGGCACCGCCGCCGGAGAGCACCAGGCCGATGCGCGGCCGTTGCGCGGGAGCAGCGCCGGCCGCCGGGGCGGCGACGGCGGGCGGACCGGGCGGAGGTGTCTGCGGATGCGCGACGACCGCGACCGCGAGACACTGGAGTGCGAGAAGCAACCTCAATCCCTCGCGCCGAGGGAGACCCGCCCGTGTTGAACTCACGGGTCAAGAATACCAGCAGCCGGGCGCGTACGCGCTTACGTCTCGCGCTCAGCGTACGGCCTCGCGGATAATCAGCCCATGAGCGATCCCGCCGCCAGCGCAGGCATCGACCCCGCCCCCGCGAGCCGCGCACGCGCCGCCGCGCTGGCGGCGCTCGCGGCGCTCGCGGCGCTGTCGCTCGGCGCCGGCGGGCGGCTGCAGGCCCAGTCGATCGAGGCCAGCGACTGGGGCTACTACGGCGGCGACAGCTTCGGCCAGCGTTTCTCCAGCCTCGATCAGATCAACCGCGGCAACGTCTCGCGGCTCACCGTTGCCTGGACATACCGCAGCGGCGAGCTCGGCAAAGGTTTCGCGCAGGCGCGCCGCCTGACCTTCGAGGCGACCCCGGTGCTCGCCTTCGGCCACCTGTACCTCGAGACCGGCACCAACATCGTCATCGCGCTCGACCCGGTGACCGGACGCGAGCAATGGCGCTTCGATCCGCACGTCGACCGCACGCTGCGCTATTCAGAGAGCACCTCGCGCGGCGTGAGCCTCTGGGCCACTACCAATCCGCACTGGAGCGGGCCGTGCGCCCGCCGGGTATTCACCGGGACGCTCGATGCGCGGCTGCTGGCGCTCGATGCCGACACCGGCCGGCCGTGTGCCGACTTCGGCAGCGGCGGCCAGGTGGACCTGACTCGCGGCATCCGCATTCGCGACCGGCCCGCCTACCTCGTGACCTCGCCCCCGGCGATCTACGCCAATGTGGTGATCGTGGGCTCCGCCATCGGCGATAACCGCGCCGCCGACGTCGAGCGTGGAGTGATTCGCGGATTCGATGCGGTGAGCGGCGCTCTCATCTGGACATTCGACCCGCTGCCGGACTCGCAGGCGCATCCCGCGGCCGCCGAATGGAGCGCGGCTCAGGCCGCGGCAACCGGCGGCGGCAACGCCTGGGGCGTCATGTCGGTCGACGAGGAGCAGGCGCTGGTCCTGGTGCCGACCGGCTCGGCGAGCCCCGACTTCTACGGCGGCACGCGCCTGGGCAGCAATCGCTTCGCCGACTCGCTGCTGGCGCTGGATGCGCGCCGCGGCACGCTCGTCTGGCACCAGCAGCTGGTGCACCATGATCTGTGGGATTACGACCTGGCAGCCCAGCCCGCGCTCGGGGATCTCGATCTGCAGGGCGTGCCGGTACCGGCGGTGATTCAGGCCACCAAGACCGGCATGCTGTATGCGTTCGACCGCACGAGCGGAGCGCCGCTCTTCCCCGTGACGGAGCGTCCCGTGCCGCGCAGCCTCGTCCCCGGCGAGCAGGCCTGGCCGACGCAGCCCTTCTCATCACTCCCGGCGCTGGTGCCGCAGCGCCGCGTCGCACCCGAGGATGCCTGGGGTCTGACCTTCTGGGATCGCGGCAAGTGCCGCGAGCGGATAGCGGCGTTGCGCAACGAAGGCATCTTCACGCCGCCCGATACGCGCGGGACGCTGGAGTTTCCCGGGTATGCCGGTGGGATCAACTGGGGCGGCCTCGTCTTCGATGAGCAGCGCGGCCGGGTCATCGCGGCGGTGAATGACATGCCGATGGTCGTCACGCTGATCCCGCAGGCGGAGCTCGAGACCCAGGAGGCTTCGCGTCTCTATAGCCACGCTGAGTTTGGCCGGCAGGCGGGTACGCCGTGGGCGATGCGGCGCGAGCCTCTGCTCTCGCCCTGGGGGCTGCCCTGCACCGCCCCGCCCTGGGGGACTCTGGCGAGCGTGGACCTGCGGCGCCAGCGCATCGTCTGGCAGGTGCCGCTCGGCTCGACCGAGGGCTTCACGCCCTGGCCCCTGGTACGCACCTTCGGCATGCCGGGCATGGGCGGTCCCATTGCGACCGCAGGGGATCTGGTGTTCGTCGGCGCCGCCATGGACAGCTACTTTCGGGCCTTCGACATCGAGACCGGCCGGGAGCTGTGGAAGCACAAGCTCCCTGCCGGCGGCCAGGCCACACCGATGACCTATCGGGCAGGAGCCGATGAGCGTCAGTACCTCGTCATCGCCGCCGGTGGACACGGGGCGCTCGACACCCCGCGCGGCGACTATGTCATCGCCTTTGCGTTGCCGGCGCGAGCCGCGCGGGCGCCGTCGCCGGCCGCGGCGGCGCACTAGCGGGAGACTCACATGGTGCTATTGATTCTCCCCTACATCATCCAGGCGCTGCTCATCGTCCACGTCATCAAGACGGGACGGAATTTTCTCTGGATCTGGGTGCTGTTGCTGCTGCCGTTCGGCATCGGTGCGCTCGTCTACCTCGCGGTGGAAGTGCTGCCGGAGCTCTTCCGCAGCCGGGCGGCGCGGCGCGCCTCGCGCGGCGTGCGGCGCGCCCTGGATCCGGGCGGGGACCTGCGCCGCTACGAGAACGAGGTGCGGGTGGCGGGCAACGTCGCGAGCCGCCAGCGCTATGCCGAAGAGCTGGTCCGCCATCAGCGCTACGACGAGGCGATCGCGCAGTACACCCAGGCGCTCAGCGGGCTCTACGAGCACGATCCGAACCTCATGCTGGGCCTCGCACAGGCGCAATTCGCCAAGGGAGAGCCCTCGGCCGCGCGTGCGACGCTCGATGAGCTCATACGCCTCAACCCGGAGTTCCGCTCCCCTGCCGGACATCTGCTCTACGCGCGCGCGCTCGCGGCCGAGGGCAACGTCGCCAAGGCGCTCGAGGAGTACCGTGTGCTCTCGCCCTCCTACCCCGGTGCCGAGGCGGCGGTGCGCTATGCGCAGCTGCTGGACGCCCAGGGCGAGCGCGAGGCAGCGCGCCAGGTGGCGCGCGAGCTCATCGAGCAGGCGCGCATCGCGCCCGGCCATTACCGGCGCGCCCAACGGGAATGGCTGGAAGCCGCTCAGCGGCTGCTGTGATCCGAAGCGGTCGAACCTCACTCACGTGAAGTGATAAGAGGTGAGGCCGAAAGGGCCGTAGTTCTCCTGGCAACGCTCGACAGGTGACGCATCTCATCGCGCACGCGCTGCACGTACCGGTCCGACTGAGCGGAGCCCAGGTAGCGGCCGAGGGCAGGGTCGATACGTCCACGTTCGCGACCCAGGTACTCGGCAAGAATCGCCGTGCCAACCCGAATGTTCGGGGCAACCGCAAGCAACATGTGCTCGCCGCCCACGTCACGAACCTTGTCCTGATGCCACCTGGCGTTGACCTGCATGAGACCAGCGGCGCCTGAGTACCTGTTGATGACCGTCGGACGGTAGCTCGACTCGACCGCGATAACTGCGAGCACCAGCGTGGCCTCAACGGGCCTCACCTCGTTCAGGTCAGCGGCGCGATACGCTTCGCGCGTGATCTCCTGCGCCATCTCCATCGGGAGATGGAAGCGCTTGCTGATGTCGCGGGCAATCGCCAGCACTTCGGGAGAGGCAACCTCCACCACGGGCGCAGGCAACACGGTCTGCGGGGCGGCCGCTGCCGCCAGGAAGGACGTGTCATCGCTCCCCTTCGACGCTGCCGTCAAGCCGATGCCGAGCATCAGCGGAACGACGATTACCTTCAGCACGATGATGCCCCTATGGATGACCTGCATCGTGTAGAACGGGCTCAAGCCTCCGCCGAGCGTGTTAGGCGAAATCGAGGGGGACCGCCCTCACGAATGGGCCATTTGGAAGGGCCGGCCCTGAATGGAGCCTGAAAATCGGCAGGATCAGCTGCAGATCAGCGCATCTCGGATAGCGGGACACCTCCAGCCTGACCGGTCGGCTGAGGCGCACAAATCAAGAGGCGTGACTCTTGCCGCTCAGCTGCGCCGTTTCCTCAGCGCCGGCTTGCCGAGCGGGATCTGCTGCGTGATGCAGTGGATGTTGCCGCCGCCGAGGAGGATCTCGCGCGCGGGTACGCCGACCACGCGCCGCCCCGGAAAGAGCTTCTTGAGGCGCGCGGCGGCCCGGCGGTCGGTGTGCGCATCGAGCAGCGGCATGATGATGCCGCCGTTGGCGATATAAAAATTCACGTAGCTTGCGGCGAGGCGCTCGCCCGCAACGCGCGCACGGGTTCCCTTGTTACGCAGCACCCCCGCCGCCTCCTGCGTGCTCATCGTGAGCGGACCGGGCATCGGCAGCCGCAGCACTTCGAGCCGGCGCCCCCGGGCATCGCGCGCCGCACGCAACCGCTCGAAGGCATCGACGGAGATCGGATACTGCGGATCGCGCCGGTCATCCGGCCAGGTGAGGCACACGACCCCCGGGCGCACGAAACAGGCGAGATTGTCGATGTGGCCGCCGGTCTCGTCGTTCACCACGCCCTTGCCCAGCCAGATGACTTTGCGCACGCCGAGGTACTCGCGCAGTCGTGCCTCGATCGCGGTCCGATCGAGCTGCGGATTGCGGTTGGGACTCAGCAGGCACTCCTCGGTCACCAGCGCCGTGCCCGCGCCGTCGACGTGCAGCGCTCCGCCTTCCATCACGAGCGGCGCGCGGTAGCGGTCGAGGCGCTCGATCTCGAGCACCTTGTGCGCCACCTGCTCATCCTCGTCCCAGGGGAAATACAGTCCGCCCTGGAGGCCGCCCCAGGCGTTGAAACGCCAGTGGACTCCGCGCACCACCCCGCGCGCATTGACGACGCAGGTAGGACCCACGTCGCGCATCCAGGCATCGTCGTGCGCGATCTCGACGAGGCGCACGGCATCCGGCAGGAGCGCGCGCGCCGCCGCGTAGTGCGCGCTGGAAACGCCGACGCTGACCGGCTCGAAGCGCGCGATGGCGGCGGCCACCTGGGTAAAGCCCAGCTGCGCCGGGCGCGCCGCCTCGCGCCAGTTGTCGGGCCGCTCCGGCCACAGCAGCCAGCAGCCCGCGTGCCGCGCGAACTCGGCCGGCATCGCGAAGCCGTCCGCGGCCGGCGTGCTCGCGACCGTCCAGCTCATCGGCGCAGGCGGCTGTGCCGGAATCCGTAGAAGGCGTAGATCGACATGCCGAGAATCGTCCAGATGAGCAGACGCGTCCAGGTGGGCGTCGACAGGGTGAGCGTCAGCCCCAGGCAGGTGAGCGCCCCCAGCACGCAGGTAAACGGCGCCCACGGCACGCGAAACGGCCGATGCGCATCGGGGCGCGTCCGGCGCAGGATCAGCACGCCGATGCACACCACCGCGAAGGCGAGCAGGATGCCGATCGAGATCAGGTCCGCGAGCAGGTCGAGAGGAAATACCGCGGCAATCGCCGCCGCGAACACCCCGGTGATGACGGTCGCCACGTGCGGCGTCTTGAAGCGCGGATGGCAACGGCTCATGTACGCGGGCAACAGTCCATCGTCCGCCATCGACAGCAGGATGCGCGGCTGCCCGAGAAGCGAGGTGAGGATGACCGAAGTCATGCCGGCGATGACTCCCGCCTTGACGAGCCACGAGAGCCAGGAGAGCTGCGGATGGGCATCGAGCGCCACCGCGACCGGGGCGTCCGAGTCCAGCTTCTGGAACGGCACCATGCCCGTCAGCACCGTCGACATGGCGACGTACAGCACCGCGGAGATCAGCAGCGCGCCGATGATGCCGAGCGGCAGATCGCGTTGCGGATTGCGTGCCTCGAGCGCGGTGGTCGAGGCGGTGTCGAAGCCGACGTAGGAGAAGAAGATGATCCCGGCTCCCTGCAGTACGCCGCTCCAGCCGAAATGCCCGCGGGTGCCGGTGTTAGGCGGTATGTACGGCGTCCAGTTCGAGGAATCGACGTAGCGCAGGCCGGCAATGACGATGATCACGATGATCCCGACCTTCAGGGCTACCATGAAGGTGTTGGCATGGGCGGAGCTGCGCACGCCGATATAGAGCAGCGCCGTCATCGCGGCGATGATGAGCACCGCCGGCAGATTGACGATGGCGCCGGTGCTCACCACCTGATCGTGCGCATCGAGCGCGAGCGGTGCATTGACGAGGGCGGCCGGTAAATGGATATGAGCGTCGGCCAGCAGGCTGACCACGTAAGCCGACCAGCTCACCGCCACCGCCGAGGCGGAGATGGCGTACTCGAGCAGCAGATTCCAGCCGATGAACCAGGCGAGCGCCTCGCCGAGCGTCGCGTACGTATAGCTGTAGGCGCTGCCCGGCACGGGCAGGAAAGTGGCGAACTCCGAGTAGCACAGCGCCGCCAGCCCGCCGCCGAAGGCGGCGATCAGCAGCGACAGCGTGATGGCGGGACCGCTGTGGTTCGCGGCAACCGTGCCGGTGAGCACGAAGATGCCCGATCCGATGGTCGCACCGAGGCCGATGGCAACGAGCGCCGGCGCGCTGAGAACCTGCTTGAGGCGCGACTTGCCTTCCGGTACCGGGTCGATCGGCCGTACCGCCATCATTTGCCGCAGGAGCGATGGCCGGGCGGCCGATACGGCACCACTCTTATCTATTGCGTTCGACATGCGGTATCTACGACTGGACCCCCGGGCCGCGGCGGGTCAGTCTCTCACACGCGTGCCTGCCGGGCACGCGGCCCGCCTCAGGAAGGGCCTGTGCTAGCATGACGCGCCCGGCGGGACCCGTGTCCGCCCGACCGTCCCGCGGAGAGAAGCCTCATGTCAACCGCCGCAGCCCCGAAGGTCGCACCTCCCGCCCAGGGGGCGAAGATCACCATCAGCAACGGCAAGCTGAGCGTACCCGTGAATCCGATCATTCCCTTCATCGAAGGGGACGGCACCGGGCCCGATATCTGGCGGGCCAGCGTGCGCGTCATGGACGCCGCGGTCGCCAAGGCGTACGGCGGCAAGCGCCGCATCCACTGGATGGAGGTCTACGCGGGCGAAAAGGCCAATCAGCTCTTCAACACCTGGCTGCCGGACGAGACCGTGGCGGCCTGCCGCGAATACCTGGTGTCCATCAAGGGACCCCTCACCACGCCGATCGGCGGCGGGATCCGCTCGCTCAACGTGGCGTTGCGGCAGATGCTCGATCTGTACGTGTGCCTGCGCCCGGTGCGCTGGTTCAAGGGGGTGCCCTCCCCGGTCAAGCGCCCCGAGAAGGTCGACATGGTGATCTTCCGCGAGAACACCGAGGACATCTACGCGGGCATCGAGTTTGAAACGGGCACACCCGAGAACCAGAAATTCCTCGAGCTGTTCCGCCAGGCCTTCCCCAAGGCCTACGCCAAGATCCGCTTCCCGGAAACCTCCGGTATCGGTATCAAGCCGGTGTCGAAGCAGGGGTCGGAGCGTCTGATCCGCGCCGCGCTCGAGTACGCGGTCGCCAATCGCCGCAAGAGCCTGACGCTGGTGCACAAGGGCAACATCCAGAAGTTCACCGAGGGGGCATTCCGCAACTGGGGGTACCAGGTCGCCGAGCGCGAGTTCGGCGCCACCACCTATACCTGGGAGCAGTGGGAGCGCACCAAGGCGGCGAAAGGCGAGAAGGACGCCAACGCCGAGATGGAGGCGGCGCGCAAGGCGGGCCGCGTCATCGTCAAGGATGCGATCGCCGACATCACGCTGCAGCAGGTGCTGACGCGTCCCGAGGAGTTCGATGTCATCGCCACGCCGAACCTGAACGGCGACTATCTCTCGGACGCGCTCGCAGCCCAGGTGGGCGGCATCGGCATCGCTCCCGGCGGCAACATCAACTACCTCACCGGACATGCGGTATTCGAGGCGACCCACGGCACGGCGCCGAAATACGCCAACCTCGACAAGGTAAACCCGGGCTCGGTGATCCTGTCGGGCGAGATGATGTTCCGCTACATGGGCTGGGCCGAGGCGGCCGATGCGATCATCGCCGCGATGGACCGTACCATCGGCCAGAAGACCGTGACCTACGACTTCGCTCGCCTGATGGAAGGGGCGCAGGAAGTCTCTACCAGCGCGTTCGGGGATGCGCTGATACATAATCTCTGAGCGCCCGGTCGCACACGGCCGCGGTGCTCGAGTGGGCGCGCCAGGTGCAGGCGATCGCGCAGAACGGACTCGCCTTCAGCCGCGACCCCTTCGATCGCGAGCGCTATCTGCAGCTCCAGGAGCTCGCCGCGACGATGCTGAGCACCGAGCTCGAGGCGCCGCTCACCGCGGCCCGCGCCATCTGGAAGGACGAGGCGGGCTACGCCACGCCGAAAGTCGACGTGCGCGGGGGCGTGTTCCGGGGCGATGAAGTGCTGCTGGTGCGCGAACGCAGCGATGGCCGCTGGACGCTGCCGGGAGGCTGGGCCGACGTGAACGATGCGCCCTCGGAGGCGGTGGCGCGCGAGATCCTCGAGGAGTCCGGCTACCGGGCGCGGGTGCTGAAGCTGGCGGCGCTGGTCGACAAGAACCGCCACCCGCATCCGCCCGGCATCCATCACATCTACAAACTGTTCTTCCTGTGCGAGCTCACCGGCGGCAGCCCGGCCGCAAGCGGCGAGACCGACGCGGTGGGTTTCTTCCGCGTGGCGGCGCTGCCCGAGCTGTCGACCGGCCGGGTGCTCGCCGCGCAGATCGAGCGGCTCTACCAGCACCAGCTCGACCCGGCACTGCCGACCGACTTCGACTGACGGCAGGGGTGCTTCCGCGGATGGACTGCGCACGCCACCTGGTCGAAGCCTTCGCCAACTACAACGCGGAGTTCCGCGCCATCACGCGCCGCGCCCCGCTGCGCTTCGACAGCCGCGACTGGCGCGGCAGCCAGCGCGATCACGTGGAGCGCATCGAGCTCTACGACCGTTTCGTCAACGAGACCGTCGCCGGGCTGCGCGAGGCTCTCGGGCCCGCGGCGCTCGAGCGCGAGCGCTGGCGGCAGATCAAGAGCGAGTTCGCCGCGCTGATCGGGGAGCTGCCGGACCCGGAGTTCACCAAGACCTTCTTCAGCTCGGTCACGCGACGGCTCTTCGGCACCGTCGGAGTGGCGCCCGACATCGAGTTCGTCGCCACCGACCTCGATCCCCTGAGCGGCGTGCATTCCGGCGTCGGCACCAACACCTACGTGAATCATGGATCGCTGCCGTTGCTGTTCGAGGACCTGCTCGGAGACATCCGCTTCCGCTCGGCATGGCGCGACCTCGACCGCAGCATCGCGCACGTCGCCGGCGAGGTGCGCGCCTGGCTCGACCGGCACGCCGAGCGGCGCGCCGTGGAGAGAATCGAGGTCATCCGGCCGGTCTTCTACCAGGTGTCGCGCGCCTACATCGTCGGGCGCGTAATCGGACGGGGTCTGCTGCTGCCGCTGGTCATCGCGCTCAAGAACGGCGAGGGCGGGCTGCTGGTCGATGCCGTGATGCTCTCCGAGGGCGACGTCAGCATCGTCTTCAGCTACACGCGCTCCTATTACCACGTCGATCTCGAGCGGGTCGCCGAGGCGGTGGTATTCCTGCGCTCGATCCTGCCGCGGAAGCCCGTCAGCGAGCTGTTCACCGTGCTCGGCCGCGCACGCCAGGGCAAGACCGAGCGCTACCGCGAGCTGATGCAGCACCTCGGGCGCACCACGGACCTGTTCACGCACGCCGCCGGCGAGCGCGGACTGGTGATGGTGTGCTTCACCCTGCCCTCACTCGATGTGGTCTTCAAGGTGATCCGCGACCGCTTCCCTTATCCGAAGACGGTGCTGCGGGAAGAGGTCGTCGCCAAGTACCAGATGGTCTTCATCCACGATCGCGCCGGACGGCTGGTGGATGCGCAGGAGTTCCGGCGGCTGCGCTTCCCGCGGGCGCGCTTCGCTCCCGAGCTGCTCGAGGAGCTGCAGCGCGAGACCAGCCTCACCGTGCACGAGGACGGCTCCGATCTGGTGTTCGACCACATGTACGTCGAGCGGCGCATGACGCCGCTCAACCTGTACCTGCGCGAGGCCAGCGCAGAGGCCGCGACGCGCGCCGCGCTCGACTACGGACAGTGCATTCGCGACCTGGCTGCCACCGACATCTTCCCGGGAGACCTGCTGCTGAAGAACTTCGGCGTGACCCGCCACGGGCGCGTGATCTTCTACGACTACGACGAGCTGTGCCGGGTAACCGACTGCAACTTCCGCGACCTGCCGCAGGCACCGACGCTGGAAGACGAGATGCGCGGGGAGGCCTGGTTCTACGTCGCCGACAACGACGTCTTCCCGGAGACCTTCATCCGCTTCCTGGCTTTCGACGAGGCGCAGCGCGCAGCGCTGCTGCGCGCGCACGCCGAGATACTCACCGCGGGGTTCTGGCGCGACGTCCAGCAGCGGCTGCGCGGCGGCGATGTGCTGGAGGTTCTCCCCTATCAGCCGCACCGGGTGCGGGTGGCGAGCAGCGCCTGAAAGGCTCTCATGTCCCTCGAACACGCGTTTTTCCTGTCGCAGATCATCGCTTCGATCGCAGTGGTCGCATCGCTCCTGTTCGTCGGTCACCAGGTCCGCGAGAACACCCTCGCCATTCAGCGCAATGAGCACAACTCCACCATGGAGCAATGGACGGTCATTCGCCAGGCGATTGCCACGAACCGCGACATCGCCGAGCTGATGTCGGTCGGGCTCATCGGCGAGCGCCGCCTCGACCGTGCCGATCAGCTGAGGCTCGAGCAGATGCTGCAGGAAGCCGCCTGGGCCTCGTTTCACATCTGGGACAGGACGCAGCGGGGCATTTTCCCCCAGGGCACCTTCGAGGCGACCGGCGGCGCCTTCCTTGCCGCCTGGCTGCGCACGCCGCGCGGCAGCGAATGGTGGCGCAACAACAAGAGCGTCGGCTTCTTTCCTGCCTTCGTCGCGGATGTCGACGCGCTGCTCGCCCGCAACGAAACGGCGGCGGCGCCGCCACCCGCTGCCGCCGCTCCCGGGGGCACGCTCGCCTAGGAGCGGGGAATCAGCGCCTCGACCTCGAGCGCAAAGCCCGGCCGGGCGGCGCCCGCGGCGGAACACTCGAGCGGTGCGCCGACCACGCGCACCGGTGTCGCCGGAAGCAGCTCGGAGCTCAGCTGCTTAAGAAGCCCGCAGTCTGCCCCGGTGAAGGACGGCAGCTGTGCGGGCGTGAGCCGGATCGTGCGGCGCACGGCCGTCACATCCGCGTAACGGGATTGCGCAGCGGTCAGCGCCAGCGGCAGCTGGAATTGCAGCTGCACACGCGGCGAGCGGCTGGACTGCGCCGGTGTCGCGCCGCAGTGATACACGAGGATCTGCGGCCAGTGGCGCGCGCCGAGGGCGAGCAGCAGCTCATCGGATCTCTGCCAGAGCTCGCGGCAGGTGTAGGCGCGCGGCAGGTCCTGGAGATCGAGGAGCAGATCGAAGGAGCGCCATTGCGCAGGGGTCTGCGCCGCAGGGGTCTGCGCCGCAAGGGCCGCCGCGCCGCTGCGCGAGGCGCCCGGCGCGCCGACGGCGTTCGCCGCCACGCCCAGCGCCGCGAGCAGCCACGCGAGCCACGCCCACCGGTATCTCAATGGCACCCTCACGCACCCAGGGAGGCTGTTGCCGCGGGCGCCCCGCGCGCCTCGCCGCACTCTGCAATCTCCGCCAGCACGCCGTTGGCAAATTCCCATCCCACCAGCTCCTCGAGGAATGCATTCACATAGGCTGCGCGCCGGTTCTGGTGATCGAGGTAATAGGCATGCTCCCAGAGGTCGAGAGCGAGCAGCGCCCGGTCGCCCTGCCCGAGCGGGGTGCCGGCATCGTGTGTGGCGGTGATCTCGACCGTGCCGTTTCGCCAGACCAGCCAAAGCCAGCCGCTGCCGAAATGCGCGCTGGCGGCGGCTTTGAAGCGGCGCACGAAGCGCTGGTAGGACCCGAAGCGTCGGCGCAGCAGCTCGCCAACCCGACCATGGGCTGCATCGCCCCCGCGCGGGCGCATCGAGCGCCAGAACACCGTGTGATTCCATGCCTCAGCGGCATAGCGATGCAGGGCGCGGAGCGCCGGATCGCGCTGCGTCGCGCGCACCAGCTCCTCGAGGCTGAGCCTCTCGAGGCCGGTACCCCGCACCATCACACGCACCCGGTCGTAGCACACGCGCTGATGGCGCAGGTAGTGAAATACCAGCGTGTCGCGCGACATGGCCGGCTCGAGATCGGCGAAGTCGTAAGGTATCGCCGGCGGCTCGATGTTCACGAGGCGTCCTTGGCTTGCGGTGCTTGTTTGTCCGCGAAAGTTCGACCGGCGCGCCGGGCACAGGTTCATTCGTCAATGCGGCTGCGGCGGCTCCTGGCCGAGATTGGCTTTCAGGAACTCGGTTAGCTTTCGATACAGGGTCAAACGCATCTCCGGGCGGGTCAGGCTGTGGTCGCCGTGCCGGATGAGGACCAGCTCATGAGGCACCCTCTGGCGCGTCAGCGCGCGGTCCATGGCTTTGCCGTGCTCGACCAGCACGGTGTAATCCTCATCGCCGTGCACCAGCAGCACCGGCACGCGGATGCTGTCGGCGTGCTCGAGCGGCGACTGCGCGCGCAGCGCCGCCGGATCGGTGCCCATGGCATCGCCCGCGGAGTCCTTGCCGCCGTAGAAGCGCTCGTCGTCGTGCACCATCTGCGAGAGGTCGGAGACACCGGCGATGCTCACCGCGCAGCGGTATAGCTGCGGCTCCTTCTCCACGCCGGTGAGGGCCGCGTAGCCCCCGTAGCTCCAGCCGACGATGGCGAGGCGCGCGGGGTCGGCGATCCCCGAGTCGACGAGCCAGTGGGCGCCGGCCGTGATGTCATCGTGCATGATGGTGCCCCAGGCCTGGTGGCCGGCCTCGCGCCACTCCTCCCCGTAGCCGGTCGAGCCGCGGAAGTTCAGCTGCAGCACGGCGTAGCCACGGTTGGCGAGCAGCTGCACCAGCGGATCGTAGCCCCAGTGATCGCGCGCGTACGGCCCGCCGTGTGGCAGCACCACCGCCGGGAGCTTGCGTCCCGGCTCGCTGGCGGGCGGCAGCGTTAGGTATCCCGGAATCGCGATCCCGCCCTCCCCCGGCACGGTGATGGGCCGCGTGTGCGCAAGCTCCGCATTGCCGAGTGCCGCGCCCTGGCGCCCGAGCTCGGTGAGTGTGCCGCTGGCGACGTCCAGCAGGTGATAGCGCGGCGGCATCACATCGCTGAACGAGACGGTGACGAGCTTGCTGCCGTCGCGCGTCGCATCGACCACCACGTGATAGGCGCCCGGGAGCGCGCGCTCGAGCTGCTCGTCGATCGCGGCAGCGTGCGGGTCGGTGAAATAGGTGTGCGGGCGATCGGTCTCATAGAAGAAACCCGTGACATGGCGGTCGGTGGGCCATTGCAGGATGCCGCCCACGTCGACGTCGGAACGCGAATAGAGAAGCTGCATGCCGCTGCTGCTCGGCGCGTCGAGATCCAGCTGCCAGACGGCGACCCGTCCCTCATGAGGGGCGAATACCAGCAGCTGATTGGGCTGCGCGCCGAAAGTGAGCGGGTCGAAGCGCGCGTGATCGAAGCGTTTGAACTCTTCCAGCGTGCGCCACGGTGCGTCGGGACCGTTGCGCGCAATGTAGACCCCCGCCTGGTCCTGGAAGCCGAAGCCGAAGCGCACCACGCCGGTCTGATCCGCCGTCCAGTCCATCACCGGGGGCTGCGCGGCCAGCACCAGCTGCAGATCGCCCCGATAGACGTCGAGCCGGTAGACCGACGGAAAGACGCTGCCGTGGGCCCCGAGCTCGATCAGTACGTGCGAGGCATCGTTCGGCAGCCAGTCCACGATCCGGTCCTGGAACTGCGCCTGTGAGGCGGCGCTCAGGTGTGAGAAGAACGAATCCGCGAACAGTATCCGCCGGGCGCTGCCGTCGGCATTGACCGCCAGCAGGCGCGAGGCCGGATAGAGACGCTCCGGTGTGCCTCCGCGCGCGACGCCTTCGAGGTGGCACAGCAGGCGATCGTTGGTCTTGAACTCGCAGCGGGTTACCGCGAGAGGGCCTCCCGCCGCGGTGAGAATCGGCCGCTCCCGGTGACTGCCGAGGTCGCGCACCGCGACGAGCAGCTGGCCCTCGATGGTCGTGAGGTAGACGAGCCGTCTGCCGTCGGGGGAAATGTGCGGCTCGGACATCTGCGGTCCGGCCGCGAACGCCTCGAGCGGAATCTCCGGCCCGGTCCACGAGGTGGGGGCGGGAGATGCGTGATACAGGGGCGGCAGCCGGTTCGGCGGAGGCAGCGGAAGCGGCATGGGAATCCCGACCATGGGTGCGGGCCCCGGGTTGCGCGTCACGGGCGGCCCCGCCGCGGCGGTCTGCAGCGTCAGTGCTCCTGCAGCGCAGAGCGACCTGGCCAGCGTCCGCAGGACCCACGCCGTCGGCATCCGCACCACCCCCCTCACGACCCTGCGCAGGCGAGCGCCCGGCTGACATCCTCGATCAGGTCGTCGATGTCCTCAAGACCGATCGAGAGCCGCACCGTTCCCGGGGTAACGCCCGAGATGCGCTGCTGCGCGGCGTCGAGCTCGCGGGCGCCCATGATCTGCGGGGTGACGATGAGCGACTCGCCCGAGCCGAGACTCGGAGTGAGCGCGAATAACTCGAGCGCGTCGGCAAAACGGCGCACCGCGCCCTCCCCGCCCCGCAGATCGCAGCTGACGATGCTGCCGAAATCGCGCATCTGGCGGGCGGCGAGCGCGTGCTGCGGGTGTTGCGGCAGGCCGGGGTAATGGACGCGCGCCACGGCCGGGTGAGCGGCGAGCAGCTGGGCGATGCGCTGCGCACTCGCCGTCTGCGCCTGGTAGCGCACGAAGTAGCTGCGCATGCCGCGCAGGATCAAAAAGGCCGCGTGCGGGTCGAGGGTGCCGCCGAGTGCGCTGAAGTCGCTGCGCAGGGTGCGGATCAGCGCGGCGCCGGCGATGACCGCACCCCCGAGCACGTCGCCCGCGCCGGAGGCGTACTTGGTGAGACTGTGAATGAATATGTCGACGTCGTATTCGCCGTGCTGGTGAAAGCCGGCGAAGGTGTTGTCCATCACCGTGAGCGCGCCGGCGGCCCGGGCGGCGCGCGTGATGGCGGCGATGTCGGCGATCTTGGTGACCGGGTTGGTGGGGCTCTCGAAGAACACCAGCCGCACCGGCTGGGCGCCGAGCGCCCGCTCGATCGCCGGCGTGTCCTCGATCGACAGCATCGTATGGGTCACGCCGAAGCGGCCGAGCACGCGGCGGATGAGATAGCGCGTCGGGTTGTAGGTCTCGACGAAACACAGGATGTGGTCGCCGGCGCTGGTGAGCGCGAGCAGCGTCTCGGCGATCGCCCCGATACCGCTCGCGGTGACCAGGCAGTCCTCGCGCCCCTGCAGCTCGGCGAGCAGCTGCTCGAGCTGGCGGTTGGTCGGATTGCCGCTGCGGGTGTAGAAGAATCCCGGCCGCTCGCCCCGCAGGTAACGCTCGGTCTCCGCCAGCGACTCGAACTCGAATTTGACGCTCTGGTAGAGGGGCGCCACCAGCGGGCGGTTGCCGTGCGGCAGCTCGACCTGCGGCGGATGATTGACCCGGGTCGGCTTCTTCATGGCTCGAGCGTAAACCGGTCGGCGTCCAGGTGTGCCGGAAATTTCTCGCGAAAGGCGTGCAGCGCGGCCGCATCGAGCGCCACGGTGAGCAACGCCGGCTCCGCACCCGCCTCGGCCAGCGGCTGGCCGAGGTAATCGATCGCGGCACTCTCGCCCGGATAGGCGATGCCCCGGCCATCGGGGCCCACCCGGTTGACGCCGACGACGTAGGCCTGATTCTCGATGGCGCGCGCCCTGAGCAGTTGCCGCCACGCGTAGGCGCGCGCCGCCGGCCAGTTGGCGACGTACAGCAGCAGCTCGTAGTCGAGCCCGTCGCGGCGGCGGCTGAAGACCGGAAAGCGCAGGTCGTAGCACACCAGCGGGCACACCTGAAAGCCGCGCCACGACACCGTCCAGGCGCTGGTGCCGGGGGTGAAGTGACGGTGCTCGCGGCCCATGCGAAACAGGTGCCGCTTGTCGTAGTGCCGCAGCCCCGCGGCACCGGGCTGCGCCCACAGCAGGCGGTTGAAGTAGCGTCCGCCCTCCGCGGTGATGACGCTGCCGGTAATGGCGGCGTCGAGCTCACCCGCCAGCCGGCCGAGCCACTCACTGGTCGGCCCGCCGGCGCTCTCGGCGAGCCGCTCCACCTCCATGCTGAAGCCGGTGGTGAAGGTCTCGGGCAGCACGATGAGATCGGTGCGGCCGGCGAGCGGCGCCAGCAGCGTCGCGAAGCGCTCGCGGTTTGCGGCCGGATCGCCCCACGCGAGCGGCTGCTGCACCAGGGTCACACGCAGTTGCGTCATGCGGTCGCCCTCTCCTTACAGCCGCGCGGCGAAGCCCGCCAGCCGCTGCGCGGCCTCGTCGAGCGTCGTGTCGCGCTTGGCGATGCACAGGCGCAGCATCGAGAGCGGCACGGGCGCCGCGTAGAAGGGCGACAACGGGATGGTGGCGACGCCGGCCTCGGTCAGCAGCCGCTCGGCAAAGGCGAGGTCGCCGGGCGGCGCCAGCGCCGAGAAGTCGAGCAGCTGAAAGTAGGTGCCGGCGGCGGGGGGCAGCGCGAAGGGAGTATGCGCGAGCGCCGCACGCAGCCGGTCGCGTTTGGCCGCGAAGAAGGGCGCGAGCTCGCGCCAGCCGTCGGGCTTCTCGGCCAGATAGGCGGCGATCGCCTGCTGCAGCGGATGGGCGATGCTGAAGGTGTTGAACTGGTGGACTTTGCGCAGCTCCGCCGTGAGGCGCGCTGGAGCCACGCAATAACCGACGCGCACGCCCGTGGCGTGCAGTGTCTTGCCGAAAGAGAACACCGCGAAGCTCTTTTCCTTCAGCTCCGGATGCGCCAGCACCGAGTGGTGGCGTGCGCCGTCGAACACCACGTGCTCGTAGACTTCGTCGGAGAGCACGAGGATGTCGCGGCCGCGGATCGCAGCCGCGAGCTCGTCGAGATCCGTCGCGCTCGCCACGGTGCAGGCAGGGTTGGAGGGGCTGTTGAACAGCACCAGGCGCGTGCGCGCGGTGAGCGCGGCGCGCACTCGCTCCCAGTCGTAGCGGAAGTGCGGCGCTGCCAGCGGCACCCGCACGCAGCGCCCGCCCGCCAGACGCACCGCCGGGTCGTAGGAGTCGTAGGCGGGATCGAAGACCAGCGCCTCGTCTCCGGGCGCGACGCATGCCTGGACCGCCGAGAAGATCGCCTCGGTCGCCCCCAGGGTGATCGTGATCTCGGTAGCGGGATCGGTCTCGAGTCCATGGCAGGAGCGCAGCCTGGCAGCGATGCGCTCGCGCAGCAGCGGCACGCCCTCCATGGGCGCGTACTGGTTGTGACCGGCGCGCATCGCCTCGGCGGTGAGCTCGGTGAGCCGCGGATCGATGTCGTAGTCGGGGTAGCCCTGGCCGAGGTTGAGCGCGCCGAGCTCGCGGGCACGGCGCGACATGACCGTGAAGATCGTGGTGCCGACGTCAGGCAGCTTGCTTCTCACGGCGCCTGCCGTCAGATGTCCGCTTCGGCCGCGGCCATGGCGGCGCCAACCACACCTGCCTGACCGGCGAAGTGCGCGGGACGCAGCTGCGCCTGCGAACGCAGCAGCGGCGCGAACTCCGCGAAGCGCTCGCTCACCGCTCCGCCGAGGATGAAGAGATCCGGCCACAGGAGGTCGTAGAGGCGCTTGAGATACTCATTCACCCGCGCGATCCAGTCCGGGAACTCGAGCCTCTCCGCGGTACGCACGCGCGCCGAGGCCCATTTCTCCGCGTCCATCCCCCGCAGCTCCAGGTGTCCGAGCTCGGTGTTGGGGTAGAGCCTGCCGTCGACGAACAGCGCCGTGCCGATGCCGGTACCGAGCGTCACCATGATGACCGTGCCGCCGAAGCCGCGGCCGGCTCCCCAGCGCATTTCGGCCACCCCGGCGGCGTCGGCGTCGTTGAGGAACAGGGCCGGACGGCCGAGCGCGCGTGCGGCCAGCGCCGCGCCGTCGGTGCCGATCCACCCCAGGTCGACGTTGGCCGCGGTGCGGGCGGTCCCCTGCTTGATGACGCTCGGGAAAGCGATGCCAACCCCGCCCTCCGCTCCCGGCAGGCGCCCGGCGAGCGAGGCGAGAACCGGCATCATCGCCTGCGGCGTCGAAGGCTGAGGGGTAGGAGCTGAGATCAGTCCGCCGGTGACCCTTCCCGAATCCACGTCCACCAGGCCCGCCTTCACCGAGGACCCGCCCACATCGATTCCGAGGACGTTGCGTGTCACTTCGGGCTCCTCACAGATTGGCGGCGGCCGCGAGCTGCAGATCGCGCTCGCGGCGCCGCTGTTGACGACGCATCCAGAGCGTCGAGATCGCAATGCCGGTCGCGACCAGCAGCACCAGGATGGTCGCCAGCGCATTCACATCCGGCGTGACGCCGAAGCGCACCTTGGAGAACACCACCATCGGCAGCGTGCTCGAGCCCGGCCCCGCGACGAACTGGGTGATGACGAGGTCGTCCCAGGAGAGCGTGAATGCCAGCAGCCAGCCGGAGGCCAGCGCCGGCAGGATGAGCGGCAGGGTGATGCGCAGGAACACCTTGAGCGGGCGTGCGCCGAGGTCCATGGCGGCCTCCTCGAGCGACTCGTCGAACCCGGCGAGCCGCGACTGCACCACGATGGTGACATAGGCCATGCAGAAAGTGATGTGGGCGAGTGCGATGGTGACGGCCCCGACCCCTTTCGGCCACCCGATCAGCTGAGCCATGGCGACGAACAGCAGCAGGAGCGAGAGTCCGGTGATGACCTCGGGCATGACGATGGGCGCGGTGACCATGCCGGCGAGCAGCATGCGGCCGCGAAAGGCGCCGAAGCGCGCCAGCGCGACACCCGCGAGCGTTCCGAGCACCACCGCGACGCTCGCTGCGGTGACGGCGATGCGGATCGACAGCCAGGCCGCGGCCAGGATCTGCTGGTTGTGAGCCAGCGCCACGTACCACCTGAGCGTCGGCGAGCGCGCCGCGTCCCACACCGTCACCAGGCGCGAGTAGTTGAAGGAGAAGACGATCATCGACACGATCGGCACGTAGAGAAACACCAGGCCCGCGACCAGCATTACCCGCGAAAAGAGGCCGTGGGTCCTCACTGCGCGCTCTCCAGCTGCCGCCGCTCGACCCGCTGAAACAGCAGGATCGGCAGCACCAGCAGCAGCAGGATGACGATCGCGACCGCGCTCGCCACCGGCCAGTCGCGGTTCTCGAAGAACTCATCCGACAGCACCCGCCCGATCATCAGCTGGTCGGTGCGGCCGAGGAGCGTCGGGATCACGTACTCGCCCACCGCCGGGATGAATACCAGCAGCGAGCCGGCGGCGATGCCCGGCAACGACTGCGGCAGCGTGACCGCCAGGAACGCGCGCAGCGGGCGCGCCCCCAGGTCCGCCGCCGCCTCGAGCAGCGCCGCGTCGTGCTTCTCGAGGTTGGAGTACAGCGGCAGGATCATGAAGGGCAGATACGAGTAGACGATGCCGATATACACCGCGAAGTCGGTCTGCAGCAGTGCCAGCGGCTCGTGGATCACGCCGAGGTACAGCAGCGCGTTGTTGATCAGACCGTTGTTCTTCAGCAGGCCGATCCAGGCGTACACCCGCAGCAGGAACGAGGTCCAGAACGGCAGCACGATCAGCATCAGCAGCAGCGGCCGGGTGGCGGGGCGGGCGTGCGCGATGGCGTAGGCCATCGGATAGCCGATGAGCAGACAACAGAGCGTCGAGACCGCGGCCACCTTGAGCGAATAGAGGTACGAGCTCACGTACAGAGGATCGGTGAACAGAAACGAGTACGCCGACCAGTGGGCCTCGAAATGCAGGGCGCCGTGACGCCAGCTGAAGAGCGGCGTGTAGGGCGGAATCGCCAGACGCACTTCCGAGAAGGAGATGCGGAAGACGATCACGAAGGGGATGAGGAACAGCACCAGCAGCCACAGCGTCGGCACCCCGGAGATCAGCCGCCGGCCCGTCGCCTGTGAGAAGCGCACCCGGCCCTCCTACTCGGTGAGTACCACGGGACTCGAGCCGTGCCACGACAGCCACACGCGCTCCTCGCGCGCAATGGGGCGCTCGGTGCCGCGCCGCACGTTGGGCAGCGTCACCCGCACCATGCTGCCGCTGTCGAGACGCACCAGGTAGATCGACATGTCGCCCATGTAGGCGATCTCGCTCACCGTGCCGCGCGTCAGGTTCTCGCCCGCGGCCTCGCCCGGGTGCGCCTCGCGCGCGATCTGGATCTTCTCGGGCCTGATGGCGGTCCAGACGCCGGCGCCGCTCAGGCCCGCGGGGGCGCGGGCGGCGCGCACCGTGCAGCCGAGGTCGGCGCTGCGGATGCACAGGCCGGCGGCGCCGTTCTCACACACCTCGCCGGCGAACATGTTGACCGAGCCGATGAAGTCGGCGACGAAGCGCGTGGCGGGCGACTCGTAGATGTCCGCCGGCGTCCCCACCTGCACGATGCGCCCCTGGTTCATGACCCCGAGGCGCGTGCCGAGGGTCATGGCCTCCTCCTGATCGTGCGTCACCACGATGAAAGTCACGCCGAGACGCTGCTGGATGTTGAGCAGCTCGAACTGCGTGTGCTCGCGCAGCTTGCGGTCGAGCGCGGCCAGCGGCTCATCGAGCAGCAGCAGCTTCGGGCGCTTGACCAGCGCCCGCGCCAGCGCCACCCGCTGACGCTGGCCCCCGGAGAGCTGGTGGGGCTTGCGCGCGCCATAGCCGCTCATCTTCACGATCTCGAGGATCTCGCCCACCTGGCGGCGCACCGCGTCGCGCCCGAGATGCTCCTGCTCGAGCCCGAAGCCGACGTTGCGCTCGACGCTCATGTGCGGGAAGAGCGCGTAAGACTGGAACATCATGTTGACGGGGCGCTCGTAGGGCGGCACGCCGTTGAGCCGCTGGCCGTCGATCTCGATCGTGCCGGTGGTCGGCGTCTCGAAGCCCGCCAGCATCCGCAGCAGCGTCGTCTTGCCGGAGCCCGACCCGCCGAGCAGGCAGAAGATCTCGCCGCGGCGGATGTCGAGCGAGACATGGTCGACGGCGCTGAAGTCGCCGAATTTCTTGCTCACGTCGCTGATGCGTACATAGGCGGAGTCGGCGGCGCTGGCCGCGGGGCGGGGGACGGGTGCGGGTGCGGGTGCCTCGGTGCTCACGGGTGAAAGTTACCTTCCGGTCTTGAACCGCGTCCACATGCGGGTGAGAAGCCGCTGGTAGGCGGCCGGGCGGGGGCGCTCCGGAACGAGCCGTGCCCGCACCGCCGGCGGCGGATACACCCCGGGATCGTTCACCACGGCGGGATCGAGCGGCTGGATTCCCGGCAACACGGCGTTGGCGTACTTGATGAGGTTGGAGTTGCGGGCGGCGATGTCCGGGCGCAGCAGAAAGTTGATGAACAGATGCGCGTTGTGCACGTGCGGGGCATCCGCCGGGATCGCCAGCACGTCGTAGTTGGCGATGGCGCCCTGCTTCGGGATCGAATAGGCGATGACGCCCCGGCCGGCTTCCTGGGCGCGATCGTGCGCCTGCTTGACGTCCCCGGACCAGCCCATGGCGAGACAGATGTCGCCGTTGGCTAGCATGTCGATGTAGCGCGAGGAATCGACGTAGCGCACGTAGGGGCGTATCGCCCTGAGCACGCTCTCGGCCGCCTTGAGGTCGGCGGGCGAGTCGCTGTTGGGATTGCGGCCGATGTAGAGCAGCACCGTGGCGACCACCTCGGAGGGGGCATCGAGGACCGAAACGCCGCAGTCCCCGAAGTGCGCGATCACCGCCGGATCGAGCAGCATGCGCCAGCTGTCGATGGGGGCATCCGGCATGCGGGCGTGGAGCGTGGCGACGTTGTAGCCCAGCCCGGAGGTGATCCACATGTAGTCGACGCTGTATCGATTGCCGGGATCGTAGAGCGCCGCCGCGCGCGCCACGTCGGGGTCCACGTTCTTCAGGTTCGGCAGCTGGCTCTTGTCGAGCTTCTGATAGATGTCGGCGTCGATCTGGCGCTCGAGGAAGGCCGCGGAAGGGACCACGATATCGTAGTTGGTGTGGCCGGTGAGGAGCTTGGTCTCGAGGATCTCGTTGGAGTCGAACACGTCGTAGTTGACGTGGATGCCGTACTCCCGCTCGAAATCGGCGATGACGCTCGGCTGGATGTAATCCGACCAGTTGTAGACGTTGAGAACTTTCTCCGACTCGCTGGCGGGCCTGCCGTGCGCCTCACGCCCCGAGCAGCCGGCGCAGGCAGCCAGCCACACAGCCAGGGCGCCGGCGAGGAGCAAGCGGGGGACTCTGATCACTCACTCATTCTTATATAGGGTCCGGGCCGCGGAAAGGCCTGCGTAGACGGCCGCAGGCGATTTGCGCCAGTCAGACATTCAGCAGCAGATGCTCGCGCTCCCAGGAGCTGATCACCTGCAGGAACACCTCGTACTCGGCCTCCTTGACGATGGTGAACGCCTCGATGAAGGGCTCGCCGATCAGCTTCACCAGCGGCTCGCAGGCGCGCAGCTCGCGCAGCGCCTCATCGAGCGAGCGCGGCAGCCCGAAGGGCAGATCGTGGGCGCTGCCGACGATCGGATCCGAGGGCTGCAGGCCCTCGACCATGCCGAGATAGCCGCAGGCGAGCGAGGCGGCAATCGCAATGTAGGGGTTGGCGTCCGCGCCGGCGACGCGGTTCTCGACGCGGCGCGCCTGCGCATCCGACATCGGCACGCGCAGCCCCGCGGTGCGGTTGTCATAGCCCCAGTGCACATTGATGGGCGCGGACAGGTAGCGCGTCAGGCGGCGATAGGAATTCACGTTGGCGCAGAACAGCGCCATCGCCGCCGGCAGGTAGCGCTGCAGCCCCCCGATGTGATTGAAGAACAGCGGCGAGGGCGTGCCGTCGGGATTGGAGAAGATGTTCTTGCGCGTCTTGGTGTCCACCACGCTCTGGTGGATGTGCATGGCGCTGCCGGGCTCCTTGGCGTGGGGCTTGGCCATGAAGGTGGCGTACATCTTGTGGCGCAGCGCCGCCTCGCGCGCCGTGCGCTTGAAGAGGAATGCCTGATCGGCGAGGTCGAGCGGCGGGCCATGGATCAGGTTGATCTCCATCTGCGCCGGGCCGTCCTCGTGGATCAGGGTATCGATCTCGATGTCCTGGTCCTCGCAGAACTGGTAGATGTCGTCGAACAGCGGATCGAACTCATTCACGGCGGCGATGCTGTAGGACTGGCGGCCCGGCTCGGCGCGGCCCGAGCGCCCGACCGGGGGCTTGAGCGGATAGTCCGAGTCCTTGTTCTGCTCCACGAGATAGAACTCCAGCTCGGGAGCCACCACCGGCTCCCAGCCGCGCTGGGCGTAGAGCTCGAGGATGTTGCGCAGCACGTGACGCGGCGCCATCGACACCCGCCGGCCGTCCGAATAGAAGCAGTCGTGAATGACCTGGGCGGTGGGCTCGGCCGCCCACGGCACACGGCGCACCGTCTTGGAGTCCGCCTTGAGGATGATGTCGATCTCCGCCGGGCTCATGGCATCGCCGGTTTCGGGCGGGTAATCGCCCGTCACGGTCTGCAGGAAGACACTCTCGGGCAGACGCATGCCGCCGTCCTCGGCGAACTTCTCCGCGGGCATGATCTTGCCGCGGGCAATTCCGGCCATGTCCGGAATGATCGCCTCGACCTCGGAGATGCCGTGGTCGCGGAAGAACTGCCGGATCTCGCTCACCATACTCTGCCTCTCACTTCAGTCTGGAGCGCTCGACTGCCGCCTGCCCGAAGGCGGCGAACAGCGCGCGCGAAAATGGATTGGTCATGACCCGCCACTCGGGGTGCCATTGCACGGCGAGGGCGAAACTGCGCGCGGCGGTCACGCGAAACGCCTCGATGACACCGTCAGGGGCACGCGCCTCGACCGAGAGGGGCTCCCCCAGACGATCGATTCCCTGGCTGTGGAGGGAGTTCACGGTGATGTGATCGCCGGCGGCCAGCGCACGCAGCGTCCCGCCCGGCTCGAGCCGCACCTCGTGCGCGGGTCCGTATTGCACCTCGAGCGGCTGCGTCTCGTCGTCGCGGTGATCGAGGTGTCCCGGCACCTCGTGCAGCTTCTGGTGGAGCGTCCCCCCGAAGGCCACGTTCATCTCCTGAAACCCCCGGCAGATGCCGAGCACCGGCACCCCGTTCTCGACGGCGCGGCGGATGAGCGGCAGCGTCGTGGCATCGCGCGCCGGGTCGTGCAGCGTCCCCGGAGCGCTCGGCGGACCGTCGTAGTGGCGCGGCTCGACGTTCGAGGGACTGCCCGTGAAGAGCAGCCCGTCCAGCCGCTCGAGCAGCTCATCGAGCCTGAGCTCCTCGGCGAGCGCGGGAATCAGCAACGGCGCACCCTGGGCCGCCTCCATGACCGCGCGCGCGTACTTCTCCCCGACCATGTGGAAGGGATGCGCGCCGACCATGCGACGGTCAGCGGGAATGCCAATGAGCGGACGGGCGGCCATGACGGCTACGGGGCAAGGTGTTTAATATCCTAAACAAACCTCGCCGTCAGCATCTCCGGTAAGTGCCTCTATTAGACCACAGCCGGGGGCCGGAAGCCTCTGCTTGCCAGTGCTCACCCAACTGCGGTAGAGGCCAAAGCACGGGCATAAGTCCCCGCGTTTCGACCTAATCCGGCGCACCCCGGATTTGCCCTCAGCCTCTTTGGCTCGTTATCCTGCGCCCCCGCACGCCCCCGAGGCGTCAAAATATCTTAAACAGACGGGAGCCGTCGGCGGTGCCAGGCGAGGCGTACATCGACTCCTACTATGCGGCCTCTGCGCGGCCGGCCCCCGCGCACCCGAGGCTGGAGGGCGCGCACGAGTGTGACGTCTGCGTCGTGGGGGGCGGCATCGCGGGCTGCTCGGCCGCCCTTCACCTTGCCGAGCGCGGCCTGTCGGTGGTGCTCCTCGAGGAACACCGCGTGGGCTGGGGCGCCTCGGGGCGCAGCGGCGGGCAGGCCATTTTCGGCGTTGCCGCCGGCCAGGCGAAGCTCAGGCGTCTCGTCGGCGAGACGGATGCGCGCGCCGTGTGGGACGTCTCGGTCGAGGGTCTGAGACTGCTGCGCTCGCTGATCGAGCGCTTTCGCATCGATTGCGACTTACGCGACGGCTACCTGCTGGCGGCGGTGAAGCCACGGCACGAGCAGGAGCTGCACGCCGAGCTCGCGGAGCTGCGCGACATCTATGGCTACACGAGCGCCCGCTACCTGCCGCCGGAGGAGCTGCGCGCGAAGGTGGCCACCGCGCGCTACGGCGGCGCGCTCTACGACGGCAACAGCGGTCATCTGCACCCGCTCAATTACACGCTGGGGCTCGCGGCGGCGGCGCAGAGCTTCGCGGTGCGCATTTTCGAGGACACGCGCGCCCTGAGCTTCGGGGACGGGGCCGGCGGACGGGTGCGCATCGCCACCGCCCGGGGCGAGGTGCGTGCGCGCCACCTGGTGCTGTGCGGCAACGTCTACCTCGGCGCGACCGCGCCGGCGCTCGCCCGCAAGATCATGGCGGTCGCGACCTACATCGTCGCCACCGAGCCGCTGGGGGAGGCGCGGGCCCGTGCGCTGCTGCCGGATGACGCGGCGCTGTGCGACATGAACTGGGTGCTCGACTACTTCCGGCGCTCGGCCGACCATCGCCTGCTGTTCGGCGGCCGCGTCAACTATTCGGGCCTGAGGTCATTCGATGCTCCCGCCGCCACGCGCGCGCGCATGCTGCGCGTCTTCCCGCAGCTGCGCGACGCGCGCATCGATTACGCCTGGGGCGGCGAAGTCGACATTACGCTGAATCGCGCTCCGCACTTCGGGCGACTCGCGCCCAACGTGTATTTCCTGCAGGGCTTCTCCGGTCACGGCATCGCGCTCACCGGCATCGCCGGCAAGCTGGTGGCGGAGGCCATCGCCGGCACCGCCGCGCGCTTCGACGTATTCGCGCGCATCCCGCATGCCAACTTTCCGGGCGGCGCGGCACTGCGTCGGCCGGCGCTGGTACTGGCGATGCTGTACTACCGGCTGAAAGATCTGCTGTGAGGCACGACCCGGACCTTTACCGCCATCTCATCCTCTGGACGTGGGTCGCGTGGGCGCTCTACTGGCTGATCGCCGCGGTCGGCAACAAACCCACGCAGCGCCGTGAGACCGTCGCCTCGCGACTCGCCTACATGCTGGCGCTGGTCGCGGGCGGGCTGCTGCTTGCGTGGCACCGCTCGTCCTGGGGGCAGTTGCTGGATCTGCGGCTGTGGCCGCGCGGCGCACTGCCTTACATCGTCGGGGTCGCGGTCCTGATCAGCGGACTCGCCTTCTCCGTGTGGGCGCGGGTGCACCTGGGCCGCAACTGGAGCGGCAATGTGACGGTCAAGGAGGGGCATGAGCTGATCCGCAGCGGTCCCTACCGCTACGTGCGCCACCCGA
>DASQGK010000137.1:0-1641 GCA_035632655.1 Steroidobacteraceae bacterium | reverse complement strand
GGGCAGTGCGGGGTGCGCGAGTAGTCGCGCAGTGCATGCCCGAAATGCTCCACTGCGAGCGTCACGAACTGCTCGAGCTGCGCCCGCGGCACCAGACAGTGGTCCGCCGAGACGCACATCTGGCCGCCGTTGACGAGCTTCACGCCGAGGGCGAGGCCTACGTGCCCGGCGGTGACGGCATCGGGGGCGAAAATCACCGGGTTCTTGCCGCCGAGCTCGAGCGTCACCGGCACGAGATTGCCGGCCGCGGCGAGGGCTACCTGCCGTCCGACCTCCGGATTGCCGGTGAAGAGCAGATGGTCCCAGCGCAGCGCCGTGAAGGCCCGCGCCAGCTCCACGCCGCCATTGACCACCGCTACATGATCGGCGTCGAAGGTGCGCGCCATGATCTCGTGCGCGAGCTGCCCGCAGGCCGGGGTGTATTCCGACATCTTGATGATGACGCGGTTGCCGGCCGCCAGCATGTCGGCGAGCGGACCGAGCGAGAGGTCGAAGGGGAAATTCCACGGCACCACGATCCCGGCGACGCCCTTGGGCTGCCAGGAGACGCAGGCGCTGCTGGTGCCGAAGGACAGCCGCTCCACGCGGCGGCGCTCCGGGCGCATCCAGCGCCCGACGTGCCGTGCGGCCGAGAGCGCGCGGCTCAAGGGTCCCCCGATGTCGACGAGATCCGCGGTGGCGTCGGGGTGGACCGTGAAGTCGGCGCGCAGAGCCTCACGCATGCGCGCGCGGTTATCGAGCAGCGCTTGCGCGAGCGCGTACAGATGCGCACGCCGCTCGCGAGCTTCGGGAAAGGGATGGCGGAGAAAGGCCGCCCGGTGCGCGCTGAAGCGCTTACTCAGCTCCGCGATGGCGGCGCTGTCGGCATCGGCTGCGGCGGGAACGGCTGCCATCGGCGCCCCCAGGCTGTGAGTGGCGCCGTCAGGTCAGGGCGCAGCCGGCAAAAACGACGCTTTTTGCCGGCGGCCGACGCAGTAATGTCCGGCGAAAGCGCCTCCGGCGACTTTCGCCCAATAAATCAATTCAGCTTGATCTGAACGTCGACGCCCGCCGGGAGCTCCAGCTTCATGAGCGCATCCACCGTCTTGTCGGTGGGGTTCATGATGTCCATGAGGCGCTTGTGCGTGCGCAGCTCGAACTGATCGCGTGCGTCCTTGTCGGCATGCGGAGAGATGAGCAGCGTGAAGCGCTCCATCTTGGTCGGCAGCGGCACCGGCCCCTTGACCGTCGCGCCGGTGCGCTTGGCGGTCTCGACGATCTCCTTGGCGGAGCTGTCGATGAGGCGATGATCGAAGGCCTTGAGACGAATGCGGATATTCTGGTTAGCCATGGCGTTGCCTCTTACTTCAGGATCTTCGCCACGACGCCGGCGCCGACGGTCTTGCCGCCCTCGCGGATCGCAAACCTCAACCCCTGGTCCATCGCAATCGGACTGATCAGCTCGATCGTCATCTTGATGTTGTCCCCGGGCATCACCATCTCCACCCCGGCAGGCAACTCGATCGTCCCGGTCACATCGGTCGTGCGAAAGTAAAACTGCGGCCGATAACCCTTGAAAAACGGCGTGTGACGCCCGCCCTCCTCCTTGGTCAGCACGTACACCTCACACTCAAACTGCGTGTGCGGCGTAATGCTGCCGGG
>DASQGK010000136.1:0-16663 GCA_035632655.1 Steroidobacteraceae bacterium | reverse complement strand
GCGGGCCCCACAGCTCCGGTGGGCTACTGCTCGACTTGCGTCGCCATCGTGATACGGCTCGCCGCTATCGTGCCGGTCAGCGCCGGCGGCACGACGTTGCCTGCGGTGTCGAAGGTCGTATAGGTGAACGTGCCGGTGTAGGTCATGCCGCCGTTGCCCAGTGCGACGGTCTCTCTCAGGTTGAATGTTCCGAGCGAATTGCCGCTGCCGTCGTAGTTCCAGCCGAAGTGATTGACCTCCGCGGTGTGCACCCCGGTCGGCTTCCAGATTCCCAGGCACACGTCTCCCTCGATCGGATTGAAATTGGCGTTCTCGAACTCGGTTCCATCTCCGTGCCAATGGTCGAACGCCTCGTAGAAGAAGCTTCCGTCGGAGGTGGTATAGGTCACGTGCCACAAGCCCACCAGGGTCTCGATCGAGTAGCCGTCTGCCGGGGCGTGCTGCGCGAGAAAGGGCAGACCGATCTTGAGCGGTGAGCGATGGCCCCAGGGGTCACCGCAGCGGGCCTGGGCGGCTCCCGCCACCAGGGACCCGACGGTCAGCAACGCCATGGCAGCTCCGGGTAAGGATGCAAGAGTTGGTTTCATTGGGCTCTCCCTTGTTTGGCGCACCTGTCGCGCGGGGCCACGATAGGCGCGCCGGGCAGCGGGCACCTGCCCATGCGACGGACTGCCGCTTTCAGGGAGCGAAACCGCGCGGCGGGCGCACGAGGCAGCGACCGGCGCTTGCTCCGGCAATCCGGCCGTGGCCGCTCTGGCTCGCAGGGCTCAGTGCCGGGCGCCGCCGCGCAGCGGTCATCCGCCACCGGCTGCTTCCCGGAAGGCATATATTCCTTCCCTGGCAGTGCATGCGTGTGCCACGTGGATGGTGTATGTCGGGCGCGCCTCCTTCTCCGATGAGCTTCAATGTAAGGGCTGATCTGTTCAGCCAGCTGGCCACAATGGAAGAGGCGGGCTTGCCGTTCGATAGCGCGCTCCGTTTGGTGCAGCTGCCGCCGCGTGAAGGGTCGCGGCTGGCCAGGACCCTCAAGTGGATCAGGCTCGGCATCGCCGACGCCGGATTGAAGAGTGGCCTGTTCACGTCCATTGAGGCATCCCTGTTGCGCGCGGCGACGGCGTCCGGCAGCCCGTCGCGGGCGTATCACCTTCTTTCAGATCACTACGCGCGACGGGCGGCACGCGCGCAGAAGATGAAGTCTCGCCTGATGCTGCCGGCTATCATGCTCGTGATCGCGGTCTTCATAAGGCCCTTGCCGAATCTTGTCGCGGGTACTTTGAGCTGGGGTCGTTACCTGCTGACGTACCTGCTCCCCTGGGTCGCCGTCGGAGCGGCTGCCTATCTGCTGTCCCGGCCTGCGCCGCACTGGCAAGCCGCGCGCGCGCTCCGCACCGCGCTTGATCGGGTCTTTGCGCTCGTGCCATTGTTTGGTCCGGTTCAGGTGCGCCGCAATCTTCGGGACTTCTTCGATAGCCTGGCGCTGCTGCTCGAGGCCGGAGTGCCGATACTGGACGCTCTGCCCACAGCCTTGGGCACTGTCCGGGACGAAGCACTAAGAGAGCAACTCTCGCGGATCAAACCTCGGATCCAGGCGGGGGCGTCTTTCGCCCAGGCGGTTTCCGAGTTGTCTTTTCCAGGTCATGCGCTCGCCTGCGCGCTGATCGTGCCTGGCGAGGCGAGCGGCGCCTTGCCGCAGATGTTGTTGCGCTACTCCGCAGCCGAAACGGCGGCGATCAATCGATTCGACGATCTTGTCGCGGAATGGGTACCACGCATCGCCTATATGTCGACTGCTTTGCTGATCGGTTACGCGATGATCCGGAGCGGCGCATTCAGTCCATCGCTCCCGCAGTCTCTGCGGTAGCAAGGCGCTGCTGCTGCACGCTGCTCGGTACTGAGTGAGAGGGCCTACACTGCTGCTACGGTTGCTGCAGTACGCTTCAAAGGGAGCGAAGCATGCACGCACGTGCCTTCCGCTCCTGACTCAACCGTCAGCATGCCTCCGAGTTGTCGCATGCGCTCGCGCATGCCGGCGAGACCGACGCCGAGGATGGGTTCGCCTCCCCCGGAGAGCTCGTCCCGGAGCCGCATTCCGTGGCCGGCATCGCGTATTTTGAGCGCGATGACGTCGTCCGTGATCGTCACCGAGAGATGTGCCGTTCGGCTGCCCGAATGACGCTGGACATTTGTCAGCGCTTCCTGGGCTACCCGGAAGAGGGCGAGCTCGCTGTCGCGATCGAATCGAGCGAGGTCCTCCGGCACGTCGAGCGTTACTTCAATGCCGCTGCGATCATGGAAGCCCTCGGTCAACCAGCGCAGCGCGCTGCCAAGCCCGCGCTCCTCGAGAAGCGGCGGGTGCAGGAGATACGATGTGGTGCGCAGATCCGCGACGCACTGCTGCGCGATGTCGATGCATTGCGTCAGTAATTCCCGGCGCAGCGGCGGCAGAGCCTCGCCGGAGCCGGCGAATCGCTGAAGATTCATCACCAGCGCGGCGAGAGACTGGCCGATGGAATCGTGCAGCTCGCGTCCGACGGATCTGCGTACGTCATCCTGTGCACGCACCAGCTGCCCGGCCAGATCGCGCACTTCATCCAGTGCCCGCTGGCGCTCGGTGTGCGCGCGCAGCGCGCCGACCCCATATGCGAGATCGCTCGCGAGCGCCATCAGCAGGCTCTGCTCGGATTCGGCGAAGGCATCCGTGCGGTCGGAATAGATAGTCAGCACACCGAGCACCTGGCTGGCTGCAAGCAGTGGCAGGGCGATCGAAGACCGATAGCCGCGGCGGCTCGCTGCTTCGCGCCAGGGCGCGAGCGAAGGATCATTTTGAATATTGCGCGACACCTGAACCTGGCGACTGCGAAACGCGCGCCCCGTCGGTCCGTGGCCGTGCTTGGCGTCGCCCCAGGTGATTTGGGCCTGCTCGAGATAACCCTGATCATCGCCGGCCCGCGCCACCGCTTTGATGGTGTGAGTGGCGTCGTTCTGAGCGAATCCCACCCAGGCGAGCGGATATCTCCCGGCCTCGACGATGACGCCGCAGATTTCGCCAAGCAGCGTCCTTTCGTCCCGCGCGCGCACCAGGACCTCACTGCAGGCGCTCACCATTCGCAACTCGCGGCTCAGGCGGATCAGCGCCGACTCCTCGTGCTGCTGCACGAGAATCTCGACGGCGGTGGCGGCGATTTCGACGATCCGGCCCGATGCATCGCGCAGCGGGCAGACGAGACAGTCGACTCTTGCCAGGCTCCCGCCGTGCAGCCGCAAGTCGAGCTCGGTGCGCACGGTCTCACCGCGGCCCACCCGCTCGAGGATCTCACGCACCCGCGCGGTTGCCCGTGTGCTGTGGGCCAGGGCGGGGACCTGCGTGATGTGACGGCCGATGATCTCCTCCGGAAGCAGGCCGGTGGCGGCGAGGGCTGGCGGGTTGATCGCGATCAAAGTCCCGTCCGCGGAGCAGATGGCGAAGAAAACAAAATTGTCGTGCAGCCATGCACGCCAGCGCCGGCCGACATCGCGCGGCCGCGAGGCCTTCCCGGAGGCGAACTCGCGCGCTGCAGCTTCGAGTCGTGAACGGGCGGCACCTCCGCGCGAATCCGTTTCGCTCTTGTCCTTATTGACCGCGCGCTTGCGAACTACGCCCATGAAATCAACCTAGCACGATCCCAGACGCTCGAATATCAAGCTGCGGAAAGTACCCACTCAACATGGTCATGTGCGTCACAGGCTCGCAGCCGCCGGCGGCGGGTTTGACCAGCTGCTCCCGTTACGTGAGTAGGTATACTTACTGAGCCACTGCTTTCGACGTGGCAGCATTCGATGGTGATTGCCACGGCCGATGAGCCTGCGGATGGGCAGCGTTGCCTCGAAGCGACGCTCGACGACGGCTTGATGCGCTTGCTTGCCGTCCTGCGTGTGGCGGTGGGGTGGCTGGTGCTGGTCACAGCGTGCGTCGTCCTCGTCGGAGGCTGGGTTCTGGGTGCCGATCCGTTGAAGGGCATCGTGCCCGGGTTCAGCACCATGAAGGTGAACACGGCGATCGGCATCGGATGCCTCGGCGCGGCCCTTGCTGTTTCGGGAACTGTTCGACGCTATCGTCGAACTCTGAACACCATGGCGGGTATTGGCCTCTCGATCGGCCTGCTGACTCTGGCCGAGTACCTGTTTCACTGGAATGCCGGTATCGATCAGCTATGGATAAGGGACGTTGCGATCCCGCCGAGCGGCGATCCGGGCCGGCCGGCTGCGGCGACGGCGGTCATGATCGCGTTGCTGGGGGCGGCGCTGCTTTGTGCCGGCCAGCCGGGGCTCACCCGCGCGAAGACGGTTACCGCGCTCGTTACGCTGGTAACTTCGTGGGCGACACTGAACGGCTATATCTTCGGATCTCAGGCGCTGAGGGAAGTGCCATTTCTCAATTCGGTCGCGTTGCATACGGCGATTTTGCTGCTGCTGCTGAGCCTCGGGGCGCTCAGCCTGGAGCCCGTGTCATGGCCGATCCGGACTGTATTGGCCCGCGGCACCGGGGGAATCATTTGCCGATGGCTGTTACCCACGGCAGTCCTTGCACCTCCTGTCCTGGGCTGGTTGCTGACGCGCCAGGGGTCGTTGGATTTCTTTCCACCCCAGTTCGACTGGGCTCTCTATTCCGCGATTTCCACGCTGGTATCGGCATGGCTGATCGTGACGCTCGCACATCGCATTACGGTCGTCGATGCCGAGCGCCAATCCGCAACCGAGCTATCCCGCCACGATGCGCTGACGGGCCTGGCAAACCGTCGGGCTTTCGATGCCTTTCTGCGCGAGAGCTTCCAGCTGTCACGGCGATATACACATCCGGCTGCGTTGGTGTTGTTGGATATAGACCATTTCAAGTCATATAACGATGCTTTCGGTCATTCGGCGGGCGATGCGCTCTTGAAGTCCTTGAGCGTCATTCTTTCTTCACTGGTCCGCGAGACGGACCTGGTGGCACGATTAGGCGGAGAAGAATTTGGGATCGTCCTCCCGGAAACCGATGTGGCGGGGGCGCGCAAGCTCGCCGAGCGGGTTCGAGCCGAGGTGGAGCAGGCAACGCAATTCAGGCGACGTGTGACGGTGAGCGTCGGTGTGAGCACGCTCGCGGACGCGATGCAAGTACCTTCTGATCTGATCGAAGACTGCGATGCCGCGCTCTATCGCGCCAAGAGCGGCGGCCGAAATCTCGTCTGCGTGAGTGGCTCCTGTGTACAGGGCTCGACGCTGTGATCGGAGGGACCCGCAATGCCCTATGAAGTCAAGCCACTGCCTGAGCTGCTGGCCATAGAGATCACACTCGCCAGCCGGCTGACGATCGAGGACCTGCGGCTGGTAGCGTCCGAGGTCTTGTTCCTTGCGGCGCAGACGGGCTTTCGTCGCGCATTGGTGGACTGTCGGGACTATCTTGGCGGGGCAGGCCTCGGTCAGGTTTCGTTCCTCACGGCGCAAGTCAGCAATCGTCCGGTGAGCGATCGGGGGATCGAGGCTTTCATCACTCCAGCCGATCCAGACGCTGCAGCAGATGTGCAGTTCTACGTAAGGGTGGCCAATTACCTCGGAACCAGGGTTCGAGTCTTTGCGACGAGGGAGGACGCTATCCAGTGGCTCACCACCTTGCAGCAAGACGAAGTCCGCACGGGGGATAACCGCTCCGGAGGGACCTAGCGTGCCGAGGAGCCGCTGTCGCCAGCTTCAGCAGAGGAGAATGGCCAGCCAACCGTGAGCGATGCGCCGTTACTCTGGTAACCGGAGCCGCCACCCGCCAAAGAGGCAAACGAGTCGCGCCCGACCCGCAGCTCCAGGCGGCCGTTGCCCGGAAGGCGCCCGGTCAGCGAGAGCGCGGCCGACCAGGTCAGGGCGCTCGAACCATCCACCGTCTCCGGTCCGATGCCCGCTGTGATTCTGATCCGCCAGCTGGGGCTGAATGTATGCACGCCGATCAGGCCGAGCTGTGCCTGACGGTACTGCGCCGGATTGAAATAGACGCCGGTCGAGGGCTGTGTGCTGCGGTATATGCGCGCATCAAGCTCCGCGCCCAGCGCGGAAGCTCCGGGCATGTCCAATGGCGTCAGCACGATCTTGAGCCGTGCGCCGTCGCGCTGATTGCCGTCGGAGAACAGCTGGTGATAGTAGATCGGTACGACCATCCAGTGGTCTGTGACCCGAGCGCTCGCGCCCAGGCTCAGCGTGCTGAAGAGTACCCCGCTTGCGAGCGCCATCGGTGTGATGACTGGAACTCGATCGCCCGAGGCGAAGAGGGATGCGGTATCCGTGAGCTGGTCTTCCCACTCAATGGATCCTTCCGGAAAGCTGCGGCCGGAGACGCTGCCCGCGCCTGCCTGTACGTCGAGGTGCTCGCGACTTCCGATCCGCAGCCGGTCGCCGACCGCAAACTCGGTCAACTGGTCACTTTGCCCGAACCCTGAAATCTCCGAATTGGCCGCGTAGGCGCGCCAGGTGTTGAAGCTGGCCCCGCCGGGTGTCCCCGGGAGCCGTGCGGTCAGCTCGTACGTGCGGACGCTCAGGTCATCGCTGTCGTGCAGGAAGGAATAGCCACCCTCGGTGCGCGGTGCGAGCTCGTACGCGATCTGGGACTGCGCCCGAAGAAGATCGCTACCCGTGCGCGTCGATGGGTCGGCCGGGGGACCTCCCATGAAGCGCACGGCCTCGTCCGTGCGTCCGAGGGCTATGGCTGCCCGGGCGAGCTCCAGGCTCGCCGCCGGGTCGCCGGCGGCGAAGGGCGCGACCAGGGCGTAAGCCTCCTGGTGATAGTCGAGTGCGTTGAGTGCCCGGGCGGCTCCCGTATCGACGAGGTGTTGATCAGCGGTACTGACGGCGAAGTGCCGCGCGTGTTGGAAGGCCTCCAGGGCTGCGCGATAGTGCCCCAGCCACTGCTCGGCGCGACCGAGACCGACCAGCGCTGCCAGGCGGTCTTCGTCGGCGGCCGCCGCCCCGAGCGCCGCGCGGAATTCCGAGGCAGCCACGGTCGGTTTCTCCGACTCGAGCGCGGCACGGCCGGCCTCGATGTGCGCGACGGCATCGGGAGCGGCCGCCGATGCGCTCGCCATGAACCACAGCCCGAGGAGGGGCCATGCGGCTCCTCTCACTTGGTTCCCCAGAGTTTGCGCATTCCGAGGAACTCCTTGAAGTAACCGAGCACGCACGCGGGCTGCAGCACAAACGCATAGAGGAAGACGTAGGTCAGGAATCCGGAAGGGTTGCGGCGCACATGGAGTCCCTGTGCGGCGAACATGCCGGCTTGGGCCCTGAACATCACTGCGTTGATCAGCATGGCGAGTGGCAGCACGAGGAGTGTCATGGGGCCTGCGAGCCAGTAGACGCCGGCCAGCGCGAGGAGGATTCCCGGGATGAACAGCAACGTGTAGGCGAGATCGAGGACGGGGAAGGTGAGGTTCCACCAGATGAAGAGTGTCGTCATCCGGCGATGGAACAGCAGGGGCCAATGAAGGCGGAACGCCTCGATGAGCCCCCGTGACCAGCGCTGGCGCTGGCGAATGAGCTGTTTCAAAGTCGCGGGCACGTTGGTGAATGCGACGGCGTCCTCTGCGAAGCCAACGCGATAGCCCCGGCGAAGAATCGACCATGTGAGCACGATGTCCTCGCCCACGCAGTCGGGCCATCCTCCGACCTCGTGGAGAACGGCGGTGCGGTAGACGGAGAACGCCCCCTGTGCGACGAGCGTCCCGTGATAGAGACTCTGCAGGCGCTTGACGGCTGCGATGCCGTGGAAATAGTCCCACTCCTGGACCTTGGTGATTTGATTCAAGCGCGAGTTTCGCACCAGCACCGCACCGGCCACTGCCGCGGTGCCCGCGGGGTCGCTCATGAGGCGTCCGACGATGTTGGCGAGCGCGCCCCGATGAAGCAGAGAATCGGCGTCCAGGGTGATGGTGAGCGTGTGCTCAACGAGGGCGAGGGCCGTGTTGAGCGCGCGCGCCTTGCCGCCATTGCGCTTCAGGTCGAGGACGCGCAGCCAGGGGTAGTGCAGCCGCTGGAGCTTCCTCAGGGTGTTGTCGGTGGAGCCGTCGTCGACGACGATGACGTCAAGCTCGCCGGGGTAGTTCTGCCGCGCGAGACTCTCGATCGTGCTGACGATCGAGTCCTCCTCGTTATACGCGGCAATGATGATACTGACGCCGGGATAGGCTTCGATCCGCCGGCGCGGGGGTCGTCGGTCGAGGAGCAGCCCGCACGCGAGGAATGCATTCATGAACCCGGGAACGATCGCAATGGACAGGATCGTGAAGTGCGCCAGCACGGGTCCTGCGACACCCGTCAGGTCGGCGATCCAGCGTCCCGCCAGGCGATAGGAAATGACGGCCCACGCCAGTGCGATGGCCATGCTGATGAGAAACTTGAGGCGGGGAGACAGATAAACAGCACGGCGGCGCGGCCCGGCCGACCCAGTGTGCGCAAGGTACTGGGGCCGGTCAGGTCGCGCATAGGCAACCACTCGCTGAGCATCCCTTGCCCGCGAGGTCCCGCTTGAGATATCGCGCATCCCTTTTCCAACAGGAGATTGACCGTTGTGACTGTAGGTACCTCCCCGCGCAGTGAGCATCCGCAGTCACCGCAGGCGGACCTGATTATGACGAGTGAAGCCTGCGGCTTAGTCAAAGTGTGATGCGCATCAGAGCCCGAGGCCGGTGCGCGTTGACTTGACTTATTGATGGCAGCGCAGGATCGGGGACGGAAAGCGCTGCCGTCACTAGAACGGCAGGGGCGGCGCCACGTAGTTCCAGCCGAACACCTCCGCGATACGATTCAGCAAGGGGTTGCCGGCGTTCAGGCCTACATCCGAGTTCGTCATGATCACGATGCCGTTGCCGCTGTCTCCGAACATGAGGAGCGTCGCCTGGTAGCCCACGTTGCCGCCGATGTGGCCGAAGCGGTGCCCTTTGCCCACAAAGAAGCCGTAGCCCATTGCATCCGGGTCGCCCGGGGGCCCGAAGAGGTTGATCACGCCGTCCCGCCAATGAGCGTCAAGCATATCCAGCGCCGTTGCCTGCGACAGGACGCGCCCACCCTCTCCACGGGCGGACTGAGCGAGGTCGATTGCAAGCCGGGCGAGGTCGGACGGTGTGCTCCAGAGGCCACCCGCCGCCATCTCGGGATTGACGTGCCATCCGCCGGCGACCGCGGTGCCGTCTCTCAAGGTGCCGGCTGCCGCAGATGCGGCCTTCGCAGCCGGTAATGGTTCCTCGTAGGTTGAGTCGTGCATCCCCAGCTTGTCGAAGACCGCATCACGCATGAAATCCGGGAACGACCTGGCGGATACGTCCATCAATAGTTGCTGCACGACGAGATAGCCGTCGCCCGAGTACTTCCACCGGCTTCCGGGCACGAACTCGACGCGCATGGGGGCATTCACGGCCGGAGGCTCGCCCTCCAGGATCTGCGTCAGCAAGGGGAGGGGCGTGCCGGCGGCATAGCCCGGAAAGAAGTCGCCGCCAGTGAAGCCGCCAGTGTGGTCCAGGAGCAGTCCCAGAGACACCGCGCGCGTCCTGGTGAATTCATTCTCCCGGACTTTCCAGCTTCGGAGTTTCCGGTTGACGTCCTCATCCAGAGATACTTTCCCCTCCTGTACCAGGAAAAGTGCACCTACGGCCGCAACCGGTTTGCTGATCGAGCCAGCGAGGAATAGCGTCGCGGGCGTTACCGCAGCGTGTCCGCCCTGCTTCGTGACGCCGTAACCCTTAGCGCAAGCAATCCTGAAATGCCGGACCACGGCGATGCTCATGCCGGGTATCTGGCTCTTGCTCATGAGCTCCTCGAGCTTCAAGCCCTTTTCGGCCGCCTGCATGCGTGCCGCGTCCGGACAGGCGGTCGAGTCCGGTGGTGCGGATGCCGCCAGGACAAGCTGCGGGCGTGAGCAAAGCAGCAGGGCGACGCTGCAGAGGAGCAATCGGGCCCCGCGATGCAGCGACTCGTTTTCCAGCTCGTGACGGCCCAGGGCTGCTGCGTGTTTCATGGCAATTCCGCTGGATGGCAGGGCTTACTCACACTTCGCTCGTGACGCTGCGTGACATCGCGTGACATTCGAGCGTTTGCTGAGCGCCGGGTGCATTATCGATCTCGGGCTGCACGGCGGGGCGATGCTTGTCTCGCAGGTGGCTCTGCTGGCCGAAATCACAGGCGATTTCTGGAACGTGCACTCGTACCAGACCCGGTATGCGAGGGGAGGGGTAGTCGCAGGCAAATTTGGGACAAATGACTGAAGGAGACATCTCATGAAAGCGATCGTGGTGACAGACCGGGCTGCGGGAACTGCCGGGATGAAGCTGGTGGAGCGGCCCGGGTCGCAGGCGGCGATAAACGACGTCGTCGTTCGGGTTCATGCGTCTGGATTCGTCCCAACTGAGCTGGCGTGGCCCTCGACCTGGACCGATCGCCTGGACCGTGCCCGAACACCGTCGATTCCCGGCCACGAGCTGGCCGGAGTGGTCACCGCCCTCGGCTATGGTACGAGGGGGCTGTCGGTGGGACAGCGGGTGTTCGGTCTCACGGACTGGTATCGCGACGGCACCCTGGCAGAGTATGTGGCCGTCGAGGCACGCAACGTCGCTCCGCTGCCGGGCGACGTCGACTTCACGGTGGGTGCGAGCCTGCCGATCTCGGGCTTGACCGCGTGGCAGGGACTGTTCGAGCACGGCCGCCTTCAGGCGGGCCAGAGCGTCCTCGTGCACGGCGCCGCCGGCGCAGTCGGGTCGATGGTGACGCAACTCGCACGAGAGGCGGGCGCCTACGTTATCGGCACCGGTCGCGCCGCCGACCGTCAGACGGTGGTCGGCTTCGGCGCGAACGAATTCGTCGACCTCGACGACGACCCCCTCGAAGACGTCGGCGCAGTCGATCTGGTGTTCGATGTCATCGGCGGCGGCATCGGCAAGCGGTCCGCGGGCCTGATTCGAGCCGGAGGAACACTGGTGTCCATCGTCGGGCCGCCCGAGGCGCGGCCCGCCGACGGCCTCGCAGTCGACTTCGTGGTCGAATCCGATCGTCCCCAGCTGAGTGAAATCGTCCGGCGGGTGCGTGACGGGCGGCTGCGGACCAACATCGGCAAGGTCTCGACTCTCGACGAGGCGGTAGCCACCTTCAACCGCACCGAGCGACGCAAGGGGAAGACGATCATCCGCGTTCGTCCCTGAGCGCCACAGCCGGCTCGCGTCGGTTGAACGACGGGATTGATACCCCGTGCTACGCCCGACTCCCTGAATGCGACGTCTACGCTTCTGCTTGACTGTATCTGTATATGAGCATTGAGTGACCATATATGGCATCCAAGGCGGTGCGTACACACATCCTTGATGCACTGGGGCGATTGCTGGAGCCGATCGTCCTGCTATTGCTCAAGAGCGGGATCACGTGGAGGGAGTTTACGAATCTCGCGAAGGTGAAGTTCGTGCAGGTCGCAACCACAGAATTTGGGATTCGCGGGCGCCCGACGAACGCCTCGCGGGTCGCGATTCTAACCGGCATCGACCGGCGCGATGTGCGCAAGCTCCGCCTGGCGACCGCGGAACAGCCGGCGTTCGAACCCGGCTTCATGAGCAAGCCCACTCAGGTGCTCGATGGCTGGTTTCACGACCCGGATTTCCGTACCGCAGCCGGTCAGCCTCGTGACCTGCCCGCAAGCGAGGGCGAAGGCTCGTTCGCCGCCCTGGTTCGTCGCTATGCGCCTGGGATTCCGCACGTAGCCATGATCAAGGAGCTGCGCGCGGCGGGCGCGATCGGCGATGTCGGCGGCGACAGGCTACGTGCCCTGAAGCGCTCCTACATCCCTCGCGAACTCAACGAAAACATCGTGCGCCTTTGGGGCAGCGTGCTGCAGGACGTTGGCACAACGCTCGAGCACAATCTTTCTCGAGACGAGGCCGATCCGCCGCGCTTTGAGCGACGCGCTCTCGGCCTGAGGGTGGATTCCAAATCACTGGTCCAGTTCCGTGAAATGTTGGAACGCGAGGGCCAGGCCTTTCTCGAGCGCATTGACGAGTGGATCAGCGCTCACGAACTCAGCTCGGATACCGGGAAACAACGCGCAGGCATTCGCGTTGGCGTTGGCGTCTATCACATTCAGGACAGGGCCCCGCGTTTGACGAGAAGGGAGCCTCGTCACGATGCGCATCGGCGACGTCCTGGCCGGGGGAAGAAACGTGCTCAAAATAACCACGGGTAAAGTCATCGCGCATCGACTGTCCATTCTGCCCCTCTTGGTGTTGTTGCTGTCCTCCTGCCTGCAGGAACAGGGAAATGGCATCGAAGGTACGGGTGCGGTCACCCCGCCGCCGGCGCAGGGTGGGCTGAGTATGACGACGACGCGGGCAGCTCACACCGCGACAATTCTCGCCGACGGCAGAGTCTTGATTGCGGGAGGCCTCGCCAACGGGTTTCTGTCAACAGCAACCGCTGAGGTTTACGATCCGTCGACCGGGAAGTTCAGCCCCACGGGCGTGATGGCGGCGGCACGAGCTCGGCACGTCGCGACACGCCTTGCGGATGGCAGGGTGTTGGTTGCGGGGGGCGAGAACCAAGCTGCCTCCCTCGTGGGTGCAGAGATCTACGATCCTGCTGCCGGATCGTTCAGCCCCACCGGCAACATGATCTCGAGCGGCAGCGTCGCCTCCGCGTTGCTTCTTGCAGATGGAAGAGTGTTTGTTGGCCAGGATGGTAACGCCGAAATATACGATCCGGGTACCGGGTCGTTTACTCTCACCGGCCCCTACACCAGTTCAGCAGTCCAGGTGGACACGGCCGTATTGCTCCCAAACGGTACGGTTCTCATGGTCGGGTGTGCTGCACAGTGCACCGTTGGAACGACTGAAATCTACGACCCCAAGGCCGACAGTTTCAGCCCTACCGGTCCGAGGTTGGCGTGGGACACCGTAAGCACCGGAACGCTGCTCACGGACGGCACGGTCCTGTTCGTCGAAGGGAATGACAGCGGCTTGCCGGACGACGTCGAGATATACGCCCCGGCTTCGGGGACATTCGCACATAGCGGGAACACAGCGGAAGTCCACGAGTTCTCCACGGCTACGCGGCGCGCTGATGGAACGGTTCTGATCGCGGGCGGCCAAATGGCCGGCGGCAATGGTAATCCCGCGGTCGAAGTCTATGAGCCCGCAAGCGGCACCTTTATTCCCGCAGCGACGCTAAGCGTCGGCCGTCATGAGCATACGGCTACCCTACTCCCCGATGGCACAGTGTTGATCGCAGGTGGATTCAGCGCGTGGCCGAGCCCCACCGCGAGTGCGGAAATCTACAAGTGAGCCGAATCACAAGGAGGACGTTGCTCCAGAGGTGATAGACGCGCAGGCGCGAACGGCACCGACGCAGGCCGCGCTCCCGGGTGCTGATGCGGGAACCGTTCCAAAGTCCGTCATGGGGAAGATTGAGACCTCTGCTCGAACGTGAAACCGTGGCCGCCAGCGTTCGCACTGGCGGCCAGCGACTCCGCTAACCGTCTTTGGGATCATTGGCGGACGGTTGGAACGACCAGCCGTTGCGACCACGTTCTTTGCTGGCATAGAGCGCGAGGTCCGCCTGCCGGACGGCGGATTCGTGCGAGCAGTCACCGCCGGGAGGCACCGTTGTGACGCCGATGCTTACCGTGACGTAGGGTCGTGTCGTCGAGGCACTGTGCGCGATAGCGAGATCCGCGACCGCCTTCAGCGCGCGTTCGGCGGCAGCCGCAGCCTCGGCGTGATCGCTGCCAACCAGAATAGCCGCAATTTCCTCCCCGCCGTAGCGCGCTACCACATCGAGAGGGCGGTGTTGCACGGCCGTGCGGATCGTCCTCGCGACCTCCCGCAGGCAGCGATCGCCAGCCTGGTGGCCGTAGCGATCGTTGTAGGCCTTGAAGTGATCGATGTCGATCAGCATGACCGACACCGGCAGCCGCGCGAGCCGCGCGTGCTGCCACAGGCTTCCGGCCCGCTCCTCGAGGGCTGCACGGTTGAGCAGGCCGGTAAGTCCATCGTGGGTCGCGACCTCCGCGAGGCGCCGCCGCTCCAGGAACGCCACGCGGTTGGCGTTCTCGAGCGCGTAGCAGCCGGCCCCGCCGATGAGGTTCGCGCAGAACAGCACCCACAACGAGTAAATCGCTACCGGGGCGGCAATCGCCCCGAGAAGCGCCGCGCCAGAATACGCGGCGATCAGAAGCAGATTGCAGCGCAGTGCCGCCGTGAACGTGAGTCCAAGCATGAAGAAGTAGAAGAACGCGACCAGCAGCAACCGCGCGGCCACGAGCGGTGTCTGCGCCGGAGTTGCCTCAACCGCCATGAGCACGGTGCCGATGCCGAACAGCGGTGCGGCGGTCTGGATCGCCGGCTGGTACCAGCGCAAGTACAACCTGGGCGAGGTCAGTACCATCATGATGAGCACCAATGGCAGTTGCAGGCCGAAGCGCACGATGTCCGGACGCGCCAGTCGTGGGCCGACCAGGAGCCAGTGATCGATAACGGCGAAGCCAAGTGTGGTGGTGAGGGCGACTACCAGGCTCATGCGCACCCACGGCCGAGCACCCGCACGGTAGCTCAAGAGGAAGTCACGCTCGAGATCGGCGTCCGGAAAGCGCAACTGCAGGCGCCCGATGGCGCGGCGCTCGACATCCGGTGTCCCAGTTGAATGCCTGTTGTACAACAGCTGCGCCCCCCGGTCGCGATTGGAGCCGTCCAGCGTAACGGATCGCTCTGGTACCCGCTGGAAGTTTTTTCCATGCGGTAGATCCCGCAGGCCGCCGTCCCGTACTGTACGCACCCGGAAGTTCGAACCTCCGGTGATCCAGGCTCGTGCACGACACTCAAACAAAAGGATCCACCATGAAGCGCAGTCTCACCATTGCCTGGGCAGCCGCCGCCGTTCTGGGCGGCGTGGCCATTGCCGCTCAGGATAAGTACTCAGCGAAATTGCCCGACGGGCTCGCTTTCTCTGACTGGAGGGGCTACGAGGATTGGCAGCTTATCTCCACTTCGAAGACGGACGACCGGATGAAAGTAATCCTCGGGAATCCGACGATAATTGCAGCTTTCAAGTCCGGCATTCCGGGTAACGGCAAGCCGTTCCCCGAGGGCTCCAGGATCGCAAAGGTCCAGTGGAAGCCGAAGAAGAGTACTGAAGCCCCGTTTTCCGTGGACGTGCCGGACACTTTGGCAGACCTGTTTTTCATGGAGAAGGACAGCAAGAGATTTCCGGAGACCGGCGGCTGGGGATACGCCCAGTTTGACTATGACCCGGCCTCGGCCTCTTTCACGGCCGATAAGGCCGGCACCCCCAACTGCGGGCAAGTGTGCCATGTGGCGGTGAAGGCAAAGGATTACGTCTTCCACCCCTATCAGAAGCGTTAAGCCGCGCGCATCAGCAGCGAGATCCGGCCTGAACCTGGCAGGAGTGTCGGTATGAAGTCGATGAGCGCCCTCGCGATCACGGTTGCAACGGTGGCGAGCGTTATCGCCTGCATGGTCACCGCGTCGGGGCAGGCAGATGAGAAATCCATCCCGGTCTACCTGAGCAAAATTCCCGCTGGCTACCGCGACTGGAGGCTGGTCTCCGTGGCTCACGAAGAGGGCAGCCTTCATAGTTTCGCCGCCGTCCTAGGCAACGACATAGCGATCAAGGCGTATCGAGAAGGCAAGCTGCCTTTTCCCGACGGCACGATTCTGGTGGCTTTGCACTATAGCCACGCGCCGTCGGAGGAGAACAACAAGGCCTTCGGCGACGAACAGTCATTCGTTCCAGGGAGCCCGACAAACATTCAGGTCGAGGTTAAGGACTCGAAGAAATACGCAGCGACTGGCGGATGGGGCTTCGGACACTTCAGCACAGATCGCAAGCCGGGCGCCGACGCGCTCCTCAAGACTTGCGCTCCTTGTCACGCGAAGGCTTCTGGCGATTTCATCTTCACGCGTTACGCGCCTTGAACCCGCTAACCGCCGTCTAATGAAAGCGGACTCTGCCGGGACTTCAGGCGAGAACCTATCACTGCCGCCTGGGGCCGGCGAGCGTGAATCCGAAGCGTGATAGGCTGGAAAGAAGAACCCTAGTCAGAGGTGACAGCGCCATGTGCAGGAGCATCAAGACACTCTTTAATTTTGAGCCACCCGCGACCGAAGAAGAAGTCCGCGCTGCATCGCTCCAGTTCGTTCGGAAGCTCAGCGGATTTGACAGCCCGTCGAAAGCCAACCGCGCAGCTTTCGATCGAGCCGTCGAAGATATCGCCGCTGCCGCCCGCGTTTTGATTGGGGGGCTGGTGACTGCAGCAGAACCCCGTGACCGCGAAGTCGAAGCAGCTCGGGCTCGAGCGAGAGCCGCAGAACGATTCGGCACGCGCACCTAGGTGCGCGGAAGGACCCGGACCTTTGTTCCAGAGAGACGCTGGCAGTCATCATTTCTGGTTGGTGGGCGGTACTGGGCTCGAATCAGTGACTCTGCCGCGTGAAACAGAGGTACGGTGGTTACGGATCAACGATATGGGAGGGTAGTGCTAATCGCAGTCACGTAGCATCACGTGGTGTCACTTGATATCACGCGGTGTCAGGAGCCGACCGTCCCAGAATTGTCCCAGACGCCGTTGTGACAGATTTCTCAACGAAGCTGGATCGCGATAGCCCTCACGCGTATCCGGGCGTAA
>DASQGK010000135.1:0-10353 GCA_035632655.1 Steroidobacteraceae bacterium | reverse complement strand
AGTTCAGACGCAGGGTCGCCGTGATGATCGAAACCCCGGCGATGCTGTTGGAGGACAGGTAGTCGATGCCCTGCGCCTGGGAGATCGCGGCCTCGAGCGGCTGGGTGATGAAGCCGGCGATGGTCTGGGCGTCGGCTCCGTAGTAAGTGGTGCTCACCGTCACCACCGCGTTCTCGGTCTTCGGATACTGGCTCACCGGCAGCTGGAACACGGCGCGCGCGCCCAGCACCAGGATCAGCAGGCTGACGACGATCGAGAGGACCGGGCGCTCGATGAACAGGTCGGTGAATTTCATCGCAGCGCTCCTTCAATGCTCCTGCGGGGTCGGGTGCGCGGCATCCGACGGCTGCAGCGCGCTGCTGACGTCGATCGGCGTGCCGTTCTTGAGCTTGAGCTGCCCGCTGGTGACTACCTCGTCCCCTGCCTTGATGCCCGAGACGACCGCAATCTGGTCGCCGCGCGTCGGGCCGGTCGTGACGAAGGTCTGTTCCGCGGTGCGCTTGCCTTTCTCATCCTTGACCAGGAAGACCGTCGAGCCGTACGGATTGAAGGTGATCGCGGTCTGCGGCAGGGTGAGGTAGTGCTGCTCGGCGCCCGAGAGCACCGTGACGCGCACGAACATGCCCGGCAGCACCTTGTGCGCGGGATTGGGCACGGTCGCCTCGGCCTGGAAGTTGCGGCTCGATGAATCGACCAGCGGATCGACCGCGTTGATCTTGCCCACGAAGCTCTCGCCGGGGAACGCATCGAGAGTGACCCGCACCTCGAGTCCCGGGCGCACCTGCGCGAGCTGCTCCTGCGGCAGCCGGAAATCCACGTAGACGGGGTCGAGCTCCTGCAGCGTCACGACCTTGTCGCCGGTGTTGAGGTACTGCCCCGGATTCACCGTGGTGATCCCGAGCCGCCCGTCGAAGGGCGCGCGCAGGATCTTCTTCTCGACCAGCGCGGCCTGGGCCGCGGCTTGTGCGCGCCGGTTCTTCAGATCCGCCGCATCGGCGTCGAGCTGCGCCTGGCTGATCGCCTGGGCTTCGAACTGCATCTTGTCGCGCGCGTACACGGTGGCCGCCAGATCCGCGGCCGCCTCGAGCGAGTGGAGCGTGGCGACGTCCGCATCGGAGTTGAGGCGCACCAGCACCTGGCCGCGCTTCGCGTCCTGGCCGGAATGGAAATCGACGCTGCGCACCAGACCGGTCACCTCGGTGGTGATGTCGACACCACGCACGGCGCGCACGCTCCCCACGGCGCCGATCTCCGGCTGCCAGTCGGAGTACGCCACCCTGGTGGTGGTGACCGTCTGCGCCGGGGCGCCGTTGGCCTTCGCCTGCGCGATCATCCGCATGATCGTGATGGTCTTGATGCCTGCGATTACGACTATCAAAAGGACGACCGCCAGCACCGCGTAAATCAGGCGTCGCTTCAAGAGCGGGTTCACTGGCGAGTCTCCTTCCCGTTATCCCGGTTCCACCATCCGCCGCCGAGCGCCTGGAAGAGCGCCGCCGTGTCGGCGTAGCGCGCGGCTTCCGCCTGCACGCGGTTCTGCCGCGCCTGCAGGAACACCCGTTCCGCGTTCAGCAGCTGCAGGTAGCTGACGCCGCCCACCTTGTATTGAAGCTTGGTCATGTTGAGGGTGTCCTGCGCGTCCGTCTCGGTGATCAGATCCGCCCGCAGCGTGCGGGCATCGGCCTCGAGCGCCCGCAGCGTATCGGCGACGTCCTGCAGAGCCGACAGCACCGCCTCGCGATAGACGGCCGTAGCGCGCTCGAGGTCGGCGCGCGCCGCGCGCCTGGCGTGCAGCAGCTCGCCGCCATGGAACAGCGGCTGCAGGAGCGACCCGCCGACGTTCCAGGCGGCAGAGCCGCTCTTGAAGAGCTGGCTCGCCTGGACAGTCTCCGACCCGATCGAGCCGGTGAGGTTCAGCTGCGGATACATGTCGGCGGTCGCGACGCCGAGCTGCGCCGTCGATTGATGCAGCAGCGCCTCGGCCGCCTGCACGTCGGGGCGCTGGCGCACCAGCTTCGCCGGAACGCTGAGCGGCAGCTCCCCGGGGAGCGAGAGCTCATCGAGCGTGAAGTCGGGCACCCCGGTGTCGTCCGGAGTGCGGCCGGCGAGTACCGCGAGGCGATGCTGCGCCTGGGCGAGCTGCTTCTCGAGAGCGGGCAGCTGCGCCTCGTTGTCGGCGACCTGGGTCTGCTGCGCCAGCACGTCCGAGCGCGAGGCGGCGCCGGCGTCGAACTGCCGCTGCACCACCTTGAGCTGGTCGCGCTCGCTGGTGATGATGTCGGTGAGCGCTCCGATCTGCGCATGGAGCGAGGCGATGTTGACCGCGGTGGTGACCACGTTGTCCGCCAGCGTCAGCTCGGCCGCTTCGAGCTCCCAGCGCTGGTACTCGGTCTGGGCGCGCAGCGCCTCGAGCTGGCGGCGCGAAGCCCCGAACAGGTCGATCCTGTAGCTCACGTTGAGTGAGGCATCGAACACGTTGAAGATGAATGAGGGAATCTGCGGCGCGCCGATGACCGCGCCCGGCTCCTTCTGCCGCTCGGCCGTCGCCTGGGCATCGAGCTTCGGCAGCAGCAGCGCGCCGCGCTGCGACCGGTAGCTCTCCGCCGCCGTCGTGAGCGTCGCCCGCGCGGCCTGCACCGTCGGGCTGTCGGCGAGCGCCGCACGCATCAGCTCATCGAGCGCCTTCGAATGAAACAGCGTCCACCAGTCGGCCGGGATGTCGCGATCGGGACTGAAGGTCTGGGCGCCGCCGCTGCGTCCCTCGAAGGCCACGGTACCCGTGGGCTCGGGCGCGCGGGTGTAGTGCGCGGTCGCGGGGGGCGCGGGCGGATGGAAGTCGGGTCCGACCGCACACGCCGACAGCGCCGCCGCGCACAGCATGGCCACGGAGAGTCTGCGTAAGCTGCGTGTCATTGCGTGCTCCCGACCTGGTCAGCGGCTCGCAGCAGGGCCTTGACGAGCCGGGATCGCTCCTTCTGGGTGTAAGGCGAGAGGTGCAGCAGCTCCGCGAGCAGCAGCCCCTGCACGGCGAGCAGCACCATCGCGGCGCGCTCGAAACCGCCGGGGAGCCTGGAAAACTCGTCGAGGAGCTTGCGGTACTGGGTGCGGCAGGGCGCCATGTGCCCGGGGCCGTCCGCGGAGGCCGCCACCATCGCGGCCCCGACCGCCGGCCGCTCCGGGTTCAGCTCGAGCAGCACGCGGATGCGCTCCTGGAACATGTCGGCGCGCGATGCCTTGCGGCCGCGGCTCGCGAGGCGGCGCGCTACCTCGGCGTCGACGTCCTCGAAGTGCCGCGCCAGCATGCCCTCGAGCAGCGCCTCCTTGGAGGGAAAGTGATACAAGAGTCCGCCCTTGCTGACGCCCGCCGACTTTGCCACGGCATCGAGGGTCAGGTGCGTGGCGCCCGACTCGGCCACCACTCGCTCCGCCGCATCGAGCAGCCGCTCGCGCGCGGAGCGCAGGGGAATGGGTTGACGGAAATACATGAGGGGCCGAACCCTACCGTCCGGACGGTTCAGCCACCATCCCCCGATGGGGATAGGAGGATTTCCGACGTATGACAGCGACGCGCTGCGGCTATAGGAGCGCCAGCGCCGCGAACGCAGCGCCCGCTACTGCGGCGCCGGACCTTCGCTGACGCGCGCCAGATCCGCGGGACGGATCCACTTGCGGAACGCCGCCTGGACGGCGGCGGCGTCCAGCTCGACGTAGCGATTCGCGGCCACGGTGGGCTCATCCAGCGGGAGTCCCATGTCGCGGCGCGCCAGCAGGCCGCGGGCGATCTCGGCGATGCCGGCTTCGCTCAGGGGGAGCTGGCGCAGCAGGCAGGCCTTGACGCGTGTCAGCTCATCGGCTCCCACCGGAGTCTCCTGCAGCGTCGTCAGCTCGCGCACCACCATGTCGGCGGCCTTGATGACGTTCTGCGGATCGCTTGCGTAGTCCACCAGATAGACGCTGCGGGTGCGGCCCGCCTGCAGGAACGATCCGACGCTGTACACCAGGCCCGCGTTCTTGCGCAGATCGACGCTCAGGCGGGTCGAGTAGAAGCTGCCGCCGAGCACCGCGTTGCCGAGCTCCAGCGGGTAATAGTCGGGATCGGTGCGCGTCAGCGCGAGATTCTCGGCCAGCACCACGCGGTCCTGGACGCGGCTCGCGTTCGGCACGACGACGGCGCCGGGGCGGTTCGGCGGCGCCTGCGGCAGATCGGTCGGCGGAGCCGTGCCCGTGGCGCTCCAGGCGCCGAAGTCGCGCGCCACGGCCGCGGCGGCCGCTTCCGGGGTCACCTTGCCGATGACGACCAGCGTGGTGAGATCCGGGCGGAACACGCGCCGGTAGTAGCCGCGTACCGTTGCCTCGGTGAGGGCGCGGACCGATTCGGGCGTCGACATGCGCAGGCTCGGGTCACCGGAAGGAAAGAGCGCGCTACGCAGCGATCGCTGCGCGAGAAACGCGGGGCTCATGTTGCGGGCGGCCACCCCCTGCGCCACCTGAGCGCGGATCACCTCGAGCGCCGCGGCCGGCAGGGCCGGATGCAGCTCATTGTCGGCGAGCAGCTCGAGCGCGCGCTCGAAGTGGCCGGCCAGCGACTGCACGGCGAAGTCGGTGCCCGCCGTCTCGCGCGCACCGATGGCATCGAGCGCCTGCTCGAAGGCGACGCGATCGAGCCGCTCGCTGCCATAGGGTAGGAGTCTTTCCAGCACCTGGTTGACACCCTCCTCACCGGGGAGCTCCTCGGTCTCCGGGCGATTGCGGATGTGGCCGAACACGCTGACGGTGTCGCTGACATCCTCGGGCTGCACGATCAGCGTCAGGCCGTTTGGCAGCGTGCTGACCACCGGGTGCAGCGTCGAGGCCGGAACGCTCAGCCGCTCGAGCGCGTGCGCCGCCCAGGCCGGCAATGCCGTGGCGTGGGCCTCCCCGAGTGCGATCGCCTCATGTCCGCCGAAGCCGCCGCCGCCGCTCACGGGCCGGCCCGAGCCGCGCGGCAGCAGCACCCCGGTGACCGCGTGGTTGAGGTCGAGATACTTGCGCGCGACGCGATTGACGTCGGCAACCGTCACCTGCTCGATGCGCCGCAGGTCATCGTCCGGGGAGTCGAGTCCGAAGATCGCGACCGCATCGGACCAGACGGCGGCGAGCTGACCGATGGAGTTGCGCTGCAACTGCGCATCGCTGCGTTCCTGGAGCTTGGCCGCTTCGACCAGCTCCGCCGGCACCCCCTCACGCGCGACACGCGCGAGGATCGCCCGCACCTCGTGCTCGAGCGCGTGCGCATCGCTCCCGGCGGTAAAGGAGACCGCGGCAAAAGCCACTCCCGAACGCGGCAGCGGCTCGAGTGCAAATTCCGCACCGGTCGCCTTGCCCTGCGGCACCAGGCCATAGAGGTCGAAGCGGTGGTTGCTGAGCACATCCGCGAGCACCTCGAGCGCCGCGAAATCCGCCGAGCGCGGGCCGGGCGTACGCAGCGCGATCATCAGCGTGCCGCTCGGCCGGTCGGTGTCCTCGGTGAAGGAGGTCGGCACGATCGTGCGCGGATGCACCGCGGGCCGCTGCGGCAGGTGCTTGCGCGGAATGTCGCCGAACAGCGCCTTGACCAGGGCGAGCGCCGCCTGCGGCTCGACGTTGCCGGCGATGACCAGGATCGCGTTGTTGGGCGCGTACCAGCGCTCGTGGAAGCTGTGCAGCATCGCGGCCGTGGTCTTCTCGAAAGAGGGGCGGGTGCCGAGCGCATCGTGCGCGTACGGCGTGCCGGCAAACAGCCGCGCACGCACCTTCGAGTACAGCACGTAGCCGGGCTCGGAGAAATCCTGCGCGACCTCCTGCTCGATCGCGCCGCGTTCCTGGCTCCACTCCTTCGCCGAGTTGAGAGCCGAGCGCATGCGCAGCGCCTCGATGTGCAGCGCCAGGTCGAGGTCCTCGGCGGGAACGGTGAACAGGTACTGGGTGAGATCCTCGCGCGTGTCGGCATTGAAGTCGCCGCCGAGCACGCTGCCGATGTCGGCGAGCTGGTCGGCGGTGAGGCCCGGGCTGCCGCGGAACATCATGTGCTCCTCGGCGTGCGCGGTTCCCGGGAAGCCTGCCGGCGCCTCGTCCGATCCCACCAGGTAGTTGACCGAGGTCGTGACCACGGGCGCCAGGGTATTGCGCACCACGATGACCCGCAGCCCGTTGGCGAGCGTCGCGCGCAGCACCTCTTCAGCGTCGGCGGCTGAGACCGGCGCGGCGAACGCGCAGGCGAGCGGAACGACGAAAACCGTGAGCGCGCGCAGCAGCCGCATGGGTAAGACCTCGGTAGGGGTGCGCAGTATATGCGAGGCGCTGCAGCCGGGTGCCGCCGGGTGTTGGGGCGAGCGCGCCACTTTCTGCCATAAACGATCCCTGCTGCGCTCTCATTGCATCACCGGCGCGGCCCGCGCGGGCGTTGCAATGTCTCTCGTGCCGGAGGAAACCGGCCCTAACCGAGGAGAGGAGACAGACATGAATCCGAAAGGCAACGCGCTCGGTCTGGCGGTCGCGGCGGTGCTGGCGGGCGCTCCCGCCTGGGCCGCGGGCACGCCCACCGCGCCGGGAGACGATAAGGGCAAGGCCGAGGACATCGGCATCGTCACCGGCCTCGCCGTAGGCGCGGCGGCGGGCGGCCCCGTTGGCGCCATGATCGGCGCCGCCGCCGGAGGACTGATGGGCGATCGCTATCACCGGCAGAAGCAGACCGCCGCGGAGCTCAGCTCGGCGCTGAGCGAATCGCGCACGCATGGAGCGCAGCTCGAGCAGACCCTCGCAGGTGTCGACGAGGTCGGCATGGATCTGAGCTTCCGCACGGACGATGCGGCCATCAGGGTCGAGGACCTGGCGCCGCTGCTGAAGCTCGGAGCCCTGGCGGTCGCGATGCCGGATAGCAGGCTGCGCGTTGCCGGCTACGCCGACCCGCGCGGGCCCGCGGTCTACAACGAGGCGCTCTCGGCACGGCGTGCCGAGGCGGTCGCCAGCGCGCTCACGCAGGCCGGCTTGCCGCGCGAGCGGCTGATCGTCGAGGCCCATGGGTGCGCGGAGTCGACCAGCAGCGACGGTGACCTCGATGCGTACGCGCTCGATCGCCGCGTCACGGTGCGGCTCGAGCGGCGGGGGCCGCCGGCGCCGGTGAAGGTCGCGAGCTCCGTCGCCAGGCCCGGGGCGGGCTCGTGAGCCGGGAGCCGCCGGGGCTGGCGGGGTGGGCGCCGCGGACTTTCCGGTCCGCGGCGCACCTTCGCGCTAGAATTTCCTGGCATCAGTACCTGAGTGGCGCACTCATGAGCAGCTCCATCGTCCGACTCGACGGCTCACTCCAGGCCGAGAACTCGAAGCCTCCGGGCGAGCGCCTCATCGCCGGCTCCCCCGAGCTCAGCGTGCAGAATTTCTACACCGACCCGAGCCAGCAGTTCTTCGCCGGGCGCTGGTCGGCGACGCGCGGCAAATGGCGGGTGCGCTACACCGAGAACGAGCTGTGTGTCATGACGAAGGGGCGGGTGGTGATCGAGAGTGCTTCCGGCGAGCGCTCGAGCTTCGGTCCCGGCGATGCCTTCGTGGTCCCGGCCGGCTTCGCCGGCACCTGGGAGGTGCTCGAGGACTGCAGCAAGATCTACGCGATCTTCGAAGCCCACAGCTGACATAACGCCCGGGTGCGTTGATGTCCGTCGCAGATCCGCGACGGGCGGCTTCACCTCGAGGCAGCAGCGGGTGGAATCTGCAGGAACGGTCGGATTCGTCGTTCCTGGAGGTGTGCAGTGGAAACCATAACTGTCGTGGCATCGCGCAGCAGCGGCCTGGGCCTGTCGGATGTGGAAATGCTGATCGGGAGCGCCCTGGTGATCGCGCTGCTCGCCTGGACGGTGCTGTCGCGCACGCGACACTCGCGCGGCCGCCACTGACCGCGTCCCGGACTCCGGCGGCGGCACGCCCGCCTGCCTACTGCGCCCGCAGCACCTCGGCGAGCGTAGTGAAGATCCGATCGATCTGCGCCCGCTCGACGATGAGCGGCGGCGACAGCGCGATGATGTCGCCGGTCACCCGCACCAGCACCCCGCGCTCGAAGCACTTGAGAAACACCTCGAAGCCACGCGCGCCGGCCTTGGCCGGAAGCGGTGCGAGCTCGAGTCCGCAGATCAAGCCGTAGTTGCGCACGTCGATGACATGGGGCAGGCCCTTGAGGGCGTGCGCCGCCTCTTCCCAATCCTTCGACAGCGCGCGCGCGCGCGTCAGCAGGCCCTCGCGCTGGTAGATCCCGAGTGTTGCCAGCGCGGCGGCGCAGGCGACCGGGTGCCCGGAATAGGTATAGCCGTGGAACAGCTCGATGCCGTCCGGGCCCTGCATGAAGGCCTCGTACACGGGCTTGCCGACCAGCACCGCTCCCATCGGCAGGCAACCGTTGGTGAGACCTTTGGCGAGCGTGATGACATCGGGAGTGACGCCGAACTCCTGTGCCGCAAACGGCGCGCCGGTGCGCCCGAAGCCGGTGATCACCTCGTCGAAGATCAGCAGGATCCCGTGCCGCGTGCAGATCTCGCGCAGGCGCTGCAGATAGCCGCGCGGCGGCAGCAGCACGCCGGCCGAGCCCGCGATCGGCTCGACGATCACCGCGGCGATGGTGCTGGCATCATGCAGCGCGATGAGCCGCTCGAGCTCATCCGCCAGCTGCGCGCCGTGCTCCGGCTGTCCGCGCGAGAAGGCGTTCTTCGCCAGGTCGTGGGTGTGGGGAAGATGATCCACCCCGGGCAGGAGCGATGCCGACCACATCCTGCGGTTCGGTGAGATGCCGCCCACCGAGATTCCGCCGAAGCCGACGCCGTGATAGCCGCGCTCGCGGCCGATGAGCCGGGTGCGCGTCGGCTCACCGCGCATGCGGTGATAGGCGAGGGCGATCTTGAGCGCCGTATCCACGGACTCGGACCCCGAGTTGGTGAAGAACGCATGGTCGAGTCCCGGGGGCGCGATCTTCACCAGCTCATTCGCGAGGGCGAAGGCGCCCGGGTGCCCCATCTGAAACGCCGGGGCATAGTCGAGGGTCTCGAGCTGCGCGTTGACGGCGGCGGCGATCTCGCGCCGCCCGTGCCCGGCGTTCACGCACCACAGGCCCGCAACCGCATCGAGAATCTCCCGTCCGTCCGCCGTCCAGTAGTGCATGCCGCTCGCGCGCGCGAGCAGCCGCGGCTTCGACTTGAACTGCCGGTTCGCGGTGAAGGGCAGCCAGAACGCTTCGAGCTCATCGCGCCTGAGGGCTTCGGTGGAGGTAGCCATGGTCGACTCGCGTGAGGGTAGGTGGGCGGCGCGGATGATAAAGAAAGTGGACAAAACGGACCACCGGCGAGATATTGCCGCCCTCATTGTCTAGGATATTAAACAGATGAGTCTCGACGTCGGTGCCCGGCTGCGCAGTGTGCGCACCACCTTCGGACTCTCGCAGCGCGAGCTTGCGCGGCGCGCGGGAGTCACCAACGGGCTGATCTCCCTCATCGAGCAAAACCGCGTGAGCCCGTCCGTCAGCTCGCTGAAGAAGGTGCTCGATGGGGTGCCGATGTCGCTCGCCGAGTTCTTCACGCTCGATCTCTCGGCGACGCCCCAGGTTTTCTTCGGCGCCGAGGAGCTCGTCGAGCTCGGCAACAGCGAGTTGTCGCTGCGGCTCGTGGCCGCGCAGCGCGGCGGGCGGCAGCTGACACTGCTGCACGAGCGCTATGCCCCAGGGGCTGCGACCGGGGAGGAGATGCTGGCGCATCGCGGCGAGGAGGGAGGCGTCGTGATCCGCGGCCGCATCGAGCTCACCGTCGGCGGCGCCACCCGCGTGCTCGGGCCCGGCGAGGCTTATTATTTCGCGAGTCAGCTGCCCCATCGCTTCCGCAATATCGGGCGCGAGGCCTGTGAGATCATCAGCGCCTGCACCCCACCGACTTTCTGAAGACACCCCATGAATGCACAGCCTGCTCCCGTCTCCTGGCACGAGCGCGCCCGCGCGCTGAAGTTCCGCACCCAGGCCTTCATCGACGGCCGCTACGTCGATGCCGCCTCGGGCGCCACCTTCGATACGGTCAACCCGGCCACCGGCAAGCTCCTGGCGAAGGTAGCGGCCGGCGACAGCGAGGACGTCGAGCGGGCCGTGGCCGCCGCGCGCAGCGCTTTTCGCCGGGGGGTGTGGGCGCAGCTCGCGCCCGCGAAGCGCAAGAAAGTGCTGCTGCGCTTCGCGGAGGCCATCCTGGCGAATCGCGAGGAGCTCGCGCTCCTCGAAACGCTCGACATGGGAAAGCCCATCTCCGACAGCCTCAAGGTCGACATCCCCGCCGTGGCGCGCTGCCTGCAGTGGTATGCGGAAGCGATCGACAAGGTGTA
>DASQGK010000134.1:0-3192 GCA_035632655.1 Steroidobacteraceae bacterium | reverse complement strand
CCGGTAGTCGATCGGCGTCGTGCGATGCGTCTTGGCGAGGCTAAAGAAGGGATAGGCCATGAGGTCTTGCGCGTCGCGCGGCGCGAGATCGCCTGGCAGTGCCCGAAACAATTCGAGCTGCTCGCGTTCGGATCGTGTGCGATGGCGCGTCGACATGGATGATGTCAGCGGCGCGGCTGGCGAGCTTGTTCGAGCTGGGCCGGCGTGTGGCGCTTGGCCGGCAGCACAACCACCTTGCCGGGATCAGACGTCGATTCCTTGGCCGCCGCATCAACCCAAGTCTGCAGGTCCTCGACGCGGTAAACGACGCGGCCGCCGAGCTTCGAATAGCGCGGGCCCGTGCCGTAGATGCGGTGCTTCTCGAGCGTGCGGATGGAAAGGCCAACGAAGCGCGCGGCTTCGGGCGTGCGCAGGTAGCGCTGCGGCAAGCCTGCGAGATTGGTGGACATGGGATATCTCCGTGATCGTTTCAGGGGCTGCCGAATGGCGGCGGCCGTCACAGATCACGGTGGCGGAGAGACTTCGCTGAGGGGGATGGTGATGTCGCTGGGTGGTGAGATCGCCACCCCTGCCGAACGCGGCGCGGTCAGGTCCGGCCGCGGAAGGGATAGAGCAGCAGGCGGCGATAGCCGCCCTGCATCATCGCGTGACCCAGGCGCGCCAGCCGTACGGTCCGATCGCGAAGATCGTAGGTTTTCCAGCCGCGCTCCGGCATGCGGCCGGCGCCGAAGAGAGCCTCGGCGATGTCACGGTAGCTCGCCTTCTCGAGCCGGCCATCCAGCGCGCGCAATGCGAGCACCAGGCGTTCGCGCCGGCTGACGGGCAGCGCCGCCGGGTCGCGCCCCGGCGAGCGGCCCGTCAAGCCGCGCCACAGCCGTAGCGCCGCCGCCGCGCGGATCTCGAAGAGACGATCGAGCGGCAGGACGACGCACGGCGTTACCTCGCCGGGTGCTTCGATAATGTGAAGGCGGAACAGGCTGTCCCGCCGCTCGATCAGCCGCTCGGCTCCATCTTCCGCAACAGCCGGGTCGAGTGTCCAGGCATCACGTTTGAGGTTCGGGTTGGCGAGATCGGGTGGGAGCCGGGTTATCGGGATCACACTCGGCAGGCTCGCCGGCGTCCAAAGAGCTGGGTGGCCGCGAAGCTCGGGCTTTACGAAATCGCACCCCCCAGCGCCGTGCGAAGTCGTCCAGTTCGTCGGCGCTGAGGGGATCCTGGTCGTCGGCGTGTTCGAGCCTCTTGCAGTCGCGCTCGAATGCAGAGTTGCGGCTGAGAAATTCCAAGGCGAACCCGGGGGCATCGAGCGAACGCAGGTCCTCATACGCTGCCGGCGAACGCCACTCGGCACGAGGCATAAACTGTCACTCCTCCATCCAGCACGCTCGTCGGCGTCTGGATGGAAGGTTCTCTCATGGGTTGTAGAAGCGCTACGGGCAGGGGCCGCAACGTGCGTTGCCGGTTCGGCAAGGAACTAAAGCTCAGTGAGGGGCGCCGCCGCGCAGGAGATGGCGGTAGCCGTTCTCGGTCATCCAACGCGCCCGCGCCAGGTGCGTTTCCCATGCGCGCAGGGCGCGGACGGGCTCGCTGACGGGATCGATACGCAGCACAAGCTTCGCGACTTCCTGCCAGGCTGCTCCGTCGGTCTCGGCGTCCAGCAGGCGCAGATAGGTCACGACGTGCTGCTCGTCATAACCGGTCAGGGCGCGGTCCGTCGGCGCCGTGTCTGCAACGGGTGGATCGAGCGGTGGAGTTTGCATCAGTGGCGAATCCATCGAAATCGTTAGGCATTCATGTCCCGCAAGCGTAGCCGCGTTCAAGACCGAGCGCGGGATGCTTTCCTCGCCGAACTGGCCGGTGCTTCGTTCAGGAGCATGATGCCGCGACCGCGGTCGGACTCGACGAACAGGATGCCGGCGGCTTCGAGCGCGCGGCGTACCTGGTCGCGCGTGCCCTCATGCACCGGGAGACCGCGTTCGGACTCCAGGCGTTTGAGGGCGGTCAATGCCACCAGGGCTTTCTCGGCGAGCATTTCCTGCTTCCAGTTCAGCAAGGCTCGCGCCGCCCGCACTTGTCGGCCGGTGATCATCCATGATCACCTCCGACAGACGACCTGCGCGCACCAGAAAAACGACTATAATAGTCGCTTTAGGTTGCTTCAACTGCCCTGGTACCCCTATTTGGGTGTCCGGCAGGGTCGTCCTGGCAGGATCTTCGATCCGACTGATTCGGTCGTCCGAAAGCGCCCGATGCCGAGGCACTGCGGTGGCATCAGACCCGTTCCGAGCATGTTTCCGACGCGGGTTGTCGGAAGAGGGCACCCCTGGATGCGCTCGGCAATGGCGCGAATGACAGCCTCATAGGGTGATGGCTTGAGGATGACCGGGATATCCGGGTGCGATCGTTGCAGCTCGGAGGGAAGGCCCAGGCCCGTGAACACCACCAGCGGAACGGACCTATCGCACAGGGCGAGGGCAACCGGCGTGATCGGGCCGTCGAGAAGATTGCCGTCGAGGATCGCGCCGTCCGGATGTTGGTCGATCAGTGCAAGAGCACTGATGTTCGTCTGAGCAGGACCAAGAGCGATCCCGCGATAATCGGCAATCGTCTGGACGAGTGCGGCCGCGATCCAATCATTGTCCTCGGCGACGAGGATTCGTTTTCCTCTCAGCATGACTGTCATCTCGTGCAAGGCAGGACCGTGGAACTGCTCGGCTGCGCGAAGCCCCGCCCAGCGGAGCCGGACGGGGCGTTGGCGGTGTGGGCCTCAGTCGTTGTTCTTGCGCGGGCGCGACCAGATGAGGGTGTAGCCTTCGCCGTCCTCGTCGTTGAACAGGTTCGCGTAGATCGGCGCGTTGAAGGAGGGATCGTCGAGCTTGAGCGAGAGGTAGTCGCGGCCCTCTTCGGAGCGCTTCGACCAGGCGGCTCCAATCTCAGCCCGGCCTACGTAGACGCGGTGGCTCGGGGCGTTGTCATTGGAGCGGTTGGTCTCGGGGACGATGCGGACGCCTTTGGTCTGGACGCTCAGGGTGACGATCTCGCCCTGGAACTCGTTGCTGCCGACCTTCTTGAAGGAACCGATATTGGCCATGTCACTTCTCCTTGCTGTTTTCGAGCCCGCGACCACCGCGGCCTCGATGGCGATCGACAGGCCGAGGACGATCGACGACGCACCCGCTCGCGGGCCGGAGCGCA
>DASQGK010000133.1:0-13874 GCA_035632655.1 Steroidobacteraceae bacterium | reverse complement strand
AACGTTGAGGATGCGGTTCAGATCGTTGGAGACATGGATCTCCCCCGGCGTGCCCTCGACCTTCGCCAGCCCGTCGAGGAGCGACAGCAGGCCCGAGCGCAGCTTGTTGGCGTCCGCCCCCGCCTTCATCAGCAGCGGGCGCACGCTCCCCCCTGCGCTGTCGAGCAGCGCGAGCATGACGTGGGCGGGTTCCAGGAACTGGTGATCGCGGCCGAGCGCCAGCGACTGGGCGTCGGCGAGCGCTTGCTGGAAGCGGCTGGTGAGCTTGTCCATACGCATGGGTTGTTACGACCCCGAAACGATGAGTGACCGGTTTGTGGGGACAAACCGCAGTCCGTTCAAGGGGCTGCGCGCCGGTCGCCGCCCGGCCACCGGCAAGGTGCCGAGGATAGCGCAAGACGCACACCAGGCGGGCTAGGAAGCGGCCCCTCAGCCCGCGGTGGGCAGGTCCTTCAGGCTGCGCAGGGGGCCGATGAATTTCTCGTAGTTGCGCCAGCGCTCGACCGAGGTCTTATACATCTTCTGGCGTACCTGCCAGTAGCTGGCTGTGAACACCGTCCGTTCGGCGCTCTGGAAATCCAGGCAGCGCGGGTCCCACGGCAGGCTGATGAAATCAAGGATCCTGCGTGTCCAGGCTTCCTGGTCGGCAACCAGCTCCTCATAAGGAACCTCGAGCATGGTGCCTGCCGGCAACGCACTGCGCCAATGGGCTAAGAGGCGCTGGTGCTGCCGGTAGTAATCGGCGAGGTCCGCGAGGTCGTTGGTGAAATTCAGCGCGACCGAGAAGTTCTGAAAGTAGCAGGAGAGGCACGTATCGATGGGATCGCGCCGCACGTAGATGACGCGAGCCTGCGGAAACAGCCTGTGAATGAGCCCCAGATTGTCCGAATTGATGGGCGTCTTATCGACCACGCGCGGACTATTGCGGGAGTCGGCGTTCAGCTCCCGCAGATAGCCGGTCACGAGCTTAGCGGCCAGCGCGTCACCCGGCTCTCCGGAGCGCAGCGCGGCTTGATCCTTGTGGAGGGCGCGCGACCAGAAGTCGAGCTCTCCGGCACCACTCGCGTCCGGGTGGGAAGCGATGATCTGCTCCACGAGAGAGGTGCCCGAGCGGGGCATACCGATGACAAGAACTGGCTGCTGCGAAGAGGACGCGCGTGGGTGGGAACGCGAAAGCGCGGCGCGGGAATAGGCGCCAATCAGCTCGCCGACCAGAGAGGCGCGTGCAGCCGGGTCGTAGGGGCGTGCAGACGCCTTCAATAGCTCGTTAGCCGTCCGGTAGCTGCGGAATGCGCGTTCAAACTCGCCGAGATCGTCATGGTACTTGCCGATCGCAAAGCGCAGAGCGACCTCGTCGAGCGAAGCCATACCGCCCTCGGCGCAAGCCTCGGCTCCCTTGAGCCAGCCCTCGTCCGCGCGCGTCATCCTGCGTAGCTCGACAAGTCCCGCCCAGGCTCGCGGTCGTTTCGAATCGATATCCAGGGCCCGCTTGTACAGACTCTCCGCCTCGGTGAAGTGTCCCTGCAGCGCGTGATTCCTGCCGAGACCAACCAGCGCCCTCGGGTTCCGAGGCTCGACTCGCAGCACCTTCTCGAATGAGTCTTGTGCCTCGCGATACCGGCCCAGAAGGCTGAGGACGATTCCGAGGTTGAGTCGGGCATCCAGGAAGACGGGTTTTAGCTTAAGGGCGCGCCGATATGACTGCTCGGCCTCGAGGTAGCGTGCGTGTGCCTGCAGCACCGTTCCGAGATTGCTGTGCGCCTCGGGATAGTTAGGCTTGATCGCCAGGGCGCGCCGTACCTCGGCCTCCGCCTCCTGCAGTCGACCCTGTCGAAAGAGAGCTCCGCCGAGACCCACGTAGGCAGCCGCGTTGCGCGGATCGGCTTGCAGAACTTCCTCGTAGGCATGACCCGCGTCGAGGTATGCGCCACGGCTGAGGTGGCTTTCGGCTTCGGCCAAAAGCACTGCCACCTCCCGGCGTCGATGCCGGCCGCCGCCGTTCACCGCCGTCGCAGGCCCGCTGGGCATCGCACTCGATTCAGGCGAGGTGAGCCGCAAGACCAGCGCCTGCGTCAACTCGTCGACGAGGTCCTGCTCCACACCCTTCTCGAGCAAGCGCCACTTGAAGGAGTTGGCGAGCTTCGCGCGCTTGAAGACATTCAGCTTGAGCGGCTGGACCGCACGATCCACCTGCTGGAGGAATTTCTGCAGGAACTTCTGCAGCTCAGGACCCTCCGGGCGGTGCTGCGTCCTGCGAGCCGCGCCCCCCGAGGACTGAAGGTAGAAGTCATCCGCCAGAGTGGCACCCACCTGAGTGGCTTCGCTACCGTCGAGCCATTTGAACAGCATTGCGCCCTACTATCCTGTCCGCGGAATTACGTCAAATGTAACCCGCCAGGCGGGCCACAATGCGCGAACTCAATCGCAAATCCTTCCGACCCGACCCCCCTAGCGGCCAGCCAGCCGCTCGGCCACGGCGATCACCAGGATGCCGAGTGCAATGAGCAGCACCTGTGCAGCGCTGGTACGGGGGTCGGCACGCCGGTGCAGACCCGGTATGAGTCCGGCGACCGCGATGTAGAGAAAGCCCGCCGCCGCGAACGCCAGCGCGTACGGCAGCAACCCGAGCGAGCCTTTCAGGGCGCGCCAGGCCACCGCGGCGCCGATCACCGCGGCGATACCGGTCGCCAGGTTGAGGAAAAGCGCCCGGCGACGCCCGAACCCGGCATGCACGAGCACGGCGAAGTCCCCGACGCGGTGCGGAATTTCGTGCGCCGCCACGGCGAGCGTCGTCACGAGCCCAAGCGGCCGGCTGGTGAGAAAGGCCGCTGCGATGAGCACACCGTCGAGCGCGTTGTGCACGCTGTCCCCGACGAGCACGAGCACTCCGGAAGCCCGCTGGCGCGCCCCATGATCGTGCCGGCCGTACTCGTGTCCCTCGTAGCCCTCCTCCGAGTGCCACCACAACACGAGCTTCTCGATGACGAAGAACACCCCCAGGCCGCTCACCAGCACGAGGCCGATCGCGTGCGCCCCTCCGACACCGGCGCCCGCGATGGCTTCCGGGAGCAGCGCCAGCAGAGCGGCGCCGAGCAGCGCTCCGGTAGCGAAGCTCACGAAGTGCGGCAGCAGGCGCGCCGTGCGTTGCTCGGGAATCCACAGCAGCACCACGGCGAGTGCCGCGCTCGCGATTCCGCCGAAAGCGGCACACAGCAGGGTAAGGACGATCAGCGGCATTCTGCCATCTACTCCAGCCAGACGAGCGCGGCCATGCGCCCGCAGCGGCCGTCGCGACGGAAGGAAAAGAACCGCGCCGGATCGGCGAAGGTGCACCAGCTGCCGCCAAAGATCTCACGGATGCCGAGCGCCTCGAGTCGGCGGCGCGCGAGCGCGGCGAGGTCGCATTGCCAGCGGCCGCGCAGGTTCGCCTCGAAGGCCGCGCCTGCGCCCGCATCGTGCGCCAGGAACGCCGCGCGCACTTCGGCTCCGACTTCGAAGTGCCGGGCCGAGATCGCAGGTCCCAGCCAGACGGTGAGCTCGGCGGAAGGGACGCCGAGACTTGCGACGGTCTGCTCCAGGACACCGGACGCCAACCCGCGCCAGCCCGCATGTGCCACCGCCACGGCGGAGGCATCGCGCGCCGCGATCAGGACCGGCATGCAATCGGCCACCTGCACCGCGCACACCCGGCCGGGTGTGCGGGTCAACACGGCGTCGGCGGGCGCGCGCACCGCATCGCGCCCCCCATCGAGATCGGCGACGCGCGTTCCGTGGACCTGCTCGATCCAGTCGGGTTCGGCTGGGAGGGCGAGCCGCTCGCGCACGCGCCGCCGGTTCTCGGCGACGGCAGCCGCGTCATCGCCGACGTGGGCGCCGAGGTTGAGGGAGTCGAAGGGCGCCGCGCTTACCCCTCCCGCGCGCAGCGTGAACGCCGCACGCACCGCTCGCGGCACCGGCCACTGCGGCATCAGCACCCCGAGCTGCGCCGCGGCTTCACTCACGCCCGATCCTCTTCCAGAGCTGCGACCAGCGCGCGGAAGTCCGCGGGAGGCGGCGCCTGCCACGCCATCGGCCGTCCGCTAACCGGATGAATGAGCGCCAGGCGCTCGGCGTGCAGTGCCTGGCGGCGAAAGCCTGCAAGCGTCGCCGCGAGGGCCGTCGTGCATCCCGCCGGAATACGCCGCCGGCCGCCATAGAGCGGGTCCCCGACGATGGGGAAGCCGATGTGCGCAAGGTGCACGCGAATCTGGTGGGTGCGGCCGGACTCGAGCTCCGCCCGCACCAGGGTGTGGGCGCGAAAGCGCTTGAGAACCCGGTAATGGGTAACCGCGGGCCGTCCATCACGGCGCACCGCCATACGCAGCCTCTGGGTGCGGTGCCGGCCGATGGGCTCATCGACCGTGCCTCCCGCCGTCATCACTCCGGTGCAGATCGCGAGGTACTGCCGGGCGATCGCGCGCGCGGCGAGGGCTGCGGCAAGCGCGGCATGCGCTTCCGGCGTGCGCGCCACCACCAGCAGACCCGAGGTGTCCTTGTCCAGCCGATGTACCAGCCCCGCCCGCGGCACGAGCGCGAGCCTCGGGTCGAGCCCGAGAAGCGCATTCTGCAGCGTATGCCGCGGATTACCGGCCCCAGGGTGCACCACGAGCCCCGCCGGTTTGTCGATCACCAGCAACGCGCGGTCCCTGAAGACGACGGCGAGCGGGAGGCGCTCCGCGGCGATCTCCGTCCGACGCTGCAGCTGCGCGCGGACCTCGACCCGCTCCCCGCCCAGCACCCGGTCCTTGCCGCGGAGACTGCGGCCGGCGGCCGTGGCCGCCCCCGAGTCGATCCAGGCTTTGAGCTGCGCGCGAGAGTATTGCGGCAGCGCGCGGGCGAGCGCCTGGTCGAAGCGCAGTCCGGCGGCGGATGCCGGCAGAGTCAGCTCGTGCGCGCGGAACTCCTGCGGTCCCTCAGCGGTCGGAGGGCAGGTCGGCGGATTCGTTATACTGCGTCGGTTCGGTCGGCGCGAAGCCAAAAGAAAGGTCCTTCCCAGATGCTCTTGTCCGGTCCGGTGCGCGGCGGCGTGGTCGCGTTGTGTGTCGTTCTGCTCGCCGTCTCCGGTTGTAAATCCCATCGCGAGAAGGCTTTGGCGAAGCAGACCCCGGAGCAGCTGTACAAGAACGCCAAGAAGGCCCTCAATAACAACAACTACACGGGCGCCATCAAGGGCTACGAGACCCTCACCGCGCGCTTCCCCTTCACGGACGAGGCCCGCCAGGCGCGGCTCGACCTCATATACGCATATTACCGCGCGGGCGAGGGCGAGTCGGCCACCGATGCCGCCGATACCTTCATCCGCGAGAACCCGACCCATCCGCGGGTCGACTATGCCTATTACCTGAAGGGGCTGGTGGACTTCGAGCGCACACCGAATGCGCTCGAGCGGATATTCCACGCCGATCTCACCCAGCGCCCGCCGACCAATGCGCGCAAGGCCTTCGCCTCCTTCAAGATCGTGGTCGAGCAGTATCCGAAGAGCGAATATGCGCACGACGCGCTGCAACGAATGGTCTACCTGCGCGATCGTCTCGCCAGCTACGAGGTGCACGTGGCGCGCTATTACTTCAAGCGCGGGGCCTACCTGGCGGCTGCCAACCGCGCCAAGGGCGCGGTGGAGCAGTATGACGGCGCGCCCGCGGTGCGCGAGGCGCTCGCGCTCATGATCGAGTGCTATGACAAGCTCGGGCTCGAACCGCTCGCCGCCCAGGCGCGCAGCGTATATGCCGCCAACTTCTCCGCGAGCGTGGCGCAGTCGGAAGCCGTGACCCGACGGGCGTGGTGGAAGTTCTGGTAAGGCGCCGGCTGCGCCGTCCGGCACTCCGGTCTCAGCGCCGATAGCCGCTGGTGATCGGGTAGCGCCAGTCGCGGCCGAAAGCGCGGCGACTGACCCGCACTCCCGGAGGCGCCTGGCGGCGCTTGTACTCATTGCGCTTCACCAGATCCAGCACCCGGGCGACGGTCGGGCGCTCGAAACCGCGCGCCTCGATCTCGTCCACCGACAGGTCCTCCTCGATGAAGGCCTCGAGAATCGGGTCCAGCACCTCGTAGGGCGGCAGCGAGTCGGAGTCCTTCTGGTCCGGCCGCAGCTCCGCCGACGGGGCCCGCGTGATCACGCGCTGCGGGATCGCGCGCGACAGCGAGTTGCGGTAGTGCGCGAGGCGATATACCAGGCTCTTGCTGCAGTCCTTGATCGGCGCGAAGCCGCCCGCCATGTCGCCGTAGAGCGTCGCGTAGCCGACCGCCATCTCGCTCTTGTTACCGGTGGTGAGCAGCATCCGGCCGGTCTTGTTGGAGATGGCCATCAGCAGCACCATGCGGCAGCGCGACTGGATGTTCTCCTCGGTCGCATCGGGCGCCCGGCCGGCGAACTCGTCTTTGAGCGTCGCCAGCGCGCTCTCGAACAACGCCTCGATCGACAGAACGCTGTACCTGACGCCGAGCATACGCGCCTGCTCCGCGGCATCCTCGAGACTCATGGACGATGTGTACCGCGAGGGCATCATGACGGCCTGCACGCGCTCGCTCCCCAGTGCATCCACGGCGATCGCCAGAGTCAGGGCCGAATCGACGCCGCCGGAGAGGCCCATCACGACGCCGGGGAATCCATGCTTGGTGACGTAGTCGCGTACCCCGAGCGTCAGAGCCCGGTAGACACTCCCCTCATCGGCGAGCTCCGCGGACACCTCGCCGGCGCGCGGCACCACGCGGCCGCTCGCGTCGCGCTCGAAGTGCGCCAGGTAGGTTCCCTCCTCAAAAGGGGGCGCGCGCACCACCACCGTCCCTTCGGCATCCATCACGAACGAGTTACCGTCGAACACCAGCTCGTCCTGGCCGCCGACGAGATTCACATAGGCGAGGGGCAGCCTGACATCGCGCACGCGCGCGGCGGCGATGCTCTCGCGCTCGCGTTGCTTGTGCATCTCGTAAGGTGAGGCATTGACCACGGCGAGGAGCTGCGCGCCGGCGGCGCGCGCCAGCTGCGCCGCTTCGCGCTCCCAGATGTCCTCGCAGACGAGCAGCCCTACCCGAAAGCCCTTCACCTCCGTGACCGTCGGCTGGGCGCCGGCGCGGAAGTAGCGCTTCTCGTCGAACACCTTGTAGTTGGGCAGCTCCGCCTTACGGTGGATGGCCGCGATCTCGCCGCCCGCGATGAGCGCCGCCGAGTTGTAGATGCCCGCGCCGGTGTACTCGGGGAACCCCAGCATGACCGCAGCCTCGCCCGCTTCGGCGCGCACCTTCGCCAATCCCGCCTCGATCTGGCGGCGAAAGCCCCGATGAAACAGCAGATCCTCCGGCGGGTAGCCGCTCAAAGCGAGCTCGGGAAAAAGCACCAGATCGGCACCGAGCGCACTGCGCGCCGCTCGCGCCGTGGTCACCATGCGCGCGGCATTGCCCTGCACGTCGCCAACGAGGAGGTCGAGCTGTGCGAGCGCAACACACAGGGTGTCGGTCATGGGAGGGCGCGCTCAGCGCCGCCGGGCTCTCCCCGGGCGCCGGGTCTTGGGCGCCGAGCGCACGCCGGCGCGCGGCGCGCTGCTGCGGCGGGGCGTACCGGCGCCTTTTGCGGCGCGCGGGGCGCGCGCGGCTCGCACCGGCGCCTCGCGCGCACGTGCGGCTACCGCGGCGCGAGGTGCCCTGGCGCCGCTGCGGGCACGTCGTCGCTTGAGCAGGTCCGCCATCGCCGCCCCGAGCTCCGCCGGCGACCTGACGGTGCGCACTCCCGCGGCTTCGAGGGCCGCGTATTTGTCGGCTGCCGTCCCGCGGCCCCCGGCCACGATGGCGCCCGCGTGGCCCATCCGCTTGCCGGGCGGAGCGGTCACACCCGCGATATAGGCGACCACCGGCTTGCTCACGTACTTGTGTATGTAGCGCGCCGCCGCTTCCTCGCCCGTACCGCCGATCTCGCCGACGAGAATGATGCCCTCGGTGCGGGGGTCGCGCTCGAAGAGATCCAGCACGTCGATGAAGCTCATTCCCGCCACCGGGTCCCCGCCGATGCCTACACAACTGCTCTGACCGAGACCGGCGCGGGTGGTCTGAAACACCGCTTCGTAGGTAAGGGTCCCCGAGCGGGACACGATCCCGACGACGCCCTTCTTGTGAATGAAGCCCGGCATGATGCCGATCTTGCATTCATCCGGGGTAATGACTCCCGGGCAATTGGGCCCGACCAGCCGCGTGGCGGAGCCGGCCAGCATCGCCTTGACGCTGATCATGTCCTTCACCGGAACGCCCTCGGTGATGCACACCACGAGCTCGATGCCCGCATCCGCCGCCTCGAGGATCGAATCCGCTGCCCCGCCCGCCGGCACGTAGATCATGCTCGCCGTGGCGCCGGTGGCGCGCACCGCATCGCGCACCGTATCGAACACCGGCAAGCCGAGGTGCTGCTGCCCGCCACGTCCGGGCGTCACGCCACCGACCAGTCGGGTGCCGTAGGCAATCGCCTGCTCGGAGTGAAAGGTGCCCTGCTTGCCGGTAAAGCCCTGGCAGATGACGCGGGTATTTCGGTTGACGAGGATGCTCATGCCCTGCCCTTTGCGGCGAGTGCGACGACCTTGCGCGCGGCGTCGGTGAGGTCGTCGGCCGGAGTGATTCTCACCGTACTGCGCTCCAGCATGGCGCGGGCCGCTTCGGCATTGGTGCCTTCGAGCCTCGCGACCACGGGGACTTTCACCCCGACCTTCTTCACCGCCTGGATCACTCCCTCGGCGATCAGGTCGCAGCGCACGATGCCGCCGAAGATGTTGACCAGCACGGCCCGCACCCGCGGATTGGAGAGGATCAGCTCAAAGGCCGCGGTGACGCGTTCGGCAGTCGCACCGCCGCCCACATCGAGGAAATTCGCGGGAGCCCCGCCATGCAGCTTGATGAGATCCATGGTCGCCATCGCCAGTCCAGCCCCGTTCACCATGCAGGCGATGTCTCCATCGAGGGAGACATAGTTGAGCTCGTACTCACTGGCACGGCGCTCCATCGGATCCTCCTGGCTGGCATCGCGCAGCTGCGCAAGCTCCGGATGGCGGAACAGCGCGTTGCCGTCGACGTCGATCTTGGCATCGAGCGCGAGCAGCGATCCCTGCTTCGTGACGATCAGCGGGTTGATTTCGACCAGGCTCAGATCCTTCTCCACGTATAGCCGGTAGAGCGCCGCCGCGAGCGCCTGGAACTGCTTGATGAGGGGGCTGTCGAGCTTCAGCCCGTAGGCGATCTCGCGCACCTGGTAGCCCTGCAGTCCCGCCGCCGGGTGTACGTCGACGGAGAGAATCTTCTCGGGCGTTGCCGCCGCGACCTCCTCGATTTCCATGCCGCCGGCCGAGGAGGCGATGAGCGCGATGCGTCCGCGCTCACGGTTGAGTGTCATCGAGACATAGAGCTCGCGGGCGATGTCGGAACCCGATTCGACGTAGACGCGCTCGACCGGCAGCCCCTCGGGTCCTGTCTGCTTGGTCACGAGGCGCGTGCCGAGCATCGCAGCAGCCGCCGCGCGCACCGCGTCCGCATCACGCGCGAGCTTCACGCCGCCCGCCTTGCCGCGTCCGCCGGCGTGTACCTGGGCCTTCACGACCCAGACGTTGCCGCCAAGCGAGTGCGCCGCTGCGACCGCCTCCTCGGGGCTCGAGGCGACCTTGCCGGTCGGCACCGGAATGCCGCCGCCGCGAAACAGCTCCTTCGCCTGGTATTCGTGCAGGTTCATCATGACTCCGGCGGGTAAAGCCGCCATTTTCCCGAAATTCCCGGGCACTGACCAGCGCCGCGATTCCGGTAGCCGCCTCGGCGCCTGCGGAGATGCTACAGTCGCCCGAGCCCGCCAGGGTCCTGCAGCAGCTGTCATCGCACTCAAACATGCCGGCCACCCTCGCCGCCCCCGCCGTGACGCCGAGCGACCTCGCCTGGCGCGTCATCGGCCTGCTGAACCTGTATCGGCTTCTGGTTCCTATGCTGTTGCTCGCGATGCAGGGGCTCGCAGGTCCCCCCTGGACTCTGGTCACGGCGCACCCGCGGCTGTTCGTCGGCGCCTGCGTCGCGTACTTCACGGCCGCGCTGCTCCTCGTCATTGCCCGACGCCTCGCCTGGTCGAGCCTGCGCTTCGTCGCGCTCGTCAACGCGAGCGTGGACGCTCTGGCGATTGCCTTCATTCTTTACGCTGCGGGCGGGGTATCGAGCGGGCTCGGCATCCTGCTGGTGCTGCCGGTGCTGGCGCTCGGCGTGCTGGCGGACCGGCGCGACGCCGTGCTGATCGCCGCGGTTGCCGCCCTCGCCGTGCTCGGGCAGCAGGTGTTCGCCGGCGTGACCGATGCCACACCTCTGACCGACTACGCGTACGCGGGCCTCCTCGGGGCCGTGCTGTTCGGAACCTCGCTCGCCACCTGGCCGGTCGCACACCGTCTGCGCGAAAGCGACGCCCTGGTGCGCCGTCAGGAGCTCGACCTCGCCAACCTGGCGCAGCTCTCGCAATACATCGTGCAGCACCTGCGCGAGAGCATCCTGGTGATCGATACCCAGGACCGCATCCGCCTCATCAATGAGTCGGCAGCGGAAATCCTCGGCGATGAGAACGCCTTTCCGGATGCGCTGGTGGGCGAAGCCTCCCCGCGATTGATGTTCCTGCTGGAGTCGTGGCGCAAGGGCACGGACGCGGGTGCCCAGCCTTTGGCCGATCCGACCTTCGTCGCCGCCGATGGAGCGCGGGTCATCCGCCCGCACTTTGCGCCGCTCGGCAACTTGAGTCCGGCTCCCGTGCTCGTGTTCCTCGAGGATACGAGCCTGCTGGCCGCCCGGGTGCAGCAATCGAAACTCGCCGCCCTCGGGCGCTTGAGCGCGAGCATCGCCCACGAGATCCGCAACCCCGTCGGCGCCATGAGCCATGCGGGCCAGCTGCTCGCGGAGTCCCCCGCCCTGTCGGACGATGACCGCAGGCTGACGGATATCATTCGCGCGAACGCGGACCGTGTCAGCGGCATCATCGACAACGTACAGCGCCTCTCGAGGCGCGAGCCCGCACGGGTCGAGCGGCTGACGCTCTCCACCTGGACGGAGGAGTTTCACGCCGAGTTCTGTGAGACCATGCAGTTCCCGCCTTCGCGTCTTGCCGTGAGCGGTAATGCCGATCTCGAGGTGCGCGCCGATCCCGACCAGCTGCGCCAGATCGTGTGGAACCTCTGCGAGAACGCGGTGAGACACGGCGTTCAGGAGGATCCTGCGCAGACCGTCGAGATACGTTATGGGCGCTTGCCGGGGAGCGCCCGCCCCTTCCTCGAGGTCGCGGACCGGGGCCCCGGCGTAAAGCCGGATCTTGCCGAGCGTATTTTTGAGCCATTCTTCACCGGCGGACGCGGCTCGGGGCTCGGCCTGTTCCTCGCGCGCGAGCTCGCCCAGGCGAACGGTGCGACGCTGCTGTTCGAGCCGCGCATCGGAGGTGGCGCCGTGTTCCGGCTGGTGTTCGCGGACCGGCGACGCTGGGAGGTCTGATGGGGGGGTCGCAACCGCTGGTGCTGGTCGTCGACGATGAGCCCGATCTGCTCGAGCTCGTGAGCCTCACTTTGAGCCGCATGAGCTTTCGCACACGCACGGCCCCGGACCTCGCCACGGCCCGCAAGCTGCTGAAATCTGAGGCCTTCGATCTCTGCCTGACCGACATGCGGCTGCCCGACGGCGACGGACTCGACCTGGTCGCCTGGATCCAGGAGAACCGCGCCACCCTTCCGGTTGCGGTGATCACGGCCCACGGCAACGTCGAGTCGGCCGTGCGTGCGCTCAAGCTCGGCGCCTTCGACTTTGTGTCCAAGCCGCTCGACCTGGGCGTCCTGCGCAAGCTCGTGGGCAACGCGGTGAAGCTCGGCGCCACGTCGGACCCGGAGTCCACCGCCGCAACCTTCCGCGGTCCGCGGCTGCTGGGGGGCTCTCCGGTCATGGAGCAGCTTCGCGACATGATCGTGCGCGTCGCGCGCAGCCAGGCCCCGGTTCACATCTCCGGCGAATCGGGCACCGGCAAGGAGCTGGTCGCCCGCATGATTCACGAGAGCGGAGCGCGGCGCGAGGGTCCCTTCGTCGCGGTGAACTGCGGTGCGATCCCCACCGAGCTCATGGAGAGCGAGCTCTTCGGGCACAAGCGCGGCAGTTTCACGGGAGCGGTGGCCGACAAGAAGGGTCTCGTGCAGAGCGCCGAGGGCGGCACGCTGTTTCTCGATGAGGTCGCGGACTTACCGCTCCACATGCAGGTGAAGCTCCTGCGGGTCGTGCAGGAGAAGGCGGTGCGGCCCGTGGGCGAGGCGCGCGAGGAGACGGTAGACGTGCGCATCCTCTCCGCCACGCACAAGCACCTCGCCGATCTCGTCGCGCAGGGCCTGTTCCGCGAGGATCTCTTCTACCGGATCAACGTCATCGAGCTGCACGTGCCGGCGCTGCGCGAGCGGGTGGCCGATATCCCCGAGATCGCCGAAGCGATCCTCGAGCGGCTGGCGCACCGAACGGGTGGCCCCTCACCACGGCTGACCGGGGATGCCATCGCGCTGCTGCAGGGCTATGCCTTTCCGGGCAATGTGCGCGAGCTGGAAAACGTCCTCGAGCGCGCGATGACCTTGAGCACCGGGGGCGAGGTATCCGCCGAGCACATCCGGCTGCGGGCCGCCGGGCGGCCCCCGGGGCTGGATCCGGCTGCGACGGCCGCCGTGGCGGGTCCTGCGGCGGCGGTCGCGAGCGGGGCGGCACTCGGCAGCCAGCTCGAGACCATCGAGCGGGACGCCATCATCAAGGCGCTTGAAAAGACACGCTATAACAAGACCGCCGCCGCGAAGCTTCTCGGGATGAGCTTCCGGGCGCTCCGTTACCGCATCAAGAAACTCGGCATTGAATAGGGCTGCCCGTTCCCCCTGACGCTCCTGGTCACTTTGTGACGCACCCGAGCCTCTGTGGCGTCAGTCTGCGACAGACTTTAAGTCAAGCCGCCGTCGGGCGAATGTAGTCTGACACGTGTTTTCAAAGACTTAGCCGCCACCGAGCCTCATGGCACAGCCCTTGCTTCACTCCTGCCGGGCGCCCTTTTTGCGCCACCGAGTTTGTACCCCGAAAATTTTCAGGAGTTTCCACAAATGAAGTCTCTGCAAAAGGGTTTCACCCTGATCGAGCTGATGATCGTTGTCGCGATCATCGGCATTCTCGCCGCGATCGCGATCCCGGCGTACCAGGATTACACCATTCGCTCGAAGGTCACGGAGGGTCTGAACCTCGCCGGGTCCGCCGAGGTGTCGGTTGCCGACGGCTTCCAGTCGAATGACACCGCCGGCGTGACGGCTGCATCCACACAGTGGGCGGCCGAGTTCCTGCCGACGAAGTATGTGAGCGCCATTACGATCGGTGCGACGACTGGCGTCATCACGATCACCTACGGCGCCGCTACTCCGCAGATCAGCACCAAGACGCTGAAGCTGAGCCCCTTCATCGCCGGCGTGGCGCTGAAGACCGGCCTCTCGGGCCAGATCGACTGGGCCTGCACCTCGCTCGGCAATGCCACGGCGAATTCCGAAGGCATGGGCGCCGCTGCGCTGGGCTCGTTGGACCAGAAGTACGCCCCGACTCAGTGCAAGTAACCTGAAGCGGAAATAGCTCCGGATTCACATCTGGAGTCCTAGAGCCCCGGCCTCGTGCCGGGGCTTTCTTTTGTGTGACGCGTACCCCGCCAGGCCCCTCAGGCCTGCTTCAGAATCGGCGAGGATTTGACAATTGCGCCTCAGCGCTTCTCGGGTAAACTGATCGTCCGGCTTAGCTCGCTTGCCATAAGCCAATGAATGACAACGCTTCTTTAGCGCTCGGCGGTACCCGCACGGGCCTGG
>DASQGK010000132.1:0-6926 GCA_035632655.1 Steroidobacteraceae bacterium | reverse complement strand
GCACCGCGCCGGCCTCGACCGCCTGGTGAGCAACATCGAGCGGCTCGGCGTGGTGCTCGAGTCGACGATGAACGCACTCGAGGCGGCGAAGCACGACATCGAGGGTAAGCCGGCCGGCGGCGGGTTCGGCGGCATGTGGCGTATGCTCGCCGACGCCGAAAATCAGGAATCGCTGCGCTTCCTGCTCGCCTTCGCGCACGAGTTCCGCAAGGGCATCCGCTAGCCGGAATCCTGGCCGAACGTCATGCGCAGGCGTCGCCGCAATCGCGAGCGGCCGACCATCGCGCGCGCGACGCGGCTGCAGACGCTGCGGCACAGCTTGGGCGTGGTCGCGTCGGAAACACGGTAGTAGACCAGGTTGGCGTCGCGCCGTCGCGCCACGATGCCGTGCCGGTGCAGCGCAGCCAGATGACGCGAGGCGGTGGGCTGGCTGACGCCCGTCTCCTCGACGATGCGCCCCACGGTCCGCTCGCCGCGGCAAAGCGCGCGCAAGACTCGCAGGCGCGTCGGCTCGGCGAGCACGGCGAAATAGCCCGCCACCGCATCCAGCAAGGTTGCGAGTTGATCGTCCGATGTCTTCACGCCCTCGATGCTCGCTCGTCACGACCGGCCGAGTCTTGAGCAGGGACAAGCCCGGCTCTATTCGTGTAGCCGCATAGACGCATGGTTGAGGCAGGTCAAGCTCCGGGTACGCCGCAGGGCTAGAGTGCAACGCGGGGAGCACCCGCACAATGAGTCGATTTCCCCGCTGGATCTTCGGACTGATGGCGATCGGGGCCCTGGTCCTGATTCCGTTCATCTACCTGCAGCCGAGAAAGCCGGAGGCGCCCGACGCGCTTGCACGCGTGCCCGTCAAGCGCGTGCACGTCGACCATCACGACATCGTCAAGGGCGTCTTCAAGACCGGGCAGGACGTCACACGCACCTGCCTCGTCTGCCACAAGGACGCGGCGGCCGAGCTGATGAAGACGACGCACTGGACGTGGGAGTCCAAGGCCGTCACCGTGCCGTGGCGCAGGGAGGCGGTCACGATCGGCAAGATCAACCAGATCAACAATTTCTGCATCGGCGCGCAGGGCAACGAGAACAAGTGCATGACCTGCCATGCCGGCTACGGCTGGGAAGCGGGCAAGGCGGCGCAGCAAGCCAATGCCGAGAACGTCGATTGCCTCGCCTGTCACGCCGATCCCGCGATCTACGGCAAGGGCCTGTTCGGCAATCCTGCGGACTCGGTGGATCTCGCCGCCGCCGCGAGGAGCGTGCGGGCGACGACGCGCGAGAACTGCGGCAAGTGCCACTTCGACGGCGGCGGCGGCAACGGCGTCAAGCACGGCGATCTCGACGAGAGCTTGTACTTCCCGGGACGTGCGCTCGACGTACACATGGGCGGCAAGCACAACCTTCAGTGCAGCGACTGCCATCTCACGCGCAAGCACCAGATCCTCGGCCGCATGATTGCCGACAACTACACGATCGACCCGGCGGAGCAGGTGTCCTGCGAGCAGTGTCACCGCGGGAAGGTTCACAAGGACGAGCGCATCGGCACGCATCTGAAGTCAGTGGCCTGCCAGACCTGCCACATCACGGCGATCGCGCGCGAAGAACCGACCAAGGTGCACTGGGATTGGTCGAAGGCGGGCGAGGAGGGGCGCAAGGACGACCACTACACCTACCTGAAGATCAAGGGTGAGTTCAGCTACGAATCGAACTACACGCCGACCTACCTCTGGTTCAACGGCAATAACGAATACCGCTATCTGCTCGGAGATCCGATCAACCGCAAGGGTCCGACTTACATCAACAAGCCGGCGGGCTCCATCCGGGATCCGAAGGCGCGCATCTTCCCCTTCAAGCTGCACGTAGCCAAGCAGCCCTTCGACAAGGTCAACGGTTACCTGCTTCAGCCGGTGACCGCGGGCAAGGATGGGTTCTGGACCAATTTCAACTGGAACCACGCATTCGAGCTCGCGGCGCCGATCACGGGCCTCGCGTACAGCGGCCAATACGACTTCACCGAGACCTACATGTATTGGGCCACAACGCACATGGTGCAGGCCGCGGATGAGGCATTGCAGTGCGACGCCTGCCATTCCGCGACCGGCAAGCCCGGCCGGCTCGACTGGACGGCCCTGGGCTATCCCGGCGATCCGATCAAGTGGGGCGGGAGGAAGCTGCCGTGAACCTGAGGTTGTGGGCGGTCATTGTCGGCCTGTTGGCGAGTGCGTCCGCGCTTACGAGTTCGGCCGCTCGCGTTACGGAGTCCGCTCCGCGCGCATCGATCAAGAGCCTGCACCCAGATTTCGCCTTGCTCGATGCCAACAGCGTGAATGTGCTGAAAAGTGGCCAAGGCGTCTCGACCACGAGGACCTGCGGCCAGTGTCACGACACTAACTTCATCAGTTCGCATGCCTTTCATGTGGACCTGGGCCTGCGTTCTTACGCACCATCCCGGAAGACCTGGAACTCCAGCCCCGGCCTGTTCGGTGAATGGGATCCGCTGCGATATCGCTTTCTCACGCAGTCTGGCGACGAGCGTCTCGATCTCTCGACCGCCGAATGGCTGATGCTCAACGGTAAGCGCGTGGTCGGTGGCGGTCCCGCCACGACCTCGCGTTCCGGAAAGCCACTGACCATCCTGAAATCGAGCGTCGACGATCCGGAGACGTCGCTTTTGAACGCAGCCGGGAATCGAACCGCATGGAATTGGTCCGCATCGGGGACGATGGAACCGAACTGTTTCCTCTGCCATCTGGAGCGCCCCAACCTGGCCGCGCGCATGGCTGCGATTCGCGCTGGCCGTTTTTCCGACGCGAACACGGCCTCCCTCTTAGGACTGAACGTCGTCGAGGCCGGCGCGAGAGGCTGGACATGGAACAGGGCGGCCTTCACCGCAGGGGGTTTCGTCGAGAGCAAAGTCCTCCAGATCCAAGCCCCGACCAACGCCAATTGCGCCGGCTGCCATGGCGAAGTGCATCCGGGCACCGAGCCGCTCAACCTCCATGCCGGCGATCTCGACTATCCGCAGACGGCGACAACCGGTCAGGTGATCTCATCGCAGCGGATCAATGCCTCCGGGGTCAATTTCGCCGGCAAAAACCAATTGACCCGATCCTGGGATATCCACGCCGAGCGCCAGTTGCAGTGCACGGACTGCCATTACGCGCCGAACAATCCGGCGCACGTCACCGTGGCCAAGGGTAGAAGTCCTGCGCACCTGCGCTATGACCCGCGCTCCCTCGACATCGACAAGTACTTGCAGCGGCCCGATCACGATCTAGCGCGGGGCCAGAGCGCGCAATTCCACGTGGCGCCCGAATACAAAGGCACCATGCGCCGCTGCGAGAACTGTCACGATGCCACCGCGAGCCACGGGAACTGGCTGCCGTACGTCGAGACGCACATGGCCGCCGTCGCCTGCGAGAGCTGCCACATTCCAAAGATGTATGCGCCGGCGATTCAGTCCTACGACTGGACCGTACTCAAGGTCGACGGCAAGCCGGTGCAGAGCTACCGGGGCGTGAACGGCGCACCGGAGGATGCCCGTTCACTGGTCACAGGCTTCGAGCCGGTATTGCTGAAACGGACCAACCTGGACGGCACCTCGTTGCTGGCCCCCTACAACCTGATCACAACCTTCTATTGGGTCTACGAGGACGCCAACGGTAACAAACGTCCCGTGCGCCTGGCCGACCTACAGGCCGCGTTTCTGGACGGCGGCGCGTATGCCGCCGACATCGTTACCGCATTCGATGGCAATCACGACGGTGTCATCGGGCCCGCAGAACTGCGCATCGACACGCCGCAGAAGGAAGCGGCAGTGAAGGCGCGACTCGCCAAGCTGGGGCTGCAGCACGTGCGCATCGAAGGGCAGGTTCAACCCTTCAGCATCAATCACAACGTCGCGCGCGGCGAGCATGCCCTCAACGATTGCCGGGCTTGTCATGCGGCCGGCTCGCGCGTGACCCAGGGAATGTCATTGGCAGGCTTCGCTCCGGTCCTGCCCGTCTTTGACACGAATAACAACGTCACGGGCAGCGGCGATCTGATCAGGCAGAACGACGGGGCCTTGTTCTACCGGCCGGGGCCGATCCGGGATGCCGTGTACGTGTTCGGAGCCACCCGTCTCGGCTGGCTGGACGGGCTTGGCGCTCTGGCATTCGTGGCCACCCTGTTCGGTGTGATCGGTCATGGGGTGCTGCGGTACCTCGCTTTCAAAAAACGGCCCCATGGCCATGCATTAACCCGACGGCTGCACATATACGACGCCTACAGACGCTTCTGGCACTGGCTGCAGGCCATCAGCATCGTCATCCTGCTGCTGACCGGCCTCGTCATTCATCGACCGGATCTGTTTGACGTGTTTTCATTCAGCGCCGTGGTGTCGCTGCACAACATTCTCGCGGCGCTCCTGGTGATCAATGCCGCCCTCTCGCTCTTCTACCACCTGGCGACGGAGCGCTTGCAAGAATACATCCCCCGACCCTATGGCTTCTTCGACGACGCCATCACGCAGGCCAAGTACTACGTGTCGGGCATCTTCAAGGGCGAGCCGCATCCCTTCGAAAAAAGCCCCGACGATCGAATGAATCCGCTTCAGAAACTGACTTACTTCGGCGTCCTCAATGTGCTGCTGCCCCTCCAGATCGTGACGGGCGCATTGATGTGGGGCGTGCAGAAGTGGCCGGAGGTGGCCAGTGCTTTCGGCGGGCTGCCCGTGCTCGCTCCGTTCCATTCCTTGGTCGCCTGGCTCTTTGCCAGCTTCATCCTCGGGCACGTCTACTTGACGACGACCGGAGCGACCCCGCTGGAGGCCATTCGCGGAATGGTCACGGGCGACGAGGAGATCGAAGTCCATGAAGAAGGAGACGGCGATGCGATGGCTTAGATCGGTCTTCAACCGACCCGAAAAGGCGTACGTACATCCTTATCTCGCGGGCACCGTTCTCGGCGTGGTGCTGTTTCTCGCCTTCCTGCTCACGGGCAACGGCCTCGGATCGTCCGGCGCGACCGCTCGCATCGATGCCGCGCTGGTCGACGTGGTGGCGCCGGCGCACGTCGACAATACGCCGTATCTCCTGAAGATGGCCGGCGGCGACAGGAATCCCTTGGACGACTGGATCGTGCCGCTGTTTCTCGGCGCCTTGCTCGGAGGCTTCGCTTCGGGCGCCTGGAATGGACGCTTGAGACTGACAACGACCAAAGGCCCGCACATCTCCAACGCGACCCGTTGGCTGATGTCCTTTGTCGGCGGCGTCGTCTTTCTCTATGGCGCGCGCATGGCGCGCGGATGCACGTCGGGTCAGGCCCTTTCCGGCGGCGCGACGCTCGCGGCAGGGTCTTGGGCGGTCATGCTGGCCATTTTCGCCAGCGCCTACTTGCTCGCCTACTTCGTGAGAAAGCTGTGGCTCTGAGGAGCAGGACATGAGCTTCCCCCTGGACGCCTTTACCGCGGTAAGCGCCGCGCACCCCTGGTCCTATTTGGTCTTTGGAGCTATTGGGTTTGGCTTCGGCTATACGCTGGAAATGGCGGGATTCGGAGACTCGCGAAAGCTCGCGGCCCAGTTCTATTTCAAGGAGCTGACGGTGATCAAGGTCATGTTCACCGCCATTGCCGTCGCCCTGACGCTGCTGTTTGGCGCGGTGGGCCTGGGGCTGCTCGACTTCAGCCAAGTCTGGGTCAATCCCACCTATCTGGGTTCCGGCGTGGTCGGCGGATTGATCATGGGTGTCGGCTTCATAGTGGGCGGCTTCTGCCCGACCACGTCGCTCGCCTCCGCATCCACAGGGAAGATCGACGGCATGCTCTTCATGCTGGGAGGGTTCGTCGGTGCCTTTCTGTTCGGCGAGACCGAGCGGTATTTCGACAATTGGTATAACTACGCTGGCTACTATGGGCGGCTGACGTTGGACCAGGTGTTTGGCCTCTCGGCGCCGGCAACCGTGCTGATCATCGTCCTCGTCGCGCTGTTCATGTTCTGGGGCAGCGAGCAGCTGGAGCGGCTCGTTGGCGGGAAGCACCTGAGCCAGGAACCAAGGCTGCGCAAGCTGGGTGCCGCGGGTCTGCTGGCTGCAGCGCTGGCCGTGCTGGTGATGGGTAGTCCTTCGATAGAAGATCGCTACCAGCGACTCAGTTTCAAACGCGCCGAGGTCGTCAAACCGGCCGATGGCAAGCCGCTGCCGGTGACCCACGTCTATAGCGCCGACGAAATGCTGGCGAAACGCCTTGTCTTCGCATCCCCGGCCGAGGCGTTCAAGGCCCGATACCTCCAGGCCATCAAGCCCGTCTACCTGGACGTGCGCAACGAGTCCGACTACAACCTGTACCACCTCGCCGACTCGAGCAATGTTCCTCTGGAGCGGCTCGAGAAGATCATCCCGGATCTTCTCGCCGAGCCGCCGGCCAACACGGTCTTCATCACCATCGGCAACGACGAGGCTCGCGCCATCCAGGCGTGGAAGCTCCTGGTCGCTTCCGGCGTGCAGAACGTCTACATCCTGGACGGCGGCATCAACCGGTGGATTGCCACGTTCGGCGCGGATGATCCCGCGCTCCAGCCGCTGGCGAACGCCGGCGCGGACCAATTGCGCTACGTCTTTCCGGCGGCGTTAGGCGAGCGCTACAAGTCCTGTGCGCCCAGTCCGATCGAGCACGAGCATCTCGACTTCCAGCCTCGGATCGTGGTGCAGGTCAAACGTGACAAGTCGGGCGGGGGCTGCGGCTGATGGAACTCCGCGCCTCACCGGGATGGCGCTGGCGCGTTCCTTAAGTCAGGCCGGCGAGGCGCTGCTTGGCGAAGGCGACGAAGCTCGCCACGAGCTTCGAGTGGAATTTCTGCTTCGCATAGACCACGCAGAGGTTGCGCGCCATGCGCGGCGCGAACGGGATGCCGACCAGGGTGCCGAGCCGCTTCTCCTTAGCCACGGTG
>DASQGK010000131.1:0-44126 GCA_035632655.1 Steroidobacteraceae bacterium | reverse complement strand
GGGGAGTTCCTCAAGGACGCCCATCACTGGCTGATCCTTCACGGGCGCTATACGTGCATCGCCCGTGCGCCGCGGTGCCCGACCTGCATCATCCGCGATCTCTGCGAGTTCAAGCACAAAACCCGGGCGGCAGCCCCGCCGCAGCGCAAGGGCGTCAGTGCCGCGATTCGTCGCAGCGGACGGCCTTCGAGGAGTAAGTCATGATTGACGGCCCTATCCGCTCACTTGCGCTGCTGGCGGCCCTGGCGAGCGTGTCGCTGCTGCAGCGGCCGGCCGAGGCCAGCACCGACGAGGTCGATGCCGCTTACCCGAAGGCCTATGCGCTCTACGTGGACCTGCACCAGCATCCCGAGCTTTCCGGCGCCGAGGTCCGCACCGCGGCCAAACTGGCCGAGCAGCTGCGCGCCCTCGGCTACACGGTGACCGAGCACGTGGGCGGCACCGGGGTGGTCGCCCTGCTCAGGAACGGTCCCGGCAAGACGATCATGCTGCGAACCGAGCTGGACGCGCTGCCGGTCGAAGAGAAGACCGGCCTCACCTTCGCAAGCAAAGTGCGCGCCAGAGATCCGGCGGGCCGCGATGTCGCGGTGGGTCACATGTGCGGGCACGACCTGCACATGAGCGCACTCGCCGCGACCGCCGCCATCATGGCTCATAGCCGCGACTCCTGGAGCGGCACGCTCATGCTCATAGGGCAGCCCGCCGAGGAAACGATCGCCGGCGCAGCCGCCATGATCCGCGATGGCATCTTCACGCGCTTTCCGCGGCCTGACGCGGTACTGGCGCTGCACGTCGGCAACGACCTGCCCGCCGGCAAGGTAGGCGTGGTCTCCGGAACCTACAGCTCCAATGCCGACTCGATCCGCATCACCGTCTTCGGCAAGGGCGGTCATGGCTCCGCTCCGCACACCACCGTCGATCCGATCGTCATCGCCGCACGCACCATCCTCACGCTGCAGACGATCGCAGCCCGCGAGGTGAAACCCGGGGAATTCGCCGTGGTCACCGTGGGCTACGTCAATGCCGGCACGAAGAACAACATCATTCCGGATCAGGCCGAGCTCGGTCTCACCGTGCGCACCTACAAACCCGAGGTGCGCCGCCAGGTACTCGATGCCATCACCCGCATCGCCGCTGCGGAAGCGCAGGCGGCGGGCGCGCCGCGCGCTCCCCTGATCGAGCGCTACGAGAGAACCGACGCGGTGTACAACGATCCGGCGCTGACTCAGCATCTGCGGACGGTCCTCGAGACCGCACTCACCAGCGACCGCGTCGTGAGCGAGGATCCGGTCACCGCGTCGGAGGATTTCTCCGCATTCATCCAGCAGGGCATTCCCGGGTTCTATCTCAGCCTCGGGGGCGCCGATCCCCGGAAATTCCAGGAGGCCAGGGCGGCCGGGACCCGCCTGCCTTCGAACCATTCGTCGCTGTTCGCACCCGATGTCGACCCGGCGCTTCACACGGCCATCAGCGCCGAGGTCGCCATGCTGCGCGATCAGCTCGCAGCCAAACAGGGGGACAAATGATGAAGAGAGTAATGATCGCGCTGGCCGCGGGCCTGCTGACCGCCGCACCGGCCGGCGCCTCGGACAAGGACGACATCATGGCGGTCCTGCAGCAGTGGAACGACGCCGACGAGGCAAAAGCAGTGGCCACCTGTGCCGAGGATGCCGCCGTCATCGACGATGTTCCGCCATTCGAGTGGCACGGTCCGGGAGCGTGCTCCAGATGGCAGAGGGACTACGACGCGTACTTGGAAAAGGCAGGCGCGACGGACGCTGCCGGCACCATCGGCAGCCCCCGGCACCTCATCATTTCCGCGGACCGCGCCTATGTGGTGGTTCCAACCACGTTCGCCTTTACCAGGAAAGGCAAGCGCGTGTCCCAGATTGCGACGGCGACGTTCGCATTGCGCAAGACGGCCGCCGGGTGGCGGATCACCGCATGGACCTGGGCAATGCAGTCGGTCAAATAGCCCGCGCCACCGGTAGAGCGCCGCTACTTCTTCCTCGGCAGATAAAGATCCGTCAGCGTCCCCTCGAAGGCTTCGGCGGCCCCTGCAACAGTCTCGGTTAGCGTCGGATGCGGGTGGATGGTGAGGCCGATGTCGGCGGCGTCGCAGCCGGTCTCCACCGCGAGCGCGATCTCGCTGATGAGCTCGCCGGCATTCGTGCCCACGATGCCGCCGCCCAGCACCCGGTGAGTCTCGGGATCGAACAGCAGCTTGGTGAACCCCTCTTCCCGGCCGAGTGACAGCGAGCGTCCGTTCGCGACCCAGGGGAAGTTGCCCTTGGCGAACGCGATTCCCTTCTCCTTCGCCTCGGTCTCGGTGAGCCCGACCCAGGCGATCTCGGGGTCCGTATAGGCAACCGAGGGAATCACGCGCGCATCGAAGGCGCGCTTTTGACCGGCAGCGACTTCGGCGGCGACCTTGCCCTCATGCATCGCTTTGTGCGCGAGCAGCGGCGGCGCGGCGATATCGCCGACCGCGAAAATATGCGGCACGTTGGTGCGCATCTGCCGGTCGACGGGGATGAAGCCGCGCTCGGACACTTTGATCCCGGCGAGCTCGGCCCCCACGCTGTGTCCGTTCGGTGTGCGCCCGACGGCTACCAGCACCCGATCGAACATCTGCGGCTCCGGCGCCTTCTCGCCCGCGAAGCTCACGCGCAGGCCCGCGGGCTGCGCCTCCACCGCCGACACCTTGGTGCCGAGCAGGATCTGGCTGTAGCGCGCGCGGATGCGCCGCTCGAGCGGCCGCACCAGGTCCGGATCGCAGCCGGGCATGAGCTGCCGGGTGAGCTCCACCACGCTCACGCGCGTGCCGAGCGCATCGAACACGCAGGCCATCTCGAGGCCGATGATGCCGCCGCCGACGACCAGCAGGCCGCCGGAGAATTCCGGCAGCTCGAGCGCATCGGTTGAATCGAGGATACGCGGATCGGCCGGCAGACCGGGGAGGCCGATCGGCTCGGAGCCAGCGGCAATGATGCACTGCTCGAAACGAATGCGCTGCGAGCCGCTCGTGCCCATGACCTCGAGCACGTTGGGGCTCACGAAGCGCCCGCTTCCCTGCACCACGTCGACCTTGCGCTGCCGGGCGAGGACCCGCAGGCCGCTCGTCAGTTTGCGCACCACCGACATCTTCCAGTCACGCAGCCTGGCGAGATTGATCTCGGGCGCCGCAAAGGCAATGCCGCGCTCACTCATCTCGTCCGCGTCCTCGATGACCTTGGCGGCATGCAGCAGCGCCTTGGAAGGGATGCAGCCGACGTTGAGGCAAACGCCGCCGAGCTCGGGCCAGCGCTCCACCAGCGTCACCTTGAGGCCGAGGTCCGCGGCGCGGAAAGCCGCCGTATAGCCGCCGGGCCCGGCCCCGAATACCAGCAGCTCGGTCGCGCGGTTGTACTCCGCGCCGGCGCGCTCGGCGGCGCCGCCCTTGGGCGAGGGCATGCGGACGGTGTCGCCTGCCCGCTCGACACGGGCCGCGGGCGCGGCCGGCGGCGCTGCCGGGGCGGCCACTGCGGCAGGTTGCGCAGCGGCGGCGGCGCCGTCGGTATCGAGACGCACGATGAGCGAGTCCTTCGACACCTTGTCGCCGCGCTTCACCAGCACCGCGGTGACCTTGCCGGCGGCGGTGGCGGGCACGTCCATCGAGGCCTTGTCGGTCTCGAGCGTGATGAGCGGCGTGTCGATGCCGACGACGTCGCCGGCTTTCACCAGCACGTCGACGACCGCGACGTCGGTGAAGTTGCCGAGGTCGGGGACCCGCTGCTCGATACTCACAGCACAGCCTCGAGGAGGCTGCGCGGTTCGGCCAGGGTCTGGGAGAGATAGGTGGTGAAGCGCGCTGCCATGGCGCCATCGATCACCCGGTGATCGTAGGAGAGCGACAGTGGCAGCATCAGACGCGGCACGAATGCGGCGCCGCGATAGACCGGCCGCATGCTCGAGCGCGAGACGCCGAGGATCGCCACCTCGGGCGCGTTGATGATCGGAGTGAAGGCGGTGCCGCCGATGCCGCCGAGGCTCGAGATCGTGAAGCAGCCGCCCTGCATATCGAGCGGCGGGAGCTTGCCGGAGCGGGCCTTCTCGGAGAGCTGCCCCAGCTGGCGCGCGAGCTCGTAGACGTCCTTGCGGTGGGCATCGCGCACCACCGGCACGGTGAGGCCGTTGGGTGTGTCCGCGGCGAAACCCATGTGGATGAACTTGCGCACGATGAGATTGGCACCGTCGGCATCGAGCGCGGAGTTGAAGCGCGGGAACTCGAGCAGCGTCTTCACGCAGGCGCGCATGATGAAGGCGAGCGGTGTCAGCTTGACGCCGGCCGCCTGTGCCTTGTCCTTGAGGCTGGCGCGCAGCTCCTCGAGCTCGGTAACGTCGGCCTCGTCGAACTGCGTGACGTGCGGGATGTTGATCCAGCTTGCCTGGAGCCTGGGACCCGAGATCTTCTGGATGCGCGTGAGCGGCTGCGTCTCGACCGGTCCAAACTGCGAGTAGTCGACCAGCGGAACCGCGGGCAGAGCGCCCGGGCGCGCGGCGGCTCCGCCGGCAGGCGGGGCGGAAGGCGCCGTGGCGGGCGCGGCCAGGGCCGTCTTGACGAATGCCTTGACGTCCTCGTGCGTGATCCGCCCCTTGAACCCGTGCCCCGTGACACGTGCCAGATCGACGCCGAGCTCGCGGGCGAACCTGCGCACTGATGGGCCCGCGTGCGCGCGGGAGAAGCCCGGCTCGTCGATGACCGGGAGATCGGGGCGGTAAGAGGTCGGCGCGCCCAGCTGGGAGAACGGCACGAGCTTGCCGGCCCGCTCGGGCGCGGCGGGGGCCGGTGCAGCGGCCGGTTGCGGCGGCGCAGCGGGCGATGCCGCGGCGGGCGGCGGTGACGGCTGTGTCGCGGCTGCCGGCGCGGCAGGCGCGGGCGCCGTGGCCCTTGCGGCGGCGGCGCCGGCCGTGGCACTCCCCCCAGCCTTCAGAGTTGCCAGCAGGTCGCCGGTGTTGACCTTGCCGCCCTTGGTCGCGTGCACCTTCTCGATCACGCCGCTCGCGGTCGAGGGCACGTCCATTGCCGCCTTGTCGGACTCGAGCGTGACCAGCGGGGTGTCGACCTCGATGCTGTCGCCCGGCTTCACCATGACGTCGATCACGGCGACGTCCTTGAAACCGCCCAGATCGGGCACGCGTACTTCCACCAGGTCTGCGGCCGCGTTCATAGAGTGGGCCCTCAGACCTTCCAGGGGACGGGCTTGGAAGGATCTACGCCCAGAGCCTTGATGGCGGCGGCCACGGTCGCGCCGTCGACACGCTTCTCGTCGGCGAGCGCCTTGAGCGCGGCCACCGCGATGTAGTTGCGATCCACCTCGAAGTGCCGGCGCAGCGCCGCACGCGAGTCCGAGCGTCCGAAGCCGTCGGTGCCCAGCGTGACGTAGCGGCTCCCGACCCACTGGCGGATCTGGTCGGGGACCGTGCGCACGTAGTCGGTCGCGGCGATCACCGGACCCTCGCGGTCCTTGAGGAGCGAGCGCACGTACGGCACGCGCGGCGTCTCGCCCGGATGCAGCAGGTTCCAGCGCTCGCACTCCAGCGCCTCGCGCCGCAGCTCGCTGAAGCTCGTCACCGAGAGCACATCGGCCGGAATGCCGTAGTTGTCCTCGAGCAGCCGCGCGGCCGCGAGACACTCGCGCAGGATGGTGCCCGAGCCGAGCAGCGTCGCGCGCACCTTGCCGCGGCCGCCGATCTGCAGGAGGTATGCACCGTTGAGAATTCCCTGGGCCACTCCGGTCGGCATCGCCGGCTGCGGGTAGTTCTCGTTCATCACCGTGAGGTAATAGAAGATGTTCTCCTGCTCGACGTACATGCGCCGCATGCCGTCGTGGACGATCACGGCGAGCTCGTAGGCGTAGGTCGGATCGTAGGCGACGCAATTCGGCACCGTGGTCGCGACCAGCTGACTGTGGCCGTCCTGGTGCTGCAGGCCCTCGCCCGCCAGCGTCGTGCGGCCGGCGGTGGCGCCGAGCAGGAAGCCGCGCGCCTGCATGTCGCCCGCGGCCCAGATGAAATCGCCCACGCGCTGGAAGCCGAACATCGAGTAGAAGATGTAGAACGGCACCATGTTGATGCCGTGGTTGCTGTAGGCGGTGCCCGCCGCCATCCACGAGCACAGCGACCCGGCTTCGTTGATGCCCTCCTCGATCATCTGGCCCTTCTTGTCCTCGCGGTAGGACATGAGGGTCTCGGCGTCCTGGGGCGTATAGAGCTGTCCGACCGAGGAATAGATGCCGATCTGGCGGAACAGGCCTTCCATGCCGAAGGTGCGCGCCTCGTCGGGCACGATCGGCACGATGTTGCGGCCGATGTTCTTGTCCTTCAGCAGCACGGTGAGCAGGCGCACGAACGCCATGGTGGTCGAGATCTCGCGCTCGCCGGTCCCCTCGAGCACTGCAGCGAAGGCCTCGAGCGGCGGCACGATCAGGGGCGGCGCCGTCCGGCGCCGCGCCGGCAGGAAGCCGCCGAGGACACTGCGCTTCTCCATCAGATATTGCTGCTCGTCGGAGTTCGGGTCCGGCCTGACGAACGGCAGGCTGCCGAGGTCCTGGTCGGCCACCGGGATGTTGAAACGATCGCGGAAGGTGCGCAGCTCCTCCTCGGAGAGCTTCTTCTGCTGGTGCGCGACCATCTGCCCCTCGCCGCCCTTGCCGAGCCCGTAGCCCTTGACGGTCTTGGCGAGGATCACGGTGGGGCGGCCGCTCACCTGCATGGCGGCGTCGTAGGCCGCATGCACCTTGAGGGCGTCGTGGCCACCGCGGTTCAGCCGCCAGATCTCATCGTCCGACATGTTGGCGACCATCGCCTTCAGCTCGGGGAACTTGCCGAAGAAGTGCTCGCGCGTGTAGGCGCCGCCCTTGGCTTTGAAGTTCTGGTATTCGCCGTCGACGCACTCCTCCATCACCCGGCGCAGCAGCCCCTTGTGGTCGCGCGCGAAGAGCGGATCCCAGCGCGAGCCCCACAGCACCTTGATGACGTTCCAGCCGGCGCCGAGGAAGGCAGCCTCGAGCTCCTGGATGATCTTGCCGTTGCCGCGCACCGGCCCGTCGAGCCGCTGCAGGTTGCAGTTGATGACGAAGACGAGATTATCCAGGCTCTCGCGCACCGGCATGGTGAGGGCGCCCATCGACTCCGGCTCGTCCATCTCGCCGTCACCGAGGAACGCCCACACTTTCTGGTCCGAGGGCTTGATCAGTCCGCGATGCTCGAGGTAGCGCGTGAAACGCGCCTGGAAGATCGCCATCATGGGACCCAGGCCCATCGACACGGTCGGAAACTGCCAGAAGTCCGGCATCAGCCACGGGTGCGGGTAGGAGGACAGGCCCTGACCGCGGCCGCCCGCCTCCTGACGGAAGTGGCGCAGCTGTTCCTCGGTCAGGCGTCCTTCGAGAAAGGCGCGCGCGTAGATACCCGGGGATGAGTGTCCCTGGAAGAACACCAGGTCGCCCGGATGCTGCTCCGAGGGAGCCCGCCAGAAGTGATTGAAGCCGACTTCGTAGAGCGTCGCCGAGGAGGCGTAGCTGGCGAGGTGCCCGCCGTACTCGCTCGATTTCCTGTTCGCCTGCAGCACCATCGCCAGCGCGTTCCAGCGGATGTACGCCTCGATGCGCCGCTCGAGCGCGCGATTACCGGGGTACTCGGGCTCGCGTCCGTTGGGGATGCTGTTGACGTAGGCGGTGTTGGGCTTGAACGGCAGATAGGCGCCGCTGCGCCGCGTGTAGTCGATCAGCCGCTCGAGCAGATAATGTGCGCGCTCGGGCCCGTGGGTCTTGAGCACCGAATCGATCGACTCGAGCCACTCGCGTGTCTCGACGGGATCGAGGTCTTCCAGTTTGGGTGGTTCGGTCATGAGCTCCGCTCGGTGCGCGCATTCGCGCAGGCGCGCCGGAGGCGCGAAGTCGACGCGGCTGTGGGCACGCCTCGCGCGCCATGCGGTACCGCGTCGCGTTAGAATGAGTAATGATGGCGAGCAGCGGCAGGTAAAGCAAGTGAGCTCAAGGGCTTCCGCCGCCCGCCATCATGCCGTTCTGCCCGTCGCCCGCCCGCCCGCGATTGTTCGCGGCCGCGACGCCGCGCAGCTCGATGCCGTGCTGGCAATCGTCCCCTACCCGCCGCCGCGCAGCATCTGGCGGCGGCTGCCCGAAGCGCAGCGCTGGCAGGAGCTCGACGCCCGCGAGCCGCCGCGCGCCGCCGGCGGCGTGCGCAGCGCGACGCTCGCCAACCGCAGACAGACGCTCATCGTGCTCGGCTATCTCGGCGGCAACGCCGGCGCCTTCGAGCGCCTGTCGCTCGCCGGGCGCATGCTGAAGGAGGTCGCGGCGCGCAATCCCGAGAGCATCGGCCTCGCCGCGCCGGGCGCGGGCGCCGCCGCACGCGGCGCGCTCGAGGCGCTGCTGGCCGCGGCGCTGGTGCAGGCATTCCCGCTGCCGAGCTATCGCGCCGCGGGTGCGGCCGGGCGGCGCCTGCGGCGCATTGCACTCCTCGAGGGCGGCACGCCCGATGTGCGCTATGCGAGCGCCGTCGCCGGCGGCACCAACCTCGCACGCTGGCTGACCGCGCTGCCCCCCAACGTTCTCGATGCGCGCAGCTACCGCAGCGCCCTGCTGCGCCTGGCGCGCAGCCACGGCCTCACCTTGCGCTGGCTCGACGAGCGCGCGCTGCGGGCCGCCGGGGCCGGCGCCTTTCTCGCGGTTGCCAGCGGCAATGGCGAGCGCGGCGCGGGTATCGCGCACCTGCGCTACCGCCCCCGGCGCCGGCGCACGCGGCGGCCCGACATCGCCCTCATCGGCAAAGGAATCCTCTTCGACACGGGGGGCGTGAATCTCAAGACGCATCGCTCGATGCTCGACATGCACACCGACATGTCCGGAAGCGCGGTGGCACTTGCGACGCTCATCGCCCTGAGTGAGCTGCGCGCACCGCTCGCGGCGGATGCCTGGCTCGCGATCACCGAGAATCGCATCGGGCCCGCCGCCTATCGTCCGCAGGAAGTGGTGCGCGCGGCCAACGGCGTCACCATCCAGGTGATCCACACCGATGCCGAGGGGCGCATGGTGCTCGCCGACACACTGGCGCTCGCCGGACGCACGCGCCCGCACCTGATGATGGACTTCGCGACGCTCACCGGCGCCTGTGTGTATTCGCTCACCGAGCGCATGAGCGGGGTGTTCACCAACCGGCCGCAGCTCGCGGCGACGCTGGCAGCCGCAGGCAGCGCCAGCGGCGAGCGGGTGTGGAACTTCCCCAACGAGCCCGACTACGACTCGGACCTCGAGAGCAAGGTAGCCGACATCCAGCAGTGCGCCCTCGAGGGCAAGGGCGATCACATACTCGCGACGCGCTTCCTGTCGCGCTTCGTGCCCGAGGACTGTGCCTGGGTGCACGTCGACCTGTCATCCGCCACGCGCAGCGGCGGCCTCGCGCACGTCGGCACCGACGTCACCGGGTTCGGCGTGCGCTTCGCCCTCGAGCTGATCCTGGGGCAGGACGTGCTCGGTGCGCTTGAGAGACGCTCGTGAGGACGCTCGTCATCGCCCGGCCCGACGACTGGCACCTGCACCTGCGGGATGCGGCCGAGATGCGCGCGGTGCTGCCCTTCACCGCGGCGCGCTTCGCCCGTGCCATCGTCATGCCGAACCTCACGCCGCCGGTGACCACCACCGCGCAGGCCCTCGACTACCGCCGGCGCATTCTCGCGGCGCTCCCCGCCGGCGTGCGCTTCGAGCCGCTGATGACGCTGTACCTCACCGATGCCACGCCCGCCGCCGAAGTCGCGCGCGCCAGGGCCAGCGGCTTCATTCACGGCTTCAAGCTCTATCCCGCCGGTGCCACCACCCACTCCGACAGCGGCGTGACCGACGTCGCGCGCATCGAGCCGGTGCTCGCGCAGATGGCGGAGCTCGGCGTGGTGCTGCAGGTGCACGGCGAGGTCACCGACCCCGCGGTCGACATCTTCGACCGCGAGGCGCGCTTCATCGAGCGCGTCCTCGGCCCGCTCATCGAGCGCCACCGCAAGCTGCGCGTGGTACTCGAGCACATCAGCACCCGCGCGGCGGTCGATTTCGTGCTCGGGGCGCGCGCGGGGGTCGCGGCCACCGTGACGCCGCAGCACCTGCTGATGAACCGCAACGCGCTGTTTTCAGGCGGGCTGCGCCCGCATCACTACTGCGCCCCGGTGCTCAAGGCGGAAGCCGAGCGCGCGGCGCTGCTGGCCGCGGTGGCCGGCGGCAGCGAGCGCTTCTTTCTCGGTACCGACAGCGCCCCGCACGCGCGGCGCGCCAAGGAGGGCTCCTGCGGTTGCGCCGGAATTTTCTCCGCCCACGCCGGCATCGAGCTCTACGCGGAGGCCTTCGAGGCCGCCGGCGCACTCGACAAGCTCGAGGCCTTCGCCTCCTGCCATGGAGCCGACTTCTATGGCCTGCCGCGTAACCGGGAGCGCATTACGCTGGCGCGCGATGCCTGGCAGGTGCCGGGGCACTATCCCTTCGGCCTCGAAGAGCTGGTGCCGCTGCGCGCCGGCGAGCGCATTGCCTGGAGCCTCGCATGAGCGCGAGCGAAGCACCCGCCGCCGCACAGCTCGCCGGGGGCTTCACGATGGCACAGCGCTTTCGCGGCTATCTGCCGGTGGCGATCGACGTCGAGTGCGGCGGGTTCAATCCCGCCACCGATGCGCTGCTCGAGATCGCCGCGGTGCTCATCGACATGGGTGTCGACGGCGCGCTCGCACGCGGCGCCACGCACAGCTTCCACGTGCAGCCCTTCCCGGGCGCGCGGCTCGATCCGGCGGCGCTCACCGTCACCGGCATCGATCCGCATCACCCGCTTCGACCGGCGATCCCCGAGCGCGACGCGCTGCAGCGGGTGTTCCGCGAGGTGCGCCACGCGGTGCGCGCCTACGGCTGCCGCCGCGCGATCCTGGTCGGGCACAACGCCGCCTTCGACCTGAGCTTCCTCAACGCCGCGGTGGCGCGCGCCGAGGTCAAGCGCAATCCGTTCCATCCGTTCTCGTGCTTCGACACCGCGACGCTCGCCGGGGCGGCTCTCGGTCAGACGGTGCTCGCCAAGGCGCTCGTCGTCGCCGGGCTCGAGTGGGATGCGGGCAGCGCGCACAACGCCCGCTACGATGCCGAACGCAGCGCCGAGGTGTTCTGCCTGGTGTGCAACCGGCTGCGCGAGAGCTTCACCGGGGCGCGCGAGCGCGCTCTGTCCCTCGGCTGGGTCAACGGGCCGGGCGGGGAGCCCGCGGGCGAGGACGAGGCGCCCGAAGCGCCGCTTACTTCGCCGCCCCCGCCTCGCTGACGAGTTTCTTCAGCTCGCCGTTGCGGAGCATCTCGAGGGCGATGTCGCACCCTCCGATCAGCTCCCCCTTCACGTAAAGCTGCGGATAGGTCGGCCAGTTGGAGAAGCGCTTGAGCGCCTCGCGCAGCTCCGGATCCTCGAAGATGTTCACATGACGGAAGTCGGCACCCACGGCGCGCAGCGCCGCGACCGTCTGCGCGGAAAACCCGCATTGCGGGAAGTCCGGCGTGCCCTTCATGAATAACACCACCGGGGCCGTTGCGAGCTCGGTCTTGATTCTCTCCACCACATCCATTGCGTCTACCTCTGTCGTTTGCGGCGCTGCTCGAGTTCCGCGATCAGGCGCCACTGCTCCGCCGCGCTCATGGCCAGCCAGCGTCCGATCTCCTCCCCCGTCCTCAGGCATCCGATGCAGAACCCCTGCGCATCGAGGGAACATACATTGATGCACGGCGAAGGCGGTCGCTGCGGCGACGCCCGCACGGACTGCGGATTCGTCACGCTCGGTCCCGCATGCGTTGAATTATGGGGGTGCCTCGCCTATTCTTCAACGCGGCGATTTGCCGCCCCGGTCAATCGAAACAACAACTTGGAGAGGCCTCAGCCATGAATCCACTGAACAACCATCGCCACTCCCTGATCCTCGGCATCGTGATCGCGGTAGTGCTCGCGCTGCTGCTCGGCGGCTTCAACTTCTATGAGCTGGGCCTGGCGCGCTGGTTCCACATCGTCTCGGGCGTGTTCTGGATCGGACTCCTCTACTACTTCAACGTCGCGCAGACGCCCGCGATGGCGGACGCGGCTGCCGACAAGGGCGGACCGGGCGGAGCCGGCATCAGCAAGTACGTGGCACCGCGCGCGCTCTTCTGGTTCCGCTGGGGAGCGGTCGCCACCTGGGTCGGCGGTGCCTGGCTCCTCGGCCGGTCCGGGAACTTCCTCGGTGCATTCACCTTCGGCGCGGCCGGCGGCGCCTCACCGCCGACCTACCTCGCGGTCATCGGCACCGGCGCCTGGCTCGGCACCATCATGCTGTTCAACGTCTGGGCGCTGATCTGGCCGAATCAGAAGAAGATCCTCGGCATGGTCGCGGCAACGGACGAGGAAAAGGCCCGGGCACGCAAGGTCGCCGGTATGGCCTCGCGCGTGAACTTCGTGCTGTCGATCCCGATGATCATGTGCATGGCCGGCGCGACTCACGGCCTGCCGTTCATCCATAGCTGAGCCTGGTGCCCGAGCCTCCGCGCGATCTCGCGAGTCAGGTCGAAGCGGCGCTGCGCGAGGACATCGGCAGCGGCGACGTCACCGCGGCGCTGGTGCCTGCGGGGCAGCGCGTGCGCGGCAGCGTGGTGACGCGCGAGAACGCCATTCTCGCGGGGCGGCCGTGGGCGGATGCCATCTTCCGGCATCTCGACCCGCAGGTGCAGCTTAACTGGCACGCGCGCGACGGCGAGCCGATCGCGGCGAATCAGGTGGTGTTCGACATCGCCGGCCATGCCCGGCCGGTGCTGACCGGAGAGCGCACCGCTCTCAATTTCCTGCAGCTGCTCTCGGGCACGGCAACCGCCACGCAACGCTTCGTGCAGGCGGTCGCCGGTACCGGCTGCGCGATCATCGACACGCGCAAGACCCTTCCGGGACTGCGCAGCGCGCAGAAGTACGCGGTGCTGTGCGGCGGCGGCCAGAATCACCGCATGGGCCTCTATGACCGGATTCTCATCAAGGAGAATCACATCGCGGCGGCGGGCTCCCTCGGCGGCGCCATCCGCGCAGCCCGCAGTCAGCGGCAAGGCCTGACCGTCGAGGTCGAGGTCGAATCGCTGGCCGAGTTCGAGGAGGCGCTGAGGGCGGCTCCCGACATCGTGTTGCTGGATGAGTTCAGTCACGCCGACCTGCGCGCCGCGGTGGCGCTCAACGTGGCGGCCGCGGCACGCGGCGGCCGCGTGAAGCTCGAGGCCTCGGGCAGTGTCTCCCTCGAGACGGTGCGTGCCATCGCCGAGACCGGAGTGGACTTCATCTCCATCGGCGCCCTCACCAAGCACGTGCGTGCGATCGACCTGTCGATGCGACTCGAATTCAGCCCCGCTCAGTCCTGAACGCACCACATGAGCGCCCGGATCGTCTGCGGGGTCCTCGCGAGCCTGTTGCTGGCAGCCTCACCCGGAGTGCCCGGCATCGAGGCGGCCGAGGCGCCGGATGTCACCTCCCTGCATGAGATTACGATCACGGCGACGCGCACCCCCGAGCCCATCGGTCAGATTCCGGCGTCCATCGCCACGGTTGCAGGCGGGGAGCTGCAGGCGCGGGACTCCTGGGACATGGCTTCGGCCCTGAGCCTCGTGTCGGGCGTCGAGGCACCGGCCGGCGGAGATGCCGGGCCCTCGAGCTCGGTGCCCTCCTTCTGGGGACTGCACGAGTTCGACGCATTCCTGCTGGTCGTGGACCAGGTGCCCTGGGGAGGGGCCTTCAACCCGGCGATCACGGCGCTCAACCTGAACGACGTCGAGCGCCTGGAGGTGCTGAAGGGCGCCGCACCGGTCATGTACGGCGCCACCTCATTCGTCGGCGTGGTGCACGTACTGCATTACCCCGCGGGGCAGGCCTCGGACGCTGCCTCCGTCGCACTCGGCAGCTATGGATCGGTACGCGGCGCGGCGGCTTTCGCGCTGCCGGAAATCGGGCATTACCGGCAGTCCTTTGCGGCCGACGGCGAGAGCCGCGGCTTTGCCGACGGGCGCGAGAAGCTCTCCGACGGCCGGCTGTTGTACCGGGGGGCGCTCGCCCTCGGCAGCGGCGAGCTGCGCGTCGATGCAAACCTCGATGTGGTGCGCGACGTGCCGCCGAGCCCGATCGTCCGCGCGGGCGACGCCCTCACGCCTCTCACGCCGCTCAACGCCAACTTCAATCCCGCGGACGCGGCGCTCGATGAAGACAGGTACCAGCTGGCCATCGCGTACGCACGGCCGACCGGCTGGGGCACGTGGGAAACGCTGGCCTCCCTGTCGCGTTCGCACGTGAACGACGTCCGGGCCTTCCTGCACTCCGATCTGAGCGGCGCTGCCGATACGCAGAATCAGAATCGCACGGTCCTCGACGACTACTTCGACAGCCACCTCGCCAGCGACCTCGGCGAGACGAGCCTGCTGCTCGGTGCCGACCTGCTGTACGGCTACGGTCGGCAGGTCACGCTCAACGGCAACAGTGCCTACAGCGTGCCGCTCGACGGCTCGGTCGTGCCCCCGCCGACCACGCAGCTGCCCGTGAACGAGACCGGCTTCGTCGCCGACAAGCGCCTGTTCGCCGGGGAGTATGCGCAGCTCGACTGGAAGCCCGACGAGGAGCGCTGGGACGTGCTGCTCGGCGTGCGTCTCAACGAGACCGACGAGAACAAGCTCTCGAGCGATCTCACCACGGTGCCGTTGGCGTACGACCGGCAGAGTGTCCGCCGCAAGCTCACGCGTCTCACCGAGACCGCGGGGGTCAGTTACCGCGCCTGGAGCCACGCCGAGGACGAGCTGGTGGTGTACGCGGATTTTCGTAACGCCTTCAAGCCCGCGGCGCTCGATTTCGGGCCCGACTACCAGCCGGCCGTGCTGCTGCCGGAGACCGCGAAGAGCTATGAGGCGGGCCTCAAGGGCTCGGCAGCCGCGGGCAGGCTCGCATGGCAGGCCGAGGTCTTCCGCATGGACTTCACCAACCTCGTGGTGGCGACGGAATCGGGCTTCCTGACCAACGCCGCAGGCGAGCGGCTCGACGGTCTGGAGCTCGAGTCGCGGTGGTCGGTCACCCAGGATCTGACGGTCGCCGCCAGCTACTCCTGGCACAAGGCGCGCTTTACCCGGTACCAGTTCTTCGACGACAACCTCGCAGCGGCCGTCGATGTCACCGGGCGCGACCTGCCGCTCTCGCCCCGGCATCTCGCGAACGCCGGCCTGCTCTACCGGCCGCCGCAGGGCTGCGATGCAACGCTGGTGGTGAGCTACGTCGGGCGCCGCTATCTGGACGAGGAGAACGTCGCCCCGGTCGGAGGCTATAGCAGGGTCGATGCGACGCTGGGCTATCGGTTCGGCCATTACGAGCTGGCGCTCGAGGGCACCAACCTGACCAACCAGCGCCCGCCGGTCAGTGCCAGCGAGTTCGGCAGCGAATCTTTCTATCTCCTCAATGCGCGGGCGCTGTGGTTGCGGCTGGCGTACCGCAAGTCATAGCCTTCGTGCTAGCGTGCGTCGCACTTCATCGGAACCGGGAGGCGGCTGGCATGGAGCGGCGACTGGCGGGCGCTTCGGCGAGCCTGCTCCTGCTGGCAAGCGGCGCAGCGAGCGCAGCTGCTGGCCACTACCTCTTCGCATGGGCCGGAGATACGTCAGGCCATGGCGAGGATTTCATCGCGGTCATCGACGCCGACCCCGATTCGCCTGGCTACGGAAAACTGGTTGCCTCCGCCGCTGCGGGAATCCGCACTCAGCAGGTACACCACACCGAGTACTGGATGCCTGCCTGGGGGCTGCTGTTCGCCAACGATCACAAGGCGGGGAAGACCGTTGTGATGGACCTCCGCGATCCGTTGCATCCGCACGTACACGCAACGTTCGGGGACCTGGAGGGCTTCAGCCACCCGCATTCGTTCCTGCGGCTGCCGAACGGCCACGTGCTGGCGAGCTTCCAGGTCGAGGGCCACATGGCGCATGGCGCCGACGCGATGTCCATGACAGACCCCGGCGCGCAGCCGGGCGTGCATGGAGGACTGGTTGAAATTGACGATGAAGGCCGTGCGGTGCGCGCCGCTTCGACCGCGGATCCAGGCCGGCCCGGCGACCTCCTGATGGCGTACAGCCTGCTGCCCCTGCCGGACATCGATCGTGTGATCGTCACCAATTCCTCGATGCGGGACGTGGACCGGAACGGACACACCTATCAGATCTTCCGGCTGCACGACCTGAAACGCCTGTCGACGAATGATTTCGACGCCCCGCCGGGCCGCTACGGCGAGATCAATCCCGAGGAGGCCCGGCTCGGGCCCGACGGCGCCGTGTACGTTCAGACGACCGGCTGCGGGATCGAGCGGGTCACCGACGTCGCCAGCGAGCAGCCGCGGTCGAAGCTGGTCTGGCAGTTCCCGGGCTCCTTCTGCGGCGTGCCCAGCATCGTGTCTCACTATCTGATCCAGAGCGTGCGCATCCTGCACGCGATCGTGGTGCTGGACATCAGCGACGGCGCTCACCCGGTCGAGGTCGCCCGCGCCGGGCTCGATCCGCAGATATTCCCTCACTGGACCGGCTATGACGCCGCGACTCATCGGCTGGCCGTGACCGGCTATGGGGAAGATCGTCTGTTCATGCTGAAATTCGATCCGCACACTGGCGCGCTCGCCATCGACCCGGCCTTTCACGACGATCGCGGCAAGCCCGGGTTCGATTTCGACAATCGCACCTGGCCGCATGGCTGGACCGGCTCGGCGATCGCCCATGGCGTCGTGTTCTCGAGGTAATTCCACTGAGGAATGCTTATGACCCGGATTGCAGCGCTTGCTTTCGCCGGCGCGCTCGGTTTCGCTCCCCTGACCTTCGCGCAGTCACGCCAGATGGTCCCGGAAGCCATCCAGCCGCCCGCCGGTGAGCAGCTGGTGCTCGTGGCACACGCCTCGGGCTCGCAGATCTACGTATGCGGCACGGGCGCCGACGGCAAGCCGCAGTGGACGCTCAAGGCGCCGGAGGCGGAGCTGCGCGATGACCGCGGAGCGGTTATCGGCCATCACTCGGCCGGTCCCGCCTGGCGCCACAAGGACGGCAGCGCCGTGACCGGCAAGGCGCTGGCGAAGGCGCCCTCGCCCGATGCGGACTCGGTGGCCTGGCTGCTGCTCACTGCAGTGAGTCACGAGGGGACGGGTGTGCTGGCACGCGTGAGCAGCATTCAGCGGCTGCACACCAAGGGTGGCCAGGCACCGCCGGCGGAGAAATGCGACGCGTCGAAGCAGAACCTCGAGAGCTGGATTCCTTACACGGCTGATTATTACTTCTACGCGCCTTAGTCGGCGCCCTCGGCGCCCTCGGCGCCCTCGGCGCGCTCGGTTAGCTGGTTCCACCGCCAATCCTGGGGCAGGGAGCCGAGCCGGTCGCGGCGGGAAGCCCATAGCGTGCGTCTCATCCAGTGTTCGGCCGCCAGCAACGTATCCGGATCGAGGCGGCAAACCCGCGCGCGCTCCTGTTTGAATGTGCGCACGAGCCCACAGCGCTCGAGCGTCCGAACGTGCTTCAAGACTGCTCTGAAGGAGATGGCGAAGCCTTCCGCAAGCTCGAATACCGTCGCATCGCCGTCAGAAAGCCGCTCAATGATCAAGCGGCGGTTGGTACTGCCGAGTGCGCGGAAAATCCGATCCGACTGATGGTCGAACATCGCGCCAGCTAACGACCCGCGCGCGTGAGGGTCAACCCGGCATTACTGAACCGTTTGGTTCACTATGCACACGGGAGGCCCTCGTTGAGGGCTCAAGGGGCGATGGAGAACCACTTGGTTCACCATCGTCGTTGAGGCCGCGTACAGGCCCTCTTTCCGATGCGAAAAAGCCACACGGAACCGAATGGTTCAGTAAGGCGGAGGGGGAACACTCACGTGCGGGCCCTGACAGCCCGCTGGCCGCGGCACCGCCGCGGGGCGGCCGAGGCATCAGAACCTAGGCAACCGCCGACTTGAGGACCCGCTGCGGCTGCGCCACCCCGTAGCCCTGCGCGTAGTCGACGCCGAGGCTGGTGAGCATCTGGATGATCTCGGCGTTCTCGGCGAACTCGGCGATGGTCTGCTTGCCGGTGAGGTGCCCGATCTCGTTGATCGAGCGCACCATCTCGCGGTCGATCGGATCGCGCAGGATCTCGCGCACGAAGCTGCCGTCGATCTTCAGGTAATCGACCGGGAAGTGCTTGAGGTAGCCGAAGGACGAGAGCCCGGTGCCGAAGTCGTCGAGTGCGAACTTGCAACCCTGCTGCTTGAGCGCCTGGATGAAGCGATTGGCTTGCGAGAAGCTCGCCACCGCCGCGGTCTCGGTGATCTCGAAACAGATCTTCGAGGCATCGAGGCCGCTGTGGCGCAACTGCTCGATGACGAACGGCAGGAACTTGTCATCGCCCAGGCTCTGCCCCGAGAGGTTGATCGAGCACTGATGCAGGTTCTGCCGCTCGTCGGCTTCCGAGACCAGCCAGCGGAAGGCGTTCTCGATCACCCAGCGGTCGATGGCGGGCGTGATGCCGTAGCGCTCGGCTGCGGCGATGAAGTCATTCGGCGCCACCACGCGCCCGGTCTCGTCCTTCAGACGCAGCAGCAGCTCGTAATGCGCGCCGGTCTCGGGCCGCTGCAGCGGCTGAATCGCCATGCGATAGAGCTCGAAGCGCCCTTCCTCGAGCGCGGCGTTGATGCGCGCCGCCCACTGCATCTCGCGGCGGCGCCGCATCAGCTCGATATCGTTCTCGGCGAAGCTGTGCACGCGGTTGCGGCCGCCTTCCTTGGCCGCGGTGCAGGCGCTGCCGGCCGCGGAAAGCACCGAGGCGACGTCCTCGTTCTCGGCGGTGATCGGCACGACGCCGATCGAGGCGCCGAGGCGGAACACCCGGTCCTCCCAGGTGAAGCGGAAGTTGCGTACCGCCTCGCGCAGCGTCTCCGCCGTGCGCATCGCCTCGTCGAGCGAGCAGCTCTCCAGAAGAATGCCGAACTCGTCGCCGCCGAGGCGCGAGAGCGTGTCGCGCCAGCGCACCTTGGACTTCAGCAGCGCTCCCACCTGGCCGAGCAGCGCGTCCCCGGCCGAGTGGCCGCAGGTGTCATTGACGATCTTGAACTGGTCGATGTCGAGGTGACAGAGCGCGTAAGAGGCCTCGCGCGCCTTGGCGCTCTTCAGGGCCCGCTCGAGGCGGCTCTCGAACTCGCGGCGATTGACCAGCCCGGTGAGCAGGTCGTGGCTCGCATGGTAGGACAGCCGCCGGTTGAGCTCGCGTGACTCGCTGACGTCATGGAACACGAGCACGCCGCCTGCGACGTGACCCTGGCCGTCGCGGATCGGCGCGGCAGTGCTCTCGACGTAGAGCTCGTTGCCATCGCGGCGGATGAGCAGCATCGGCCGCACCGACTTGATGGGACGGATGCGCCGGATCGAGACGGTGAGCGGATTCTCCAGCGGCTCGCAGGTCTCCTCGTGGAAAGCGCGGAAGATCTCCTCCACGGGGCGGCCCATGGCGTCTTCGAGACGCCAGCCGGTGAGCTCCTCGGCGACCGGGTTGATGTAGTCGATGGTCGAGTTGGCGTCCGTGGTGATGACGCCGTCGCCGATCGACTGCAGCGTGATCTGCGCGCTCTCCTTCTCGCGGAACAGCGCCTCCTCGTACAGCTTTCTCTCCGTGATATCGAGCTCGACCCCCACGAGGCGCAGGAGGCGCCCATGCTTGTCGACGCGCGCGGTGGCGCGGCTGATGACCCAGCGCCACTCTCCGTTGCGGTGGCGCATGCGGTGCGTGCTCTCGAAGATGGGCGTCTTGCCGGCGACGTGATCGCGGATCGCGGTCTGCACTCTCGAGAGGTCGTCCGGGTGCACGAGGCTGCGCCAGTCGGGCGAGCCCTGCATGTCCTCGTCGGCGTAGCCGAGCATCGCCTTCCAGCGCGGGGAGAAGAAAACTTCGTTGCTCTCGACGTCGAAATCCCAGAGCCCGTCGTTGGCAGCCGCCTGGAACAGATTGGTGCGCTCTTCGAGCTTGGCGAGGCGGGCCTCGATGCGAATGCGCTCGAGCCCGGAGGCGAGACTCGTGCCGACGAGCTTCATCAGCAGCTGCAGGTTCACGTCCCATGCGCCGCGCGGCAGTGCCTGCGCCAGCCCGAGGATCGCCGCCGGCTTCTCCTGCACCCGCAGCACGATGAGCAGGGCGGAGCCGATCTGAAGCTCGGCGAGCTTGGCGGCGTCGGCGGCCTGCTCCTTGCGCGGTGAGCTCGTGTCGCGCAGCTCCGAGAGACGCAGATGATCGAGCCGGCCCTTGAGCCAGGGGAGGCTCTCGAGGGCGACCCCGGCAAAGCCCTCGGGCCGACACTGGGCGAAACCGACACGTGCGAACTGCACGTCCTGTATCACCGGCTCTTCGGGGTGGAATGCGGCGAGGAAAGCGCAATCGCAGCCGGTCGCCGAGCGCAGCAGCTCGAGATTGCGCCGCACGCACGCCTCGACCGAGTCGCGGTGCATGTTCTGGAGATCGACCGCGATCTTGGTGCAGGCGACATCGAGTCCCAGCACCGGCTTGGGAAGACGCGTCGCGGTCCAGGCGTCGGCCGATAGAATGTCGGACGCGGTGAAGTCCGCTGGCTTATCCGGCGGGGGCGGAATCGCCATTTATCCGTGACCTCCCATAACCGAACCGCCGCAGCCTAGAACAAACCTCTCCGTGCGGTCGCGCAATCCCGTCACGGAAGCAGGTTATTGGAGTGGTTCTTGCAACTGCTTACGTTGAATTCTCGCACACTGCTGAAGGATTACAAGCTAACGCTCTGGTGAGAAAGGGAATATGAGTTAACTTAAGCCTTCAGCCCATGCCCGGGCATAGCGGTGCCCCTGTGAGCTTCTGCCAGGCGGCGATGACGCTCTCGGGCTCGATCCCGAGGATGTTCGGCCGCCCATCGACCGTGCCCGTGAGCGTGGCCGCAGGCGTGGTCGCCCCACCTGGCCGATAGAGCCAGGGATCGATGTGACCGAAGAGCGCCACGGTGGGACAACCGAGCGCGGCCGCCGCGTGCGCGGGCCCGGTATCCACGGCGATGAGGCTGCGCGAGCGTTCGAGGAGCGCCAGGAGTCGGCCGACCGGCAGGTCCCCGGCGGCATTCATGGCGTCGGACACGCCCGCCATGCGCAGCACTTCCTCGATCAGCGAGCTCTCGGCACCGGTTCCCGAGAAAATGATCACCTGGTCCGGGCAATGCACGCGGACCGCGCGCACCACCTGCGCCCAGCGCTCTTCCGGCCAGTACTTGAGCGCGCCGGAGCGCGATCGCACGCGCCGACGGGCCACGTGGCGGCTTCCCGGGTGGAACACCATGAAGTCGCGTCCCGCGAGGCCGCGCCGGCTGAGCCAGGCATCGAGCTCGCGCCTCGCGGCCTCGTGCACCTCGAGACGCGCCGCGCGCGCGACGCCGGCGGCCGGCGCCGGCAGGAGACCCTCGAAGGCCCGCGGGCTCATGTTTCCCAGCCGCAGATACCGATCCGCGAAATTCTCGCCGTCCACGAAGGGGTACTGCGTCGAGTCGCAGACGTAGTCGTCCGGTATCGCCCCACGCGCCAGGAGCTCGCGTCCCTCGCCGCGATCCATGAACCAGGTCGGTCCGGCGCCGCGCGCCCGAAGCCACGCCACCAGCCGGCGCTGGCTGAGGCTCAGCCAGTACGGAGTACGGCGGCTGCGCAGCACGAAAATCCGCCCGACCGCACGGTGCCCGGCCAGCAGCGGCTCGGACCAGGGACCCGATGCGATCAGGTCCGCGGGGCGATTGAAGCGCGCGTAGAGCTGCTCGAGCAGCACCGTGAGCAGCACCATGTCGCCGAAGGCGCCACAGCGCATGACGAGCGGCGGGAGCTCCGCGGCGCGCGCCGTACGCGGTCCCGGCGGCGGCCCGGGCAGGGCCTCGCGACGCAGCCACCTCACCGCTGACCGCCGAGCGCATCCCGCGCCACGCCGTACACGCGGTGCAGCTCGCGCTCCATCTCGCCCTGCAGCTGTGCGAGGCCCGCCGCGCCGCCGATGCGCGCCACGTAGCGCGGCGGACCGATGGCGATCGCGATACGCGCGAGAAAGGGCACGGGGATCACGAACTTGTCCCACTTGACGAGCCAGGCGCGCGAGGCCGCGTAGGCCATGGGCAGTATCGGCCGCTGCGACATCTGGGCGAGGAGCAGCGCCCCCGGCTTGAACCTGAAGCGCGGTCCGCGTGGCCCGTCAGGCGTGATGACGGGTGAGACCTGATCGCGGGTGAGCGCCTGGTAGTAATCGCGCAGCGCCCGCGCTCCGGTGTGTGTGGAGGAGCCGCGAATCGCCGTCGCACCGAAGCGCCGCACCAGCATTGCGCCGAGCTCGCCGTCGACCGACGGACTGATGAGCCAGCCGGCCGTGAGCCCGCGCCGCCGTTGCTCGATGAGAAACTTGCCGCAGTAGAGCTGGTGCTGGTGCCAGTAGCACGGAATCATTGAGGGCGCGCGCTCGAGCGCCGCCTCGAGGTGCTCGGCGCCGACGACGCTCACCACGCGGCAAGTCCGCCAGAACAGGCGGATGAGCGCCGCGCCGAGCGGCGCCGCCACCGCATACAGCGCGCGGCGTGCAGGCGTCATGCGGCGGCTCGAGCGCGTCGCCGTGCGATAGAGCGTATTGCGCAGCGTGCCGTCGCCCGCGCCCTCGCCCTCGCCCTCCTCACGCATGAGCGAACAGCTCCGCGAGCGGCACCGCGTGCGGCTCGAGCCGCCCGACGGCGACGCTCGTCATGACGCAGGCGGCGGCGCCCGCAAAGAGATCGACTTCCTTCGCGTGCAGCCGTGTGCCGCGGCACAGCGCGCCACCCTCGAGGAGCTGCACTTCGCGCGCCTCCGCAATCCCGGCGCCGCAGGCCTTGAGCGCTGCCTCGCGCGCCGCCCAGGCCGTGAGCCGTGCGCCGGGGCCGAGCTCGACGTCGAAGCCGACGAGCCCGTGCGCCACCGCCGCGCATCCCACCCAGTGACCGGAGTGCGAGATGCTGAAGTCAGGTCCCCCGGCCGGGCCCGAGCGCGCAAGATGCGGCTTGCCGCCCTGCGGGAATGCGAGCTCCGCCGCACTCACCTCCCGGCCCGCGAGCTCGGCGAGCGCGTGCAGCGCGAGCGCGATGCCGGCGAGCGTCGCCGCAGCGCGTGCGGCGTGCGCGCTCACCTCGAGGCGCTTGGCGTACGGAAGACCGCGCGCGAGCGAGCGCGCCGCCTCTTCCGGCCACTGACCGCGCAGGTCCGAGTGATATAAGATTAAGGTTTGGCTTTCAACAGCTTGCATGACCGCCGCCGCATCCGCGAAGACCCTGCCCCCCGAGGCCGAGCTGCAATTCGACATCGGCTCCACCGACGACTCGCTGGAGCGCATGGTCGAATTGTTTGCCCGCCACGGGGACACTTATAGGGTCTTCGTTCCCGCCCGCCGATCTTATACCTATGTCATCCACGGCCCCGACGACGTGAAGCGGGTGCTGGTCGGGAACCACCGCAACTACACCAAGGGCCTCGGGCTCGACCGCGTCAGGATCCTCCTCGGCAAGGGCATCATGACGAGCGAAGGGGAGCTGTGGAAGCGCCAGCGCTACATGATGCAGCCGCTGTTCCATCGACGCGTCATCACCGAGTTCGCCGCGCTGATCGCCGCCGCCAACGAACGGCGCCTGATGCGCTGGGAGCAGCTGGCCGCGCGCGGCGAGCCGGTGAATCTCACCGACGAGATGAGCGACCTGACGCTCGACATCGTGCTGCGCTCGATCTTCGGGCGCGACCTCGACCGCCTCACCACGCAGCTCGGCGGCAATCCCTTCGAGGTGGTGGCGCGCGAGCAAAGCCGCGATCTGCAGTTCGCCTACAAGTTCCGTTCGCTCACCAAGCTCGTGGCGCAGCTCATCGCGCGGCGCCGTGCCGAGCCCGAGGAGCACTTCGACTATGTGGCGATGCTGATGGCCGCGCGCGACAAGGAGAGCGGCGCGCCGATGGGGGAGCGCGAGCTGATCGACGAGATCATGACGCTGATCGTCGCCGGCCACGAGACCACGGCGAGCGGACTCAACTGGACCTGGTACCTCCTGGCGCAGCACCCCGAGGCGGAGGCAAAGCTGCACGCCGAGCTCGACGCCGCACCCGAGCTCGCCGCACCGACGCTCGCGCAGATGGAGGCGCTCGCCTTCACCTCGCAGGTGGTGAACGAGGCGCTGCGCCTCTATCCACCCGGATGGCTCCTGTCGCGGCGCGCGGTGGCGGCAGATGAGCTCGGCGGCTTCCAGGTGCCCCCCGGCACCAACGTGCTGCTGCCGCTGTATCTGCTGCACCGGCACCCGCGCTACTGGAAGGATCCGGAGCGTTTCTGGCCGGAGCGCTTCGCGCCCGAGCACGAGGCCGAGCGACCGCGCTTCGCCTACATGCCCTTCGCCGCAGGTCCCCGCCATTGCATCGGCGAGACCTTCGCGCTCTATGAAATGCTCATGCACCTCTATATGGTGGCGCGCCGCTATCGACTGCACTACGTGCCCGACAAGCCGCTCGAGCTCGAGGCGCAGATCAATCTGCGCACCCGCTATCCGCTGCACATGAGGCTGGAACGCCGCTGATGCCCAACGCCACGACCCTGATCGAAGTACTGGAGGAGAACCGCTCCTTCCCGCGCAGCATTACTTACCTCGAGGGCGAGAACGAGGCGCACAGCGTTTCGAGCGAGGAGCTCTACGAGCGCGCGCTCGGCATTCTCTATCACCTGCAGCGCCTCGGCGCACGGCGCGGCGACAAGCTCATCGTGTTTCTCGGCAACAACGAGCAGTTCATCGACGTCTTCTGGGCGGCGGTGCTGGGCGGGATCGTTCCGGTGCCGGTCGCCATCGGCATCAGCGACGAGCATCGCCATAAGCTGCTGCGCATCGCCGCACGGCTCGGAACGCCGTTTCTCTACACCGAGCGCCGCTCGCTCGAGCGCATCGGCGCCTTCGCCGCCGGCGCCGGCGCCGGCCCGGTGTTCGAGGCGCTGCGGGCGCGCACCTTCCTGGTGGACGATCTCGACGATATTTCGCGCGCCGGCAGCATCCAGCGCGTCGCGCCCGGGGACACCGCCTTCATCCAGTTCTCCTCGGGCTCGACCGCGCAACCCAAGGGCGTGGTGCTGACCCACGGCAACATCATCGCCAACTGGCGCGGCTCGCGCGAGGTCGCCGGCTTCAGCGAGAACGACGTGAGCCTGTCGTGGATGCCGCTGACCCACGACATGGGACTGATCGGATTTCACATCATCATGTTCGCGAGCCGTGTGCACTCGCACCTAATGCCCACGGAGCTGTTCATCCGCCGGCCGCTGCTGTGGCTGCAGCTCGCCTCGCGGCTGCGCGCCACCATTCTGTGCTCGCCCAACTTCGGCTACCGGCACTATCTCAAGGTGCTCGGCGAGCGCGGCGTCGAGGCCCTCGATCTCTCCTCGGTGCGCCTGATCTTCAACGGCGCCGAGCCGATCTCGGTCGAGCTGTGCGATGAGTTCCTGACGCGTCTCGCTCCGGCGCGTCTGGCGCGCACCGCCATGTACCCGGTGTACGGGCTGGCCGAAGCCTCGCTCGCCGTGAGCTTTCCGCCCATCGGTGCGCCGCTCAAGACCCTCACCCTCAATCGCCACCGCATGAACCCGGGAGACACCGTCGAGGTGGTGCCCGACTCGGACCGCCAGGGGCTGAAGCTCGTGAGCGAGGGCCGGGCCATTCCCTACTGCCGCGTGCGCATCACGGGCGATGACGACCGGGAGCTCCCCGAGGACCGGATCGGGCACGTGCAGATGACCGGCGATAACGTGACGCGCGGCTACTTCGAGGACTCCGCGGCGAATGAGGCCGCCTTCACCGCCGACGGCTGGCTGCGCACCGGTGACCTCGGGCTCACTCACGCGGGCGAGCTCTATATCTCCGGGCGCGCGAAGGAAATCATCTTCGTCAACGGCCAGAACTACTACCCGCACGACCTCGAGGCCATCGCGCAACGCGCGCCCGGACTCGAGCTCGGCAAAGTGGTGGCAGCCGGAGTGCGCCGCCCGGGAGCGGAGGTCGAGCACCTGGTGGTGTTCGTGCTGCACCGGGGAGCGGTCGCCGACTTCGTGGGCGTCGCCACCGAGGTGGCGCGGCTCGTCAACGAGCAGACCGGCCTGGAGGTTGCGGAGGTCGTCCCGGTCAAGCGCATCCCCAAGACGACCAGCGGCAAGATCCAGCGCCACCTGCTCGAGGAGAGCTACGCCGATGGCGAGTTCGACGCCGAGCTTGCCGAGCTCGCCGCGCTTCGCGAGGCGCAGCGGGGTCCCGGACAGGAGACGCGCAGCGCCATCGAGGAGCAGCTCAAGACCATCTGCGACTCGGCTCTCGAGGGCAAGCGGGTCGATGTGAACGACAATCTCTTCGAAGTCGGGGCGAGCTCGCTCAAGCTCATCGAGATCCACGAGCAGATCGACCGGCTCTATCCGGGGCTCATCGATCTGACCGAGCTCTTCGACTTCCCGACCATCTCCGAGCTCGCGAAGCACCTCGAAGGGAAATTGGCTCCGCTCACAACGCCATGATATTTAAGATAATATTTTGACCTTTGGCGGCTTCCGCCTATAATGCCCAAATGATGAGTCCCGATGTCGCTCCCGGGCCAGCCGGGGGAAATCGCTGCGAGAGGCGCCTGTCGGCCTGCGGCATTCGACCGACGGCGCAGCGCGTGCGGATTGCGAGCGTGCTGCTCTCGGCGCCCCAGCACCTTTCGGCCGAGCAGATCCTCGCCAACCTGCGTGCCGACGGCGCCCGGGTGTCCAAGGCGACCGTGTACAACACGCTCAACCTGTTCGCCGCTCGCGGGCTGATCCGTCAGTTGTCGGTCGATGGGTCGCGCGCCTGGTTCGATTCAAATGTCGACCCGCATTACCACTTTCACGATCTGACGAGCGGGGCGCTGATCGACGTTCCGGTCCCGGACGTGGAGTTCAGCCGTCTGCCCCCTCCCCCCGCGGGGACCGAGGTCGCGGGCATAGATCTCGTGATCCGGCTGCGCAGAAAACAGTAGAATTAGCGGTTTTCCGCAGGCCTCGCGGGTTCCTGGAGCCGGGATAGCTCAGCTGGTAGAGCAGCGCATTCGTAATGCGCGGGTCGGAGGTTCGAGTCCTCTTCCCGGCACCACCTGCCCCGGATTTGTCGCGGGCTCGGACTGCCGCTCCGCGGCGTCCCTTCGGCGTTTTGGAGACGGAAATACTTGAGCGGACGACTAAACTTGCACGTAACGCGGCGGCTCTGAAGTAGCCGCGCAGGTCCCAAAGGCCCATTGTCATAAGGAAGCTCCGTGGGCACTAACCCCGAACAGCTGAGCGCGACAGACGAGCACGAGCCGGTCACCTGGATCGGACGCGATCGTGCCTTCGAGCGCGCGCCCGCCGAGCCCGTGACAGTTGCAAGCCTCGAACCCTCCGGGACGGCGGCAAAGCGCCGCTGGTGGATCATCGGCGGCCTGGTCGCGATCGCGCTCGTGGCGCTGCTGGCGTGGCGGCTCATGGCGGGTGGCTCCAAACCGGTGACCTCGCTCGCCGAGCGCGGCGGGGTGCCGCTCGTCAGCGTCATCGTCCCGGGCCAGCAGACGGTAACGGCCACGGTGACCTTTACGGGGGCGATCGCGGCCCGCTACGACATGCCGATCGCCAACGAGGGCGACACCGGGCGCATCGTCGGCGTCTACGTCGAGGCCGGAGATCACGTCAGGCGTGGACAGGTGCTGGCCAAGGTCGACGATTCGGTCATCGTGCAGCAGGTGAATCGGCTCGAGGCCTCGCTCGAGCAGGCACAGGCGCAGGCCGCTCTCTCGGCCGCGGAGTACAAGCGCGCGGAGAGCGTCGCGGCGGCCGGCGCGCTGTCGGCGGAAGACATAGAGAAGCGCCGCGCCACCTCCATCACCGATGCCGCCAACGTCAAGGTGGCCGCTGCGCAGCTCGCCGAGGCGCAGGCGCGCCTCGCGCGCACCCGCATCACGGCCCCGGTCGAGGGCACGGTGCTGACGCGCAATGCCGAGATCGGCCAGATCGCCAACCCCGGCGGCCAGGCGCTGTTCCGCGTCGCCAGCAACGGCGAGGTGGAGATGCGCGGCCAGATCGCCGAGCAGGACCTCGCGGCCGTGAAGGTCGGACAGACGGCGACCGTCTACCTGACGGGCATCGACAGGCCCTTCACCGGCAGCGTGCGCCTCCTCGGCGCGATCATCGATCCCATGACGCGCCTCGGCGACATCCGCATCCAGCTCAAGCCGGACCCGATGCTGCGCCCCGGGGCGTTCGCGCGCGCCAGCGTCGCCGTCGACAAGGCACAGCGTCCGGTGCTGCCGCAGACCGCGGTGCTCGCCGACAGCAACGGCAGCTACGTGCTCATCGTCAATACCCATGAGCAGGTCGAGCGGCGTGCAGTGCGTGTCTCGGGTATTACCGAGAAGGGCACCATCATCTCCGAGGGGCTCACGGGGAAGGAGCGCGTGGTGGCCACCGCCGGCGGCTTCCTGCGCGACGGTGAGACGGTAAAGGTGGCAGCCAGCCCCGGCCCCGCGGCCGGCGGCCCGAGCCCATGAAGAACATTTCCGCCTGGGCGATCCGCCACCCGGTATCGCCGATCGTGCTGTTCGTCGTGCTCCTCTTCATGGGGATCGTGGCGTTCATCCGCCTGCCGATCACGCTCAACCCCGACATCTCCTTCCCGGGCGTCGCGGTGTTCGTCAGCCAGCCCGGCGCCTCGCCCCAGGAGGTCGAGACGCAGATCATGCAGAAGATCGAGGGCGCGGTCGCCGGCATCGGCAACATCGACAACATCACCTCGCTCGCGGTCGAGGGCCAGTCACGCGTCTTCATCGAGTTCGCGATCGGGACGCCGATCGACCGGGCGGTGGCCGACGTGCGCGACGCCGTCGCCAAGGTGCGCGTCGACCTGCCCCAGGGCATCCAGGAGCCCGTGGTGCAGCGCCTCGACGCCGACGGCGCCAATCTCGCCTTCTTCGCCGTGAGCTCGAGCGCACTCAACGACGAGGAGCTTTCCTGGTTCGTCGACAACACGATCAGCAAGCGGCTGCTGGGCGTCAACGGCGTTGCCCAGGTCTCGCGCGGCGGCGGTGTGAGCCGCGAAATCCGCGTCGAGCTCGACCCGGCGCGCATGCAGGCGCTCGGCGTCACCGCCGCGCAGGTCAACCAGCAGCTGCGCACCCTGAACCTCGACTCACCCGGCGGCCGTGCGCAGGTCGGCGGCGGCGAGCAGGCGATCCGCGTGCTCGGCGAGGCGCGCACCGCGCAGGCGCTCGGCGCGACGCAGATCATGCTGCCCGGGGGACGCTTCGCGCGGCTCTCGGACCTCGCCAACGTCAAGGACAGCGTCGGCGAGATCCGCTCGCTCGCACGCCTCGACGGGCGCCCTGCGACCACCTTCATGATCCAGAAGGCCAAGGGCTCCTCCGACGTGAACGTGATGGAGGCGGTCGACGCGGAGATCGCCAAGATCCGCAAGGAAAACCCCCAGGTCGCCATCACGCAGGTGTTCACGACCGTCGAGTACACGCACAAGACCTACCACTCGGCGATCAGCGCCCTGATCGAGGGCTCGATCCTCGCGGTTCTGGTGGTGTTCCTCTTCCTGCGCGACACCCGTGCGACCCTCATCTCGGCGCTCGCCATCCCGCTCTCGGCGATCCCGGCGTTCGCCTTCATGCAGTGGATGGACTTCACGCTGAACTCCATCAGCCTGCTGGCGCTCTCCCTGGTGGCGGGCGTGCTGGTCGACGATGCCATCGTCGAGATCGAGAACATCGTGCGCCACATGCGCATGGGCAAGAGCGGCTTCCAGGCCGCGCTCGATGCGGCCGACGAGATCGGACTCGCGGTGGTGGCCTGCTCGGCGACCATCATCGCGGTATTCCTGCCGGTGAGCTTCATGGGCGGCATCACCGGGCAGTACTTCAAGCAGTTCGGGCTGGTGGTCGCGGCGGCGGTGTTCTTCTCGCTCCTCGTCGCCCGCCTCATCACCCCCGTGGTCGCCGCCTACACGCTCCAGTCGGAGAAGATCGCCGCGCACACCGACGGGCCGATCATGTCCTGGTATCAGCGGGCGCTGCGCTGGGCGACGAGCCATCGCTGGTGGACCATCGGCGGCGGGGCGGCTTTCTTCGCGCTCTCGATCCTCGGACTGGGCATCATCCCGACCGCCTTCATTCCCGACTCCGACGACAGCTTCACGGAGCTCATGGTCGAGCTGCCACCGGGGGCCCGGCTCGAGGACACCGCCGCAGTCACCGGCGCCGCTTACCGCATCCTCGCCAGCCAGCCGGAGGTGAAGGGCGTGCTCGAGATCGTCGGCGGGGACGAGTTCGGCGAGGTGCGCACCGCGCAGCTGGAGATCACCCTGGTGGAGCCGAACCAGCGCAAGGCGACGCAGCGCCAGTTCGAGGATCGCGTGATCAAGAACCTCGCGGTGATCCCCGATGCCCGCATTCACTTCAACCGTGGCGGCGGCAACGGCCGCGACGTGAACCTCTACATCACCGGCGACAATCCGCAGCTGGTCGAGGCGAGCGCCCGTAAGCTGGTCGAGGAGATGCGCAAGCTGCCGATCCTGCGGGATGCGGGAATCGACGGTGACATGCCGCGTCCGGAAATCCTCATCCACCCGCACCTCGACCTCGCCTCGCAGCTCGGCGTCACGGTGGCGAGCCTCTCCGACACCATCCGCATAGCGACGCTCGGCGAGCTGGATCAGAACAGCGCCAAGTTCTCCCTCGCCGACCGTCAGGTGCCGATCCGGGTGAGCCTCTCGGAGGACGCGCGCCGCGACCTCACGACGCTGGAGAACCTGCCGGTGCCGACCGCTTCCGGCGCCGCCGTGCCGCTCAAGGCGGTGGCCGACATCACCTTCGGGGAGGGTCCGACCCGCGTACGCCGCTACAACCAGGCGCGGCGCCTGTCGGTGGTGGCCGATCTGAATGGAGTCGAGCTCGGCACCGCGCTCGCCAAGATCCGGGCTCTGCCGGCGCTCAAGAACCTGCCGCCGGGCGTGCACCAGGTGGACGTCGGTAACGCCAAGTACATGAAGGAGCTGTTCGTCAACTTCCTCATCGCGATGGTGACGGGCGTCCTCATGGTGTTCGCGGTGCTGGTACTGCTGTTCGCGCGCGTGCTGCAGCCGATCACCATCCTCTGGTCGCTGCCGCTGTCGATCGGCGGTGCCGTGTTCGCCCTCATGGTGACCGGAAACGCGCTTTCGCTGGGAGCGATGATCGGCTTCCTGATGCTCATGGGCATCGTCGCCAAGAACTCGATCCTGCTGGTCGACTTCGCCATCGAGGAGATGCGCGCGGGGCACGACCGCCTCACCTCGATCCTCGAGGCCTGCCACAAGCGGGCGCGCCCGATCGTCATGACGACGGTCGCCATGGTAGCCGGCATGATCCCGGTTGCGATCGGCCTCGGCGGGGACACCTCCTTCCGCCAGCCGATGGCGGTCGCGGTGATCGGTGGCCTCATTACCTCCACCGCGCTCACGCTGGTCATCGTGCCGGCCGTCTTCACGGTGATCGACGACATCGAGCGCTGGCTCGCCCCGCGCTTCGGGCGCGTGCTCACTGCGCAGCCGCCGCCCGCCGCGGCGCTCCCGGGGCCACGCCCGGCCGCCTGAAGGCGCATGCCGACCGCGGACGCTCCCCCGGTCTGGTGGGTGCGCCTCCTGGCGCGCATTCCACTCGCGGTCCTTTACGCCGTGGCGAGCCTCGCGGCATGGCTCGCCTACCGTGTGGTGCCGTACCGCCGGGAGATGGTGCACGCGAGTCTCGCCAGGGCCTTCCCCGAGCTGAGCGCGGAGCAGCTCGCCGAGGTGCGCCGCCGCTACTATCTGGGCTTCGCGCAGATGGCCGTGGAGCTGGTCAAGGCTTCGGCTCTGGCGCCGGCGGAGATCCGCCGCCGGGTGCACATCGTGAACCTGGAAGAGCCGCGGGCGCTGCTCGCGCAGGGCCAGTCGGTGCTGCTGGTCGCCGCGCATCAGTGCAACTGGGAATGGATGCTGCTGGCCCTCTCGCTCGAGCTCGGCTACCCGCTGGATGCGGCCTACAAGCCCCTGGTCAATGAGTGGGCCGAGCGCGAAATGAAGAAGCTCCGCACCCGCTTCGGGTGCCGCCTGGTGCCGGCGCAGGAGCTGCTGCCCGACATCCTCAAGCGCCAGGGGGTGACGCGTGCCGTCGCCATGGTCGCCGACCAGGAGCCGACCAGGTCCGAGCGGCGGTACTGGACGCGCTTCCTCAACCGCGATACCGCCTTCTACATGGGGCCCGAGGAAATCGCGCGCGCCACGCGCTTTCCCGTGTTCTTCATCGCCATGCGCCGCCGCGCGCGCGGCTTCTACGAGATGGAGTTCCTGCCGCTGGTCCCGGCGCGGGCATCACTCCCGCCCGGTGTCATCACCGAGCGCTACGCGCGCCTCGTCGACGAGCAGATCCACGCCTCGCCCCCCGACTGGCCCTGGTCGCACAAGCGCTGGCGGCTGAAGAAGTCCCTTTACCAGGATCGCGGCGCCTGAAAAGAAAAGCCGGCCCGCACCTTTCGGTGGGGGCCGGCAAGAGGGGATCTCATCCGCTCAGTCGTTTCCCGGACGAACGCTGGCGCCGATCGCGCCCGCGGGCGCCGCGGCCGTGGCTACGCTCACGGACAACCGGCCCGCCTTGAAGCTCTCGACATCCGCCTCGCTGATGCTCGCCAGCTCGATCGAGAAGTGCCCCGGGTCGACGGCATCGCGGGCGAGCTGCGCCAGCGTGGTGCCGCCGCTCGAGACGGACGCCGCCGTCGCAGCCTCGAGGCCGCTCGAGTTGACGTGGACGCTCAGGGTATGCGCGCCGGTGTCGATGGTGGTGGCGGCCATGCCGGTGCCCGAGGCGCCGCGCGCGGCTTCGCCGGCCGACGCGCTGAGCGCTGAGAACACCACGTGCACGCTGTCGGGGGCGAGTTGTCCTCGCACCTCGCCTTCGGGATTGGCGCGCGAGGTCGCGATCACGAAGAGCCGTCCCTGCATCAGCGCGGTCGCCTGCTCGGGAGCGAGCCGGGTGCCTGCCGGGATGTCCCACAGCATCGCGCTTCCGGCGTGCGGCGTGAACGCCAGGATCGCCTCTCCGGTCGAGCCGGCAAAGCCCATGTTGAGGGTCACCGTCCGCGCCGTCATCCCGGACAGGCTGACGCTACCGCTCAGCACTCCGCCCTCCTGGAGGTTGACCCGCGCCACACCTGAGGCTCTGGAGCTCGGCGTGGGGAAGATCTGCGCGGCGCTCATCGCCGTGGCCATGACCCCGGCGTTACCCACCACGACGACGACCCCAGGGGAGGTCCCGGTGTCGTTCATGCTGTCGGTGGCGATGGCGGTGATGGTGTGATTGCCGTTCGCGACCTTGGTGGTGTCCCAGTTGACCGTATAGGGCGAAGTCGTGGCCACGCCCACTGAAGTGCCGTCGACGTCGAATTCGACGCTCTTGATGGTGAGGCCGAATTGCGCGGACGCCGTCGCGGTCGCCGTAAGCGCCACGGTGGCCTTCACGGCCGCGTTGGCCGCCGGGGCCGTTACGGTGGCGGTCGGGGAGGGACAGGTCTGGTAGACGCCGCCACACAGCATGCCCCCACCGCCTCCTCCACCGCCGCCGCCATAGCCGCCACCCCCGCAGGCGACGAGCGATGCAAACAGGGCGGAATTCGCCACGATCAGGAGACGGCTGAGATTTAAATGAAGCGCGCGCATGTGAGACCCACTGGTTGGTTGCCCGACCGTGTGTGGCCATGGACGGCGCAAGGGTTTCCACGGTGACCGCAGGGGAACGCGCATCGAAGAGCGCGCGCAGCTCGCGGATGGGCGCGGACAGCTCCTCAGCGCTTGCTCATGCTCAGCGCTTGGCGGGGTCGCCGTGCTCCCGGGCTCCCGAGCGGCGCAGCTCCCGGGGCAGCGTGAAGAACACGCGCTCCTCGCGGCCCAGGCTCTCGCTCGGTGGCTCACCGCCCCACTCCGCCAGCCGGGCAACGACCTGCCGCACGAGCAGCTCCGGCGCCGAGGCCCCCGCGGTGAGCCCGACCGCGCGCTTGCCCGCGAACCACTCGGCACGCAGGTCATCGGGCCCATCCACCAGGTAGCCGGGAATCCCTGCCCGGTCGGCGAGCTCGCGCAGCCGGTTGGAGTTGGAGCTGGTACGCGATCCGACCACCAGCAGCACGTCGCACTGCGTCAGCAGCTGCTTCACCGCGTCCTGGCGGTTCTGGGTGGCGTAGCAGATGTCCTCGTGGCGCGGGATGGCGAGCTCGGGAAAGCGCTCGCGCAGCGCGGCGACGATCTCCGCGGTGTCATCCACCGAGAGCGTGGTTTGCGTGACCAGGGCGAGGCTGGCTGGATCGCGCACGCTGAGCGCCGCGACGTCCTCCAGGTCCTCCACCAGGTGGATGCGGCCGCCGAAGGATTCATCGAACCGCCCCATCGTGCCCTCGACCTCCGGGTGCCCGGCGTGTCCGATCAGAACCACGTCGCGCCCGTCGCGCGCATAGCGCTGCACCTCCATGTGCACCTTGGTCACGAGCGGGCAGGTGGCGTTGAAAACGGTGAGATGGCGCGCCGCAGCCTCCTGTTCGACCGCGCTCGATACGCCGTGCGCGGAGAAGATCACGGTCGCATCCGCCGGCACCTCGGTGAGCTCGTCGACGAAGACGGCCCCAAGGGCGCGCAGGCGCTCGACCACGTGGCGGTTGTGCACCACCTCGTGGCGCACGTAGATCGGCGGCCCGAAGAGCTCGAGCGCCCGCTCCACGATGTCGATGGCGCGATCGACCCCGGCGCAGAATCCCCGCGGGTTGGCGAGCAGCACCTGCATCAGCCGGGCTCCCGCCGGGGGCCGCGGGCCTCGAGCCAGGCATCGAGCAGCAGCAGTCCCGCGCCCACCGTGATCGCCGAGTCCGCGACGTTGAAGGCCGGGAAGTAATGCGTACCCCAGTGCGCGTAGATGAAGTCGATGACGTGCCCGAGGCGCAGGCGGTCGATCATGTTGCCGAGCGCGCCGCCGACGATGAGTGACAGGCCGCAGGCGATGAGCGCCTGGGTGGCCGCCGACAGCCGCCGCAGCCACACCAGCAGCGTCACGCTCACGCCGACCGCGAGCAGCACGAAGAGCCAGCGCTGCCAGCCGGAAGCCTCGGCCAGGAAGCTGAAGGCGGCGCCGGTGTTGTAGGTGAGCACCACGTCGAGCAGCGGCAGCAGCCGCACGCGCTCGAACGGCAGGAAGTGCTGCTGCACCCAGTACTTCGCCGCCTGGTCCGTGGCGATGACGAGGGCGGCGACCGGCAGCCAGCGCCAGCCGCTCGCAGCCAGGGGTGGGGCCGCGGCTGTCATACCCAGCGCCGCTCCTCGCCGGGCAGCCCGAGATTGCCGATGCAGCGCCCGCAAAGCCCGGGGTGCTGCGCGTGGCTGCCGACATCCGCGCGGCGCTGCCAGCAGCGCACGCACTTGGGATCCGAGTCGGCCTCGACCGCGAGCCATACGCCTTCGAGATTCGCCGCCGGCACCGCGCCCGCAGGCGGCGCGGCGACTTCCGTGACGCGCGCCTCGGAGGTGATCAGGAGGAAGCGCAGCTCGGCGCCGAGCGCGGCGAAGCGCGGATATTGCGTCCCGCGACAATAGATCTCGACGCGGGCATCGAGCGGCGCGCCGATGGCCCCCGTGTCGCGCAGCTTCTCGAGCTCGCGCGTGACGTCGGTGCGCAGCTCCATGAACGCGTCCCAGTCGACGGCGGCGGCCGGCGCCGCGGGCGGCTCGTGCCAGGTCACGTGAAACACGGACTCCTCGCGCGCACCCGGCAGATAGCGCCAGGCCTCCTCGGTCGTGAACGACAGGATCGGGGCGAGCCAGCGCACCATGCTCTCGGCGATGTGGAACATCGCGGTCTGCGCCGAGCGGCGCGCACGGCCTGCGGCCGGCGTTGTGTACAGGCGGTCCTTGAGGACGTCGAGGTAGAAGCCGCCGAGATCCACGCTGCAGAAGTTGTGGACCTTCTGATAGATGAGGTGAAAGGCGTAGCGCCGATAAGCCTCGAGCAGCTCCGCCTGGAGCGAGCGCGTGCGCTCGAGCGCCCAGGCATCGAGCGCCACCAGCTCCCCGACCGGCAGCGCGTCGCGGGCCGGATCGAAGCCGTGCAGGTTGCCGATGAGGAAACGCAGTGTGTTGCGCATGCGCCGGTAGGAATCGGCCATACGCCTGAGGATCTCGTCCGAGACGCTCATCTCGTTGGCGTAGTCGGTCGCCGAGACCCACAGCCGCAGCACGTCGGCGCCTAAGCTGTTCATGACCTTCTGCGGCGCGATCACGTTGCCCAAGGACTTCGACTGCTTGCGTCCCTTCTCGTCGACGGTGAAGCCGTGCGTCAGCACGCCGCGGTAGGGAGGCCGTTCGTAGAGCGCCTCGGACATGAGCAGCGAGCTGTGGAACCAGCCGCGATGCTGGTCGGAGCCCTCGAGGTAGAGATCGACGGGAGCTGCGATCTCGGGCCGCTCCGCGCCGACACATTCGAACGAGAGTCCCGAGTCGGCCCACACGTCCATGACGTCGGTCACCTTCTCGTACTCGGCCGCCTCCTGACCGAGGAGCTCGGCCGGCTCGAGCGCAAACCAGGCATCGATGCCGCCGCGCTCGACGAGCGCCGCCGCGGCCTCGATCAGCTCGCCGGTGCGCGGGTGCAGCTCGCCTGAATGGCGGTGCACGAAGAGCGGGATGGGCACGCCCCAGGTGCGCTGGCGCGAGATGCACCAGTCCGGCCGGCTCTCGATCATGCCGGTGATGCGCTGCTCGCCCCACCCCGGCGTCCACTCGACGCCGGGAATGTCGCGCAGGGTGTGCTCTCGCAGATTCGCCTGCTCCATGCTGATGAACCACTGCGGCGTCGCGCGGAAAATGACCGGTGTCTTGTGGCGCCAGCAGTGCGGATAGCTGTGCAGCACCTTCTCCTGGTGCAGCAGCCGGCCGCTCTCGATGAGCGCCTGGATGAGCACCGGGTTGGCCTCGTCGACCTTAAGCCCTGCGACGCGCGGCGTGCCCGCCAGAAACCGGCCGTCGTTGCCCACCGGATTGGTCACGGTGAGCCCGTAGCGCTGGCCGACGGCGAAGTCCTCCTGGCCGTGTCCCGGGGCAGTATGGACTGCGCCGGTGCCGGCATCGAGCGTTACGTGCTCGGCCAGCACGACCGGCACCTGCCGCTCATCGAGCGGATGCTCGAGCCTGAGGCCTTCCACGTCCCGCCCCTCGAAGCTCGCGAGCGGCCGGCCGGTCATGCCGTAACGCTCGAGGCTCGCCGCAACCAGATCCTCAGCGAGGATCAGCTGCCACCGTTCCTCGCCCCTCGCGGCCGCCACCAGCGCGTAGCGAAACTCCGCTCGCAGCGCGACCGCCTGGTTCGCCGGCAGGGTCCAGGGGGTCGTCGTCCAGATGACGACGTCCACCGGCGACTGGCTCAAGGCTGCGGGGTCGAGCCGCAGACGCCTCGCCAGCTCCGCATTGTCGGCGACGCGGAAAGCGACATCGATCGCAGGCGAGGTCTTTTCTTCGTATTCGACCTCGGCCTCGGCGAGCGCCGAGCGGCAATCGAGGCACCAGTGCACGGGCTTGGCGCCCTTGTAGAGGTGGCCGTTGCGGATGATGCGGCCGAAGGCGCGCAGCTGCTGCGCCTCGTAGCGCGGCGCCATGGTCATGTACGGGCGGTCCCAGTCGCCGAGCACGCCGAGGCGCTTGAAGTCCCGGCGCTGCAGCTCGATCTGCTCCTGCGCGTAGGCACGGCAGGCGGCGCGGAAGGCCGCCGCATCGAGCTTCTGCCCCGGACGCCCGTGCTTCTTCTCGACCTGCAGCTCGATGGGCAGGCCGTGGCAGTCCCAACCCGGAATGTACGGCGAGTCGAAGCCATCGAGCGATCGCGACTTGACCACGATGTCCTTGAGAATCTTGTTGACGGCGTGGCCGATGTGGATCGCGCCGTTGGCGTACGGCGGCCCGTCGTGCAGCACGAAGCGCGGCCGCCCGCGCGCCAGCACGCGCAGCTTCGCGTAGGTGCCGCCCTCCTCCCAGGCGCGCACCATTGCAGGCTCGCGCTGCGCGAGGTCCGCCTTCATGGGGAACTCGGTCCGCGGCAGATTGATCGTGTGCTTGTAGTCAGTCATCCCTTAAGGCTCATCCCGTTCAGGCGTTGAGAATACGGCGCGCATCCGCCGCATCGCGATGCATCTGCGCCGTGAGCGCCTCGAGCGTCGCGAAGCACTGCTCCTCGCGCAGCTTCGCCGCGAACTCGACCTCGATCTCGCGCCCATAGAGATCGGCATTGAAGTCGAACACGTGCGCCTCGAGCAGCGCCTCGATCCCCCCCACCGTCGGCCGCGTGCCGAGGCTCGCGACGCCGGGGAGCGCCTGCCCGGCCACCCCGTGGACGTGAACCGCGAAGATCCCCGCGACCGGAGCACGCCGCCGCCCGAGCGCCAGGTTCGCGGTCGGAAATCCCAGATCCCTGCCCAGGCGCTGGCCGCCGATCACCCGGCCGCGCATCGAGTAAGGCCGCCCGAGCCAGGCGCCCGCGCGCGTGAAGTCCGAGGCGGCGAGCGCCTCGCGCACGCCGCTGCTCGAGACCCTCTCGCCCGCGAGCGTGACGGCCGGCACCACCTCCACCGCAAAGCCGAGCCGCCCGCCGGCCGCCGACAGGACCTGCGCGGTAGCCTCGCCCCGGCGCGCAAAGCGGAAATCATGCCCGACCACCGCCACCTGCGCGCGCAGCCGCCCGGCGAGCAGCTGCGCGAAATCCGCCGCGGCGAGGTTACGCAAAGCCTCATCGAAGCGTAGCACCCAGAGATAGTCGAGCCCCGTGCGGCTGAGGATTCGCCATCGCTCGCGCAGCGTCGTCAGCCGCGCCGGCGGATCGGCCGGCGCCAGGAACTCGCGTGGCATGGGCTCGAAGGTCAGCAGAGCCGAGGCAACCCCCAGGCGCTGCGCGTGACGGCACGCCTGTGCGATGAGCGCCTGGTGCCCGCGATGGAGCCCGTCGAAGGTACCGATGGTGACGACACACCCCGCGTGCCGGTCCGGCAGATCCGTGATTCCGCGAATGAGCTGCATGAACCCCTTAAGCCGCTGAAAGCTAAGGACTAAGTTAAGCCGGCCCCGGCTCCCGAGGGCCGGTCGCTAGTTTATGTGAAGCCTCGGGTGTCCGCCGCGTCCGACGCCGTTCTGCGCGTTGACAGGGACCCACCCGGTCCGCAGACTACCGGCCCCGGAAAGGGGACGTAGCGAGAACGGAGACTGAGTGGCCAATACCAAATCCGCCGAGAAGGCTGCCCGCCAGGCCGAGAAGCACCGAGCCCGCAACATTGCGCTTCGCTCACGCATGCGCACCGCGGTCCGCAAGGTGAACACGGCCATCGCCGGGGGAGACAAGGCGGCCGCCCAGAATACCTATAAGGAAGCTGTCCCGGTCATCGATACGCTCGTAGGCAAGCAAATCATTCACCGGAACAAGGCCGCCCGGCACAAGAGCCGGCTTTCGGCGCGTATCCGCGCGATGCAATGAGGCTTCGATGAGCACCAACGACAAGACCCGGATCCCGACCCCCGTCTCGCCGACACCGCTCAAGTTGCGGCCGGCGGCCCGACGGCAGTTCCTCCTGGAGATGATGCGTGCCCGCGTGCCGCGGCATCGCTCGCCTCCAAGAGCTTCATAACCGCCTCACATAGCTCCCGCGTCCCCGCCCCCGTCGCCCCCGATACCAGGAAGTGGGGGCCGCGGTAGCGCAGCCGCCGCACGATGCTGCGGGCGCGCTGCTCGGCTTCCTCGTCCGGCAGCAGATCGCGCTTGTTGAGAATGAGCCAGCGCGGCTTGGCCGCGAGCTGCCGGCTGAATTTCCTGAGCTCCGCGACGATCGCGCGCGCATCGCGCACCGGGTCGGCTTGCGGGTCGAGCGGGGCGATGTCCACCAGATGCAGCAGCAGCCGCGTGCGCTCGAGATGGCGCAGGAACCTGAGTCCGAGCCCGGCTCCCTCGGCAGCCCCCTCGATGAGCCCCGGAATGTCCGCCATGACGAAGCTGCGGTGCTCGCCCACCGACACCACCCCGAGATTCGGATGCAGGGTGGTGAAGGGATAGTCGGCGACTTTGGGCCGCGCGGCGGACACCGCACGGATCAGCGTCGACTTGCCGGCATTGGGGAGGCCGAGGAGCCCGACGTCGGCAATCACTTTGAGCTCGAGCTCGAGCGAGCGCTTCTCACCCGGCAGCCCCGGACCGAACTGCCGCGGTGAGCGGTTGGTACTCGACTTGAAGCGCTGGTTTCCCCAGCCGCCCTTGCCGCCGCGGGCGACCAGCAGCTCCTCGCCCTCGCGCGTCAGGTCCCCGAGCTGCTCCTGGGTCGCGGAATCGCGCACCACGGTGCCGATCGGCACCGGGACATAGAGGTCGGCGCCGCTGCGCCCCGTGCAGTCGTTGGAGCTGCCCGGCTCGCCGTGGGCCGCCTTGAAGGTTCGCTCGATGCGAAAGTCCGCGAGTGTGTTGATCCCGGAGCGGGCGCGCAGATACACGCTCCCCCCGGCGCCGCCGTCGCCGCCGTCCGGGCCGCCGAAGGGCACGAATTTCTCGCGGCGGAAGCTGGTGCTGCCGCGACCGCCGTTGCCGGCCTGCACCCGCGCGCGGGCCTCGTCTACGAATTTCATGGATGGCCGCTCAACCGCTCAACCGCTCAAATGAAAACCCCGGCGCTGTGGCCGGGGCTTTGCTCGATTCCCGAAGGCGAAAGCCCGCTCAGGCCTTCTCGGGTAGCACGCTCACGTAGAGGCGCTGCTCGGCGCCCTTTTTCCGGAACTCCACCTTGCCGGTCACCTTGGCGAACAGCGTGTGATCGGTGCCGGTGCCGACATTCGAGCCCGCCCGCACCTGTGTCCCGCGCTGGCGCACGATGATGTTGCCGGCCAGCACCTGCTCGCCGCCAAAGCGCTTCACGCCGAGGCGCTTGGAGTGGGAGTCGCGGCCGTTCTTGGTACTGCCGCCTGCCTTTTTGTGTGCCATGACCCGATCCTGAAAATGATGAACGCGTCAGCCCGCGCTGATCTCGGTGACCTTCACTTCGGTGAAGGGCTGGCGGTGCGTCTTCTGCCGCAGATAGTGGGCGCGGCGCTTGAACTTCACCACCGACACCTTCGCACCCTTGCCGTGGCGCACGACGGTCGCGAGCACCTTGCCGCCCTTGAGCGTGGGACTGCCGAGCTTGACCTCAGCCCCCTCTCCCACCAGCAGCACCTGGCCGAACTCGACGGTGGTGCCGGGCTCCGCGTCGAGCTTCTCGATGCGCAGCACGCCGTCCTTCGTCACCCGATACTGCTTGCCGCCTGTGGCGATGACTGCGTACATGGTCTCTCGAGAGGGCTGGGGAAAATGAAAGGCCGCGCATTCTACTGGCGGGCCCCCCGGCGGTCAAACGGCCATTTCCCCAAGTGCGGCAGGCACTTATCCCGGATTTTTCGCCCCGGCCGCACGGCGGCCCAAAGTCCCGTTCCGCAGGTTTCTCCTCGGGCGCCGCTGTCGGCTAGGATGCGCCGCTGCGCGCCGCGCCCGCTGCCTCGCTGAGGACGCCGAAAAAGACAATGACCCTCGAAGAGATTCGCGCACTGGTGCGGGCAGACCTTCGCTCGGTGGACGAAGTGGTCCGCGCCCGCCTGAAGAGCGCCGTGCCGCTGGTGGACCGGGTTGCCGACCACATCATCGCCGGCGGCGGCAAGCGGCTGCGCCCGCTGCTGGTGGTGCTCGCGGCACGTGCCTGCGGCCGCAGCCAGCCTGCGCACATAGAGGCCGCCGCCTTCATCGAGTTCATCCATACCGCGACACTGCTGCACGATGACGTCGTCGACGGCTCATCGCTCCGTCGTGGCCGTCACACCGCCAACGAGGTGTTCGGCAACCAGGCGAGCGTGCTGGTCGGCGACTTCGTCTATTCACGCGCTTTCCAGATGATGGCGGCACTCGCCTCGCAGCCCGTGATGGAGATCATGGCGGATGCCACCAACGTCATCGCCGAGGGCGAGGTGCTGCAGCTGATGAACTCTCACGATCCGGAGACGACCGAGCAGCGCTATCTCGAAGTGATCTACCGCAAGACCGCGCGGCTCTTCGAGGCGGGCGCGGAGGTCGCCGCCGTGCTCGCGGACGCGCCCGCGCAGCTGCGCGCAGCCCTCGCCGCCTACGGCCGCCACGTCGGCACCGCCTATCAGCTGGTCGATGACGTGCTCGATTACCGCTCCAACCCGAGCGAGCGCGGCAAGAATCTCGGTGACGACCTCGCCGAGGGCAAGCCGACGCTGCCCCTGATCCACGCGCTGCGCAACGGCAACGAGGCCCAGCGCGCCGCCGTGCGCCAGGCGATCCGCGAAGGCGGCCGCGGACAGCTCGCGCCGGTGATCGAGGCGATCGAAGCCACCGGTGGCCTCGAGTACGCGGCACAGCGCGCGCGCGCCGAGGCGGATGCGGCACTCACCGCGCTCGCGCCGCTCGCCGACTCCTCTTATAAGAATGCGCTCGCGGCGCTGGCGCGCTTTGCGGTCGAGCACACGACCTGACTCGATTGCCCGCGCCGCCCACCGCCCCTAGACTTGCCGGCCGCGCCCGGTCCTTCTGGAGAACAGCAATGACAACTGTGAGATTTGGCGGCGTCCTTCTGCTGAGTGTGGCGGCGACTGCGCTGCTCGCGTCGCAGTCGGCATCCGCGGATGAGCCGCCGCCGGCCCCCGAGACCATCGTCCTCAAGGCAACGCACATCTTCGATGCCACCGGCACGGCTCTCAAGGACGGCGGGGTCGTCGTAGTCCGCGGCGACCGCATCGTGTCGGTGGGTGGCTCGGCCCCTGCGGGCGCGCGGGTCATCGACCTCGGCAATGCCACGCTGCTGCCGGGCTTCATCGATGCCCACACGCATCTCACCATGCAGCTCGAGAAGAATTACTACCTGATGCGCTACCACGACCTGATGCGCTTCCCGGCGGAGCAGGCGCTGTATGCGGCGCTCTACGCCAGGCGCACGCTGGAGGCCGGCTTCACCACCGTGCGCAACGTCGGTGCTTCCGATTTCATCGACATCGGGCTGCGCAACGCCATCAACGCCGGCGTCGCCGAAGGGCCGCGCATGCTGACGGCGGCGCACGGTATCGGATCCCCGGGTGGACACTTCGACGAGGCGTCATTCCCGCCCGACCGCATCCAGCCCGAGGGGCCCATCCAGGGCATCTGCAGCGGCCCGGAGCAATGCCGGCTGGCGGTGCGCTACCAGATGAAATGGGGTGCGGACGTCATCAAGATTGCGGCCAGCGGCGGGGTGCTCTCGGAGGCCGACCCGGTCGATGTGCCGCAGCTCACGCTCGATGAGATGAAGGCCATCGTCTCCGAGGCGCATGCGTGGCGGCGCAAGGTCGCGGCTCACTGCCACGGCGATGCCGCGGCGCGGCTCGCCATCGAGGCCGGAGTCGACTCGATCGAGCACGGCAGCTTCCTCACCGAGGACACCCTGAAGATGATGAAGGCCCGGGGCGTGTGGCTCGTGCCGACACGCGTGACGGTCGAGTATGTCCTCAAGGAAGTAGAGAACTATCCGCCGCAGATTGCCGCCAAGGCGCGCGCCGCGGCCGCCGCTCACGGCAACATGTTCAGGACGGCGCTCAGGGTCGGGGTGCCGATCGCGCTCGGGACCGACGCGGGCGTCTACCCCCACGGCATGAACGCCCAGGAGTTCGGCCTCTACGTGAAGCTCGGCATGAGCCCGGCCCAGGCGCTGCTGTCGGGCACGCGCGATGATGCGAGGCTCCTCGGCATCGAGTCCGAGATCGGAACGCTCGAAGCCGGCAAGTTCGCCGACATCGTCGCGGTTCCGGGCAACGCGCTCGGCGACATTCGTGCCACCGAGCACCCGCTGTTCGTCATGCACCTCGGCAAGATCGTGGTGCAGAAGCCCGGGACCTGACCGCAGAGGCGCGGGGGGGGGGGGGGG
>DASQGK010000130.1:0-31908 GCA_035632655.1 Steroidobacteraceae bacterium | reverse complement strand
TACGCCACAAACTGACCACCGTTGGTCTCGGCCATCACCTTCGTCAGCGCCGCCGTCAACGTCGTCTTCCCATGGTCCACGTGACCAATCGTGCCAACGTTCACATGCGGCTTGGTGCGCTCGAATTTCTCTTTGGACATGACTAGTACCTAACTCAAAGGTGCTCTGACTCAATGCGTGCCCGGTCGACTGGAGCCCACGACCGGAATCGAACCGGTGACCTCGTCCTTACCAAGGACGTGCTCTGCCGACTGAGCTACATGGGCTCGGGATGTCGATTCGCGGCCAATGCTGGAGCGGGTGATGGGAATCGAACCCACGTCATCAGCTTGGAAGGCTGAGGTTCTACCATTGAACTACACCCGCTGCTGATGGCGTCCCTCTGCCGGCCGCGAGCCTTTTGAACGCACGCAACCTTCCCACTCCACCTCGGGTGGTGGAGGGGGAAGGATTCGAACCTTCGAAGGCGTAAGCCGGCAGATTTACAGTCTGCTCCCGTTGGCCGCTTGGGTACCCCTCCTCAAAACGAGCCGCGTATTTTGATTTCGCGGCGCCGGGGTGTCAATGCATCCTGGCCCGATAATTGCTTGCCCGGCGAGCTCTTACCCCGCGCCGGGGCGTGCCCTGGCCTGGCTTCGGAGGCGCCCGGCCGAGGGTGGCTTGCCGGGGATGGCCGCCATGAGGCGCTCGATCGAAGCCGGGCTCAGCCGGCGCGTTCCCCCCGGTTTCAGGTCGCGCGGCAGCTCAACAGGGCCGTAACGAACCCGCATCAGGCGCTTCACCTCGAAGCCGACGGCCTGCCAGAGACGCCGGACCTCCCGGTTTCGGCCCTCGTGCAGCACCACCCTGAAGGTGTCCGTACCCCCGGTACCGGGGTCAACCGGGCGCAGGGCTCTCGATGGGCCCTCGGCCCAGCTTGCCGGCTCGATCCGATCAAAGCTGGCTGCGCCGTCTTCTAGCTGCACCCCCAGGAGGAGCTGGGCAATGGCCGTCGCGCCCGGCCTGCCACGCAGTCGCACCAGATATTCGCGCTGGATTTCACTCGATGGGTGCATCAGTCGGTGGGCCAGTGCCCCATCGGTCGTCAGCAGCAGAAGGCCTGAGGTACCGACGTCCAGCCTCCCGACGCTCACCCACCGCCCCCTCGAGGGAGGTGGCAGGCGTTCGAACACCGTCGGCCTGCCCTCGGGGTCGCTTCTCGTGGTGACCTCGCCGAGCGGCTTGTAATAAAGGAGTACCTCCCGGCCTGCTCCGGCCGGCCCGGGGACCTTCACCCGCCTCCCGTCCACCTGGATATCGTCCGTCGAGGTCGCCCGGTCGCCGAGCCGGGCGGTCCTTCCGGCCACCTTCACCCTCCCGGCGCGGATCCACCCCTCGATGGTGCGGCGCGAGCCGAGTCCGGCCTCGGCCAGCAGTTTCTGCAGCCGGATCATGCGTGCAGCGATCCCGGTGTCTTCATAACGAGCGGTCTTAAGCAGATACCCCGGTCTTGCTTGCCGGGCAAACCGCCGGCAGCGTAGAAGGTCCCCATGATCTACGACAACATTCTCGGCACGATCGGCAGGACCCCCGTCGTCCGGATTCAGCGCCTGGGCCCCCGGCACGTCACCCTCTACGTGAAATGCGAGTTCTTCAACCCGATGTCCTCGGTGAAGGACCGGCTCGCTGTCGCCATCATCGAAGATGCGGAGCGTACCGGGAAGATCCGGCCCGGACAGACGGTAGTGGAAGCCACCTCCGGCAATACGGGAATCGCGCTCGCGATGGTCTGTGCAGCGAAGGGTTATCCCTTCGTCGCGGTGATGAGCGAGACCTTCTCCGTCGAGCGCCGCCGCCTCATGCGAATGCTGGGCGCAAGAGTCATCCTGACCGCGGCGAGCGAGCGCGGGTCCGGCATGGTGCGCAAGGCCGAGGAGCTGTCGCGCAAGCACGGCTGGTTCCTCGCCCGGCAGTTCGAGAACGAGGCCAATCCGGCCTACCACCGCAGCACCACGGGGCCCGAGATCCTTCAGGACTTCGCCGGCAGGCGGCTCGACTTTTTCGTCACGGGCTGGGGGACCGGCGGCACGCTGACCGGCGTGGGGCAGATGATCCGTCTCGCGCGTCCGGAGGTGCAGATCATCGCCTGCGAGCCCGCGGGCGCCGCTCTCCTCGCCGGTAAAGCCTGGTCTCCGCACAAGATCCAGGGCTGGACCCCGGATTTCATCCCCGAGGTGCTGAAGCGCGATGTCGCCCATCGCTTCGTGTCGGTGGCTGACGCCGAGGCGGTGGAGACGGCCCGTTCGCTCGCCCGCAGCGAGGGAATCCTCTGCGGCATCTCCTCCGGCGCAACCTTCGCCGCGGCGCTCAAGGTCGCGGCCGAGGCGCCGCCGGGCGCGGTGATTCTGGCGATGCTTCCCGACACCGGTGAGCGCTATCTTTCGACGGTGCTCTTCGAAGGCGTCCCCGAGGGCGGCGATCCGGAGCCCTGAGCTGCGCAAGAGCCTTCGAGCGGTCGCTGCTCTATCCTTGACCCATGGATGCGCGCCGATACGCCGCCTTGTCCGACCCCTTTCCCATGTGGCGTGGGGGGGCACTGCATCGCGCGCGCGTCGCCTACGAGACGTGGGGAACGCTCAATGCGGCGCGCAGCAACGCCGTGCTCCTCTTCACGGGACTCTCACCGCCCGCTCATGCCGCCTCCTCCGCAGAGAACCCGAGCGACGGCTGGTGGCAGGGGATGGTAGGGCCAAAGCTTGCGATCGACACCGAGCGCTATTTCGTCATTTGCGTCAATTCCCTCGGCAGCTGCTTCGGCACGACGGGCCCCGCTTCGGATGATCCTGCCACCGGCAAGGCCTACCGGCTGACTTTCCCCGATCTCTCGGTCGAGGACATCGCGCGCGCCGGCTACGAGACCGTGCGCAGCCTGGGGATCGAGCGTCTGGACACCGTGATGGGGCCATCGCTGGGCGGCATGGTCGTGCTTGCCTACGCGGCCATGTTCGAAGGCGGCGCGCGCCGCCTGGTATGCATCTCGGGCACCATGGCGGCGGCGCCCTTCGCGATTGCGCTGCGATCCATCCAGCGTGAGGCCATTACCCGGGATCCGGCCTGGCAGAGCGGCAATTACACTCCGGAGCAGCCGCCGATCACGGGCCAGCGCCTTGCCCGCAAGCTCGGCACGGTGACCTACCGGTCGGCGGCCGAATGGCAGCAGCGCTTCGGCCGTTCGCCCATTCGGGCGGACATGGCATCCAGGGACCCCTTCGCCTCGGAATTTGCCATTCAGGGCTACCTCGAGTCCCTCGCCGTACGCTGGGTCAACGTGTACGACGCCAATTGCTACCTCTACATATCCCGGGCCATGGACCGCTTCGACCTCGGCGCGCACGGAGAGCCCGTGGCCCTGTTTCGTCGGGCCGGATTATCCAGTGCCCTGGTGATCGGGGTTCAGACCGACCTGCTTTTCTCGGTGAGCGAGCAGCAGGCCATCGCCCAGGCGCTCCAGGCCGCCGGCGTGGCGGCCCGCTTCGCACCCCTCTCCTGCATCGAGGGGCACGATGCATTCCTCGTGGACCTCGAGACCTTCGGCAGGGAAATAGGGGGGTTCCTGCGCGAGGGCGGGCAGGAAGGAGCCTAGCGGGAGCGCTCCGGGCGCCGGTACTTGTCGAAAATTAAGTTCACTGGCGGCTGCAGGGCGCGGGCGCCGGGGCATAATCGATGCGGGGGAGTTGAAGGATCGATGGACCGGTCGTGATAATAAAGAGTCGCTGAGGATCGCTTTTTCGTGGAACGCCGCCTGCATACCCGCCATCGGGCCCGGACCATCGTTTACATCACGATGCCGGGCGGCCGCCGCAAGCTTTGCAAAGCGGTGAACTTGAGCGCCACCGGCGTCTTCATCGAGACCTCCAACTTAGGGTTACGCAAGGGACAGCAGGTGGTGCTCTCCTTTGCGATCAATCTCGGCACCATCATCAAGCTCCACCGGCGCACCGCCGTGGTGGCGCACGTCTCGCGCGGCGGCACCGGGCTCATGATGGAGACCTACGCGCAAGCCTCGAGCTGATGGCGCGGCCGTAAGGCGGGAGATTCCCATGTCAGAACCCCGCTCGCCGGCTCGCCGCCGGCTGCTCCGGCTGGTGGCCGCCGTACCCTTCGCCGCGCTCGTCTCCGGTCGGCGCTCGAACGCACAGGGTGCTTCGGCACCGCTCATCGACCCATCGAGCGCGCCGGCCAGAGCGGTGAAGTACGTCGAGGACGCGCATCAGGCTCAGGGCGCTGCCGCCGGCAGCACCTGCGCGAATTGCGCGTTGTATCTGGGTGCTGCGGCCGCGGCGCGCGGGCCGTGTCAGCTCTTCCCCGGCAAGGAAGTGAAGGCCGCGGGGTGGTGTACTTCCTGGGCGCCGCAGATGTGACTGCCGACACCGGAGCGAGGAGTGAGCCGCGGTCGCCGGCTCACTCGTAGCAGGGTCCGGTCTCGCGCACCTCGACCGTGGCCCACTGGGCGGCGGGGCACTCGGCGGCGAGAGTCAGCGCTTCCTCGCGGGTGTTTACGTCGAGGAGAAAGAATCCGCCGACGATCTCCTTCGCCTCGGTGAAGGGCCCGTCGACGACGTTGCGCTGGCCGCCGCGCACCGTGAGGCGTGCGCCCGCGGCCTTGAGCGAATTGGTGCCCGCCAGCACACCGCGCGCCTTGAGACTGTCGGCGTAGCGTAGCATCTGCTCGTACGCCCCGTGCCCGGCCTCCAGCCCGCGGTGCTGGCGCTGGCCCGCCGGCTCGACGATCAACAACAAATAGGCCATGGAGTTTCCTGTCTAATTGGCTGCAATTGCCGGCGGCAATTTCAGCGGAATGACTGCACCACTTTCGCACGGGGGCGGGCGCAAGGCGCGACTTTCGCCCGCGCGACATCCGCAAGGCTCATGATTTCGCACAGGCGACCGCGCGATCGCTCAGCAACCGCCGCTCGCGCTCATTTTGCGTGAGCCGCGCTGCGCGCTCGAATTCCTCACGTGCCTCCGCGTGGCGGCCGAGCTTGACGAGCAGATCGCCGCGCACGCTCGGCAGGAGATGATAGGTCCTGAGTGCGCCATCCGCCGCGAGGCGATCGGCGAGCTCCAGGGCCGCCGCAGGTCCATAGGCCATCGAGACCGCGACGGCGCGGTTGAGTTCCACCACCGGCGAAGGAGTCAGCCGCACCAGCTCGTCGTAGAGTGCGGTGACATACACCCAGTCGGTGTCGGAGGCGGTGGCAGCACGTGCGTGGCAGGCGGCGATCGCCGCCTGCAGCAGATAGGGTCCACGCGACTCGCACAGCGACTCGCCGCGCGCCAGCGCGACCAGCCCGCGGTGTATCAGCACGCGGTCCCAGCGCGTGCGATCCTGCTCGAGCAGCAGCACCGGCTCACCGCCCGGGCCCAGCCGCGCGCGCAGGCGCGAGGCCTGGATCTCCATCAGCGCTACCAGGCCGTGTACTTCCGACTCCCCGGGCGCAAGCCCGGCGAGGATGCGCCCGATGCGCAACGCCTCTTCGCACAGCGCCGGCCGCATCCAGTCGCCGCCGGCGGTGGCCGAGTAGCCCTCGTTGAAGAGCAGGTAGACACATTCGAGGACCGAGGACAGTCGCCGTGCGAGCTCCTCGCCGCGCGGGATCTCGTACGCCACCTGTGCCTCGCGCAAGCTGCGCTTGGCGCGCACGATGCGCTGCGCGATGGTCGGCTCCGGCACGAGGAAGGCGCGGGCGATCTCGGCGGTGGTGAGCCCGGCGAGGAGCTTGAGGGTGAGAGCCGTGCGCGACTCGGTCGGCAGCAGGGGGTGACAGGCGGTAAAGATGAGCCGCAGCAGATCATCCCCGATCTCATCGTCGGCGCTCGCCTCGAGCTCGCCGCCGTTCAGCCGCTCCTCCATCTCGAGCTCAGAGGCAAGCGCGTCGTGCTTGCGCGCCAGCAGGCCACGCCGGCGCAGCTGGTCGAGGGCGCGGTTGCGGGCGGTGGTCATCAGCCATGCGCCCGGATTGTCGGGAATCCCGCAACGCGGCCATTGCTCGAGAGCGGTGACCAGGGCATCGTGCGCGAGCTCTTCGGCGAGGCCCACATCGCGCATCAGCCGTGCAACGCTCGCGATCACCTTCGCCGACTCGATCCTCCACACCGCATCGACGGTGCGCTGCACATCCGTAGCCGTCATGGGTACGGATGACAGCATCGCGAGCCTGGTTGCGCAAGCGAGAATCACTCACATCCCGAAACGATCAGTTCCTTGAAATCCGCTCGGCGCGGCTCTGCTGCTGCGCGCGCAGCTCGGGGGTGAGGGAGGGACCGAAATCCTCGGCGTCGAATACGCGGCGGATCTCGATTTCCTCGTTGCTCTTGCTGAAGGGCGAACGCCGGATCCACTCGACCGCCTCGTCGATCGATCTCACCTGCCAGAGCCAGAAGCCGGCGATCAGCTCTTTGGTCTCGCCGAAGGGCCCGTCGATCACGGTGCTGCGACCGCCGCCGAACCTGACGCGTACGCCCCTGGAGCTCGCATGCAGCCCTTCGGCCGCCAGCAGAACGCCGGCCTTGACCAGCTCCTCGTTGAACTTGCCCATCTCGGTCAGGATCTGCTCGCTGGGAAGCACGCCTGCTTCCGACTGGGGGTTGGCCTTCACGATCACCATGACTCGCATGTCGCTCTCCGTTTGGCTTTCTGTACCTATGACGAACGAGGGCAGGCGAAATCGACGCGGGCACGCGGCGTTCAGGGCGTACGCGGGCTTAAGCCTCTGAAATTACGGAAGAAAATATTTTTCGGCCGCAGCCCTCTCCGGCAGGACCCTTGGGGCGCCTCAGGGCTCGAGCGCGAAGGTCTCACCCGGCGAGCGCGGCTCTTCGAGACGCAGCCGGAACACGCAGCGTCCGTGCCCCGCCTGGAAGCTCTGCTCGCGGACCACCCTGCAGCCCAGGAGCCGCTCGAGCGTGTTGACCGATACGCTGCAGATTGCGGGGTGCTTCTGCGCCACGTTGAAGAACGGACAGTTGTGTTCGATCAGTGCCGGAGAGCCTTCGCGCCAGTCGACCTGCATGTACGCATCCTTGTCCTCGTAGAGCGCACTCAGCGCCCGGACCTTCTCCCTGACGCTCAGCCCCTTGAGGAGGGGCGCCCAGCGGCGCACACGCGCGTCCGTCATGCGCGCGAGAATTTCGACCACCCCGGCACCACCGAAGCTCTGGTGCACGTACTGCACCAGCTCCGCGGAGAGCTCGTCGTAGCGCTTGGGAAAGAGATGCTCGGCCGCGGCACTGAGGCGATACTCCCGCGAGGCCGGGCCGGGCCTGTTGGATCCGTGATCCCCGGAGCGGTGCGCGACCGCCTTACCGCTCCTCACCCAGCCGGCACGCAGGAGCTCTGCCATCTGCTGGCGGACCGCCTCGTAGGTGATATCCAGCTCTGCGGCGAGCGCGCGGATGGTGAGGGGGCCACGGCGCTTGAGCACCTGCAGCAGAGCCGATGGCGCTGCATCCGCGACCGCACCCGCAGCGCCGTCCGGGCTCCGGCTCGTGCCTGCACTCCTGCTGCGCTGCTTGCTCAAGACCCACGTCCCTCGGCACTCACCCCCACCCCGAACCGATAGACCAGCGTCCCTCCGCAGAATCCACCGACGACCACCAGCGCGGATCCGACCAATGATATCGCAGGCGCCGCGAGCGGCGGAGGCACCGCGGTGCGCAGCGAGAGACTCACCATGAAGACGAGCAACGCTGCGCTCATGAGGCTCGCGTGCAGCACGACCCAGCGCACCGACGCGCGCGGCAGGTCGCGCAGCCACAGCTCGAGAAGTCCTGCGGCGAGCGTGACAGCGCCCATGATCAGCCCCGCGACGAGCGCGTGATGGCTCACCGTCCACCACAGCGGTGCGCCCGTCCCGAGAGCGAGCAGATCGCAGGCCGAGGAGCCGATCCAGAACGCCAGCGGGAAATGCGCCAGCGCCGGATGCAGCGGGTGCAGGTGCGGTGCGATTCTCATCAGCCGCGGCGCCGGCGCATTTCCCCGTTCAGATCAGCCGCAGAGCGCCGGCCAGCAGCAGCAGGAACCCGATCACGGCGATCGCCGCGTGTCCGGCCACCAGGCCCTTGGGCAGATTCTTCCTGCGCGCATGGAATCCGAGCGCAAGGGTGAAGCCTCCGAGCGCCGCGACCAGGAAGAACCCGAGCGCCCACATGGCGGACCCGGTGGCCGCGTGCACCGCCACGGCGATGATGAGCAGCACCAGAGCGGCCGCCGCGAGCACGCCGTGGAGCACGGCGCTGGGAACCGGGGGAAGCTTCCCCTGGAAGGCGGCGATTGCCATCGTGAGACCGACGACGGCGGCAATGGCAAAAATCAGCACGATCAGCCAAATCGAGGTCATTGCAGTCCTTCCGTTTTTATACAAGTGAATACTTGTATGTTATTTATAGCGCTTTCCGCGCCGGCACGCAATCCATGGGAACACCGGCGCGCCCCCCGGTGCGCCACGGCTCAGCCCGGCTTGCCGTCGGCGCGTGCGCTCAGCAGTATCGGCGCATAGCGCCAGAGGAAAATGCCGAAGGCCCCCGTCCACAGAGCAGCCGCCAGCGCCACGCATTGCGTATACGCGAAGGGCAGGAGCGCAGGTCCCAGCACCCGCACCAGCGCCGCCGCCGCCAGCAGCCCGTAGGCAACCGCTATGGACCGCGTCACGCTGAGGGGACGGCCGGTATGGCCGAGGGCGGCGCGCGTCATCACCGCCATGATCATGAGGGCCGCCGCCCCGATCGTCAGTGCGTGCAGGTAGTAGGCGGCGAAGGCGACCCCGCAGAGCAGTGCCAGCGCCTTCAGCGCAAGGCCGATCGGCAGCCACAGATAAGCCAGATGCAACGCCCAGACGATGGGCATGGAGCGGGTGCTCAGGGAGCGCCACTGAGCGAGCCGTACGCCCTGGATCAGCGCGCCGGCGAGTGCGATCACTCCCGCCACGGACCCCTCGGGCACGAAAATGTCCCCGACGACGACTGCCAGCATGATGCCGACTGCGAGCGGCGTCATGGCGCGCCAGGCGTAGAGGGAAACGGCCCGCCCCTGCTGCTTGAGAGCCGCACCGGTGAAAGCCGGCACGATGCGCCCCCCGATGACCGTCACCAGCAGTAACACGATGTCGATGCCGACCAGGAGCGCATGATGCGCGAGCGCCGCATCGCCGCGGGCAATGCCGCGGTAGAAAGCGACATCGGTCGCCCACAGCGCCAGCAGCACGAGCAGGAGCGGGGTATTGCGATTCTGCGCGCGCAGCAGCGGAGGCAGGACGAAAGCCGCCAGCGCCGGCAGGAACGCGAGGTCGATCGCTGCCACCGCCGGCGCGGGCAGCACGGCGGAGAACGCCACGCACAGGCGGCCGAGGAGCCAGAGGGCGGCGAGCAGCGCGAGCGGCCAACCGGCAAATCCGCGTGCGCCGGTCCAGCTCGGCACGGCTGTCAGGAGAAATCCCGCGATGGCGGCGACGATGAACCCAAAGAGCATCTCGTGCCCGTGCCACGACGCCGGCGGCCAGCGCGTGCCGAGCGGAACGCCCCAGGTGACATATGCCACCCACCAGGGAATGAGGAGAAATGCCGCGACGCCTGCCGCCAGGAAGAACGGCCGAAATCCATAACCGAACAACGGGCTCATCGGTGAATATCCCTGTCGCGTGAGTTGCTGTATGTTGCGCTCTGGTCCTGCACCGACGATTGTCGAGCCGCCATGATGCGTATCAGTGTGCTGATGTTAAGCCTGCTGGCCGGGCTGGCATCGTCCGCGCTGCGAGCAGACGCTCCCCCCGCCCATTCGCCCACCGAGGCGCCGCTCTCGGAGTCGGAGGCCATTCGCATCGCCGATAACGAGGCGACGCAGCTGAAGGTCGACCTGACCGACTTCGATGAGCCGAGCGCCACCTACGTTTCGGACGGCCGGATCGGCAAGTGGCATATTTTCTACATGGCGAGGTCACATCAGATCGGTGCTTGCTTTTCCGTGGACGTCTACGGCCGCGGTGAGCGTCCGCATTTTTCCTGGTGCAGCTGAGCGGAGAGCACATGGCCAAGGCTTATTGGATCGCCGCCTATCGCGAAATACGCGATGAAAAGGCTCTGGCAGCCTACGCCAGGCTCGCGGGCCCGGCACTGCAGGCCGCGGGCGGCCGCTTCCTCGCGCGTTCGGCACCGGCCCGCGTCTACGAGAACGGCCTCGCGCAGCGCACGGTGCTCATCGAGTTCGCGAGCCTCGCGCAGGCCCTGGCAGCGCACGACAGCCCCGCCTATCAGGAGGCGCTGCGCGCACTCGGCAACGGCGCTGACCGCGACATGCGCATCGTCGAGGGCGTGGACTGACCGCCGGGACGGCGGTCGGGGCGCCCTCAACGCCCGAAGCGATGCTCGCTGCGTCTCCAGTGCCTCCACTGCCGTGCGCGACGCTCGCGGCGCGAGCCATGGGGAGCCGTCGCCAGCCGCGCTGACTTCAGGGCGCGCGCGCCCGTGACCTGTTGCCAGCCCTTCTGCGGGTCCCATTTCTGGGCGTAGCCGCCGGTGAGGACCTCGAACGCCGAGTGCGCGTGCCCCTGCCGGTCGACGGGACCCTGCGCGTCCTTGTACCCGAACCAGCCTGGCGTGACGAAATCCGACACCAGGATTCCGCCGACCGTATAGCCGTACTGGTCGTCTTCGACCGGGTCGCAGACCTCTCCGGCCCAGAAAATGCCCTGTGCGTCCTGGTAGGCGCTGTTCAGCCACGGGTCGACCGCCATTTCGCAGATCTCGTGCGTGGCTCCGACGGTCAGGCTGGCTTTGTCGGCCTGGATGGTCTTGACGAAGACCTTTGAGATCGGCAGTCCCTCGTTCGTCAGGTCGTGATAGGCAAGAGCGTTCGCCTGATCGCTGTCATCGAGAAACACGACCCACCAGGCGCCGCTCGCGGGCTGAGTGGTCCTGGGCGTGAAGCCGAACTGCGCCGCGCCGACGCCCCACACGGCATTCAGGTCCGTGTTCCACTGGGTGCTGAAGGCGGGAACCATCTGCCGGACGGAGTCATCGGCGATCGCGGTGGACTCGTTGATCACGGCAATCTGCAGCATGAGTGCTCTCCTTGCGGCGCCCTGAGGGTCGGGCTGTTATCGATGCGCGAAAGATCTCATGGACCCATGAAGGCTTCCAGACCGCGCTCCGCTCAGCTTACGCGTGAGCTATGCCATGGGCGTATCTGTCGATGCCCCGCCCGTTCGTTCGTCGTGTGAGGGTAAGGACTTCGACGGAGGCATCGATCATGTTGGCGCGGGCGCTGAGTGTCTCGACCCTGCTTTTCATGCTGGCCGACAGCATCAACCAGCTGGGTGTCTATCCCGGGATCGTCGCCTGGGCCGCGCTGTACCTGCGTGACCCGCCGCTCCGCGCCCCGCTCAGCTGAGCGGGCGCACCGGCGTTGCGGCGGCGGCGCCCACGACGGTCGTCCAGGGGCGCACCGACCAGCGCGTGACCAGGCCCGCCGTCACGTAGGGGTCCCGCTCGGCAAAGGCGCGCGCCTGCCGGTCGCTGTCGCCCTGAAACAGCAGCACGGCGCTGTCGGTCGGCTGAGCCAGGGCGCCGGCGAGCACGAGCTCACCGCGCTCGTGCGCCTCCCAGGCGAGTCGCAGGTGCTCAGAACGGTGCAGCGGCCGGCGCTCGAGATAATCCGGTACGAACTCATAGATAAGGAGAAAGTGCACGACGCGTCACACAGGCAGCGAGCCTGCTCCGGGATAAATCTCATCCGCCATCCAGTAATAGGCGATGGTCGCGGCGAACACCACTCCGAGGACCCACAGGATCCAGCGCCGCCGGCGCCAGAGGTCCCGGAAGTCCGAGTACTGCAGCGGCACATCGACGACATATGCAGCGCAGTAGCAGACATTGGCCAATACCGCGAGCACGAAGAGCGCGAGCAGCGCATCCCAGGCGACCGCGCCGCGGAAATGCGGCCACGTGAACGCCACCCAGCCGGCGACGATCGCCGCCAGTACTGCGTTATAGCCGATGCGCCGCGGCTCCCAATAGCGAAGCGCGTCCGTGAGTACTTCTCTGAACGGCGGCTGCGGTGCCTGCGGGACGGCGGGAAGACTCATGGCGGCACTCTCCTCTGTCAGCGCACAGCGAACGCCGGCATCGCTCCGGCGTTCTCGATGAAGGTGCACTTGGCGTCGGCGCAGACCCTCTGCTCCATCTCGACGCGCTTCAGCTGCACGTACTGCTCGGGCGAGAGGCCGATCGCCTGTCGATAGGCATTGTCGGCTGCCGCCCGTGCCTCCTCGGCGGCCTTGCGTTGCACCTCGGCGTTCTTGATCTGGATCTCCGTCTGGATGCGCTGCTCCTGGGCTGCCGTCTCGATGCGCTGATTCTTGATCGCATCCGGCGGATTTGCCCGACCGACGGTCATCGTGACCAGCTTGACGGGGAGCTTCTTTTCCCCGATGAACTTCTCGAGGTTGTCACGGATCTCGCCGTCGATCGCATCGAGCGCGGTGGTGCTGATCGCCGTCTCGTTCATGCCGCGCTTGCGCACGGCCTGGCGCACCATGGTCTTGAACGGCTCCTCCAGGTTGTTCTCGTACCAGAGCGGGCCGAAATTCCTGATCAGCGTCACGGAGTCCGTCACCTGCAGCACCGTTATGGCGTGAAAGCTGATCGGCACACCGTCGGCGGTCATGGTGTCGTGCATCTCGGTCTCGTACTTTCGCGGCTGCATGGACACCAGGACGCCTTCGGTACTGAGCGCCGCATACGTGCGCCCGGTGCGCACCGGATCCGGGTTCACGCCGCCATGTCCGAAGAGCCACGGCTTCTCGATCAGCACGATCTCATGCCCGGCATCGGGTGCGTAGGTCGAGCAAGCCGCCGTGGACACGGCAATGAGCACACTCAGAGCGAGACCGGTAACGCGCATGACATCCCCCAGTTTGTCCTGACTCGTCGGTAGTAAGCTTAAACCGAACGACCCCATAATAAAGGAGTACGGCATGCGCGGATCGTTGCCGGCAGTTCAGAGTCTGACGGCAGGCTATGCCGATACCAGTGGCTTTCTGGCCCTCAAGGGCCTGTTCACCTCCCACGTCACCGGCAACTTCGTCACGCTGGGCTCGGCACTGGTGTTCGGCAGCAGCGGCGCCCTGGCAAAGACCCTGGCCCTGCCGATGTTCTGTATCGCGGTTCTGGCGATCAGGCTCCTGGCCCTGCGCCTGAGAGGCTCGGGACGGCCCGTGCTGCGCAGTGTCCTGGTGCTGCAGGTGGTGCTGCTGTGCGCTGCCGCCGCACTGGCGGCCTGGGCCGGGCCCTTCGGGGATGCCGATACGGGAGCCGCGCTGGCGCTCGGAATGATCATGGTCACCGCCATGGCCATTCAGAACGCGGCCCATCGGGTACACCTCGCTTATGCCCCGCCGTCGACCGTCATGACCGGAACGACGACTCAGATCATGCTCGACCTTGCCGACATGCTGCACGGGGCGCACCCGGACAGGGTCGCCGCGACCCGGGCGAGACTCAGGACGATGATCGCGAGCGTCGTGCTGTTCGCCGCAGGCTGTGCGCTGGCGGCGGTGCTGTACGCGGCAGTCGACAAATGGTGCTTCTGCGTCCTGCCGGTTCTGGCTGCCGGCGCTCTGATGATGCGGGAGGACCTCGCCGAGGCCGCCGCCCGCAGTCAGGGAAGCGTCGGCTGAGGGCGCCCTGGCCTGGCCCGGCGCTCATCGCCTATTGACTGACTACCGCGACGGCAGCTCCCGACAAAGCGAGCGCCGCACCCCGATTGAGGAAGCGCAAGGCACGCCGGTCGCGGAAGAATCCACGCGCGCGGGATGCCGCCAGCGCGTAAGCGCCGAGCACGGCCGGCAGGATCACGCAGATCGCGCCGGCGATCAGCGCGTAGTCGGGCAAGCGCAAGCCCTGCATGTGCACCACCGTCGGCAGCAGTGCAACGAAGAACAGCATCGGCTTGGGGTTACCGAGAGTCAGCATCAGGCTCGCGAGGAAGGCGCTCGATGCGCTCTGCGCAGGGCGCGCGGCAGCGATTTCCAGTGGCGCAGCCGGCGCAATCCATAGCCGGAACGCCAGATACAGCAGAAACAGCGCGCCCGCGTAACGGATGACGAGAAAGGCCGTCTGCGCTGTGTGCGCGAGCGCTGCCAGGCCGGCGGCCGCGCCGCTGAACCACGTCAGGTCGCCGATGAGAAACCCCGCGATATACGCCGGAGCGCCCCGCATTCCATGAGTGAGGGAGCGCGCAAGCAGCGCCGTGACGCCCGGCCCCGGCGTGGCGACTGCCAGGAGATACACCGCGCTGAAGGCGAGCAAGCCGTAGAGCGACACCCGGAATTCTTTCGTCTCATCGCAACCTGGGAGGAGCGTAGCAGCGCGATGCGGGTTGGGGCAAAACCGGCCGACGGCGCCGCGCATTCGTAGTCGCCGCCACCCGGGTGGCTCCGCCACCGATCGGAGCCGCCCGGGCGGCGGCAGTGACAGGGATCGCGCCTTAGAAACGCCGGCCGGAGCTGTTGTAGGGATCGCGCCACTCGCCGGCGGCTGCGCTGTCGCTCTCGATGCTGAGTGTCGGCACACCGAGAGTATGCATGAGCTCCGCGACGCTCTTGGTCGCCAGCACTCCGGTCGACACCGCCCAGTCCCACTTGGCGTTGCCGCGCAGGTCGTGAATCACGCGACCGCCGGGAGTGGGGCCCACAAGGTGCTCGCTCACCACGGCGAGTCTCAGCGTCTCGACTTTGTTCGCGTTCATGACGGTATCTCTCGTGCCTGTTTGCTTGTGATCGTCCGACGTTCTGCTTATCGGTCGGCGCACAGGCCGCTGAAGCGCGTGGCGCGGATTTGCGACTGAAGTCTCAAGCGTGGCACGCGCGCGGCAAGTCCCTGCCGCCGCCGGCAGCGCTCTGCCGGCGCTCAGCTGCCGGTGAGCAGGGTGGCCGGGGGCGGCGGGGCTGGCGGGGGCGGCGGGGCTGGCGGGGGCGGCGAAATGACGATCCGGTCGCGTCCCGACTGCTTGGAGACGAGCAATGCCTCGTCGGCGGCGCGCAGCACCGCCTCCGCGGTAGGGCCGTTTTCCGGCATGACCGCAATCCCCACCGACAGCGTGACCGGCCCGAGCTGCTGGCGGCCGTTGGCGCTGACTTCGAGGGTGTAGACGCGCTCGCGGATGAGCTCGGCGCGGCGGCGGGCCGTATCCTTGGAGGCGTTGCTCATCAACAGCGCGAATTCATCGCCGCCGTAACGCGCGACGATGTCCTCGCCGCGCGAAACCGCCATCATGCATTCGCCCACGGACCTGAGGATCGCATCTCCGGCAATGTGTCCCAGGGTGTCGTTGAATTCCTTGAAGTGATCGACGTCGATCATCATGATCGCAAGCGCGTGGCCGTAGCGCCTGGCGCGGTTCTCTTCGTGCGGCAGCGACTCCTCCAGGAAGCGGCGGTTGTGCAGCCCGGTGACCGCATCGCGCATGGCCTGGTCCTGCAGCCTCAGGTTGGCATGACTCAGCTCCTGCTCCGCCCAGATGCGCTTTCTGATTTCCAGATCGAGCGCGGTCCGTGCCACGTCCAGCCGTGCGGCGTTCTCGGCCACACGGCGCGTCAGCCTGAGGATCGGCGAGAGCAGCTTGTCGACCGCCCTGCCCTCCACCGCGCCGGCGACCTCGGCCGGCGGCGGCTCGCCGAGTGCGGCAGCGACCACGGCCAGCAGCAGCTCGGGGGCGGCGGGCTTGGCGATGAAGGAAGCGCCGAAGGCGTGCGCCAGCGCGCGCGCCTCCGCCTCGACGTCGGCCGTCGCGCGCAACAGTAGCCGCGGCCGCGGCACGCCGAGCCGCACCTGCATCAGGAACCTGCAGCCGTCGATGTCAGGCGTGGCGATATCGATGATCATGAGGTCGAGGCGCTCGGGGCGCTCGACGCTCAACGCCTCGTCGGCGTCGCAGAAGTGCAGGACGTGGTAGCCGTGTTTGCGCAGGATCGAGGCGAGGAACCGCCCGCTGCTGCTCGCGCGTGTGTCAAGAATCAGGATGCTGGCCATTGGCGTGTCGCAGCGGCGACCCGGTGACGGGTCGCAGCCATTCCAGGGCCGACATCTCGTTGCGAAAGTGTCGCACGTTCAGACCGTGTCGCTGGCCGAGAAGCTCCAGGTACTCGTGCGAGTAATTGAGCTCCTCGCTGTCCGCCACCAGCGCGATCTTGTGTGCGGGGTCGCTGCCGACGCCGGCGAATTCGGTGAGGAAACCCGATCGGTCTACGGTAAAGAGCGGGCTGGAAGCATGCACCGAGATCAGCAGACAGGAACAGCCGCGACGCACGGCCGTGTCGGCCACCGCGCCAAAGAACTCCTTGGCCTCCTCGGCGGTTTCCCGATGGAAGAGGTCCGCTCGCAGCAAGTCCGTTTCCCGTGCAATCCGGTACAGCATGTTCAGCCCTCACCCATCAGTTACCAGATCGGACGCCACGCAATGGCAGAGCCTCCGTAGTCCCATTGGCCTATGGAGGGGTGGACCCGGCGGACGGCGCCGCAGCGGGCTCGGCAGGGGTGCGACGCGACGGCGCCGGCGGCCGGGAACGGGCGCTGGCGGCTGCCGCAGAGGGAGGAGCCGCTGCAAAGCGCTCCTGCAGGCCGTCGACCGCCTGCGCCAGGCGCTCCGCGACAGCCGACGCCTCCTGGCGCTGCGCGCGCGGATCGAGCGACTCCAGGGCCGCGGCCAGCCGATCGGCGGCGCTCGCGTGAACGGAGCGCAGCATGCTGCGCAGGGTATGCGCGGCGCGAGTCAGGGCGGCAGGGTCCGCGCCCTCGATGGCGGCGCGCACCGCGGCCATCTGGCTGGCCGACTCGCGCGCGAACAGCTCGCAAATCTCCTCGAGCAGCTGAGCATCGCCCCCGACCTCATCGAGCAGCGTCGCCCGGTCGGGCTCCGCCGGCCCGGCGTGGGCTGCGGGCGCCGCCGGTTCGGGCCGCACTTTCAGCTGCTCCACGGCCTCGAGCAGCGCCGCCGGCCGGATCGGCTTGACCAGATAGGCGTCCATGCCCGCCTGCAGACACTGCTCGCGGACTCCCGCCAGGGCATGTGCGGTGAGCGCCAGGATCGGCACGTGGCCGCCGCACTGCCGCTCGGCTGCGCGAATCGCGCGCGTCGCATCGATGCCGTCCATCTCCGGCAGCTGCACATCCATCAGTATCACGTCGAAGCGCCGCGCGCGCGCCGTATCCACCGCAGCACGGCCGTCGCCGACTGCCACCACCGTATGCCCGCGCCGCGCCAGCGCTATCTCGGCGAGCCGGCGGTTGACGACGTTGTCTTCGACCAGCAGAACCGTCATGGGTCTCGGAGGCTCACCGCCGGGTGCGCCCCGACCGCCGCCGTCCACCACCGCAGTGCGCGCCGCCGGCGCAGGCGCCCGGTCCGCCACTCCGAAGGTCACCGTGAAATGGAAGGTGCTGCCCGCACCCGGGGTGCTCTCGACCCAGATCCGCCCGCCCATCAGCTCCACCAGACGCGCGCATATGGCGAGACCGAGGCCCGTGCCCCCGTAACGCCGCGCCGTGGATTTGGCGCCCTGCCGGAACGGGGCAAAGACCAGATCCTGCTGCTCTGCCGGTATTCCGACGCCGGTGTCCTCGACGGAGAAGTGACAGCAAACCTCGCCGGCCGAGAAGGTCTCGGGCCGCACGCGCAGCGCGACGCGACCGGAGTCCGTGAACTTTATGGCGTTGCCCACCAGATTCAGCAGAACCTGCCGCAGGCGCAGCGGATCGCCGAGCAGAGCCGGCGGCGTGTGCGGTGCGATCTCCCAGCTGAGTTCGAGACCCTTATTGCCGGCCGTGATGGCGAGCGGCCTCATGGCATCGCTTATGCACTCCTGCAGCAGGAAGGGGATCGCCTCCACCGCGATGCGTCCCGCCTCGATCTTGGAGATATCGAGAATGTCGTTGACGATGGCGAGCAGCGACTCGCCCGAGGCACGTACCAGCTCGAGGCACTCGCGTTGCTCGGCGGTCAGGTCCGTTTCGAGGGCGACCTCGGTCAGTCCGATGATGGCATTCATCGGCGTGCGTATCTCGTGACTCATGTTGGCCAGGAACTGGGACTTGGCGCGGTTGGCTTCCTCGGCCACGCGCTTCGCCACCTGCAGCTCCGCTTCGGCGCGCTCGCGCTGCTGTATCTCCTGACGCAGGCGATCGTGCGCCGAAATCAGGCTCGCGGTGCGCTCGCGCACCTTGATCTCGAGGTCGTCCCTGGCCTTGCTCAGGGCCCGTTGCGCGGTTCTCTGCCGGGCGACCTCGGTCGCGAGGCTGGCACTGCGGCTGTTGAGATCGATGAACACCCCCACTTTGCTCCTCAGCACTTCCGGGTCCACCGGCTTGACGAGGTAGTCGACGCCGCCTGCCTCATAGCCCCGCTGCACCCACTCGGCCTGCTCGCCCGCGGCGGTGAGAAACACGATCGGAGTGTGACGCGAACGCTTCAGCCGGCGAATCAGTCCGGCGGTCTCGAAGCCGTCCATTTCCGGCATGCGCACATCCAGCAGGATGAGCGCGAAATCAGTGCGCAGAATCCGCCACAGCGCCTCCCGGCCGGAGGATGCGGTCACGACCTGGCAATCCGCCTCCGCCAGCAGCGCTTCCATGGCCTTGAGATTCAGCGGCTCGTCGTCGACGACGAGGATGCTGCCGCGACGGGTCCCTCCCGCGGAGTCGTTCATTGGCTAATGGTTCAGCCACACCCGCAGGAGCGATGTCAGCTGCTCGACATTCACCGGCTTGGCGATGTAGTCGGAAGCGCCGGCGTCGATGCACTTCTCCCGGTCTCCCTTCATCGCCTTGGCGGTGACCGCGATGATCGGCAGCTCCCTGAACTCCGCGCACTCGCGGATGATGCGGATCGTGTCGTAGCCGTCGAGCCCCGGCATCATGATGTCCATCAGCACCGCCTCGACACCCGTGGTCGCCTGCAGGATCTCGATGCCTTCCCGGCCGTCCTCCGCGGTGAGAACCGTCATGCCGCACTGCTCCAGGGCACCCGTCAGGGCGAAGACGTTCCGCACGTCGTCATCCACTATCAGGATCTTGCGGTTCGCCAGGCCGCGGTCGCTGCCCCGCGCCATGAGCAGCGAGCGGCTTGCGGGCGGCAGGTTGTTGAGAGTCTGGTGCAGAAACAGGGCGATCTCTTCCAGCATGGCCTTGCGAGTGGCTGCCTTCTTCAGCACCAGTACCTCCGCCAGGCGGCCGAGCTCGGCGTGCTCGGATCCGCCAAGGCTGTCGGTCTCGTAGACCACGAAGGGCATCTCGGTGACGGCCCCGGATTCGGCAACGGTGCGCAGCAGATCGGTGGCGCTCATGTCACCGAGCTCGGGACCCAGGACCACACAGTCGTAGTGCGAGCCGCGCAAGGCTGCGAGCGCCTGCCGGCCGTCTGCGGCCGAAGTGATCTGCACGTCCACGCCGCGCAACGACTCCTCGATCTCCGCGCGGCGGGCCTCATCGCCATCCGCCACCAGCAGCACCTTGGCCTCGCGCTCGAGCAGGGAGCGCGTCTTGAGCAGTGCCTGCTGCAGCGCCTCGCGCGTATCTCCCTTGTGCACCACGGCCACCGCGCCCATGTGCAGGCTGCGGTGCGTCTGCTCCCGCAGCGATACCACACTGACGGGAATGTGCCGGGTCCTCAGGTTGTGCTTGAGCAGATCGAGAACCACCCAGCCATCGACGTCCGGGAGCGTGAGGTCGAGCGTGATGGCGTCGGGCTGCAGCGCCAGCGCCTGGGCGAAGCCGCTGTTGCCACCGGCGGCCACGATTCCCTTGAAGCCGTGCTCGCGCGCGACCTCGAGGAGCGTCGCCGCCAGGTCCGGATCCTCTTCGATGATCAGCACCACGCGGTCATCGGGCGCAAGCTTCTCCCGGTCGTCATCGACCAGGGCCGTCGCCTCCTCCACCGCAGGCGCAATCCGCGCGGCGCGCGTCGCCACCGGCAGGCGAGCGACCGCGGGAGGCTCGGCAACGGCCGCCGCGACGGCGGCCTCGCGGCGCGGGCCCGATGAGGCCGGCAGCGGCAGGTAGAACACGAAGGTGCTGCCCTTTCCGGGCCTGCTCTCGACCGTGATCTCCCCGCCGAGCAGCCCGGCGAGCTCACGGCTGATCGAAAGCCCGAGTCCGGTGCCGCCGAAATGGCGGCTGGTGGTGCCGTCGGCCTGCTGGAAAGCCTCGAAGATGACCTTCTGCTGCTTATCGGGGATACCGATACCGGTGTCGCAGACCGTGAAGGCGACGACCTCGGCCGTTCGGCCCGCGTGCGCCGAGTCGACCGGCGGAGTGCGCGCGGCACGCGTGATGCGCAGCTCCACCGAGCCCTGCTTGGTGAACTTGAAGGCGTTCGACAGGAGATTCTTGAGGATCTGCTGCAAACGCTTCTCGTCGGTCTCGATCGCACCCGGCAGCCGCGGATCGAGGGTGACGCTGAATTGCAGCTGTTTCTCCTGCGCGCTGGGCGCGAAGGTTCGCTCGACGTAGTCCTTGAGGTCCGCCATGCGCAGCGACGCCACATCGAGCGTCACCGTGCCCGATTCGATCTTGGCGAGATCGAGGATGTCGCTGATGAGCGAGAGCAGATCGGCGCCGGCTGCGTAAATGGTCTGCGCGTAGTCGATCTGCTTGGGCGTCAGGTTCTCGGTGGCGTTGTCCGACAGCAGTTTGGCGAGAATCAGCAGGCTGTTGAGCGGGGTGCGCAGCTCGTGCGACATATTCGCGAGAAACTGCGACTTGTAGCGCGAGTTGAGCGCCAGCTGCTCGGCCTTCTCCTCCAGCGCAGCCTTGGCGAGCTCGATCTCCTCGTTCTTGTATTCGACCTGGCGCATCTGCTCGGACAGCAGCACGGCTTTCTGCTGCAGCTCATCGTTGGTGCGCTGCAGCTCCTCCTGCTGGTTCTTCAGCAGCGTCTCGGACTTCTGCAGATTTCCCGCCTGCTGCTCGAGGCGGTCGTTGGTCTGCGTGAGCTCCTGCTGTTGCCGCTGCAGCTCGCGGGTCAGAGACTGCGACTGGCGCAGCAGGTTGCTGGTGCGCATGTTCGCCTCGATCGTGTTCAGCACGATCCCGATGGTCTCGGCAAGCTGGGTGAGGAACGAGAGGTTGGTCGGGCTGAAAGTGCGCAGCGAGGCCAGCTCCAGTACCGCTTTCACTTCGCCCTCGAACAGTACCGGCAGGATCACGACGTTGGCGGGCGCGGCCGAACCCAGGGCGGAGCTGACGCGTACGTAATCCTGCGGTACACACTCGATCAGGATGCGTTTCTTCTCCAGGGCGCACTGCCCCAGCAGGCCTTCGCCGAAGCGCAGCACCTGCGGCAGCTTGCTCTCGGGACCAGAGGCGTAGCTCGCCACCAGCTCCAGGTACGACTCGGTGTCCTGCCGCGCATGCCGATAGAGCACTCCCTGGTGGGAATGCACCAGCGGCGCGAGCTCCGACAGCACCATGTGCGACACCGCCACCAGATCGCCCTGCCCCTGCAGCATGCGCGAGAACTTCGCCAGGTTGGTCTTGAGCCAGTCCTGCTCCTCGTTCTTGCGAGTGGTGTCCTTGAGATTGCGGATCATCTCGTTGATGTTGTCCTTGAGCGCCGCGACCTCACCCATCGCCTCGACCATGATCGAGCGTGTCAGGTCGCCCTTGGTGACGGCGGTCGCCACCTCTGCGATTGCGCGCACCTGCGTCGTCAGGTTCGCCGCCAGCTGGTTGACGTTGTCGGTGAGGTCCTTCCAGGTGCCCGCGACCCCCGGCACACGCGCCTGGCCGCCGAGCTTGCCTTCGGTGCCCACCTCGCGCGCCACGCGCGACACCTCGGAGGCGAAGCCGTTGAGCTGGTCCACCATCGTGTTGATGGTGCTCTTGAGCTCGAGGATCTCGCCGCGCACGTCCACCGTGATCTTCTTGGAGAGATCCCCTTTCGCGACCGCGGTCGTCACTTCGGCGATGTTGCGCATCTGGCCGGTGAGGTTGGCCGCCATGGCATTCACGTTGTCGGTGAGGTCCTTCCACGTGCCGGCGGCGCCCGGCACTTTCGCCTGGCCACCGAGCTTGCCTTCCGAGCCCACCTCGCGCGCCACGCGCGACACCTCGGAGGCAAAACTGTTCAACTGGTTGACCATGGTGTTGACGACCTTGCCGATGCGCTGAAACTCGCCGCGCAGCGGCAGGCCGTCGATGTCCAGCAGGATGCGCTCCGACAGATCGCCGCTGGCCACCGATTCGATGACGGCGGCGACGGCGGTCGTGGGCCGCATCAGGTCGGTGATGAGCGTGTTGACCGATTCGATCTTGCTCGCCCAGGCACCGACGGCCGCCGGCACGCGCGCCCTGCGGTCGATCTGTCCCTGTTTGCCGACCGCCTCGCAGATACGCATGAGCTCCTCGGTCATTGCCGCATTGAGCTCGGCCACGTCGTTGAAGACTTCGGCGATCTCTCCTTCGATCCCGGTCAGGCCGAGCGGCAGGCGTACGGAAAAATCGCCTTTGCGAAGGGCCCGCAGCGCACCGAGCAGCAGGCGCTGCTTGAGCGTCCGCGGCTGCTCGCGCGCATTGGGGCGCTCGAGCACGCCCTGCTGCCCGAGTGCATCCGCTTGCTGCTCGAGAACCTTCTGCACGTACACCACGTCGTTCATCTGCCTGATCTCCCCGCGCACGAGACCCACGGGCGCCCGACGCGCCCGCGCACGCTCATCTGGAGCGCACATCCTAGTGCGTGCTCCCTGCGGCCACTATCGTCCGAAATCGATGCGCGTGTGGCGATTCAGCGTATGGCTGTAGTCGTGTGGCTACATCATGGGCCGAAGGAACCAGTGGCGGGCGTGAGCCGCCCAGGCCGCACTGCTTTTTGTCTGCGTAAGGTGCTCGAGGAGGGGAAATCGCCGCGAAGGACTGGACCGTGATCGATCTTGCACCCCAGACAGCTATCACCGAGCAGGCCGGCATCCGCCCCGAGGCGGCTGCCGTCCTCTCCCCCGATGACAGCCTGACGCCGAAAGTTCCAGCGGCGATCGTCGGCCTGCCCGGTGACCTGGAGACGCGGCGCTGAGCGCCGTTACCGCAATGGCGAGGCTGCGCGAATTCGGCGAGGCTGATATCCCCGCCGTGGTCAACCTGTTCGAGCAGGTGTACCCGCAGCAGCGCTGGCCGTCGCGCGCCGCCTGCGAGCAGTACTTCCGCGAAATATTCTTCAGCAATCCCTGGCGCGATCTCGAGCTGCACTCCTGGCTGGCGGAAGAGCGCGGGCAGGCCGTGGGCTTCCTCGGGGTGCTGCCGCGCCGGATGCAGTTCGGCTCGCGCCCCCTGCGGGTAGCGGTGGGCAGCACTTTCATGGTGCACCCGGACTGGCGCCGCAGCCTGGTCGCCACGATGCTGATGAAGCGCGTAGTTGCGAGCCCGCAGGATCTGTTCGTCACCGATGGAGCCAACGAGGAGCTCCGACGGCTGTGGGGCACGATCGGCGGCACCGTCCCGATCCTGCAGAACCTCGACTGGACGCGGCTGCTGCGGCCCGCCCGCTATGCCCTGACTCTGCTCGACCGGGGCAGCCGCCGCCGGCCCTGGCACCTCGCGGCGCGCGCGCCGTGCGCGCTCGCGGATGCCCTGGCCGCCCGCGTGCGCCCCAATCGCTTCACCCGTCGGGACGAGGGGCTGTCCGACGAGCCGCTCGACGCCGCCGCCATGCTCGAGCACCTGCCGGAGGTCGCGAATGGCGGCTGCCCGCTGCGCCCTCAGTTCGACCGCGACTCGCTGACATGGCTCCTCGGACAGGTTGCGCGCAAGTCCCGTCACGGGCGACTGCGGGCGCGCGCGGTGCGCGAGCGGCGCGCGCTGCTCGGCTGGTTCGTCTACTACGCGCACAGTGGCACCGTCAACGAAGTCCTGCAGGTCGCAGCCCGCGACGGCGCTTACGACCGCGTCCTCGGGCGCCTGTTCCGCGATGCCTGGCAAAGAGGCGCGACCGCATTGCGCGGGCGACTCGATCCGTACCATGTCCAGCAGCTCTCGGACCGGCATTGCTGGATGCGCCGTGAAGGCGCGTGGACGCTGGTGCATTCGCGCCACGCCGACGTCATCACGGCGATGGAGCGCGGTGCTGCAACTTTCAGCCGCCTGGATGGCGAGTGGTGGCTGCGATTCCTCGGCGGTTGAGCGCAGCCATGGCGTCACTGAGCATTTGCCTGGTCGGACTCGATAATCTGCCGGTGCTTGCGCCGGAGTATGGCGCGCACGCCGTCGGCGGCGAGTCCGTGCAGCAGACGCTGCTGGCGCGGGCGCTGGCGCGGCGCGGCCACGACGTCAGCATGGTAACCGCCGATCACGGACAGGCCGATGGCGTGGTGCGCGACGGGATACGCCTCTACGGCGCCTATCGGCCCGCCGCGGGCCTGCCGGTGCTGCGCTTCGTGCATCCACGCTGGACCGGACTCTGGTCGGCGCTCGCGCGTGCCGATGCGCAGCTCTATTACACCAGCTGTGCCGGCATGCACCTCGGGCTGCTGGCGGCCTTCTGTGCGCGGTACCGGCGCGGTCTCGTATTCCGCTGCGCGAGCGATGCCGATTGCGATCCGGCGCGGCTCATCATCCGCTACCGGCGCGATCGCTGGCTGTATCGCTACGGGCTGCGACGCGCCGGCGTGATTCTGGTTCAGAGCGCAGACCAGGCCCGCGCCCTGACGCGCAACTTCGGACGCGCGGGCCGCCTGGCCGGCATGCTGGTCGAGCCGGCGCCAGCGGAGGTCGAGCGCGATATCGACCTTCTCTGGGTAGGCAACATCCGCCGCATCAAGCGCCCCGACCGCCTGCTGATGCTCGCCGCGCAGATGCCCGCTGCCGTCATTCACATGGCCGGCGGTCCCGTGCCCGAAGAGGCGGCGCTGTACCACTCCGTCAGACGCGAGGCCTCGCGCCACCCGAACCTCACCTTCCATGGGCCGCTGCCCTACCACGACGCGAGCGCCCTCTATGGCCGCACCCGTCTGCTCGTGAATACCTCGGATGTCGAGGGCTTCCCCAATGCCTACCTGCAGGCCTGGATCCGCGGCGCGCCGGTGGTGAGCTTCCGGGATCCCGACGGTGTCATCAGCCGGCGAGGCCTCGGGGCTGCGGTCGCATCGCAGCGAGAGATGCGGGAAGCGGTCCGCGCCTTTCTGGACGATCCGCAGCAGCTGGCCGCGGCGGGGGCGAGATGCCGCGCGCACGTGGCGCGCGACTATGCCGAGGAGCAGATTCTCGCGCCTTATCTGACCGCCTTCGAAGAGCTGAGCCGGGATAACCCGAGGAGACCGCCGATGCTTGCCGCCAATGTGGGGCCCCATGCCTGAGATACCCTTCATCGTTACCGTCGATACGGAGGGCGACAACATCTGGTCGCGCCCACGCGCCATCACCACGCACAATGCCCGCTTCCTGCCCCGTTTCCAGTCGCTGTGCGAGCGCTACGGCTATCGGCCGGTGTACCTCACCAACTATGAGATGGTGATGTCGGATGAGTTCGTGGAATTCGCACGCGACGTGCTCACGCGCTGCGCGGGCGAAGTCGGCATGCATCTGCATGCGTGGAACTCCCCGCCGCTGATACCGCTGACCGACGATGACTTCCACCATCATCCATACCTGTTCGAATATCCCGACGAGGTGATGAGGGAGAAGATCAACGTGATGACCGTGCTGCTCGAGGAGCGCTTCGGTCAACGCGTCACCAGCCACCGAGCCGGTCGTCTCGGCTTCGACGGCCGCTACGCGGCGATGCTGATGGATGCGGGCTATCGTGTCGACTGCTCCGTGACTCCAGGTGTCGACTGGAGCGCGACGACCGGTGCCCCGGGCGGCGCTGGCGGTCCCGACTACCGCGGCTTCCCCAAGGAGCCGTACTTCTTCACTCCCCGCGATATCGCCGCTCCGGCGCGCGGCGGCCTGCTCGAGGTGCCGGTCACCATCGAGACCAGCCGCCTGTTCCGCAGTGCGCCCTGGGCGTACCGCGTACCCCTCATGCACGGGGTCGTCAATCGGCTCTCGCCCATGTACAACTGGGTTTGCCCGGGCGAGAACGATCTCGCGGGAATGCGCCGCGCCGCGCGCCGCGCGCGCGCTGCGGGCGGCAGCTGCATCGTATTCCAGGTGCACTCCTCGGAGCTGATGCCCGGGGGCAGCCCGACTTTCCGCTCCGCCGGCGCCGTCGAGCGGCTCTACGAGAATCTGGAGATGCTGTTCGCCGAGTTGTCGGCGTGGTGCCGGGGAATAACCCTGGCGGAATTCCATGCGGAGCTGAGCACCAAGGCGGCGGCGTGATCCGCATCCAGGGCCGGGCGGTCGTCTATGGCGAGGTGTGGCTCGACGAGGTGCCGCCGCACGGGGCGGACGTCGCCGGTGTCGACCTGCTGGTCTACCACCATCGTCCGGCATCCGTGCCCAATGCCCGTCCAGCGCCGAGGGCACGGGCGCCCGATCAACCGCTGCACTCGCTGCAGACCGACCTCGAGCCGCCTGCGGAGACGATCTTCGCGCGCTTCGATGAGACTTGCCGGCGACACATCCGGCGCGCCGATCGCGAGGACGGATTGCGGTTCGAAGTGCTCGCCGACGCTGTCGATGGGGTCGGCGAGTTTGCAGAGTTCTACGACCGGTTCGCGCGGCAGAAGGGGCTGTGGCTGGCCGACCGGCACTGGCTCACGCGCACCGCCGAGGCCGGCCAGCTCACTCTCAGCTGCGCGGCCTGCGGCGGGGAGCGGCTCGTCTGGCATGCGCATCTGCGCGCCGGCTCGGTCGTGCAGCTCGCGCACTCGGCCTCGCTGTACCGGGGCATGCTCGACGAGCGCCGCTCGCTGATCGCACGTGCCAACCGCTGGCTGCATTGGCGGGACATGCTCGCCTTCAAGGCCGCGGGACTGCGCCGTTACGACTGGGGCGGGATGTTTGAGCCGGAGTCGACGGCCGAGGAGGCCGGCATCAACCGCTTCAAGAGAACATTCGGCGGCCAGCCGGTGCTCGCCTACCAGTATGCGGTGCCGGTGACGCTGCGGGGGCGGATGTGGCTCACGGTCTCCGGCGCGCTGCGCCGGCAGCCGAGGCGTGCGCCTCCCGCGGTGGTGGGCGCGGCCTGAGGCCGCAGCTCACCGCGCGCTTCCTGGCGCTACAGGCGATCGCCCGACTGCACGAGCCAGGACAGTCCCGGCCATGTGCGCACCTTCGCGGCTCGGTGCTGCTGCACGGCGAGCGCCATCATGTAACCGGGCCGCAGCGCGAGTCCCAGGCGCTGCGCCGCCGCCGCTTCCTGCGGACACGTCGAATACATGAAGAATCGCCGCCCGGCGTGCGCCGCGCGCGCGGCGACGGTGCGGATCGCCGCGGCGCGCTCGCGTCCTTCGCCGTCCAGCCATTGCAGACGATCGGTATCGCCGGCACCCTCGATCAGCGCGCGACAGGTGGCGCCGATGCGCACGGCCTGCACGCCATGCGGGCGATCCACCATCTGCGACCGCCAGGTCTGCGCGTCGGGATAGTCGAAAGCGGCGCGCGCCCCGCCGCCGCGCACCCGCCGCGCAGCGCGCACCGGCCAGTCGTCCGTGACCCGCGCGCCGCTCAGCCGCAGATTGTTCGCCCGGGAAGTGTGTGCGCGATCTCGCGAGACGATGTAAGCGCTGGGGATGGCCGCGGCGCCCAGGCGCCTGAGTCCCCGTCCCGTCGCGTTGTCCGCGGTGACGAATCCGAGCAGCGCCGCACAGCCGCGGGCAGCGCTGCGCTGGATGGCCGCCTCGAGCACCCGCGCGTAACAGCCACGCCCGCGCGCGCTCGGCAGGGTGCAGGCGGCGACCACGACGCTCACCCGAAGCACTTCTCCATCCGGTGTGCGCAAGTTGCGGTAGGCGAGGCCACAGGCGGCGACTGCGTGCGCACCGTCCGTGAGAATCACCCGGTCGGGCGGCTCGCCGCCGAACGGGCGCTGCAGATACCAGCGGAACATGGCATCCGACCAGCGCGTCGCGAAACACCGGGCGAGGAAGGCCGGGCCGGTCTGATCGTCGATTCCCGCCGGATTGAGCAGGACCCTCAGGCCGCGATCGCACGGCATCGCTTCGTCACCTCATCGAGCGAGGTCCACCATAGTAGCTCGCCATAGCGGCGATCCAGTTCCTCCCAAAGCTCCTGCAGGTAGGCGCAGTACTCGTCATCGAGTCCGTCACGCATGGTAATGCCGCCACCGTCCTTGAAGATGTGCGCCTTGATGAGCAGCAGTCCGCCGGCCTCGATGATGGCGAAAGCACGCTCGATCGCCGAGGTCGCCTGAAAATTCGTGGTGAAGTGCACCAGGCGGCGGTCCTGCGCGCCTGCGCACGCCAGCCAGCTCGGCTGGATGAGCGAGGCGCCGAACAGCCCGTGCCCGGCGGACCGTGCCGCCTCGCTCACCGGCGTGTCGAGATCACGCGCCGAGGCCACGAAGCGAAAATCCGCATCGCCGAGCGCCGCACAGAGCGCGGGAGGAGTGTTCCATGACGGTGCCGCAAAGCCCGCGACGTGGCGCAGGCCTGCGGCGACGAAGATCCGCCGCGCCTCCCTGACCAGGGCGCGGCACTTGCGGCGCGACTGCTGCTGGAACTCCATGGCGAGCCGCGGTCCGCGGTGCGCATGATGCAGACCGTGCACGGCGCAGTCCGTGCGGGGCAAGGAGTTGAGATACGCGACGAAATCGGGGAAGCGGTCGATGCGGAAGCGGCCCCGCGGAGCGAGCGGCGCCCAGTGAATGCACTCACGCAACAGCGGGACGCGCGTGAGCCACCGGCGCGTGCGCTTGAGCGCCATGCGGCGCCAGTCGGGCGTGACGAACAGAGTGATCCACAGCTGCGGGTGCCCCTCGAGCAGCCGCCGCACGCGGCCCAGGGCCCCGCGTCCCAGATCCCCGCCTGCATCGAACGTGTCGGCCGAGCGCGCCGGATGGACGTCGTCGATGCTGAAGCATACGGCAGCCTGCTTCCCGGCGGGCAGCCAGCCACGGCAATCCGTGAGCGTCATGGCCGATACAGGGCGCCGCGCAGGGCCGGGACGTCCTCGCGCGACTGATAGTGATCGCGGTAGAGCCGGCGGTGCCATAGCCTGAGAGCCGCCCAGTTCCCGAATCCGACCGTGATGGGCACGAGGTGCAACAGCACGTAGAGGAAATAGATGGGGAGAACCGGCGCAATGTAACCGCGGTCGCGGGCTGGCACGACGGTAAAGAGAGCGAGGGTGCCCAGGGCGAGGTAGCTGGCGGCCGCTCCCGCGAAGTACAGGGGATTCACCAGGCCGCCGTACGGCAACAGATGCAGAACGAATACGTTGTCCAGCACGGCTGCGGCACTCACCGACAGCACCAGCGCGCTCACGAGCTTCAACACATGCAGCCCGAGCGCGAGCGCGCCCAGGTAGCCGATGAAGTTGTACATCGCAAAGGGATCGCGCCGGCCGATGCGCCAGAGCTCGCGCAAGCGCTGGCTATAGACCCGCAGCAGCCCGTAATACCAGCCGACCCTCTGCGAGAACCAGTGGCGCCACGAGCTCGGGCCCTGGGTGCTGACGACGAGGCGGCCGTCGTAGTAGATGCGTTCGCCTTCGCTGAGCAGGATGAGCGCGGTCTCGAGATCCTCGGCGTAGACGGACAGGGAGTGCCGCTCGAGCGCCCGCTCGAGGGCGTCCCGCCGGTAGATCGAGACGCCGGAGGTGACACCGAAGTCTGCCATGCTGCGGCGCCCGACGACGAAGGTGAGCGCATACTCCAGCGATTGCAATCGTGCCAGCAGCCCGTCCCGCTCCAGCACGACGCGCGGACAGGCGGCCGCCGCGCCGGACTGCTGCAGGTCGGCAATCACCCGTTCCAGATCGGCGCGACTGCCTTCGCGGCGCGAGCAGATTCTGACATCCGGATCGATGACCATGACGGTCTCGATGCGCGCCGGCAGCGTCGCCAGCAGGCGGCGCAGTGCCCCCGGCTTGTGGCGGTTCAAGTCCTCCTCGAGACAGCGCCAGCCCGCCTGGCGCAGTCTTCTCGCGGTGTTGTCCGCAGAGCCGTCGCTGATCAGCCAGACATGCTCGCGGTACGGCGCGAGTCGCTCCATGAAGTCATCGAGCTCTTCCTCGAGGTTGTAGATCGAGGCAACGATCGCATAGGGGCGGGCCCGCGCTCTGCCGGTCGCCGACCTCCCCACCGTGGGCAGGTCGACGGACAGCAGGGCGAATTCCGTCGCGCCGCGCTCCGCCGAGGCCGCCGTATGGCGTCGATGCGCCCACAGCCGCACTCCGAAATCCAGCGCATCCGTGAACACGATGAGGTTGGCCAGCCCGTATATAAGGAATGAGAAGTCCCCGGCAGCAAAGTCGGCCGCGGCGAACACGATCCATCCGGCGAGCAAGGCGTATACCCCGATGGCCGCCAGCAGGTTCCAGGGACGTCCGGCATTCATGCGATCAGCCCTCGGGATCGATCATGGCTTCGAGCACCACCGTGGGCGTCTCCGGCAGAACCATCGTGGGGGTTTCCTCGAGGATCTGCGTCTCGTCGGCCACACTCACGGCGCGCGGCGCCTCGGCTGCGGCCGGAGCGGCGGCGACGATCGTCGCGGGAGTCGGCGAGCGGCGCAGGAGCTGCAGCGCGTCCGCCGCCTCCAGGGGTGCGGAAAAGTAGAACCCCTGCGCGAGGTGGCAACCGAGCTGGGCGAGCGAGCGCGCCGCCGCCTCGGTCTCCACCACCTCGGCGACCGCCCGCAAACCGAGGCTCGAGGTCATCTGCAATACGGCGGCGGTGATGGCGTTGTTGGCGCGCTCGGATCCGGCGCGATTGGCAAACGGGCGATCGATCTTCACGTAGTCGAACGGCAGCAGCTGCAGATAGCTCAGGGATGAGTAGCCCGTTCCGAAGTCATCCAGCATCAGCTCGATGCCCATATTGCGGAAGGCGGCCAGAACGGTGCGCGCACCGCTCACGTTCTCGATCAGGCCGCGCTCGGCGAGCTCGAATTTCAGGTAACCCGGCGGGACGCGCGCCGCTTCCAGTACTCGCCTGACGTAATCCCACAGGCCCGGATCGCGCAGTGCCGCCGCGGAGAGATTGACGCTGACGAAGAAGTCAGCGTCCCGCGGCAGGCTCGAGCGCCAGTCGCCGATGAGTCTGCAGACCTGCTGAATGACCCAGCGCGTAATCGGAACGATCGTGCCCGCCTCCTCCGCAATCGACAGGAACCGCTGCGGCGTCAATATGCCCTCCAGCGGATGGCGCCATCGCAACAGCGCCTCGACGCCGGCGACGCGCCCCGCGCCCAGATCGAATATCGGCTGAAACAGCAGCGCGAATTCGCCGCGCTCGAGCGCCAGATGCAGATCCGCCTCGAGGTTGACCAGGCTCGCCGCCGCACCGCCGAGATCCGGCGTGTATTCGACGGTGGCCGTTCCCGGCTGGCGCCTGGCCACCGTCAGCGCGACGTCTGCCTCACGCACCGCCTCCTCCGGGCGCCGCAGACCGCGCTCGATGCAGGTGAAGCCTATGCGGGTCGCGATCCTGACGCGGTGGCGGCGCAGGGCGAACGGCTCCTGGCGGGCAGCGTGCAGCGCAGCGGCGAGCGTGCGCAGCTCGGCCGCCGGGTCCACGTCGTAGAGCAACGCCACGCACTGATCTTCCCCCCAGCGGGCCAGCAAATGCTCAGTGGCCTCCAGCACGCCCGCGAAGCGCTGCGCGGCCTGCAGCAGCAGATCGTCGCCTGCCGTGTGACCGAGCGTGTCGTTGATGAGTGTGAAGCGGTCGATCTCGATGAGAATGATGCCGAGGCGCTGCCGCCGCCGCGCATGCAGCTCGCGCAACGCCCGATCGAGCTGGCTCATGAAATAACGCCGGTTCGGCAA
>DASQGK010000129.1:0-7844 GCA_035632655.1 Steroidobacteraceae bacterium | reverse complement strand
CGCTTTTGCCCGGATCGAGTGCCACTACTTCCTGAACAAAGGCTTCATGCGCTCGGACAACCAGCTGCTGGAGGACATCGGCCGCATCCAGCACATCCCCACGGTCATCGTCCACGGCCGCTACGACGTGCTGTGCCCAGCAAAGATCGCCTGGGAACTGCACCGCGCCTGCCCGCGAGCGCAGCTGCGCATAGTCCCCGACGCCGGCCACTCCGCCTTCGAACCCGGCATCACGCACGAGCTGGTCTGCGCGACCGATCGCTTCGCCGGGAAGCGGTCCCGCGGTCGGAGCGTCCGCGCCAGGGGCTGATGGACACGCACGCCTTTGATGCGCGGGCCCAGATCTGGATCCAGAACGGGCGAGCCAATTGCGCCTGTCCTCGATCGCCGCCTCATCCCGGGCGCTTTACGCGCGCGCCGCGTGAGCTCGGTGTCGAAGCTGCAGATCCGCCGGTCGCACTTTTCTCGTTCAGTGTCACCGCGCCCGGTATGTACTGTTTACCCCAGCGCACGAACGCGAGCAACACATCACCAAGAGCGGTGCCCTTCGGGGTAAGCGTGTAGGCGTAGCGCGTCGGACGCTTCTGATATGGGGTGCTGGCAATGATGCCGGCAGCTTCCAGGCGCTTTAGACGATCCGCAAGAATGTTGGTCGGAATACGTTCCGGTGAATTAGCCAACTCCCCGTAGGTGTGCCTGCCGTGCAGCAGGTCACGCACCACCAGAAGCGACCACTTGTCGCCCACGAGGTCGAGGGAACTAGCGATCGCACAGGCGGAGCGCGTCAAAGGCTTAGCGGTACTCATTGGTCGGGCACTCACATCGGGCCTTAGGCCATGACTTGCATACTGCAAGTGAGTATGCTACGGTCCTCCAATACTTGCAAAATGCAAGTCACTCAGGAGATCGTCGTCGTGACAACCTCTATCCTTCCGCGTCCGGCTCAGTCTCAACCCACAGGGCTGAGCGGTACTAATTTGAGCGTCAGTCTCGTGCTGACCGGCTGGTTTCTGCTCATCGTGTCACTCGCCGCCGTCGGCGCCTTCGTCGCTCCTCCGGGGACACCCCCCATTGCCATTGCAATAGGCTTTGGAGCGCCGCTGATCGCCTTCTTTGCGTGGCTACGTCTCTCGCCAGCATTCCGCGACTTCGTTCTCTCGCTCGATTTGCGTTTCATCGCGGGCATACAGGGGTGGCGGTGGGCAGGTCTGGGCTTTCTCGCCCTGTACGCTCACAACATCCTGCCGGGCATATTCGCGCTACCGGCGGGCCTCGGAGACATGGCTGTCGGTTTCGCGGCGCCGTGGATGATTCTTGGCCTGGTGCGCCGGCCTGACTTCGCCGCTAGCGCGGCATTCAGGCGTTGGAATGTCCTTGGCATAGTCGACCTAGTGGTGGCCGTCAGCCTTGGAACCCTGAACTCGATACTCAGCACAGGGGCCCCGGGAGAGATCAGCACCGCTCCGATGGCAACACTTCCGCTGGTGCTAATCCCGGCATTCCTCGTGCCGCTGTTCCTCATGCTGCACACAGCGGCCCTCATGCAGAGCCGGCAAATCATCCGCAGCCGAGCGTAGTGGGTGTGGAAGGTCGCGCTGCCCCTCTGATGGGCTTCGACTGCAGACACGAATTATTGAGTTGGCTTGAACTTCAGCCGACCTCGATCTCACTGAGGATCCACGGGCACGAGCGACCCTACCTGTCGCTCAGACGACCGGAAGCGTACGAGTGAAGCACATGAACGTGCGCTCTAGCGCGCGTACGCAAGCCGGCGATGCAGTCGCGGCTAACCGTCGTTGGAGGGGGCCGTGAGTCGTCATCTACGCACAGTCAGACTGGCAGGTGCCCCAGCGAATGTCCGCTGATCGCAATCTGAATGGCAGGTATTGGGAATCGCGAGAGGCAGCAGCGGGTCGAAACCCGCCGGTAAGTTGAGAAGCAGCGCAGTGCGCGGCGCGCGATAACCCTGAGCGCCGGTAAGGCGTGGGGTCGCGCGCACCGTCTACTCGACGTGCGTCGGCTTCGGCGGGTCGGCCGTGACCGTAACCAGCGCAATGTAACTGGTTCTGTCCAGGGTAAAGGAGATCTGCCGCTTGGGAGGATTGCTGGTCAGGAACAAATGCCCGCACTTCACGTGCCGGCTATCGAGCTCGGTGCTCAGTAGCTCCGGTCGGCCCGGACGACACAGTTCATTGGCGGCGGCAATGATGCGTTGCGCTCTTGCATAGTGATCCGGGTTCGTGGCGCGGAGATGCGCGAGATCCTCCGCAGAGTTCAGCTGGACAGGCGGGTTGGTTACCACCGCATCCTCCGCCCAGACAAATGGCGCGCCGCACACACAAAGGGCCAGAATGACGTTTCGCATGTCAGACCTCCGTGCCTGCCGATAGACGTTGCCGGGCGGTGAAAAGTTCACCCGCATGTCCTCGCACCTCGATTGCGCGGTCGCCGGCAACAGGATGCCCCGCAAGCACTATCTGGGGACGAAAATGCTCTTCGGCAGGCGCACGTGGACACCGACGTTCGGCTTGTCGACGAGTTGCGTAATGGCGACGTTGCCGGCGATGCTCACCAGCTGATACGCCTCCTCACGTGTCAGCTGCTTCGCGGTCATGAGGAAATCGACCATTTCCTGGATCGCCGTACGGGTAGCGACGGGCAGATCCGGATCGGTGGCCATGCTGATGTAGTCGGTGGGCGTCTCGGCCCGCGGCCAGGTGAGTTTCATGTCCTTGCGCACCGTCAGTTGCAGGCGGGCGCGGAGCGAGGTCTCGATCGCCGTCTGATCGACTTCGCCGTCGCCCTGCGCGGCATGGCCATCGCCGACTTCGAACAGGGCGCCACGGGCAAACACCGGGATATAGAGCGTGCTGCCGGCCACCAGCTCGCGGTTATCGAGGTTGCCGGCGTGACGGCCGGGCGGATTGCTGCTGACCCGGCCGGACTCGGGTGCGGGAGCTACGCCCATGCTGCCGAAGAAAGGCCGCAGCGGTATCACGATCCCGGGGGCGAACTGCGCGGTCATGCGCCGGCGGTCGAGGGCGATGATGCGAACCGGCTTGTTCGGCTCGCAATTTTCCGGCAACACTCCCCGGCAACCGTTGTACCCATAGTCGATCGCCAGGTCGATCGACTGAATTTTCACCTCGAGCACATCGCCCGGCTCGGCACCCTCCACAAAAACGGGACCCGTCAGGATGTGGCCCCCCGGACCACGCCGATCACCGGTCACCTGGGCGACGATTTCCCTGAGTGAGGCCTGGATGCGATCGTCCGGCACCCCGGCCTTCGCCAGCCCCTCGGGCGTGTTGGTCAGCAGCGTATCGACGTCGATGACGTCGCCCGATGCTATTCGCAAAGCCGGGGGCGCTGCCGACCAGTAATAGCCGTAGGCAACGGTGGACGGGGTGGCTTCGAGCCGATGCACGTGCGGGGAGCCGGCGTAAGCCGCAGCCGCCGTGAGGATCGCGGGCAGGCTGAGCGAGAGGGTGAGAATTCGGTACATGAAGACCTGCCTCGCGCCCCAGGCGGGGGCCAATGAGCCAATTGGACCATGGCAGCGACCTCAAGCGCCGCTACCTGGCGTCGCTTACTAACCGACCTGATCGCCGCAAATGGTCACAGCCGAGACAGACATCATCATGTGTGGGATTGCCGGCTACCTGACGACGAGCTTTCGCGACGATCTTAGCGCCTCGCTCCGCCGCATGGCCAACGCGATCGCTCACCGGGGTCCTGACGGTGAAGGTTTCTTCGAAACGCCGGCCGACGACGGCGCCTGTCGTGTCGGACTTGCCCACCGCCGCCTGGCGATTATCGACCTCGCCACCGGACAGCAACCCATGGGCAACGAGGACGGATCCGTACAGATCGTCTTCAATGGTGAGGTGTACAACTTTCAGGAATTGCGCGAGCAGCTCGCCGCCCGCGGATATTCCTTCCGGACCCGATCCGATACCGAGACGATCGTGCATGCGTACGAGGAATGGGGTCCGGAATGTGTCTCCCGGCTGCGGGGGATGTTTGCCTTTGCGATCTGGGACCAGAACCGGGAGCGTCTGTTCATCGCCCGCGACCGGTACGGCAAGAAGCCGCTGTTCATGTATGAGAGCGGTGGACTCCTGCTCTTCGCATCGGAAATCAAGGCGATACTCGCCTTTCCCGGCTGCAAGGCGGCGGTCGACCGCACTGCGGTCTGGGAGTACTTCTCCTACCGCTACGTACCTGCGCCGGCGACGCTTTTTTCCGGCATCCGCAAGCTCATGCCCGGTTCCTATGTCGTTGCCGAGGCGGGCAAGGTAACCGAGACGCGGTACTTCTGGCCCGCGGATCGCAAGGCACACTCGGGCGGTGCGGCGCCGCCCGATCCTGTCGGGGACTTTCTTACGCGTCTGGATGAAGCCGTGCGGATCCGGATGATCTCCGACGTCCCGTTCGGCGCTTTCCTGTCGGGCGGAATCGACTCATCCGCGGTCGTGGCCCTGATGTCGAGGCACTCGGGCCTTCCGGTCAGGACATTCTCCGCCGGCTTCACGGAATCCGCCTACAGCGAGCTGGGCTACGCCCGAACCATCGCACGGCACTTCAAGACCGATCATCACGAGCTGAGAGTCTCGCAGCACGATCTCATGCAGCATCTGCCGGCGCTCGTCAGGTCCCGGGATGCCCCGGTTTCAGAGCCGTCCGACATTCCCATTTACCTGCTGTCCGTCGAAGCCGGCCGCACCGTAAAGATGGTGCTCACCGGGGAGGGCTCGGATGAATTCCTCGGCGGCTATCCCAAGCACGTCCTGGAGCGCTGCGTCAGCGCCTATCAGTGGTTGCCCGAGACGCTGAGAAACGACTTCGTCGCTCCTGTGTCCCGGCGTCTGCCGTACGGCTTCCGACGCGTCAAGACAGCCGTAGCGAATCTCGGATTGAGTGAAAGTGCCGAGCGGCTGCCACGCTGGTTCGGGGCTCTCACCCATGCGCAGCGACGGGAATTGCTCGCGGTGCCAGTCCTCGGGCCGCGGCGCGAGCCGCAGGTCCAGTTCGATACCGAGCCCGGCAACTCCGCCTTGAGACGGATCCTGTACTTCGATCAGACCAGCTGGCTGCCGGACAACCTGCTCGAGCGCGGCGACCGTATGACGATGGCGGCTTCCATCGAGGCGCGCATGCCGTTCATGGACCATGAGCTTGCGGCATTCGTATCCGCCTTGAGCGACGAGTGGCGCGTGCGCGGCCGGACCACGAAAAGAATACTGCGTGAATCCATGCTGCGCCTGCTGCCCGCGGCAATTCTCGAGCGCCCCAAGGTGGGCTTCCGCGTCCCTGTCAACGAATGGTTCCGCACCAGCATGAAGGAGTATCTCGGCGATCACCTGTTCGGCGGCGGATCCCGGACTCACGCGTACTATCGGCCGCAGACCTTGCGTCGTTATTTCGACGAACACGTGGCAGGCCGGCAAAACCACGAGAAGCTCTTATGGAGCATGCTCAATCTCGAGATATGGCACAGAGAGTACGGCGTCTCCGCGTGAGTCTCCCCTGGCGGAGCCGCCGTCTCTCGTCCCGGCTCACCGCACGGCGAGCTCCACCTTCACGGTGTCGCCCGCATCGGGCTTCGGCTGAGCATTGACGATGAACACGCGCGCAGGATCGACCTGACCTCCGGAGAGCAGTGCACTCTGGATGGCGCTGGCGCGCGCGCGTGCGAGCTGCTCGAGATCGGAATCCGGGATCTGGATGTGCGCGAGCAGCGCACTCTCGAGATCATGGATGGCGGCGTCGTATGACACGTCCTCGCCTTTCTTTGCGCCCTGCGCTGCGAGCGCCGACGGCGGGAGCGCCGTGTCCTTGCCGAGATCCGCGCGGAACTGCCCGACCAGCAGCTCGAAATGCGTAGCCGGATCGGCCAGCGCGAGCTCCGCGGCCTGCTCCGGGTGCTTGCGTCCCTGACGACTGGTCTCGGCCCGCACCGAGAGCTCGCGCGTCAGCTGCGCGCGCGCAAGCTGCGGCCGATCGAGGTTCGCCGAGGCGACCAGCGGCACATCGAGCTTCAGTTGCGGCCGCTCGTGCAGCGCCGTGGTGAGCGCAGCCAGCTGGCTCTGCATCGGCGGTGTGAGCTCGGGGCTGCCGGCCGGGAATTCGATGATGTTCGGATGCTCGCCACCGCCGAACAGGTGCCCCAGCAGTGCGAAGGGCGCGGTGGCGGCCTTGGTGATCACATTGACGAACACCTTCCAGATGAGCGGACCGATGGCGAAATGCGGATCGTCGAGCGAGCCGGTCATCGGCAACGCCAGGTCGATGACCCCGTTACGATCCCGCAGCAGCGCCACTGCGATCTTCAGCGGTACATGCACCGCCCCGGGGCTGTCGACACGCTCACCGAGCTCGAGCTGATCGATCACGAAGTGCTGGGTGGCATTCAGCTGGCGCTGCTCGATCTTGTAGGAGACATCGACCGAGAGCTTGCCCTTGTCGATTTTGTAGCCGACGAAGTAAGTCGAGTACGGATTGGCGATGGTCAGATCGAGATCCTTGAAGCTGAGCGTGATGTCGGTGTAGAGCGCCGCCGACAGCAGGTTCGCCTCGCCGGCGATCTTGAGTGGCGAGTAGCTCGCGAGCTTGCCGTCGAGCTGCACGCGGGCCCGGGACCTGGGATCGGAGGAGAGCCCCCTGACAGATCCATTGAGCGCCTGCATGCCGAGGGCGAAGCTCGGCTTGATCCAGAGGTCGGTGTAATCGGCCGAGCCGTTGACTACACGGACCTCGCCGATAGCGGCCGGGAAAGGTGTGAGCGGTGCCGGAGGCGGGGCTGCGGCCGCGGCGGGCTTGCCTCTGCCGGACTTCGCAGGCGGCGCCGCGCTCGCATCGGCGGCGGCCGGTGGGGAGGCGGCTGCGACCGGCATTGGGCTCTGCTGCGCCGGCTTCGCGCCGGGTGCGGTCAGCACGCGCGTGATGTTGAGGGTGCGATCGGGCGCGATGATCACGCGCGCGTAGGGCTCGAGGGCGGTGATGCTGCCGATCCTGAGACTCGCGGGCTGCGAACGGTAGCTGAGGCCCGCGATGCGCAGCTGCTTCCACCTGATGAAGTCCTTCCTGAGCGCATCGTCCACCGTGCTCAGGTCGAACACCCCCGTTTCGCCCTTTACCTCGAGGGAGCCGTCGGCGCGCCGCTCGACGTCGAGCCGGGCGCCGAGCTCGCCCTTGAGCAGCGTCATCGAGGTGTAACGTGCGAGCAGCGGCTGCAGGGCCGTGAGGCCCAGGTGCTCGGCCTCGAGGTGCGCGGTGACGCTCGAGGTATGTGGTACCACCCGGGCTTTGACGGCGAGCTTGCCCGAAGTATTGACGGCCGAGCTCAACGTCACGTCGAGCACGTCGTCAGGGGCGAGATTGAAGCCGCCGACGTGCACGTTCAGTGGATCCAGAACCACGCTGGCCGCAGGGCTCACCTGCCGGTCCTCCGCGGAAAGCTTGAGGCCCGACACCGAAATATCGGGCACCGACACCGTCCAGGAAGGCGCGGCCCCGGCGGCGGGCGGAGTCGCGGCGGGCGGCGTTGCCGCGGCGGCCGCGCCCGGGGGAGCTTCGCTGGCTGCCGGGGCTGAGGCGGGCTCGGCACCGGCCTTGGGCGAAGATGAGACGAGGTCCACGAGGTTGATACGGCCCTGCTCGCTCAGCCACGCCTTGATCTCGCCTCCCGACAGCTGCACCTTGGCGACCTCGATCGCGCGCCGCCCGAGATCGATGCGCGTGTCATCGACCGACAGCCGCCCGAGCGCGATGTAGTCCTCGGCCCCGCCGGCGGGCTTGACGCCGAGGCCGTTGAGCGATGCGTTGTGCACGTTGAGCCGCAG
>DASQGK010000128.1:0-15129 GCA_035632655.1 Steroidobacteraceae bacterium | reverse complement strand
TGAACAGGCGCGGCCGTCCCGGCACCTCGGCGGCGATCGAGCGGTTGTCGCCCAGGTTCACGATCTCGTTCCCCAGGTTCTTCCCGACCAGCGCCACCTCTGTGGCCCCATGGACGAAGGCGAAGCGCGCATCGAGCAGGCGATAGGCCGGCCGCTTGCGCAGCAGTACGGCGCTGTTGCTCGAGCTGAAGGTGCTGCCGACGTAGGAGTAGTCCACCCCGCTCACGAGGTTCCAGCTGCCGTTCAGCGCCAGGGTGTGCTGCAGCGAGGCGTTACCGGTCCAGTCGGGCACCTGGAAGACCGGCGAGCCGACCGGCTGCGGCGACTCGCCCGCCTGGGTGATCTTCGCGTCCTGGTAGCCGAGCCCGAGCGAGGCCTCGAGGTGCTCGCTGGCGCGCGCGCGCAGCTCGAGCTCCGCGCCCTTGCTCTCCGCGGCGCCGGCGTTGGCGACGTACTGGAAGCCGCAGTTGAGCAGCACCTCCTGCTGGATGTTGTTCCAGCGGATGTCGAAGGCCGCGGCGTTCAGGATCACGCGGTGATCGAGCCACGAGGTCTTGGCGCCGACCTCGTAGTTCCACAGCGAGTCGGAGCGGAAGCTGCGCGTATCGGCGAGCGTGATGTTGGGATTCACCTGGGCGAGCGCCGCCACGCAGTCGTTGGTCGTGCCGGGCGTGCCGGGGGGCACGATCGGCACCACGCCGCCCGGACGGAAGCCCTTGGAGGCGAGCCCGTAGACCATCTGATCGGGTGTGAAGTGGTAGTCGAGCTCGAGCTTCGGATTGGTGCCGCTCTCCTTGTCGGTGGCGAGCGGGCTCACGAGCGTCCCGCCCCCGACCGCCAGTCCCTCCTCGAAACCGGACGAGGTGGTCTTCACCTGGTACCAGCGCAGGCCCGCCGTGGCCTTGAGCGCCGGGGTGATGTCCCAGGAGACCTCGCCGTACACGGCCGGCTCCTGAATGTCGGTGTGGAAGTCCTGCCGGAAGACGAGGTTGGCAATCCCGTCGGCATTGTTGGGGACTCCGCCGGTGAACTCGTTGTCGAGATTGGGAACGGTCGCCGGCGGGTACAGCGAGGCAAAAGGCACGCGACCGTGGAAATCGGAATAGAACGCGCCCGCTACGAACTGCACCGGCCCGGGCAGCTGCGAGGCGAAGCGCGCCTCCTCGACGAAGCGCTGGTAGGACTTGACCTCCTGGATCGGTCCGGGGTTGGGCGTATTGCACACCGTGGTCGGATCGGGGCAGACGCTCTGGGCGAGCGCGGCCCAGACGAACTCGGTCTCGTCCTCGGTCTCATCGACGCGGCGGTCGAAGTAGGCGGTCGAGGACACGAACTCGCCGATCCCGGTCTTCCAGTGCAGGGTGAGCGAATACAGATCCCACCAGTCCGTGCCGCCTTCCGGCACGTTGAAGAAGCGCGCCTGGGTGAGATCGGTCGAGTTCAGCGGCGTCGGCAGCGTGTAGGCGTTCGACGGCGCCGGAAAGCCGATGCCGTTGCCGGGCACGCTGTTGAAGTCCGCGAGCGGGAAGCCGTTGTAGCCGGCGCGCTGCATCATGATCCGCGGGGTGATGGTGACCGCATCGCCCGCCTTGATGGTGAGGCTCGCCGAGCCGCCGTAGGTGTCGAGCGCGGCGATGTTGTTGAGGGTGGTGCGCCCGCTCGTCGACAGCGGCAGGCAGCTGACTCCCGCCGTGGCCGGGTCGGTGCAGAAGCTGCGCTTGAAATAGCCCGCCTCGTCGTCGTAGAAGCCGGTGACGCGCAGCGCCACCTCGCCCGGGATGAGCGGGATGTTCACCACCGCATCGCCGGTGTAGTTCGGCCGGCTGGTGTCCGCGGTATCGGAGAGCCCGCCGTGCACGGTGGCGGAGAACTCCGACATCTCCGGCTCCTTGGTGATGATGCGGACCGTGCCGCCCATGGAGCGCGCGCCGTAGAGCGTGCCCTGCGGGCCGCGCAGCACCTCGATGTGCTCGATGTCGAGCACGCGCGGGTCGATCGAGTCCGGCAGCGGCACGTCGTCGATGTAGAAGCCGGTGACGTTGTCGCCGGAGATGCCGCGGATCGAGACGGTGCGCGCCGTGCCCACGCCGTCGCCGGTCGGGGCGAAGGCGAGATTCGGCACCTTGGTGGCGTAGTCGAAGAAGTTGTTGATCGCCTTCTGCTCGAGCGCCGCGCCGGAGAAGGTCGTGATCGACATCGGCACCGTCTGCTCGCTCTCGGCGCGCTTCTGGGCCGTGACGATCACCTCCTGCAGGGCGCCCGACGAGGCAGCCTGATCGGCCGCCGCCGTCGCGGCACCCGCGGTCGCCGTGGCCGCCGCCGCGAGCCACGCACCCGCACACCAAACGATCCGCGCCTCACGCTTGCTCATAGCTCCTGACCTCCCGTAGTTCTTGTTGCCGGGCGGCGCGGCTCACGCCGTGCGCGCCCACCGTGATGTTCTGGCGCTGCGCCCGCGCCGTGCGTCTCGAGCGTCGCCAGCAGCCGGTCGAGCAGCTGCTGCAGATGCGCGCTGAATGGCCGCCCGATGCGCCGCTCGATGCGCCGATAGGTGGCCTCGATCCCCGGCGCCATGCGCGCGGCCATGGCGCGGGCCCGCGGCGTCAGCGCCACGCGCACCCGGCGCTGGTCGTGGTCGATGCGCCGCCGGGTGACCAGCCCGAGCTCCTGCATGCGCGCCAGCACGCCCGCCATGCTCGGGCTCGAGATGCGGCACAGCTCGACGATCTCGCGCGGCTCGAGCCAGGGCTCCTCGTACAGCACCCGCACGATGCGCCATTGCTGTTCGGTGATGCCGTGGGCATTGAGGATCGGCCGGAAATGCGAGATGACCCGTTCGCGGGCCTGCAGCAGCAGCAGCGGCAGATTGCGGTGGTGCAGCTTGGTAGACTTCGGGCTCATGGTACGCGCCACGGCCGTAAGACCGGTCCCAGCTTGATATACTTACACAACAGTGAGCGGTTTGCTAATCTGTTAGTGAATTACCGGGGACTGCGATGACGGTAATCTCGCCCGTCGCCGTGCCGATGGACGTGCCCCCCTACCGGCTGTCGGGCAGCGTCTACGGCGCCCTGCTCAACCACCGCAGCGCGCTCGACGCCCTCGGCACGCGCGTCGACGATGCTCCCTACCGCGGCGCACCGCGCGCCCCGGTGCTGTACATCAAGCCGCGCAACACCCTCGCCGTGAGCGGCGCGCCGGTGCGCGTGCCGCCCGACGCTCCCGAGCTCGAGGTCGGTGCGTGCCTCGGCCTGGTGCTCGGGCGGGCGGCTGCGCGTCTCGCCGAGGAGGAGGCGCTCGAATACGTCGCCGGCTACCTGCTCGTGAACGACGTCAGCGTTCCGCAGGCCTCCTGGTACCGGCCGGCGACCAGCGCGCAGGCGCGCGACGGCTTCTGCCCGCTCGGGCCGCGGGTCGTGCCGCGGGCCGCGCTCGCCGACCCCGCCGCCCTCACCCTGAAAGTGTTCGTCGACGGGGCGCTGCGCCAGAGCGCGCGCTGTGCGGACCTGGTGCGCCCCGCGGCGCGCCTGCTGGCCGAGGTGAGCGAGTTCATGACCCTCGCGGCGGGCGATGTGCTCGCGCTCGGCGCCGCCTTCCCGGCCCCGCGGGTGCGTGCCGGGCAGGTGGTGCGCATCGAGGCCGACGGCATCGGCTGCCTCGAGAACCCCTTCGTGGCGGAGGCCGCATGAGAGTCGCGCGCGTGGCTTACGCGGGCGCCGTCCACGCGGGCGTGCCGCACTCACTCGCCGGCGGCCGCACCGGTGTGCGCCTCACGGACGGGCGCGTGCTCCCCGAGGAGGAGGTGGTGTGGCTGCCGCCGCTCGAGGCCGGCACCGTCATCGCGCTCGGCCTGAACTATGCCGAACGCGCCCGCGAGCTCGCCTTCGACAAGCCGCAGGAGCCTTTGGTATTTCTCAAGGGCCCGGGTACCCTGATCGGCCATCGCGGCGCGACCCGCCGCCCGGCGGACGTGAAGTTCATGCACTACGAGTGCGAGCTCGCCGTGGTCATCGGCCGCACCGCACGCGGCGTGCGCCGGGCCGAGGCGCTCGGCTACGTCGCCGGCTACACGATCGCCAACGACTATGCCGTGCGCGACTACCTCGAGAACTGGTACCGGCCGAACCTGCGGGTCAAGAACCGCGACGGCGCGACCGCGCTCGGGCCCTGGCTGGTGGACGCGGCGGAGGTCGGCGATCCGGGCAATCTCGCGCTGCGCACCCGCGTCAACGGTAAACTCACCCAGCAGGGCAACACGCGTAACATGATCACCGACGTTCCCGGGCTGATCGAGTACCTGAGCGGCTTCATGACACTGAGCGCCGGCGACCTGATCCTCACCGGCACGCCCGAGGGGGTCAGCAACGTCGAGGTGGGGGATGAGGTGGTGTGCGAGATCGACGGCCTCGGTAGCCTTTGCAACACCATCGTTGCCGATGGCGTCTTCGGACGCTGAGCGCGTGATGTGAGAATCGACCACCTGATCGACGGCAAGCCGGTGGCGGGCGCGGGCTACTTCGAGACGGTCAATCCCGCCACGCAGCAGGTGCTCGCCGAGGTCGCACGCGGCGGGACGGCCGAGGTCGCCGCCGCGGTGGCGGCAGCGAAGGCGGCTTTTCCGGCCTGGGCCGGCCGGCCGGCGAGTGAGCGCGCGAAGCTGCTGCGCCGCCTCGGCGATCTCATCGCGCGCGATGCCGCCGCGCTCGCCCGCATCGAGACCGAGGATACCGGTCAGCCGATCGCGCAGACCGGCCGGCAGCTGATCCCGCGCGCCGCCGACAACTTCCACTACTTCGCCGAGATGTGCGTGCGGGTCGACGGTCAGACCTACCCGACGCCGACGCACCTCAACTACACGCTGCTGCAGCCCGTCGGGGTGTGCGCGCTCATCTCGCCCTGGAACGTGCCCTTCATGACCGCGACCTGGAAGGTCGCCCCGGCGCTCGCCTTCGGCAACACCGCGGTGCTCAAGATGAGCGAGCTGTCGCCGCTCTCCGCCGCGCGTCTCGGGGAGCTCGCGCTCGAGGCCGGCATCCCCGCCGGGGTGCTCAACGTGGTGCACGGCACCGGGGTCGAGGCCGGCGAGCCGCTCTGCCAGCACCCCGACGTGCGGGCGATCTCCTTCACCGGCTCGACCGCGACCGGCAACCGCATCGTGCGCGGCGCGGGACTGAAGAAATTCAGCATGGAGCTCGGCGGCAAGAGCCCCTGCGTCGTATTCGCGGACGCCGATCCCGCGCGCTCGCTCGATGCGGCGCTGTTCATGGTGTTCTCCAACAACGGCGAGCGCTGCACCGCGGGCTCGCGCATCCTGATCGAGCGTAAGGTCTACGCGGAGTTCGCCGCGCGCTTCGCCGAGCGCGCGCGGCGCATCCGCGTCGGCGACCCGCTTGATGAGGCGACGCTGGTCGGCCCGATGGTGAGCCCGGCGCACCTTGCCAGGGTGCGCGGCTACATCGAGACCGGTGCGCGCGAGGGCGCCACGCTCCTTTGCGGCGGGCTCGAGCGGCCCCCTTACGCCGCGGAGCTCCCGGCGGCGGTGCGCGCCGGGAACTTCATCTGGCCGACGGTGTTCGCCGACGTCGACAACCGCATGCGCATCGCGCAGGAGGAGATTTTCGGGCCGGTGGCCTGTCTCATCCCCTTCGAGGGCGAGGCCGAGGCCATCCGCATCGCCAACGACACCCAGTACGGCCTCAGCAGCTACGTGTGGAGCGAGAATCTCGGGCGCGCCCACCGTGTGGCGGCGGCGATCGAGGCCGGGATGTGCTTCGTCAACAGTCAGAACGTCCGCGACCTGCGCCAGCCCTTCGGCGGCACCAAGGCCTCCGGCACGGGGCGCGAGGGCGGCACCTGGAGCTACGAGGTGTTTCTCGAGCCGAAGAACGTGTGCGTGAGCCTCGGCGCGCACCCCATTCCCCGCTGGGGCGCCTGAGCCCATGAGTCTCTACCAGCTGCAGAAATTCCTCTACGACATCAACCGCGATAGGGAGCTGCAGACGCGCTATCGGGCCGACCGCGCGGGCGTGCTCGCCCGCTATGAGCTGAGCGACGAGGAGCGCGCGGCGCTCGCCGCCGGAGACATCGGCCTCATTTACGTGCTCGGCGCCAACGGCCAGCTGCTGATGCACTACGCCGCGTTCCTCGGCCTGTCGTGGCCCGAATACCTGCAGGCGATGCGCGCGGGGGTCGCGCGGCACGGTCCGGTGCGCGCCGGCGTCTACGCCATGACGACGCGCCTCGACGAGAAGGTCGCCGGCGTATGAGCCTGGTGTTCGCCGCGGTCTGCAGTCACGCGCCCGGCATCACCGGGCGTGCGGCCATGGCCGATGCGGCGCTGCGCGAGCCCTTCCACGCCGCTTACCGCGCCCTCGGCGAGCGGCTGCGCGCCTCGCGCCCCGACGCGCTGGTGGTGGTCGCGGCCGAGCACTTCGCCAACTTCTTCATGAACAACATGCCGAGCTTCGCGGTCGGCATGGCCGACCGCTACGCCGGCCCGATCGAGGATCCGGCCTGGCTCGGCATCGCGCGCACCGTCATTCCGGGCGATGCCGCGCTCTCGCGCCGCCTGATCGGGGCGATCATGCAGACGGTGGACGTCGCCTATGCCGAGGAGTGGCAGTTCGATCACGGCATCATGGTGCCGCTGCACTTCCTCACGCCGCGCTACGACCTCCCCGTGGTGCCGGTGAATATCAACTGCCAGGGTCCGCCGCTCGCGCCGCTGACGCGGGTCTGGGCCTTCGGGGAGGCGCTGCGGCGCGCGAGCGATGCCGTGGACGAGCGCATCGCCCTCATCGGCACCGGCGGCATCTCGCACTGGCCGGCGACGCCCGACTCCGGCCGGATCAACGAGGCCTGGGACCGGCAGCTGCTCGATCGCTGGGTGCGCAACGACAAGGCGGCGCTGCTCGCCTATTCGGACGCCGACACCTACCGCGACGCCGGCCAGGGAGGCTTCGAGATCCGCACCTTCATCAGCGTAGCCGCCGCCGCCCGCGGCCAGGGCCACCTCGAGCACTATGCCCCGATACCGATCTTCGCCGTCGGCTGCACCATCGCCACGATGGACATCGCCGCCTGAAGGACGGCGCGCTCATGCCACACCTGGTCGTCCTCTACAGCGCCAATCTCGAGACCGAGACGGACATGAGCGCACTGTGCCGCACCCTGGCGGATGCCATGCTGGGGGTGCGCGATGAGCAGTCGCAGCAGGTGTTCCCCACCGGCGGGGTGCGGGTATTCGCCTATCCGGCCAGGCACTGCGCCATCGCCGACGGCAAGCGCGACTACGCCTTCGTCTATCTCAACCTGCGCATGGGCCGCGGCCGTAGTGCCGCGGTCAGGCAGCGGGCGGGCGAGGCGCTGCTCGCCGCGGCCAAGGCGCACTTCGCGCCCGTGTTCGCGGCGCGCTACCTGGGGCTCACGCTGCAGATCGACGAGGGCCCGGAGGTCTTCGACGCCAAGGAGAGCACCATCCATCCCCTGTTCCGCAAGCCGTGAGCGTGCTGTCGCAGTCCCTCATCGAGCAGCTCGCGCGCGAGCTGTACCGGGCGCGCAAGGAGTGCCGCCAGCTGCGTCAGTTCTCGCGCGCGCATCCGGGGATGAGCATCGAGGACGGCTACGCCATCCAGCGCGCCTGGGTGCAGCTCGAGATCGCCGACGGCCGCCGCATCCTCGGCCGCAAGATCGGCCTCACCTCGCGCGCCATGCAGCAGGCATCGCAAATCACCGAGCCCGACTACGCCCCGCTCATGGACGACATGTTCTTCGCCAACGGGGCCGACATCCCCATCGCGCGCTTCATCGCTCCGCGCATCGAGGTGGAGCTGGCGTTCGTGTTGAAGAGCGCGCTGCGCGGTCCCGGCGTGACGCTCGAGGCGGTGCTCGGGGCCACCGCCCATGTCACCCCGGCGCTCGAGATCATCGACGCGCGCATCGAGCAGTTCGACCGCGAGACCCGCGCGCCGCGCAAGGTCTTCGATACGATCGCGGATTTCGCCGCCAATGCCGGCGTGGTGGCGGGTGAGAGCCGGACCGGGCCCGCCGAGCTCGACCTGCGCTGGGTGGGCGCACTCTTATATAAGAATGGGGTCATCGAGGAGACCGGGCTTGCCGCCGGCGTGCTCGATCACCCCGCCCACGGCGTCGCCTGGCTCGCCAACAAGATCGCCGCCCACGGCGAGCAGCTCAACGCCGGCGACTTCGTCCTGAGCGGCTCGTTCACCCGCCCGACGACTGCGGTGCGCGGCGATGAGCTGCGCGCCGATTTCGGCCGGTTGGGAGCCATCTCATTCCGCTTCGTCTGAGGGTCGCGCCATGCAGCTGCCGGTAAACGCCTTCAAAGCCGCGCTTCAGTCCGGTCGGCGCCAGATCGGCCTGTGGGTCGGGCTCGCCGACGCCTATGTGAGCGAGCTCATCGCCAGCACCGGTTTCGACTGGCTGGCGCTCGATGGCGAGCATGCCCCCAACGACCCGCGCAGCATCCTGCGCCAGCTGCAGGCGCTCGCGCCCTATGCCTCGCAGGCCGTGGTGCGCACCGCATCCGACGATGCGACGCTCCTGAAGCGCTACCTCGACATCGGCGCGCAGAACCTGCTCGTGCCGATGGTCGAATCGGCGGTGCAGGCCGCGCGCGTCGTCGCCGCCACGCGCTATCCGCCCGCGGGCATGCGCGGCGTCGGCAGCGCGCTGGCGCGCGCCTCGCGCTGGAACCAGGTCGAGGGCTACCTCGAGCGCTGCGCGGGCGAGCTGTGCGTGCTGGTGCAGGTGGAATCGGTGAGCGGACTTGCGAATCTCGCCGCGATCGCCGCCACCCCGGGCGTCGATGGCGTGTTCTTCGGACCCGCCGACCTTGCGGCCTCGATGGGGCTCATCGGGCGCATGGGCGATCCGAAGGTGCACGAGGCCATCGTGCGCGGCATCGGCGTCGTGCGCGCCGCCGGCAAGGCGGCGGGCGTGCTGAGCTCGGATCGCAGCCTCGCGCAGGCCTACCTCGAGGCCGGCGCGGGCTTCGTCGCGGTGGGGGTCGACACCACGCTGCTGGTGCGCGCCTGCCGGGATCTGCTCGCGGCCTACCGCGACGGCGCGGGCGCCCCGCAGGCGCCGCCCACCGGGGGCTATTGAAGCGCGCGGCTGCGGGCGCGCTCAGTCGCGATAAGAGGGATCGCGGGCCTCGACGGCCCTGACCAGAGCCTCGAAAGCCGCCCGGCAGACCTCGGGCTGATCTCCGGCCGCCTCGAGATGCGTCTGCGCCAGCACCCGCGGCGGGAGCTGCGTCAGCGGCCCGAGCGCGGCGGCGGCCACCTGCACGTCGCAGGCGCGCTGCAGCAGCCACAGCCACATGAAGGCCTCTTCGAGCGTTTCGCCCCAGGTGAGGAGCCCATGGTTGCGCAGGATCAGCAGGCGCTTCTCTCCGAGGCTCGCGAGCATGCGCTCGCGCTCCCCGGCATCGACCGTCACACCCTCGAAGACGTGGTAGGCGATCCGCCCGTGCAGCTGCGCCCCGTAGAAGGTGTCGTGCGACAGTCCCCGCTCGCTGCAGGCGACCGCGCTGCCGGTCGTGGTGTGGGTGTGCATCACGCAGTGTGCCGCGCCGATGTGCCCGTGGATCGCGCTGTGGGTCACGAAGCCTGCGAGGTTGACGGGGTGGCGGGTGGGGCGCACGGGACGGCCCTCGATGTCGACCGCCACCAGGTTGGAGGCGGTCACCTCGCGGTAGTGCAGGCCGAAGGGGTTGATGAGGAAGACCGTCTCCGGCCCCGGGACGCGCAGCGTGATGTGATTGAAGATCGACTCGGTCCAGCCCAGGTGGTCGAAGATGCGGTAGCACGCCGCGAGGCGCACTCGCGCCGCGCGTTCGGCGTCCGTCACTGCCAGCGCCGTGGCGCCGCTGCGCGGCGCGTGCCTCATGACGAGGCCCTTGGGTTTCGTGCTCATTCTCATCTACTCCCGTGCAGCGGCCAGGACTTCCGCCACGATCGCCCGTACGTCGTCTTCCCTGGTGCGGTGGTTGACGAAGCACGCCCGCAGCGCAAAGCGGCCGTGAATCGTCGCGTTGGAGAGGTAGACGCGCCGGCGTGCGATCACCCGCTCGAGGATCGCGGCGTTGTCCGAGGTGCGGTGTCGAAAGCAGACCACGCTCAGGGGACCGGACGCCAGCAGCTCCAGTTCCGGCTGCGAGCGGATGGCCGCCGCCAGCAGTTGCGCATGTCTTAAGTCCTGATCGATGGCCGAGCGGAATGCCCGGCGCCCGTGATACTGCAATGAGAGCCAGAGCTTCAGTGCGCGAAAACGCCGCGAGAGCTCGAGCGACTCCTCGAAGAATGCGTAGCCCTCGATGGGGTCCTGACTCAGCGCCCGGGCGTAATCGCCGCTGTGGGAAAAGGCCTTGCGCGCCGGGTGCGCATCACGGTAGAGCAGGCAACCGCAGTCGACGGTCTGGTAAAGCCACTTGTGCGCATCGAGCGACAGGGAGTCGGCCAACGCGAGTCCCGGGAACCTGTCGGGGACTGCGAGTGCGGCCAGCCCCCCATAGGCGCCATCGACATGCAACCACAGCTGCTGCTGCTTCGCGATCGCGGCGATCTGCGACAGCGGGTCGATCGCGCCGGTGTTCACCGTGCCGGCGGTCGCGACGATGGCGATGGGCGTCCTGCCGGCGCGCCGGTCTGCGCCGATGGCCGCCTCCAGGTCCTCCACCCGCATGCGAAACTCCCCGTCAACGGGGATCAGGCGCAGATTTCTTCGGCCGATTCCGAGCAGCGCAACCGCCTTCGGAATGGACATGTGCACCTGTTCCGAGGCGTACACGACGCAGGGGCGCGCGCCTTCCTCGTTGGCCGGGCATTTCGCTTCGCGCGCCATCGCCAGCGCCATCAGATTCGCCGCCGAGCCGCCGCCGCACAGGCTCCCCGTGAAGCCGGCGCAGCCGACTGCCTCTGCCAGCCAGCCGACGACCGTATGCTCGATCGAAGTTGCCGCAGGCCCGGAGCGCCATCCGGTCACGTTCTGGTTCAGCACCGCGGCCAGCATCTCTCCAAGCGCACCGACCGGCTCGCCCGAGCCGAAGACATAGCCGAAGAAGCCCGCTCCGGAGGGACGTGAGTGTTCGGCGATGAGCTTGAATTCACCCAGCACCTCGCCCCCCAGCCCGTCCTCGGCCCACGGCCTCGAGAAGCGCCTGGCCGTCTCGGCTCCGCTGGTGAGGGGGTATGCGGGCCGGCTGCCTATCGATGCCCAGTAGCTGCGCGCGAGTCGCGAGGCCTCATCGATCAGACCGGACAGCGCTTGATCGCCGATCTCCAATTCGCTCATGGCATGGGTCTCGCTCGAGCCGGGCACGTCCGGCGGAGGGTAGCATCGGCGGCCTCGGAGTACACTTCACCGACCGTGACGTCGCACACCGCGCAGCGGCTCGTCAAGATCCTGCAGATCGCTGCGACGGCGCTCGTTCTTTTCTTTTGTTCATTGTCGGCGCCAGCCGGCAGCCAGGCCGCCGCGCCTGAAGCGGCGCCGCCCATCGCGGACGTGCGGCTCGGGGCGCCGACTTACTACGACTCCGACGGCGATTCCTGGGACCCCGCCTGGTCCGGGGACGATCGACTCTATTCCGCGGTCAACGATGGCGCAGGATTTGGAACCCTGAGACGCAACATCGCCTTCAACCGGATCTCGGGAAGCGCTCCGCTCGGGCTGACCGGGCACTTGCAGAGCCTCATGGACGACTATGGAGAGTTGAACGCGCCGGTTGCGCTCGATGGCCGCAACTGGAAGAGCGGCGGCACTGTCTCCATCGCCGGCGTGCTCTACATGTCGATCGGCATGGATCGGTATGTCGATCCGCGCTATGGCGGCAGACAGACGCGGATCGACGCCAGCATCGTCAAATCGAGCGACCATGGAGAGCACTGGACGCGCCCGATGCAGGAGAACCTCCGGCATCCGATGTTTCCTGGCATGCGGTTCGCCACGCCGTTCTTCATCCATTACGGCAGGGAGTACGCGGCCGCGACGCGCGACAACGCCGATCGCTATGTCTACGCAACGTCCAACAATGGCTTCTGGGACAACGGCGACGACTACATCCTGGGGCGCGTTCCGCGGTCGAGAATCGGCGCGCTGCGGGCGGCGGACTGGACCTTCTACCGCGGCGGCGACGGAATGCTCGACTCGAGCTGGAGCGCGCGGATGTCCGCGGCCGCCCCCATCATCGAGGCGCCTGGCGAGTGCGGCGAGACGGGCGTGACCTATCTGCCCGCCCTCGGCCGCTATGTCATGGTGGCCTGGTATTACCCGATCGGCAACGGCCACGCGGGCAGGATCGACACCACCGACTTCGCGTTCTATGAATCCCCGAAGCCCTGGGGACCCTGGAAGAAGATCAAGACCGTGCGCATCCAGCCGCAGGGCTGGTACATCCCGCGGGTGCTGGCCAAATTCCAGGTCCCGGCAGGGCAGGGCCTTCAGGCCTTCATCGCGGTGGCCGGGGACTGGCGCAATCCCGCGTATTACCGCTACACCATGGTGCCGGTTGAGTTCATGACGGCGGCTTCTTCGCGCTCAGGGACCCACGCAGCGGGCGCGCACTGAAGACTCGGCGCGGGCGTGTGTGGGCCTGGCGTCAGATGTTCAGCTTGCGCTCGCTCATCCACTTCACGATCGCCGGATCGCGGTGAGAAAAGAAGCTGCTTGTACCGGTATCCAGAGCGGCAATCTTGTCCATGTCGTCCTTATCGAGCTCGAAATCGAAGATCGCCAGGTTCTCCGCCATCCGCTCCTTACGCACGGACTTGGCCAGCGGCACGATGCCGCGCTGTACTACCCAGCGCAGCACGACTTGTCCCGGAGTCTTGCCGTGTTTGCCCGCGATGGCGTGCAGCACCTGGTTCTGAAACAGGTTGTTGCGACCCTCGGCAAAGGGAGCCCAGGCCTCGGCCTGCACATTGAGTTCACGCATGAGAGCGATGCTCTCGCTTTGCTGCTGGAACGGGTTGACTTCGATTTGGTTGATAGCAGGCTTGATCTCGTTGAACACGACGATATCCATCAGCCGGTCCGGTTGAAAATTGCTGACGCCGATGGCACGCAGTTTTCCGCCACGGCAGGCATCCTGCATGGCACGCCAGGAGCCGTGCACATCGCCGTACGGTTGGTGAATCAGATACAGATCGAGGTAGTCTAATTTGAGCCGGCGCAGGGAATCGTCGATGGCCTTTTGCGTGTGTTCGTAGCCGGTGTCCTGCACCCACAATTTCGTAGTTACAAACAGCTGCTCACGCGGCACCCCGCTGCTCCTGATCCCTTGCCCCACGGCGGCCTCATTCATGTAGGAGGCAGCCGTATCGATCAGGCGATATCCAAGCTGGATCGCATCGATCACGCAGCGGCGGCATTCCCCGGCGTCCGCAATTTGAAAAACGCCGTAGCCGGCGGCCGGCATGAGAAGTCCGTTATTCAAGGTCACCGTTTGCATGGCAAAGATCCCTCAGTCCTTCGAGGATACCGGCGGGCAATTCTTCGATTGAGCGCGGAGCGGAGCCGCCTATTTGCCGACACCAATTTGCTGCATGAGAGTCGAGTTGTCCCAGAAGAGATACTCCTCGGACATGGTTCCCTCCTTATTCCAATGACCGAGGGTCGCCATGGGGAGGTGGTAGGCCTTGCCCGTTGGCTGGATCACCGTGCCATTTGGCAACACCATGGGCTTGGTAAAAGTGCCGTCGAGGAAGCCCGTGACCGCCGTCCATTCCCCGTCCGCCGTCCCAACGCGGATCGAGTGCTCGGTGATGCGGTTGTCCGGAGCGAAGGTCCACATGAACTTCAGCTCCTTGACGTGATCCGGAATGCCCTGGGTCGTATGGCCATCTGGATAATGGACAACGATGTTCCGGGCGTGACTCTTGTGCAGGTTTTCCCACTGCTGGCCCGTGTAGACGTGGAAATCGAGGTCGTCAAAGTTGGCCAGGTGCCTGGCAAGCTCCGCTGGCATACCCGACACCCTCGGCGTGGGCGCACTCGCCTTGCTCGGCGGCCATGCCTCCGGGGCCGCCGCAGCGCTCCCGGTCGATCCGATCATGAGCGCGGCGACCGTCCCGCCGAGCATGATCTTCAGTGCACGCAGACTTGCTTGCATCCGGTTCTCCTCGAAGCAGCCACCCCGAATGGCGGCCTTCCGGAATGGTACATCTCCTCGCAGCTTGACCGTTCATGGCGGAAGCAGCCGCGACCACTTCGAGGCATGCGCCATTGGGGCGTCTCCTCGATAAATCAAGGGTACAAGCATCAGTACGGCATGAGCCCATAGGGGCCATACTGGCTTGCCCGGCGAGCGGCCCGCTGCACGCTGCAGCTTCATGAAGGAAGAATTTCTATGGACCCGGTACGCGAGACGGATGGCGAATCCCTCGTTCGAGCTGACCCGCCCGCTGTCGATGTCAGTGTCGGGATCGTCAGTGAGGCACCCATCCTCAGGGGTGAGCGCAGGTTCGAGCAGGCGGAGCAGAGCGAGAAGGTCCATCGCAGAGAGAGCGTGCGCCGCACGTCCTCCCGCAGCTACACCCACGATGGCGCCACCGTGTCCCAGCTGGAATCCTGGGAGGATGAGGGCGGTCAGACGCCGCTTGCCGCCGCGCCCCTGCCGATTCTCATCATCGACAACGACGTGAGCTCCGCATCTTCGCTCGAGCTCATGTTGCACGCAGCCGGCTACCCCGAGACCCGCGTCGCCTACTCCGGCCACGCTGCGCTGGCTATCGCGGCCGATTTCGAGCCCGCCGTCGTTCTGCTGGAAGTCGACCTGCTGGATGTCAATGGCTACGCACTGGCGCAGGCGCTGCGGGAGCGCGCACGAACACGCAAGCTGCGCCTGATCGCGTTGACGACGCGGCGTGGGCACGAGGGCCGCGAGCTCGCCCGCGTAGCGGGCTTCGAGCGCTATCTTCTCAAGCCCGTCGCAGCCCTGGATCTGTCGAATCTGCTGAAGATGCCGGGGAGAGACGCCTCATGAACGAGAAATCCCCGCAATGGATCAGCGTCACAGCCGAGCATGGCGGGCGACAGGTGCAGGGTCTTTATGCGCTGGACGGCGAGATGCTCATCGTTTCCTACGGCATCCACTCGAAGACGAGG
>DASQGK010000127.1:0-11297 GCA_035632655.1 Steroidobacteraceae bacterium | reverse complement strand
GCGCCCGCTGCAGCGCGTAGCCGCGTTCGGCGTCGACGCTGGGGGCGCCATCCGCACCGTCGACGGCGCGCGCGAGCTCGCGGAAGGCCGCCTCGAGATAGCGCAGACCGTGTGTGGTGGTCGGCGGGCGGCCGATCGAGTCCGGTGAGCGCCTGGCGGGCTCGGGGTCGCTGACGGCGGCGAGCTCTGCCTCGGCCTCGCTCAGCGCCGCGGCGCTGGCGCCGCCGGCGTTGCGGCGCTGCGCGGCGATCGCCGCGTGGATGCGGCCGGACTCGGCGAGTGCCCGCGCGATCTCGACCCGCGCATCCTCGATCTCGCGGGCGAGCGCGAACTGGCGGGCGTAGGCGGCCGGCGGCAGCTTCACGCGCGGGTCGGCGGCGAGGGTGAGCGTCCGCCGATAGACCTGACCGCCTGCCTTGAGCTCGAGCCGGTACCTGCCCGGCGGCGCCCAGACGCCCTCGTCATTCAACTCCATATCGTCGCTCACCAGGGTCGGGCGGGGCGCGTAGTGCAGATCCCAGACGAAGCGATGGGCTCCCGCTCCGTCTGCCAGCACCGCGGGTGCCTCGATCCACTCCGGCGCGGTCACTACCTTGGTGAGATCGGCCCGCGTTGGGGGATCGTCGCTGCGGAACGTGCGCACGCTTGCGCCGCGGCTGTCGGTGATGGTGAGCTGGACGACGCCGGTCGCCGCGGGGGCGAGCACGTAATCGATGTAAGCGCCGGGAGCCGGGTTGGCGCCCCTCGGTTCGTCCTTCGGCATCGGCGAGCCGATGAACCCCGTGGGCCGCACGCGGTATGCCGGTGCCGGCGGCAGCAGGCGGCTGTCATCGCCCGCATCGTCGGCGAGCGCGCGCAGCGGCGCGATGTCGTCCATGATCCAGAACCCGCGCCCGTGGGTTGCAACGACGAGATCGAAGCCATGGACGTCGAGGTCGCGTACCGAGGTGCGCGGGAGGTTGCGTTGCAGCGGCTGCCAGTGCACGCCGTCGTCGAGCGAGAAATACACGCCCCGCTCGGTGCCGCAGTAGAGGAGTCCGCGCCGCAGCGGATCCTCGCGCACGACGTTCACCGAGTTGTGCACGCCGCCGTCGGCAATGCCGTCCACGATCAGCGTCCAGCTCGCGCCCCCGTCGTGGGTGCGATAGATGTAGGGGCGCGGATCGTCGAGCCGGTGGCGATCGACCGCGATGTAGGCGCTCCGCTCATCGAAGTGCGAGGGCTCGATGGCCGCCACCTTGGACCAGGCGGTGAGGGCGCCGGGCGTCACGTCCTGCCAGTGGGCGCCGCCGTCCCGGGTTCGCCACACGAGGCCGTCATCGGTGCCCGCCCAGATGAGCGCGGCGCTGCGCGCCGACGGACCGATCGCATACACGACTCCGCGGCGCGCGCCGGCGCTCTCGTGATCGTCCGCAGTCGCCGCATCGAGCGTCGCGGGAGCCGTGGGATCTTTGCGGCTGAGGTCGGGGCTGATGGGCTGCCAGTGGGCCCCGCGATCGGTGGTGCGGAAGATGCGCTGGTTGGCGAAGTACAGTGCGTGAGGGGCCGGCGCCCCGAAGATGAGCGGCAGGGTCCAGCTGCTGCGGTAGAGGTCGGGCCACGCCAGCGTGGGCGCGACGCTGCGCTTCTGGCCGGTGCGCAGGTCGACCCGGTCCACGCGCCCGCCGAAGACGATCTGCGGCTCATCCGGGTCGGGAGCGAGGTTGTCGCTCTCGCCGCCGACCGCGGACTCGCGGAACTCGGTGAGGTTGATGCCATCGATGTTATCGGTGCGGCTGGGAATCGCGGCCGCGCCCGAGTCCTGCTGCGAGCCGTAGATCCAGTACGGGAAGCGCCCGTCCGTGACCACGTGATAGAACTGGCCGGTGGGCTGGTTGAACCAGGAGCTCCAGGTCGCTCCGCCGTCGAGTGTCACGACCGCGCCCTGATCGACGCCGAGGATGCGCCGCTCGGGAGCGGCCGGGTCGATCCACAGCTGATGGTAATCATCGCCGCCCGGAGCGCCCTTGACGGGCAGGAAAGTGCGGCCGCCGTCGACCGAGCGGAAGACGCCGGTGTTGCAGACATAGACCACGTCGGCGTTGCTGGGATCGACCGTGACGCCGCCGAAGTACCAGCCGCGCTTCCAGACACGCGCGTCATCGCCGACCCGGGTCCAGCTCGCGCCCGCATCGTCCGAACGGTAGAGCCCGCCTGCCGCGGCATCGACCACGGCATATACGCGCTGCGGTCGCGACGGCGCGAGCGCCAGGCCGATGCGGCCCGGATGATCCGGCAAACCGCCGCCAGCGAGCGGCGTCCATGTCTGTCCGCCGTCGGTCGACTTGTAGAGACCGCCTCCGGGCCCGCTCGCAGGCGGATACACGTTCCAGGGCGGCCTGCGCGTCTGCCACAAGGCCGCGTAGACCACGTCGGCATGGCCGGGCTCGAAGGCGAGATCGATCGCGCCGGTGTCGGCATCCCTGTAGAGCGTGCGTTGCCAGTTCCTGCCGCCATCCGTCGAGCGGTAGACGCCGCGCATCTCGTTGGGGCCGTAGGGATGGCCGAGCGCCGCGACCAGCACGCTGTCCGGGTGGGCAGGGTCGATGAGGATCCGGCCGATCTGCTGCGAGTCCTCGAGCCCGATCGGGCGCCAGCTGCGTCCGCCATCGTCGGAGCGATAGACGCCGGTACCCTGTGCGATATCCGAGCGCATGTCGGCCTCACCGGTGCCGGCGTAGAGCACCTGCGGATCCGAGGGCGCCACTGCGAGGGCGCCGATCGAGCCGACGGGCGCCGAGTCGAAAACCGGCGTCCAGGTGCGGCCGGCGTCGCGCGTCTCCCAGACACCGCCATTCACCGAGCCGAAGTAGAAATGATGCGGCTCGCCCGGGACGCCGCTCACGGCGAGTACCCGGCCGCCCCGGTAAGGCCCGACGGAGCGCCACGTGAGAGGCTCGAGCAGGGATTGGGTGGAGGCGCCGGCGGCGCCGGCGAACGCGAGCAGACCCAACAGCGCAACCGCGCCACGCGCTGACGACACGCTTCACCTCGGAGTCGAGAAACGACAATTGTATACTCGCTCCTTGGCCACACTCATCCTGAAGCGCGGCGAGGAGCGGCGCCTCGCCGCCGGTCACCCGTGGGTATTCAGTAACGAAGTCGACACCGAGCGCAGCCCGCTGAGCGCGTTCGCGCCCGGTGCGCTCGCCGAGCTGCGTACTCACCGCGATGCCTTCGTGGGCTTCGCCTACGTCAACCCGCATGCGCTGATCTGCGCACGCATCATGTCGCGCGATGCGGCGCACCCCATCGATCGCACGCTCATCACCGCGCGCCTCGAGTCTGCCCTGACCCTGCGCCGGCACCTGAGCGCAGCACCGTACTACCGCTGGGTGTTCGGCGAGTCCGATGGGCTCCCGGGGCTGGTGCTCGACCGCTACGGAGAGGTGGTCGTGGGCCAGATCGCCACCGCCGGCATGGAGGCGCTCAAGGATGAGGTGGCGGCGGCGGTGCGCCAGGTCGTCGGGCCCGCGGCCCTCTACTGGAAGAACGACAGCGCCGCCCGCGACCTCGAGCAGCTGCCGCAGGAGAGCGGCGTCGCCTTCGGGGAGGCGCCGCAGGATCTGACGGTGGAGGAAGCGGGCCTCAGCTTCCGGGCGCCGCTTGCGCACGGCCAGAAGACCGGCTGGTTCTACGATCAGACGGCCAACCGCGCGCGCTTCGCGCGCTACCTGCCACCGGGTGCGCGCGTGCTGGACGTGTGCTCATACGTCGGCGGCTGGGCCCTGACGGCGCTGCGCGCGGGCGCGGCCGAGGCGTGCTGCATCGATTCCTCGCAGGGGGCGCTCGATTTCGCGCGCGCCAACGCGACCCGCAACGGGCTCGCCATCGAGACGCTGCAGGCCGATGCATTCGAGGCGCTGCGGGATCTCGCCGCGCGGCAGGGGCGCTTCGATGCGGTGATTCTCGATCCGCCGGCCTTCATCAAGCGCAAGAAGGACATCCCGCAGGGACAGGCCGCATATCGCAAGCTCAACCAGCTCGCGTTGGGTCTGATCGGCGAGGAGGGCGTGCTGGTCTCGTGTTCCTGCTCCTGGCATCTCGCTCCCGAGGAGCTGCTCGGCGCCATCCAGAGCGCGGCGCGGCACGCAGGCCGCTTCGTGCAGATTCTCGAGGTGGGCGGACAATCGCCCGATCACCCGATACATCCAGCGGTCCCCGAGACGCGCTACCTCAAGGCGTTCTTCTGCCGCGTGACGCGTGCGGTCGGCTAAACTGCGCGCCTGATGATCCGGTACCCGGCCATCAATCCGATAGCCTTCTCCCTGGGCCCGATCCGGGTGCACTGGTACGGCATCATGTACCTGCTCGGCTTCGCGGGCGGCTGGTGGCTGGCGCGGCGGCGCGCCCGCACTCCCGGCTCGACCTGGAAGCCGGTGGATGTCGATGACCTGATTTTCTTCGCCATGCTGGGCGTCATCTTCGGCGGACGCATCGGTTATGTGCTGTTCTACGGCCTGCAGTTCTGGGCGGCCGACCCCTGGTACCCGCTGAAGATCTGGGATGGCGGCATGTCCTTCCACGGCGGGCTGCTGGGCGTGGTCCTGGCGCTCACGCTCTTCGCCTGGCGCCGTGGACGCCGGGCGGCCGACGTCTACGATTTCACCGCGCCGCTGCCGGCGCTGGGCCTGTTCTTCGGGCGCATCGGCAATTTCATCAACGGCGAGTTGTGGGGCAAGCCGACGACGCTCCCGTGGGGCTTCGAGTTTCAGGGCCAGGTGCGCCATCCCACGCAGCTGTACGAGGCGGCGCTCGAGGGGCTGGTGCTGTTCTCGATTCTGTGGTGGTTCACCTCGAAGCCGCGCCCGCGGCTGGCGCCTTCCGGCCTTTTTCTCCTCATCTATGGCATCGCGCGCTCGCTAGTCGAGTTCGTGCGCCTGCCGGATGAGCACATCGGCTATCTCGCCGGCGGCTGGCTCACTGAGGGGCAGGTGCTGTCGCTGCCGATGATCCTCGCCGGCGCGGCGATGCTCCTGTGGGCGTACAGCAGGCGCTCCCCGTCGGGGAATTTCGCGCCGGCGTCATGAAACCGTACCTCGACCTGATGCGCCGCATCCGCACCGAGGGGGTGCACAAGCCCGACCGCACCAGGACGGGGACGCTCGCGCTCTTCGGCCAGCAGCTGCGCTTCGATCTCGCCCGGGGCTTTCCGCTCGTGACCACCAAGAAGGTTCACCTGCCGTCGGTGATCTACGAGCTGCTCTGGTTCCTGCGCGGCGACACTAACGTCGCCTGGCTGCGCGAGCACGGCGTCAGCATCTGGGACGAGTGGGCGGACGAGCGCGGCGAGCTCGGACCGGTGTACGGCCACCAGTGGCGCGCGTGGCAAGCGGCCGACGGGCGCGCCATCGACCAGATTGCGCAGGCGGTCGAGCGGCTGAAGCGCGACCCGGACTCGCGCCGCAATCTGGTGAGCGCCTGGAACGTGGGCGAGCTGTCGCAGATGGCGCTCGCACCCTGCCACCTGCTGTTCCAGCTGCACGTCGCGGCCGGGCGGCTGTCGCTGCAGGTATACCAGCGCAGCTGCGACTTCTTCCTCGGCGTGCCCTTCAACATCGCGAGCTACGCGCTGCTCACCCACATGCTGGCGCAGCAGGCGGACCTCGCCCCCGGCGAGCTGGTCTGGACCGGCGGCGACTGTCACCTCTACCTCAACCATCTCGAGCAGGCGGACCTGCAGCTCTCGCGCACGCCGTTCCCGGCTCCGCGCCTCACGCTGCTGCGGCGCCCCGCGAGCATCTTCGACTACCGCTACGAGGACTTCGAGGTGCAGGACTACCAGCACCACGCGCCGATCCGCGCGCCGGTCGCCGTATGAGCGCCGTGCGCCCGTTGTCGCAGCCGCTCATCGAGGTGCGCGCTTCCCCGCTCCACGGGCTCGGCGTGTTCGCGCTGCAGCGCATTGCCCCCGGCACGCGCGTCATCGAGTACCTCGGCGAGCGCATCTCCCACGAGGAGGCCGACCGACGCTACGATCACAAGGACGTGCACGACAGCCACACGTTTCTCTTCATCGCCGACGAGGCCACGGTGATCGATGCCGGGGTCGACGGCAACGAGGCGCGCTACGTCAATCACGGCTGTCAGCCCAACTGCGCGTCGGTGATCGAGCGCTCGCGGGTGTTCATCGATGCGATCCGCAGCATCGCCCCGGGTGAGGAGCTGACCTACGACTATCAGATCCGGCGTGAGCCCGACGATCCGCCCGATATCGACGCCATTTTCGCCTGTCATTGCGGCGCGCGCGCCTGCCGCGGCACGATGATGTGGCCGCGGCGGCGGAAACGGCGCGCCACATGAACGGCGCACGCCCCCTGCGCCCCGCGGCCGTGGTCGCCGCGACCGGCATCGTCTACGGCGACATCGGCACCAGTCCGCTGTACACGATGCAGTCGGCGCTCGATACCTCCGGCGCCTTCAATGCCGAAGCGGTGCTCGGGGTGCTGTCGCTCATCTTCTGGGCGCTGACCATCTCGGTGAGCATCAAGTACCTCACCGTGATCATGCGCGCGGACAACCAGGGCGAGGGCGGAATCCTGGCGCTGTTTGCGCTGGCGCAGCGGCGGCTGATCACCGGCAGCACCTGGGCGAAGGTGGCGGTGGGGCTGGCACTCGCCGGCACCGGGTTCTTTTTCTGCGATGCGCTCATTACACCGGCCATCTCCGTGCTCGGCGCCGTCGAGGGTCTCGAGGTGCTCGATCCCGGCTTCAAGAGCTGGGTGATCCCGGTGACCATCGGCGTGATCGCGGTGCTGTTCGCCTATCAGCATCGCGGCACCGCGAGCGTGGCCGCGCTCTTCGGGCCGATCATGGTGATCTGGTTCGTCGTCATCGCCGTCATCGGCGTCATCCCCATCGTGCGCAACCCGCATGTGCTGGTGGCGCTCAACCCGGCCGAAGGCCTCACCCTGCTGTTTCACCGGCCGCAGGTGGCGCTGGCGATCATCGGCGCGGTGTTTCTGGCCATCACCGGCGGCGAAGCGCTGTATGCCGACATGGGCCATTTCGGCAGGGAGCCGGTGCGCATCGCGTGGTTCGTGCTGGTGGGTCCGGCGCTGGTGCTCAACTACTTCGGACAGGGCGCGCTGCTGCTCGAGATCGGCAAGCCGATCGAGCACCCGCTCTATCACCTGGTGCCTGCGGCGGTGCTGCCGTATCTGGTGGCGCTGGCGACCGCGGCGGCAGTGATCGCCTCGCAGGCGACGATCTCGGGCGCTTTCTCCATGGCGAGCCAGGCGGTGCACCTCGACCTCCTGCCGCGCCTCAGAGTGCTGCAGACTTCGGCGCTCGAGCAGGGCCAGATCTACGTACCGATGGTCAACTGGGTGGTGTTCCCGGCGGTCATCCTGTTCGTGGTCGGCTTCGGCTCCTCGGATGCGCTCGGCGGCGCCTACGGCGCGGCCGTGGTCGGCACCATGGCCGTCACCACCGTGCTCGGCGCCTTCGTCGCCACCACGCAATGGAACTGGCCCAGGTGGCGGGTCGCCGCTGTCTTCGGCGTGATCCTCGTCACCGACCTCGCCTTCGTCGCCGGGAACATGACCAAGGTCCCGCAGGGCGGCTGGATACCGCTCACGCTGGGCGCGATCCTCTACTTCATCTTCATGACCTGGCGCAACGGACGGCTCGAGCTGCGCGCCGCGCTCGCCAAGCTCGCCGTGCCGCGCAGCGACCTGCCGAAGCTCGTGGCCGGCGTGCAGCGTGTGCCCGGCACCGGTGTGTTCCTCGCCAGCAATGCCACCCTGGTGCCCTCCGCGCTGATCCGCAACATCGAGCACAACGGCGTCGTGCACCAGCGCGTGATCATCCTCAACGTCGAAATCGCCGATACGCCGCGACAGGACCCGGCCGGGAGGCTGCAGATCGAGGAGACCGTCCCCGGGGTGTACTACATCACCGCGCGCTTCGGCTTCATGGAGACCCCCGACGTTGCCGAGGCACTCAAGGCCTGTCGCACGCGCGGGCTGCGCGTATTCACCGAAGACAGCTCGTTCTTCGTCGGCCGCCACGTGGTGCGGGCGCGGCCGCTGCCCGGCGTGCGCGGCGTGCAGCGCCGGCTGTTCGCGCGCATGCAGCAGTACAGCACGCAGGCGGCGGAATTCTTCCGCATGCCGTTCCGCGACCTGGTGGTGCTCAATACCGCGGTGGAGATCTGACGGGGCGCTTGCAATAATCGCCCCGCATGAACGCACCGCAACGCCCGCTGATCTCCCTCATCGTCGCCATGGCGCAGAACGGCGTCATCGGCCGCGCCAACGCGCTGCCCTGGCGATTGCCCGAGGATCTGAAGCGCTTCAAGGAATACACGCTCGGCAAGCCGATCCTCATGGGCCGCAAGACCTTCGAGTCGATCGGACGTCCGCTTCCCGGACGGCTCAACCTGGTGCTGACGCGCGCTGCGGGCTGGCGCGCCGAGGGGGTGACCGTGGTGCATTCGGTGGAGGAGGCGCTCGAGCAGTCGCGCGACAGCGACGAGCTGGTCGCGATCGGCGGCGCCGAGATCTATCGCCTGCTGCTGCCGCTGGCGCATCGCATCTACCTCACCCATGTGCACGCCGACGTGCCCGGTGATACGTTCTTTCCGGCATTCGATCCGGCGCAGTGGGATGACGTCGATTACCGCAGCCAGCCGGCGGACGAGCGGCACGCTTATCCCGTGACGTTCGTGACGCTCGAGCGGCGCGCCGGGCCCGCTGCGCCGCGCCCGCACTGACGACTGCGCTAAGCGGCCCTGACAGGCGGACAACCGGTCTCCAGGAGTATCATCGCCGCCACCCACGGCTTTGCGCCTCGGAGTCATCCATGCGGTTACCAGCCACGCCAGCTCTCCTGGCCCTCCTCGTACTGGGGTTCTCCGCGAATCCGCTCCTCGCCCGCGACCAGAAGGCGGATGCGACAGCCATCGCCGCGTCGATCGCGAGCCCCGAGCGCCCACAGGCCGATCGAGAGCGCGATGCCTGGGCGAAGCCGCAAACCGTGCTGAGCTTTCTCGGTGCCCGGCCCGGGATGCAGGTCATCGACTACCTGGCGGCCGATGGCTACTACAGCGAGCTGCTTGCCCGCATCGTCGGCCCGCAGGGCAACGTCATCGTTTACAACAACGGGGGTTACGCGAGCTTCGTCGGACCGAAACTCGCCGCGCGCTTCGAAGGCAAACGTGTCCCCAACACGCTGCAGAAGGTCACCGAGATCGCCGACTTGAAGTTGCCCGCCAGGTCACTCGATGCCGCCTTGTTCGTCATGTCGTACCATGACGTTTATTTCGCGCCTCCAGGCGCGCCTGGCCCGATGGGTGATGCCGCGCAGATGGTCGGCGCATTGTTCAGCGCCCTGAAGCCGGGCGGCGTCGTCGTGGTGCAGGATCACGTCGCCAGGGCCGGCAGCGATCCGGCGGACTCCGTGAAGAAAATGCACCGCATCGATCCCGATGTGGTGAAGCACACTTTCCAGCAGGCCGGTTTCAAGCTCGACGCCGAGGACGACACGTTCAGGAACCCGGCGGACGACCACAGCAAGCTGGTCTTCGATCCCGCCATCCGGCACAAGACCGATCAGTTCCTGCTTCGCTTCCGCAAGCCAAAATGAGCCAAACGGCACGGACGCTCTGAGCTCAGATACGGCCGCGCCTACTTTCTCAGGTCACTGGGTGGGGCGCACGTTGCGCGATTCACGCTGACCACGCCGATTGGGTCGCCTTGCTTTCCGCGATACTCCAGAACTACAACGACCCCCTGGTCGATCAGCGGTCGCAAGTCGGGGTTTGTGCAGCTGTTTTCCCTTATCGTCGGAGCCAATAACGCCTCGAAGGTCGCACTGTCGGCGCCATGCGTTTCAGCCTTCACGAGCGTGTACATGACGGTCAGTTTCAGTCCTGGCCCGGCCTTGGCGCCATCCAGTCTGGTATTCGGATCGACCACAGCGGGGGCGGCGCCGTTAGCCTGGCCGGCGATCTGCGCGATCTTTCTTTGCAGCGTCAGTTCGGCCTTGAATTGCGTGGAATACTTCGTGTCGCAGGCCGTCAGCGTGGCGGCCACCACTGCCAGGCACCCCACCTGCATTCTCAACTTCACGCGAGCTTACTCCGGGACCAAGCTGACAGGCGCCAGCCGCTCGCGCACCAGCCGTTCCGCGAGGGCAGCATCGGGTCCGCCGCCACCCGCATCGAGCTCCTCCAGCATCCGCGCCTGCAGCGCACCGCGGCGCAGCGCCTCGGCGTAGGGGATCTCCGGGTGGAACATCACCATCGAATAGCGCGGGATGAAGCGGTCGGGAAAGCGGCGCTCGAGTCCCATGGCCAGGCTCTTCAGGCGCACGAAGCGCGCGTCGAGCACCGCGTCGCGCATCTCGCCGTAGTTCTCGAGCGCCATCTGCGCGATCGCCTCGGTGTTGGGACGGCGGGCGCGTTCGAAGGCCGTGAACAGGGCTTCCCAGTGCTCGTGCGCCCCGATCAGGTCGTCGAGCACGCGGCAGTCCTCGAAGGCGGCGTTCATGCCCTGGCCGTGGAAGGGCACGATGGCGTGCGCGGCATCGCCGAGCAGCAGCACGCCGCCGCCGGCGTGCCAGGGAGCCGCGTGCACCGTGCCGAGCTGTCCCTGGGGGTTGCGGGCGAATTCATCGAGCAGCTGCGGAATGAGCGCCACCGCATCGGGGAATTCACGCGCGAAGAAGGCGGCCACCGCGCCGGGCGTGCCCAGTGCCGCAAAGCCCCGCTCGCCGCCACGCGTGAGGAACAGGGTCGCCGTGAAGCTGCCGTCGGTGTTGGGAAGTGCGATCAGCATGAAACCGCCGCGCGGCCAGATGTGCAGCGCGTGCCGCTCGAGCGCTCCCGCCGCCGACGCAGGGATGGTGAGCTCCTTGTAGTCGTGATCGAGCCACTCCTCGCGTACCGCGAGGAGCCCGGCGGCCGCGAGGCTCGCGCGCAGCGCGGAGCCGGCGCCGTCGGTGGCGATGGTGGGGGCGAGCGCTACCTCGCGTTCGGCGCCGCCCGCCAGGTCGCGCAGGCGCAGCCGATCACCGGCGACGTCGGCGCTCAGGGCCTGCTGACTGAAGCGCAGCGTGACGCCCGGATGGCGCAGCGCCTCCTCGATCAGGATCCGGTTGAGGTCGGCGCGACCGACCGAGTAGATCACCTCGTGCGGGCGTTGCCCGTAGGGCTGCAGCGCCGCGGGTCCGGAGCGCTCGTGCACCATGCGGCCGCGCATCTCGATCGTCAGCGGCCACACCCGCGCCATGACCCCGGCGCGCTCCAGCGCGGC